>PCAK01000026.1 GCA_002730525.1 Acidobacteriota bacterium | reverse complement strand
TCCGGCGTGTAGCGTTGTCTCGGCACTTCCAGCTCCCTTTCGACCCAAAATCCTCTCCCTAGTTTTGGACCGGTTTGAGGGGGCACGGGCAGCGTAGTGACTAGCCGCTAGAAGCCGGAAGTGGCGCACTGGCCCATGGAACCCCTGTTTCTCAACGCTCGTGGCGGGCCCGATGACGCTTTTGTCGTCGGCGTGGACCGTAACGCCGTTTGGCGTCGGCCGACGGCCGGAGAGCGACCTCGAACTCGCTCAGGGCGATGTCTCGGGCCGGCACGCCGAATTCCGCTATGAGAGCGACGGCTGGATCGTCGTCGACCACCAGAGCCGCAACGGCACCTTCGTCAACGGTCAGCGGATCGCTGATCGATCGCCAGTCCGGATCGGCGACGTCATCCATTTCGCCACCCGCGGCTACGAGGTCGTGCCGGGTGCGGCGGGTTCGGGCGAGCGCATGGACCCGACGGTTCATACCGAGTCGATCTCGGACGTCCAAGGGCTGGTCGACCTGCTGCACGTCATCAAGGATCAACGCACATTCCCGCACTTCCAGCCCGTCGTCGACCTGTAGTCGGGCACCGTGGCCGGCTACGAGGCGCTGGGACGGGCGACCACGCTCAGGGGCTCGGTCGAACTGAGCAAGCTGTTCGAGGTGGCCGAGCAGACCCACAACGACCTGGCGTTGAGTGGCCGGTTCCGGGAGTCGGCGCGCGCCTGTGCCGAGTGCCACCACTGCTGGAGCTGCCCGGAGGGCGTGACGCTGTTCCTCAACATTCACCCTTCCGAGATCCGGGATCCGGCGTTCATGACGACGCTCGAGGATCTCGGTCGTTCAGAGCTGACCCGGTGGTACCGGCTGGCCGTCGAGCTGCCCGAGAAGTGGGTCAGCAAGACCGACCAGATCCGTGAGTTGTCCGCCAAGCTGCGGGGCGCCGGGATCGCCGTCGCCTACGACGATTTCGGTGTCGGACAGTCACGACTGCCCGATCTGATGACGGCACCGCCCGACTTTCTCAAGCTCGACCGACAGCTGATCACCGGCCTGCCGCACAATCGGGTCGCGCAGGACCTCGTCCGGGCGCTCGCCTCGGCCTGTGTGGACCTCGGCGCGACCGTGCTCGCGGAAGGGATCGAACTGGAGGAGGAGCGTGAGGCGTGCCTCGACATGGGCATCCCGCTGGGCCAGGGCTTCCTGCTCGGACGGCCCGAGCCCGCGTATACGCTGTTCGACACGCCGGTCGACACCCTCGTCGATTCCTGTCCGTTCGTGAAGCTGAACCTCGTAACCCGCTAGCGCCGATCGACCCCTGCGGCGGAGGTTGCCCCGCGGCCACGTGTTCGCGCTATCCTGAGGGCCGTGCGCTGCGAGCGAATCGCCGTCCCGACCCTGGCCCTCGCGTTGGCTCTGCTGCCTTCGGCCGTCGGCGCCCAGACCGAGGTCCTCCTGAACGGTCTTCCCGCGTTACGCGTCAGCGAGAACGGCGTCGTGCGCTCCATCGAGGAGATTCCATCCGACGAAGCCGCCGCCGAAGCCTGCCTCGTGCAGCGAATCGGCGATCGGTACTACTGGGCCACCCACGAGAACGTCGAGGTCACGCGGTTCGAGCATGGCTCGTTCGTGACCTACGTGGCCACGGACGGCTCCGGCTACGTGCGGGTGCTGGACCCCGACGCGCGCTCGATCTTCGATGGCCTCAATCGCACTGACGGCGACTACGACTACGTCGAGCACTACCTGCTCGGCATGACGACCATGACCTACTTCGGCTACCGCCGCGACCGGCGCTAGCCATACGGCGGCGAAGGCAGCCGACACCAGGGATCTAGCGCCGCGCGGGCTCGCCATGAAGGGGGCCGCAGTATAGTCGAGGCCATGACGACCGAGCCAGGCTCGGACCTCGACTTCTCCACCCAGACGGCACTCGTCACGGGCGCCACGCGGGGCATCGGCGAGGCGATCGCCGCCGCGCTGGCCGCGCGGGGCGCGACACTGCTGCTGACGGGCACCGACCCCGACGACATCGCACGGCGCAACGCGGCCGCGCCGCCCGGCCGGCGCTACCTGTGCGCCGACTTCGCCTCGGCCAAAGGCCTGGAGGCGTTCCTGGACCAGCTGGCCGCGATCGATCGGATCGACGTCTGCATCAACAATGCGGGCATCAATCGCGTCGACGCCGTCGACGAGATCGACCCGGCGGATTGGGACGCCGTCGCGAACGTCAACCTGCGCGCGCCGGCGCTGATCACCGGCGTCGTCGCACGGACGATGAAGCGCCATGGCTACGGCCGCATCGTCAATGTCTCGTCGATCTGGGGACACCGGGTCTGGGAGAAGCGGGCGACGTACGCCTCGACGAAATGGGGCCTCCGCGGCCTGACGGCGGCGTCGGCCAAGGACCTGGCGGCCCACGGGATCCTGGTGAACACGGTGTCCCCCGGCTTCACCGATACGGCGTTGGTGCGCGGTAACTACTCCGCGGAAGAACTCGCGTCGGTCGTGAACCGAATCCCACTCGGCCGACTGGCGCGCACCGACGAGATCGCCACGGCCGTGCTGTTTCTCGCGAGCCGGGGCAATAGCTACATCACCGGACAGAGCCTGGTCGTGGACGGCGGGTATGGCCTGGGGTAAACGCCCGGTTGAATCGCGTTCGTGATTCAGCTACCGTTGAAGACGGAGACGAAGAGCGAGAGCCGCGCCCCATCGTGCGGTCGGCCCGCCAACCCACGATCGGGAGAATCGAGTCGATGACTTTCTTGAGAACACTGTCGGTGCTCACCCTGCTACTTGCCGCCTCCGCGCTCCACGCGATTGGACAGGAGGGCGATTCGAAGACGATTCACGATGGCGTCTTCACCGAGGCTCAGGCCGAACAGGGCTGGAAGCTCTGGGAGGGCATCTGCGGCGAGTGCCACATGGACGAGGAGTTCGTCGGCGAGAACTACATGTCCAGCTGGACCAACGTGCCGGTCGCCGAACTGTTCGATCTCATCTCGGTCACGATGCCCGAGGACAATCCCGGCAGCCTGGCGAACGCCGAGTACGCCGCGATCATCGCTCACATGCTCAATCTGAACGGGCTGCCGGCCGGCGAGGAAGCACTCCCGGCCGTGTATGAGGATCTCCAGAAGATCCTGATCCAGGGCCCCTTCCAATAAGCAAAGTCCGGAACGGGTTCGACGCCGGCGACCTCAGCAGGTCAGGACGATCTTGCCCGCTGTCTGTCGCCCCTCGAGCGCGCGGTGCGCATCGGCCGCGTCAGCCAGTGGGAACTGACGGCCGATCCGAATCTTCAAGGACCCATCGGCGACCGCGTCGAGGACGGCGCGGGCCCGCAGTTCGAGTTCGGCCCGGTCCTGGATGTAGTGGATCAGTGAGGGGCGGGTCACGTAGACCGAGCCCAGTGGATTGAGCCGATTGAGATCGAACGGCGGCACGGGTCCACTGGATTGCCCGAACAGCACCATCATGCCGCGCGGCCTCAGCGACTGCACGCTGCCCTCGAACGTCGACGCGCCCACCGAATCGTAGACGACGTCGACGCCGCGCCCGTCGGTCCATTCGGCGACGCGCTCCGCGAAATCCTCCGTCGTGTAGTTGATGACGCGATCGGCGCCCGCTGCCTGCACGAGTTCGGCCTTCTCGTCGGTCGAGCAGGTGCCGGCGACGCGGACCCCGAGCCGCGAGAGCATCTGAATCAACAGGAGACCGACACCGCCCGCCGCGGCGTGCACGAGGGCCATATCGCCTGACGACGCCGGGCGCGTGCTGTGCACGAGGTAGTGCGCCGTCATCCCTTGCAACATCGCACCAGCCGCCGCTTCGTCGCTCACCCCGTCGGGCACGGCGACGAGCTTGTCAGCGGGAATGTTCGCGGCCTGGGCGTACGAGCCGGGCACCATCGCCCAGCAGACCCGGGCCCCCGGCGCGAGACCATCGACACCAGCCCCGATCGCCTCGACCACGCCCGCGCCTTCGCGCCCGAGCACAATCGGCAACTCGGCCGGATACAAGCCGGTGCGGAAGTAGACGTCGATGAAGTTCACGCCGGCCGCAGTCACCCTGACCCGGACCGCACCCGCGGCCGGCGGGCCTGGATCGTGCTCTTCGTAGGTCAGCACCTCAGGTCCACCGGTCCGCCGCACCAGCACCGCCTGCGCCATCGATACCCGTCCTTTCGTGCCTACGACAGCCGCCGCGCGTCGTCCAGGAAGAACTGGCGCACACGCCGCGCCACCAGGATCTCCTCGCCGTCGCGCAGGCACCGCGTGCTGATGCGCCGACCGGTGAGCGCGACCCTCGGGTCGCCGTTCTTCAGCGCCTCACGCACGTCGGCTGGCGTGAGGCGGATGTCCGACTCGTCCCACTGGAGCTCGACCTGCGGATGGCCCTTCGGGTGCATGACCGGCTCGACCACCAGACCCCGGATGCCGCGCAACTCGTCGGCGATGTACTGCGCCTTCCGGCTCCACTCGTCGCGCACCCGATCGTGGTCGAGCGCGGTGTAGCGATCGAGCGCGACCAGAAAGCCTATGATCTCCTCCTTGCCGACCTTCATCCCGCGACCGACGTTGGCGTTCGGCGAGGCGTTGAGCGTCGCGGCCTCGATGAGATCGGCGCGACCGGCCAGGATGCCGGTCGACTGCGGCCCGCGGATCCCCTTGCCGCCGCTGATGACCACCAGATCCGCCCCCTCGTCACTCCAGCGGGTCAGCGTCGAGGCCGGCGGGATTTCAGCTGCCGCGTCGATCAAGACGGGTACGCCGGCGCGCCGGCCGAGCTCGAGGAACTCGCCCGACTTCATCACCTCGGGCTGGTCGGCCCGTTCGTAGTCGAGCCTGGCCACGACGGCCATCATCGCGGTGTTCGGACCGACGGCGGCCGCAAACTGCTCGCGCGTCTCGGCCTCGACGATCGGCATCCCGGCTGCGCGGTACGCCCGATCGTAGGCGAACCGATGCGGTGTCTGGATCAGGCAGTCCCGCTTCGCCCAGGTCGGGTGCGGCAAGGCCTCGATCTTGTCCGGATCGGTACCCGTGAGGCAGGCCGCCGCGCCCAGCAACAACGCGGAGAACGATCCGCACGTCACCAGCGCCGCCTCCGACCCGACGATCCGCGCCAACCGCTCCCCGGCGGCGCGGGTCAGTTCGGCCATGTCCACGAAGTGCTCGTTCGCCTCGATCATCGCCTGCATCACCTCATCGGGCATCCGCGAGCCGCCCAGCGCGGTAATGTGGTCGAATGCCGCCAGATGCGGTTTGAGGCCAAGCATTCGGGTGTAGATGTTGTCGTTGAGCGCCTGGCTCGCCGCGGCAGCGGCCTCGGCATCGACCATCCGCGCCGGCGCGGCGCTGCCCCGGCTCGCGCAGCCTCCCGCGACACCGCCGAGCAGTGCCGCACCAAAGAATTCGCGTCGGCTGACCCGCGCGCGTGACGACGACGGAAGAGGCTTGCGCTGCAGCATGTCGACCTCCTGATCCCCGGGGAACAACTGGACACCGCATCGCTGGATCGAGCGGCGAAACGCGGCCATCGTGGCACGTGCCCCAATCGATCGCAAGGATGCTGACTGCCCGGAGTGGAACCGCCGATCGGCCTGTGACAAGATGCCCGCATTCACCTTGGAGGTTTGCGATGCGTAGACAATCGACGCGATTCCTCATCGCCGGAGCGATCGGCGCCGGACTCCTGGCCACGGCGGTTTCCGCTCAGGACTCCACGGGCCGCGTCCGGGCGAGAGACCTGGGCATCGAGCCCGGCGTCTTTCCACCAGGCGCCCTGAACGCCATCACCGACGTCACGGGCGTCCAGGTCGGACACACCACCCTCGTCGAGGGCGACGACGTCCGCACAGGGGTCACCGCCATCGTACCGCACGGCGGCAACCTGTTTCAGGAGAAGGTGGCCGGGGCCGTCTTCGTCGGCAACGCGTTCGGGAAGCTCGCCGGATCGACACAGGTCGAGGAGCTCGGGACAATCGAGACGCCGATCGTCCTGACCAACACGCTGAGCGTCGGCACCGCCGTGGCGGCCACGGTCGCGCACACCCTTCGACGCGAGGGCAACGAGACGGTCGGCTCGGTCAACGCTCTGGTGGGCGAGACGAACGACGGCGGCCTGAACGACATCCGCGGCCAGCACGTCACTGAACGCCACGTCTGGGCCGCCATCGATGCGGCCGCCGCGGGACCGGTCGCGGAGGGTTCGGTCGGCGCCGGCACCGGCACGCGCGCATTCGGCTGGAAGGGCGGCATCGGCACCTCCTCGCGCCGGCTCCCGGATCGTTTCGGCGGGTACACGATCGGCGTTCTCGTGCAGAGCAACTACGGCGGGGTCCTGACGATCGATGGCGCGCCGGTCGGCGAAGAATTGGATCGCTACGCCTACGCGCCACCTCCGCAGGCGAGCGGGGCGGGGTCGGTAGCCGCGGTCGATCCGTCGAACGAGGGCGATGGGTCGTGCATGATCGTCGTCGCCACCGATGCTCCGGTGGATGCCCGCGACCTCAAACGCATCGCCGCGCGCGCCGTCTTCGGATTGGGCCGAACCGGCTCGTCGTACGGCAACGGCAGCGGCGACTTCGCCATCGCGTTCACGACCGCTCCGGCGATGCGCTCGCGATTCGGCGAGCGGACGCCGCGCGAACGCTCCGTCCTCCAGCCCGACGCGGTCTCGCCGCTCTTCCAGGCGACACTGGAAGCCACCGAGGAAGCGATCTACAACTCGATGCTCCAGGCGACCACGGTCACGGGCAACGGCCGAACCGCCGAGGCGATCCCGATCGCCGAGGTGCGAGCGGTCCTGCAAAAGTACGGGCGGGGACGCTAGCGGGGCGCGACCTCCGCGCATGGCGCCTCTCGACCGGAAAATTGACGGCGCGAAACCGCCCGGCTAGGATGGCGCCGGACGCCTACTCCACGGTCAGGTTGATGCCCCGTCAAATCTCTCTCGATCTCATCCGCGACGCCGCCGCGTCCGTCTATCCGATCGTGGTCCGCACCCCGCTGGTCCGTCTGGCGGTGCCCGACGACATGCCGTTGGCCCGTGCGGGCGGCGCCGAGCTGTACCTCAAGCTCGAAACCCTCCAGTCGATCGGATCGTTCAAGATTCGGGGCGCCGTCAACGCCATCCACCAGTTGACGTCTGACGAACTCGCACGCGGTGTCTGGACGGTGAGCGCGGGAAACGCCGCCCAGGGTGTGGCGCTCGCCGCACGCACGCGCGGCGCCGCCTGCTCGGTGATGGTCATGGAGACCGCACCGTTGACGAAACTGGCGGCCATCGGGCGGCTCGGCGCCCGGCTGGTCAAGGCGAGCTACGACGAATGCTGGAGGGCCGTCGAAGAGCACGGGTCGGACCGGATGGGCGGCGTGTTCATCCACCCATTCGACGACGACCGCTTCATCGCCGGCAACGCCACGGCCGGGCTGGAGATTCTGGAAGATCTCCCCGATGTCGACACGGTCATCGCGCCGATCGGCGGGGGCGGTCTCATCGCGGGCGTCGGCAGTGCGCTGCGCGCGCTCAAGCCCGACGTGAAGATTGTCGCGGCTGAACCCGCGACGGCCGCGCCGTTGGCCGCGTCGCTTCGAGCCGGCGCGGCGAGCCGATTCCCCGAATGGGAGGCGTCCTTCGTCGACGGCGCCGGCGGCAAGGCCGTGCTGCCCTCCATGTGGCCGCTGCTGTCGACGCTGGTCACCGACTCGATCGTCGTGTCGCTCGACGAGGTGGCGCAGGCGATGCGCATCGTGGCCGAGCGCGCACGGGTCGTGTCGGAAGGCGCGGCGGCCTGTGCGGTGGCCGCGGCCCTGACAGGACGAGCCGGGCAGGGCAAGATCGTCGCCGTGGTCTCGGGAGGCAACATCGATCTCGCGAGGTTCGCCGCGCTGACGACGAACGGCGCATGACGCTGACATGGTGAAACAGCGCGTGCAGCCCCCGGAGCTCCCCCAACGGATCGATCGTCTGAATGAACTGGCGGTCGACCTCTGGTGGGCCTGGAACGAGCGAGCCCGCGACGTCTTCCGGCGTCTCGACTACCCCCTGTGGCGCGCCACGGCCCACAACCCCGTCCGCATGCTCCGTACCCTGCCCCCCGAACGGCTGCGAGTCGCCGCCAGCGACCGATCGTTCGTGGAACTGTACGACGCGGCGATTGGCCGGCTCGACGAATCGCGCACCGCCGGCGAGACCTGGTGGGCGCGGCACGGCGTCGCGATGCCTGGCCGCTGCATCACCTACTTCTCGGCGGAGTTCGCGCTCCACCAGTCGCTGCCCATCTACGCCGGCGGTCTCGGGGTGCTGGCCGGCGATCACCTCAAGGAGGCCAGCGACCTCGGGCTGCCGCTCGTCGCCGTCGGGTTCATGTACCCGCAGGGCTACTTCCACCAATCGGTATCGTCGGACGGCTGGCAGGAAGAGATCTACGAGCAGTTGTCCTGGGCCGACGCGCCGGTCGAACCCGCGGTGACGCAGAGCGGCGAACGGATCGTCATCGCCGTCCCGCTCGGCGACCGCACGGTGCTCGTGGCCGTCTGGCGTGTCCGCCTCGGCCGCGCCAAGCTCTACCTCCTGGACACCGACCTCGAAGAGAACGCGCCGTGGGATCGAGAACTGTCGGCCAGGCTGTACGGTGGTGACCGAGAGACGCGGATCCAGCAGGAAATCGTGCTCGGCGTGGGTGGTGTCCGGGCGCTCCGCGCGATCGGATCGGATCCGGCGATCTGGCACCTGAACGAAGGGCACGCAGCGTTCGTCGTGCTGCAGCGCCTGCGGGAGGCGCTGGAGCGCGACGTCGGATTCGACGCAGCGCTTGCCGAGATCCGACGCACGACGGTCTTCACGACGCACACCCCGGTGCCCGCCGGACACGACGCGTTTCCGTTCAATCTGGTCGAGACCCACCTGGCCGGCTGCTGGGGATCGCTGGGCGATCACCGCAAGGACTTCCTCGCGCTTGGGCACTACGACAACGGCGGCGGCCCGAAGTTCAACATGACCGCGCTGGCCATGCGGGCGTCGAACTCGGTCAATGCCGTCAGTGAATTGCACGGGCAGGTCACCCGCGACATGTGGGGGCCGCTCTGGCCGGACCTGCCGTCGAGCCAGCGGCCGGTGAAAGCAGTGACGAACGGGATCCACCTGACGACCTGGCTCTCGACAGAGATGTCGCGATTGTTCGATCGCCACATCGGCGAAGCCTGGCGAGCGAATCACGACGACCCCGCGGTGTGGGAGGCGATTCTGGACCTCCCCGACGAGGATCTCTGGACCGCCCGCCGGGCGCTGCGGAACTACCTGTTCGCCTTCATTCGCGAACGCGCTCGACAGCGCTGGACCCAAGAGCAGGTGAGCGCGGCCCGTGTCGTCGCCGCGGGCACCCTGCTCGATCCCGCCGCCCTGACGATCGGGTTCGCACGGCGGTTCACCGCGTACAAGCGCCCCGAACTGATCTTTCACGATCCCGAACGCCTGGCGCGGATTCTGAACGCACCGAAGGCGCCGGTCCAGATCGTGTTCGCCGGCAAGGCACATCCGGCTGACGACATCGGTAAGCACCACCTGCAGCGCGTCTTCAAGCGGGCGCTGGACCCGAGCTTCGGGGGGCGCATCGCCTTTGTCGACGACTACGACCTGCACGTCGCACACTTCGTCGTCCAGGGATGCGACGTCTGGCTGAATACGCCGCGCAAACCCTTGGAAGCCAGCGGCACCAGCGGCATGAAGGCGTCCTTGAACGGCGTCCCGCACCTCAGCATCGGCGACGGCTGGTGGGCCGAAGGCTACACGGGCACGAACGGCTGGTTGATCGACGGTGGCGTCGGAGCGGACGACCCGGAGGCGGCCGATGCGGCCGACGCCGAGGCACTCTACCGGCTCCTGGAGAACGAAGTGGTCCCAACGTTCTACGACCGCGACGCCGGCGACATCCCACGCCGCTGGCTGCGGGTGGTCAAGGAAGCGATCCGGTCGGTCGCCCCCCAGTTCAACACCCGAAGGATGCTCAAGCAGTACGCGCAGCGGATGTACATGTCGGCGCTCGACCCGCGCACACAGCCCTCGGGCTCGGCGCGGCGGGCTGCCCAGCGCTAATCGGCACGGCACGCGCCGCCCCACTGCCGCATCCCTCCGCGGCAGGCGTACTTGCCGCGGCGCAACTCGCGGTCTAGAATCTGCACATGCCGCGCAAGACGGTCGTGCAGGCGGGGTGCGCACTGTGTGGCGCCAAGGAGGTGTCGGAGCCACGCGGCGAGGCACGCTACTGCCGTGACTGCTGGGACAAGAAGATCGCGGTCGAAGAGATCGTGGCGCGTGAGTTCGTGCTCAAGCGCTATATCCGCGCCCAGAGTGCCGAGAAGTACCTCGTCTATCACTCGACGACCAAGCGTCCGTGCGGACAGCTCGTGGTCCTCGATGACGGCTACGATCTCTTCTTGACGTTGGTCCTCTACCCGACTTTCGCCTGGGACGATCCCGCCTACCACCTCGAGGGCGATCAGGAAGCCCGGTCGTTCGCCGAGCTGCTGGTGGACGTCGTGGCCACGGAGGTCGTCGAACCCTGGGGCGGCGGTCGGTGGCACCTGGAGGTGTTCAGAGCCTCCAACCTCGAACCGGAGGACTGGAACGGCGAAATGTAGGCGGAAACAGGGCGGTCGAGCCCCCGGTTGAGGTTTTCGCTCGCCAGACCTATAATCCGTCTTCTTGCCGAAAGGCAGACAACCCGGGAGGGATTGATGAAACGCCTCAACCTTGTTCTCGTGGTCAGCCTGGTCGGCGTCGGCCTGACGGCGATTGGATGCGGCGGCGGCGCGCCCGCCGAGGAAGCCGCAGCGCCAGCGGCAGCCCCCACGCTGCCACCGCCCAGCTTGGGTGAAGCCGCAGAAGGCGAAGAGCGTCCGCGGTTCATCGCACCGATCCGCGGCATCGCCGAGCTGGCGTATCTCAAGCCCGACACTGAAGTGGTGAGCGGCGAGGTCGTTACCCAGATCACCGTGCAGAACCGCGCCACGGGCGCCATCGCCGGCCTCAAGATCGACGAGTACTGGTGGGACGCCGACGGCAACCCGCTGCCCGGGGATTCCGAGCGGCTGCGTCAGCCGCTGATGCCGGGCGAGGTCGCGGTCATCGAGTTGCGCGTCCCGCGGAACCCGAGAATGAACCGGAACAACTACAACTTCAGCCACGCCAACGGCGAAATCAAGGCGACGCTGGTGCCCGAGCTGCCGGATCCGGAGCCTGTAGAGGAAGCCGAGGAAGCCGACGCGACAGACGGCGAGCCGACCTAGAGCGCGACTCGCAGTCACGGGAGAGATTTGGCACGGGGTCGGCGGATATCCGCCGACCCCGTCGCATGTACGGCGCCGGCTACTGACCGGCGTGGAGGCGGAACGGCACCTCGCGCGCGGCGGAGGCGTCGCGGTCGAGCCGTGAGCGCGCCTCGGTGCGCAAGACGTAGAGTCCGGGCTCGACACCCTCGAGCGGAATACGCAGCACGTGGCCGTAGCCTCCGCGCTTTCCCTCCAGCTCGTCGCTCGAACGCTCATCCGAGAGGTCGAACACGACACGGCCGTCGTCGGCCCGGACCGTCGTGCGTATGTCGACGGTATGTGAGGTGTCGGTCTCGTTGTCGTAGATCTCCGAGAAGACGAACAACTCGTCACCCAGCACGAAGTCTCGCAAGGTGGTCGGCTGCGTCGGAAGCACCTCACGGAACTGCTCGTCGGCCTTGGCGGTCGGCGTCCGGCTGGCATCGGCCGACGCCAGCGCGATCCCGCTCATCTGGAGCGGCCCGTCGGAGAAGTCCGGCACCTCGAGGTCGTACAGGATGCTGCCGCTCCGTCCGCCGCCCGTCTCGTGCGAGGCGACGCGTACCTGGTAGCGGCCCGGTTCGAGATCGAAGCGGGAAACGACCTTGAGTCCGTGGCGCGACACCGACTCGTGGGTCTCAGGTTGCAGCTCGAGCCCGAGCGACTGGCTCTCTCCGCCGGCGATCTTCCCCTCATCATCGACGATCGTGAGCGAGAGTTCGATCGTGTCGACAAACAGGCCGTCCCGTTCGGCGAACGTCAGGTTCCCGCCATCCAGTTCGACCATGACCGCCACCGAGGACTTCGGACGTTCTCCGAGAAACGGCGCCGCGGCAACCCGCAAGGACAGCCCGCTCACCGGCAACGGATTCGTCATGACCTCACGCAACGCCTCGGAGGCGCCCTCGGCCTCCATCAGTTCCGGCTCGTCGTCGCGCCCCCGGGGCGCCAGGTAGCCGTTCCGCGACCGGACGACCAGCCCCGGCCGTGTGACCCGCACCTCGATGTCGCGGAACCGGCCGTCGCGGCGATCGTTCGTCGGGTAGTAGCCGAGCACATAGTAGGCGCTGTTGTCCTCGACGATCCGCGTGTAGGCGCTCGAGAGATCGTTCGAATTGATGAAGGCCATGCCGCCGGTCTCGTCGGCCATGATCTGCAAGCTGTCCTGCGCCAGGCGCAGGTTGTAGCGCAATCCATCGGCGCGGATCCCGGTTTGCGTTCCGGTCGACGCGTCGTCGTTGATGAACACGGCCTCGGCGACATCGGACCCGATCGTCGCGATCCCGCGCGGGTCGAGCGTGTAGAGAGCCACGTTCGCCTGAGTCGCGGCCGCGATGGTGCGCTTCACCTCCGACGCGATCGTCGACGCATAGGGCGAGTTGATCACGTCGTAGATGTCGTAGTCGATCCCCTGACTCAAGAAGACGACGGCCTTCCGCCGTCCGCGCACGCCGGAGAGCCACTCGGACAACTCGCGCAGCGTTCCCAGCGCGCCGCGGGCCTTCAGGCCACGCTCGTTGTCGAGCTCGTCGATGACGCGTTCGGTCCCGTCGCGGTCACCCAAGCGCCGGAAGAAGGTATCGTTCCGGGTCAGCACGCTGGAACGCACGCCCTGACCGAGAAACTTGTCCACGGCCGCCAGGAGCAGCCGCCGGTTCCCGGTGAAGCCCTGCGACCCGTCGGATCGCCCACTCGTGAAGAAGACCGACGCCAAGTCGTTGGCGCCGAGATGTCGCTCGATGAACTCCCGGGCCGCCACCTTGGTCTGATTCGTGCGCTCCGCCGTCGTGTGCAGGTCGTCGAGCAGCAGGACGAAGACCCGCCCGTCGAACGGGCGTTCGTTGGTGCTGACGTCGGGCTCGAGCGGGTCTGCCGAGAACAGTGCTCGCTCGGCCCGCGCGACCGGAATGTTGACGAGGGAGAACGCGCTGACGTCCTGCGCTTCCCCATCCTCGAGGATCTCGAAGTCCTCGAGCGTGAGATCGTCGACGAAGTTCCCGTTCTCGTCGGTCACGACGGCGTCGACTTCGACGTAGTTGACCTCCAGCCTGAACGTCACCGGCGGCTGCTGCGCAGCGTCGGACACCTGCTGGGCCGTCACCCCGAGGGTCAGCCCCAGCGCGATCGCCCCACTCGCCCCGACACCCAAGAATCTCCGCCATTCGCCCATCGTCAACTCCAGCCCGAATCGGGCACCTGACCTCCAGATGCCACCCTCACCCATTATAGGAACTTCCGCGGCCTTACTCGATTTAGACGCCGCCCGACGGCGAAAGGGCCGGCGCGAGGTCCAACCAACTCGAGGCCTGAGGCGTCCTACCTTGAGAGGACGCGAGTGACCGACCGTACGGAATCAGACTGCTATACTCGAACGGATGTTGCTGGACGTTCACGCGATTCAGTCGGCGCTCCGCGCCGATGGGCTGGACGGATGGTTGCTCTACGACTTTCACGGGTCGAACCCGATCGCCGGCCGTCTCGCCGGTCTGTCGGGCGGCGACAAGATGGCCACGCGCCGCTGGTACTATCTGATTCCCGCCGAGGGCGAGCCGCGTGGCCTGGTCCACGCGATCGAGCCGCACAATCTCGACGCGCTGCCGGGGCCCAAGGCGGTGTACGCCGGGCGCGAGCAGTTGGCCGCCGAGGTACGAGCGCTGGTCGCCGACCGTCGGCGCCTCGCGATGGAATACTCGCCCGACTGTGCGATACCGTACATCTCCCGCGTCGACGCGGGCACCATCGACCTGCTGCGCGGATTCGGAGTCGAGCCGGTCTCGTCGGGCGACCTGGTCCAGCGCTTCGTGGCGTGGTGGGACGAGGGCGCCCTGGCGTCGCACCGGGCGGCCTCCGAGCGGCTGCACCGGATCAAGGACCGCGCCTTCGACGCCGCGGGCCGGGCAGTGGGGAGCGGGGCCGGATCGACCGAATACGATCTACAGCAGCAGATGGTCGGCTGGTTCACCGAGGAAGGGCTGGTGAGCGATTCGGCGCCGGTGGTCGCCACGCGGAATCACTCGGGCGATCCGCACTACCTGCCCGAGCCGCGCGGCAGCGGGACCATCGACGCGGAGGCGATCCTGTTGCTGGACCTGTGGGGCAAGCTGGACGAACCGGGCGCGGTCTTCGCCGACATCACCTGGATGGGCTATACCGGCCCGGCCGTGCCGCAGCCGATGCGTGAGGCGTTCAGCGTGATCGTGGCGGCGCGAGACGAAGCGGTCCGAATCGTCGAGGACGCTGCGCGTGACGGCCGGCCGCTCCAAGGCTGGGAGGTCGATCGCGCGGCGCGGGACGTGATCGCGGACGCCGGCTACGGAGACTGGGCCCTCCACCGCACCGGCCACAGCCTGGGCGAGGAGGTGCACGGCAACGGGGTGCACCTGGACGACTTTGAGACGCACGACGATCGGCGCTTGCTTCCGGGCACGGGATTCACGATCGAGCCTGGCGTCTACAGCGACGCGTTCGGGGTGCGCACCGAAATCAACATGCACATCGGCGAGTGTGAGGCCCAGGTGACGGGGCCGCGACAAGCGGAAATCTTGACGCTCGCCTAGAACACGAACACTGTCAGGTCACGAGTGGGTGCGCGGCCACGAGAAGGTCGCGACTCGGTGTAGGGAGGAATTGATGTCCACGCGCAGAACCACCGTCTTCTCCATGGTGTTGATCGCTGTCGTCTCGATGGCCGTCGGCATGGTGCTTACGTCGCGGCTCGACCTGTCGTCGAGCTCGGAGGCGCAGTCGTTCGGGGTGCCGCCGATGAACAGCGACCCCCTGACCGGAACGATCGATGCGCAGACCTTCCGCCGGATCGCCACGGCGCAGACGCCGATGGTGGTCAACATCCGGACCGAGTCACGGCGCCGCACCCAGGACCTGACCGAGTTCTTCGGCGGCGACGACTTGCTGCGGCGGTTCTTCGGGGAACCTCAGCAGGAGCAGCCGCGCGAGGAGTTCACGCAGGGCGCCGGCACCGGATTCGTCATCGACGAGGACGGCTTCATCCTGACGAACAACCACGTCGTCGAGGGCGCAACGAAGATCGAAGTAGGGTTTTTCGGAGACGACGCGGGTGAGACCTACGAGGCGCGGCTCGTTGGGCGCGACCCGTTGACCGACAGTGCGCTGATCGAACTGGTCGAGCAGCCCGACCGACTGCTTCCGGTCGCCACGTTCGGTGACTCCAACCAGATGCAGCCGGGCGACTGGGTCATGGCGATCGGCAACCCGTTCAACATGGCGCACACCGTCACGGTTGGCGTCATCAGTGCCATCGGCCGCCCGTTCCCCGTCGCCACCGGCCGCTCGCAGGACGTGCTCCAGACCGACGCGGCCATCAATCCGGGCAACTCGGGCGGGCCACTGTTGAACATCCGTGGCGAGGTCGTCGGCATCAACACCGCGATCGTCAGTGACCGCGCCAGCAACGTCGGTATCGGCTTCGCCATCCCGATCAACACCGTGCGGGAAATCTTGTCCCAGCTCCAGAGTGGCAAGGTCACCCGCGGTCGGATCGGCGTGAACATCACGCCGGTGCTGCGCGAGGCCGTGGAGGCGTTCGGACTCTCCGACACCCGGGGCGCGGTCGTCGCCAGCGTCGTGCCCGACGGCCCGGCGGCCCGCGGCGGGCTCGAGCCCGGCGACGTCATCGTCGAGTACGCCGGCGATCCGGTGGAAGACATGAGCGACCTGCAGAACAAGGTGACGGCCACGACGCCTGGGACCGAGGTGCCGGTCACGATCATGCGGGATCGCGAGCGAACGACGCTCGACATCACGATCGAAGAACTGGATCTGGAAACCGAAAGCCAGCCCCGCGTGACCCAGAACGAAGGTGAGAGCCCGGGATTCGGGATGACCCTCGCCGATCTCGACGGCGAGTGGGCGCGGCGGCTGCGTACCCCGTCGGACGTGACGGGCGCGGTCATCGTCGATCTCGACGCCCGCGGCGCCGCGGCGCGCGCCGGCATGCAGCGCGGCGACGTCGTCGTCGAGGTCAACCGCATCCCGATCCGCGGGGCCACCGCTGCCGTGCAGGAGTTGCGGGTCATCGACTCGGGCGACACGGCGTTCTTCCTGGTCTGGCGCGGCGGCACCGAGATCTTCGTCCAGGCGACCAAAGAGTGATCGGGCAGCAGCCGGCGATGAGAGCGCCGAGCGGCACCGAGACCGTTGAGGCGCCCGCCCGGCAAGGCGCGAAGAGAGAGAATACCGGGAGTATTCGACCGATGAGCAACACCGCCGGGCAGGATGCATCGGCGGTCGAATGCAGCGGCACTTTCACCGCGGGCTGCTAGCCCCATGTCGCTCCGCGAACTGATCGTCGAGCGGACCCGCACGCGCGGCTCGCTCACGTTCGCGGAGTACATGGAGTTGGCGCTCTACCATCCTGAGCTCGGGTACTACACCGGCGCCGCCCAGCAGTCGGGTCGCGCCGGGGACTTCTTCACCAGCGTCGATGTCGGCCCGTGGTTCGGTCGCCTGCTGGCGGTGCAGGTGGCGGAAATGTGGGCGGTCGTCGACCCAGCCGGCTCGGCCGCGCAGTTCGATCTTGTGGAGGCCGGCGCCGGCAACGGCCGACTGGCGCGCGACGTCCTCGACGCCGCGCTCGAGACGCCAGCTTTCTACGGCGCGCTCAGACTCCATCTGGTCGAGCGCAGCGCCGAGGCGCGGCGGGCGCAGGCCACCGTGCTTGCCGCCCACGGTCCGAGGGTCGCGTCGCGTGGACCCGACCTGCCCGAGACGATCCGCGGCGTCATCTACGCCAACGAACTCCTCGACGCCTTCCCCGTCCACCGCGTGGCGATGACCCGTGATGGCCTCCGAGAGATTCATGTCGACGCCAACGGCGGTCACCTCGTCGAAAGACTCGAACCGGTGCGGACCGCCTGCCTGGCCGAGCATCTGGACGACCTCGACGTGCCGATGCCGGTCGGATCGCGCGCCGAGGTCAATCTGCTTGCACTCGACTGGATCCACTCGGCGGCGCAACGACTCGAGCGGGGATTCGTCATCTTGATCGACTACGGCGACCGGGCGCCACGCCTCTACGGCGCAGCAGGTCGTCACGGGACGTTGACCGCCTACCGCCAGCACACCGACACAACGGAACCAGCGGACTGGCTCGACGCGCCCGGCGACTGGGATCTGACGTCGCACGTCGACCTGACCTCGGTCATCGCCTGCGCCGAGCGGCACGGACTGCGGTGCCTCGGCGCGCTCGACCAGACCTACTTTCTCCTCGGCCTGGGCGCGGCGGAGATCGCCGGCGGCGCAGCCACCAGGAATGACCGGGCCGGTCTCACCGCGCGCCTCGCGGTCAAGACGCTGCTCCAGCCCGGCGGTCTCGGCAGCACCCTGAAGGTGCTGCTCTTCGGCAAAGGGGTCGGCACGCCCGCACTGCGCGGCTGCTCGCAGGGCACGCGGCTGACATGACCCGCCGCGGAGAGCGCGGACAGGCGCTATAATCCCCGCGGTCCCGACATCACCGTCACCGAACCCCATCGGAGCCTCGTGCTGCAGACCCCGCCCTCGACGGAAGCGGCGATCCCCGACATGCTCTTCGAGCGGGCGCCGTGGCCGTGACGACCCCGGCACACGCCCTGGTGCTGACGGCCGGGCTCGGCCGACGCCTCCGCCCGCTCACCGACGTCCGCGCCAAGCCGGCGGTCCCGGTGGCCGGCGAGGCGTTGATCCGACGCGTCCTGAGCTGGCTGGCTGGGCAGGGGGTGCGAGAGGCGGTCCTCAACCTCCATCACCGTCCCGAGACGATCACCCGCGTCGTCGGTGACGGCAGCGCGCTCGGCCTGCGCGTCCGCTACGCGTGGGAACCGACGCTCCTGGGATCGGCGGGCGGGCCGCGCGCCATGCTCCCGCTGCTGGAGCCCGCGTCGACGCTCATCGTCAACGGCGACACGCTGACCGACCTGTCGCTCGAGGGTCTGAGTGCCGAACATCGCCGGAGCGGAGCGCGCGTCACACTGGCCGTCGTCGACAATCCCGATCCGGCCCGGTACGGTGGAGTCGAGGTCGATGACGAGGGATGGGTGCGGTCGTTCCTGCCGGCGGGGCATCAGATCCCATCGAAACACTTCGTGGGCGTCCAACTCGTCGAACCCGACGTCTTCGCCTCGCTGCCCCTGGGCGAACCCGCGTCGAGCATCGGCGGCGTCTACTCGGATCTGGCGGCCGACGATCGACGGGCGCTCCGGACGCACCAGGTCGCGTGCCGGTTTCTCGACATCGGCACGCCAGCGGACTACCTCGAGACGTCGCTGGCACTCGCGCCGGGTGGCAACCTCACGCCGACGGCCGGCCTCGGCACCCGAATCGACCCGACGGCCCGCCTGGTACGCACGGCGGTCTGGGATGACGTGACGATCGAGGCCGACTGCACGCTGGTCGACTGCGTGGTCACCGATGGCGCGCGGATCCCGCGAGGCAGCCGGTTCCAGGCCCAGGCGCTCATCGCCTCGTCTGGACAGTCCCCGCTGCTGGCCATACCGCTGGACGGCAGTTCGGGGTCGGCGGCGGAGGATGCGAGGGGAGGATGATGGCACCGCCGCCGACCGGACCGGCCGACGAGGTCTGGCGCGCCCGCGTCAGGCACTTTCTCGAGCGTTCTCGGCTCGCCGAGATCGACGCGCCATTGGTGCCGCTCACGGGCGACGCGTCAAACCGACGCTACGTGCGCGTCATTCCCCGCGGCGGGGACTCATTCGTGCTGGCCCTCTACGCCGAGTCGTTCGAGTTCGACACGCTGCCGTTCATCATGATGGCGTCGCTGCTGGATCAGATGGACGTGCCCGTCCCGACCGTCCTCGAACACGCAGCCGACCTCGGAGTGCTGGCACTGCAGGACCTCGGCGACATCACCTTGCAGGCCCACCTCGGCGCCGGATCCGACACCGACCACATGGCGCTGTACCGGGAGGCGATCGACCTCATCACGATCATTCAGCGACGGGGCGCCGAACTCGCCGCGCCGGGTGTGCTGCCCTTCACGATCGCGTTCGACGTCGCCAAGCTGACGTGGGAGCTCGACTTCTTCATCGAGCACTTTCTCGAGGGCTACCGCGGCGCCACGCTCGATGCGGCGGCGCGGGAGGCCCTGACCGCCGAGTGCCGCCGGCTCTGCGTGGAACTGGCCGGCGAGCCGCGCGTGCTCTGCCACCGCGATTACCACAGCCGCAATCTGATGCTGCACGACGGGCGACTCTACGTCATCGATTTCCAGGACGCCCGGATGGGCCCCGCCGCGTACGACCTCGTCTCGCTCCTGCGCGATTCCTATGCGGATCTGTCCGAGGACACGATCGAAGCACTCATCGATCGTTTTCTGGCGAGCACGATTGACCCGCCGGGCGGCGAAGCGTTCCGGCGCCAGTTCGACGCGATGGCGCTTCAACGCAATCTCAAGGCGCTCGGCACGTTCGGCTACCAGACGTCGGTCAGGCGGAACCCGGTCTACATCCAGTACATCCCGCGCACCCTGCACTACCTGCGCCAGACGTTCGGCCGCACTCCTCGCTACGACGCCCTCCGCCGCGCGCTCGCCACGCTGCTGCCGGAAGTTGGCTGACCGGTTGAGCGTCGACGGCGCGGACACCGACCCTCGAGCCCGATGGCTGCGCGAAAGATCGGCTACGATGGGGTGATGCCCGTGTACATCGATGACATCGCTCGCTTCGAGGGCCAGCCGGTCACGTTGCGGGGTTGGCTGCACAAGCGGCGCTCCAGCGGCAAGATCCACTTCCTCACCGTGCGCGACGGCACCGGATTCATCCAGTCCGTCATGTCGAAGGCCGCAGTCGGAGAAGAACTCTTCGAGCGTGCGGATCACCTCGGCCAGGAGACATCGCTCGTGGTGGAGGGCACCGTCCGCGCCGACGAGCGCGCCCCCGGCGGGTACGAGATCGACGTGGCCGGCCTCGAGGTCGTCGGCGAATCGCACGACTACCCGATTACGCCGAAGGAGCATGGCGTCGACTATCTGCTCGACCGCCGACACCTCTGGATCCGCTCGCCACGGCAGCAGGCCATCCTGCGGATCCGCCACGCCGTGGTGGACGCGGTACGCGACTTCTTCAACAGCCGAGGATTCACGCTCGCCGACACGCCGATCTTCACGCCGGCGGCGTGCGAGGGCACGACGACGCTCTTCCCCGTCCAGTACTTCGACGATGCGACGGCCTACCTCGCCCAGAGCGGCCAGCTGTACAACGAAGCCAACATCATGGCGCTGGGCCGCGTGTACTGCTTCGGCCCGACGTTCCGAGCGGAGAAGTCGAAGACCCGCCGTCATCTGACCGAATTCTGGATGGTCGAGCCGGAAATGGCGTTTGCGACGCTCGACGATGCGATCGAACTTGGCGAAGCGCTCGTGGTCGCCGTAGTGGCGCGGGTCCTCGAAATACGACAGCGGGAGTTGGTGACGCTCGAGCGCGACGTGTCGGCGCTCGAACGGGTGCAAGCCCCGTTTCCGCGCATCACCTACGACGAGGCCGTCGAAACGCTCAACGCCAAAGGCCAAGCCTTCGAGTGGGGCGGCGACTTCGGTGGCACGGACGAGACCGTGCTGGCTGAGCAGTTCGATCGGCCGGTCGCGGTGCACCGGTTTCCCTCGAAAATCAAGGCGTTCTACATGAAGTCCGACGCGGACCGTCCCGAGCTCTCGCTCTCGGTCGATATCCTCGCGCCCGAAGGCTACGGCGAGATCATCGGCGGCGGGCAGCGCGAAGACGACCTGGATGTCCTGCTCGCACGGATCAAGGCGCACGACCTGCCCCAGGAAGCTTTCGAGTGGTACCTCGATCTCCGTCGGTACGGCACCGTGCCGCACTCGGGGTTCGGCATGGGCATCGAGCGCCTGCTCGCGTGGCTGTGCGGCCTGGAACATCTCCGGGAGGCCATTCCGTACCCCCGGATGCTCTATCGTCTCTACCCGTGAGCGTTACGTAATACGTCGATGAAGATAGGCTTCGTGTCGCTCGGCTGCCCGAAGAACCTCGTGGACAGCGAAGTGATGCTCGGACTCGCCGAGCGCGCCGGCCACGAGGTCACCGAGCGCGCCGAAGGGGCGGACGTCATCGTCGTGAACACCTGTGCGTTCATCGACAAGGCGAAGGAGGAATCGGTCGAGACGATTCTCGAAATGGCGCGGCACAAACGGGACGGTGCGTGCCGACACCTGATCGTGACCGGATGCCTGGCCGAGCGATATCGCGACGAACTGCGGAAGGAAATGTCGGAAATCGACGCGGTCCTCGGCACCGACGAGGTCCCCGACATCGTCGGCGCACTCGACGGGCAACCGCGCCCCACGCGCGTGCCGGTGCCGCTGCTGCGCGGCCCGGTCGAGGCCGCGACACAAATCGCCGAGCCGCGGCCACTGAAGTACCTCTACGACGCCGACACGCCGAGGCGCCGTACGACTGCCCCGCATCTGGCCTACGTGAAGGTCGCGGAAGGCTGCGACTATGCGTGCGCGTTCTGCATCATTCCGACGCTGCGCGGCGGCTACCGCAGCCGGCCGGCCGACTCGATCGTGGCGGAAGCTCGAGCGATGGCGGCGCGCGGCGTGAAGGAGCTGATCCTCATTTCGCAGGACTCGACGATGTACGGACTGGATCGTGACGAGCGCGGCGCGCTGCCGCGGCTCCTTCACGCCCTGAACGACGTCGACGGCCTGGAATGGATCCGCTTGCTCTACCTCTACCCGACGACGATCACCGCCGACACGATCGACGCGGTCGCCGACTGCGACAAGGTGTGCAACTACATCGACCTGCCGCTGCAGCATGCCTCGGCGGCCGTCCTGAAGCGGATGGGACGACCCGGTACGCGTTCCACCTACGAGCGGCTCCTCGATTCCTTCCGACACCGAATCCCCGAGATCACCCTGCGCACCACGTTCATCGTGGGGTTTCCGGGAGAGACCGAAGCCGACTTCGCCGAACTGTGCGACTTCGTCGAGCAGACGCGGTTCGATCACGTCGGCGTGTTCACGTATTCGCACGAGGAAGGGACGCGGGCCTTCGACCTGAACGACGACGTGCCGGCCGACACGAAGGCCGCCCGCCGCCGCGATCTGATGCTCAGGCAGCAGGAGATCGCGTCGCGCCGTCAGGCCGAACGGGCTGGGCAGCGGGTACGGGTGCTCATCGAGGGACGTTCGGCCGAGCACCCGCTCGTCGTCCGGGGCCGGTGGGCCGGCCAGGCTCCAGAGATCGACCCAGTCACCTACCTCACCGAGTGCGACCCGTCCGGATTCTCGCCGGGCCAGCTCGTCGACACCGAGATCGTCGGCAGCCACGACTACGACCTGCTCGTCCGTCCATTGCCGTAGCCATACCGTCGTGATAACATCGATAGACCTGATCCGAACGGATCCGGGTGTAGTGGGCTCGTGCCCACTTTTTGTGTTTCAGGGGCTCCTCGGAGCCGGGCAGTCGAATGGTGGAGCGTCCAGTCGACGACAGGCGGCAGCGTCTCCACGCCATGGCCGAACGGGTCGCGGGCGGGCATGGTCTGGAGGTGTTCGACCTCCAGTGGCGGCGGGAGTCGATCGGCTGGGTGCTGCGGGTCATGCTCGACCGACCCGACGCCGGCGCCGGCGCCGAGGATGGTATCGGCGTCGACGAGTGTCAGAACGTGAGTCGGGAACTGAGCGCCGTGCTCGATGTCGAGGAGGTAGTGGACGGCGCGTACACCCTGGAAGTGTCGTCACCGGGACTCGACCGGCCGCTTCGCCGGCCGGCGGACTACCGGCGATTCGCCGGACGGCTGGCGCAGGTGGTGGTCTCCGAGGCCGTCGATGGGCAGAGCTTCCTGAAGGGGCGGATCCACGACGTCACGGATGAAGCTGTGCTGCTGGAGGCTGGCTCGCGCGTGCACTGCGTGCCGTTCGGTGTGATTACGCGGGCCAGGCTAGAAGTGGAATTCTGAGTAGACGCATCATGAACAACTCGTTGCAGCAAACCATCGAAGCGCTCGCGAAGGAAAAAGGCATCGAGCCCGACGTCATCATCACGGCGATCGAAGATGCGGTGCTGACGGCCTCGCGCAAGTACTACAAGACCGACGAGAACCTCCGGACGAAGTTCAACCCCGAGACCGGACAGGTCGAGCTGTTCGCCGTCCGACAGATCGTCGAGGAAGTCTCCGACGCGGAGAAGGAAATCTCGCTGACCGAGGCGCAGGAGCTCTATGGCGACGAGGCCGAGGTCGAGATGGAGATCGAATTCCCCAAGCCGACCGATGTGCTCGGGCGTATCGCCGCGCAAACCGCGAAGCAGGTCATCTTCCAAAAGGTCCGGGAGGCCGAGCGCGAGAACATCTACGCGGAGTACAGCGACCGTGTTGGCGAAGTCGTCAACGGTCTCGTCAAGCGGTTCGAGAGCGGTGACATCATCGTGGAGATGGGCCGCATCGAGGTCCTCCTGCCGCGCAAGGAGCAGTCCCACGCCGAGAACTACACCGCCGGCGACCGGATCCGCGCCGTGATCAAGGGCGTCAACCGCAGCACGAAGGGTCCGCAGATCGTGCTGTCCCGGACCGATCCGGCGCTGCTCATCAAACTGTTCGAGCAGGAGGTCCCGGAGATCTACGACGCGACCGTGCAAATTCGTGGCGCGGTCCGCGAGGCCGGCGACCGCGCGAAGGTCGCGGTGTTCTCGCGCGAGCGCGACGTCGACCCGGTCGGCGCGTGCGTCGGCATGAAGGGGACGCGCGTGCAGTCGATTATACGGGAACTCCGCGGCGAGAAGATTGACATCGTCGAATGGTCGGACGATCCGGTCACGCTGGTCACCAACGCCATCAGCCCGGCGCGCGTGCAGCGTGTCGGCGTCGTCGACGAGGCTGAGAGGGTCATGGAAGTGGTCGTCGAGGACAGGCAACTCTCGCTGGCCATCGGGAAGAAGGGGCAGAACGTCCGCCTGGCGGCGAAACTGACGGGCTGGAAGATCGACATCAAGAGCGAGGAAGAAAAGCGCCGCGAAGTCGAGGCACAGTTCGAAGGCTTCGACGCCGAGCGCGCGCAGGCCGACGTCGCCGCGGCGCTGTTCGCCGTCGAGGGTTTCGGCGAAGGGATGTGGCGAACCCTGCAGGACTCGTCGCTCTACACGGCTGAGCGGTTGACCGACCTGCCGGCCCACGAGCTGGCCCAGATTCTCGGCACCGACGACGCCCTGGCCGCAGCGGTGCAGGAAGCGGCGAAGGGAGTCGTGGCGGCGAGCCAGCCAGTCGTCGCACTGGACGCGCTGTTTGCCAGCCCCGGGGATGAGGAGACGGCCGAAGCGGAACCGGACGCCCCGGAAGCCATGCCGGTCGAGAGCGGTGCGGCGGCGGCCGATGCCGACTCCGCGGTTCCCGAGGCCGGCGGCGAGGTCGCGGACGCGGCCGCCAGCACCGACACCGAGGACGCGCCGGCCACCAGCGATAGCACCGGCACAGAGGAAACGCCCGTCGCAGAGGCAGCCGGCGCACCGAAGCAAGCGGAGTAAGCGAAGCGTCAGGGGACGAGACCCCAGTTTAATTCGACCAGTCACGAGGCGAGGACACGTTTGGCCACCGTTCGGATCTACAAAGTCGCGGAAGTGCTCAACACCTCGAGCCAGGATGTTGTCGCGTTGCTCAAGCGCGATCACGGCATCGATGTGAAGAGCGCCTCCAGTACGATTGAAGAAGTCGTCGCCCGGCAGTTCGTCGAGCGCGTGGCGCGCGACCGCGGCCTCAGTGTGCCGAGCGGGCCTAAGTTCACGGGCAAGCCCAAGGCGAAGGGCCGCAAGGGCCGCGCCAGCGCGCGCGCGCCCGAGCCGGCCAAGCCTGCCTCCCGGCCGCTGCCTCCGCCACGGCTGGTCAAGGTCAAGCCGAAGCCGGTGCCTGAGGACGCCGAGGCCGGCGCCGAGGCGACCGTGGCCGTGGCCGCCGGCGAGGCGGACGTGGCAGCGCCCACTCCGGAACCGATCCCGGAAACGGCACCGGTGGACGTGCCCGAACCGGTGGTCGCGGCGAGTCCGGAGGCGGCCGCCACGGAACCCGAACCGGAGCCGGTGGCCGAGCCGGCGGCGCCCGCTCCACCGCCGCGCGCGGCGCGGATCGTCCCGCCGACTCTCAGGCTGAGAGTCGAGGACGGCAGCACGCCGGCCACGCCGAAGGCCGCGGTGCCCTCGACGACCGTGAAGCGTCCGATGCCGCCGCCGCCACGCCCGGCCACGCGGCCGGTGGCCGGCGGCGGCGTCCCGAGAGTCGCCGTGTCTCCATCACGCCCGCCGATCGGCGGAGCCCGGCCGGCGCCGTCCCCGACAACCCGCTCGCCGCTGCCGCAGCGTCCCGGAGGTTTTCCGCATCGCGGGCGCCGCCCGCCGTTCCGGCCGGGCGGTCGATCGGGCCGGCGGAAGCACCCGCGCACGAGCGCGCCCGCTGCGCCGGCGCCGGCACCGGAGATCACACGGACGATCACGCTCGCCGAGGGCATGACCGTCAAGGATCTGGCGGACAAGCTCGACACCCGCCCCAAGGATGTGCTGAAGAAGCTGATGGAAAAGCGCATCATGACGACGATCAACACGACGCTGGACAACGAGACCGCGACGATGATCGCCCGCGAGTTCGGCGCCGACGTCGAGATGCGCAGCTTCGAAGAAGAGATGCTCCACGTGGAGCAGCAGGAGGCGCAGCCGGAAGACCTCGAGCCGCGTGCGCCGGTCGTCACCGTCATGGGTCACGTCGACCACGGCAAGACGACGCTCCTAGACGCCATCCGAGAAACGCGCGTGGCCGAGCGCGAAGCCGGCGGGATCACGCAGCACATCGGTGCCTATGCCGTGACCGCGAAAAACCAGCGAATTGTCTTTCTCGACACCCCGGGTCACGCCGCCTTCACCCTGATGCGCGCCCGGGGCGCGAAGGTCACCGACGTGGTCGTGCTCGTCGTGGCGGCCGATGACGGCGTCATGCCGCAGACGAAGGAGGCGATCGACCACGCGCGCGCGGCCGGCGTGCCGATCATCGTCGCGGTCAACAAGATCGACAAGCCCGACGCGAACCCCGATCGGGTCAAGACCGAGTTGTCAGACCTCGACCTCGCGCCAGAATCCTGGGGCGGCAAGACCGTCACTGTCGACGTCTCTGCAAAGAAAGGCGAGAACATCGAGCTGCTGCTCGAGATGATCCTGCTGGTGACCGAACTCGGCGAGTTGAAGGCGAACCCGAAGCGCAACGCGGCCGGCACGGTCCTCGAGGCGAAGCTGGACCGCGGGCGCGGCCCGGTCGCGACGATCCTCGTCCAGGACGGCACGCTGTGCGTCGGCGACACGTTCATCGCCGGCACGATTGTCGGCAAGGTTCGGGCGCTCATCGACGACAGTGGGCGCCAGATCAAGTCGGCGGCGCCGTCGACGCCGGTGGAGGTGCTCGGGCTGGGCGGCCTGCCGCAACCTGGCGATGCATTCCAGGCCCTCCCCGATGCGGCGAAGGCGCGCCAGATTGCGAACCTGCGTCAGACCCAGGCGAAGGAACGTGCGCTCGGCACGAAATCACCGCGTCTGACGCTCGAATCGCTGCAGGAGCAGCTCACCGAAGGCGGCATGAAGGAACTGCCGATCATCATCAAGGCCGACGTGCAAGGTTCGGCCGAGGTGCTGGCCGACACGCTGACGAAGCTGAGCGACGAGCGTGTGAAGATTCGGATCATTCACGAGGGCGTCGGCGCGATCAACGAATCCGATGCCTTGCTGGCGTCAGCGTCAAACGCCATTGTGATTGGGTTCAGCGTCCGCCCCGACCGCAACGCCACCGAGGTCGCCGAGCGGGACGGCCTCGACATGCGGCTCCACTCGGTCATCTACCATGTGACCGACGAGATCAAGAAGGCCATGGCCGGCCTGCTCGACCCAACGACGAAGGAAGTGCGGTTGGGCTCGGCGGAAGTGCGCGAGACCTTCAAGGTGCCGAAGTTCGGCTTGATCGCGGGCTGCATGGTGACCGACGGTCGAATCACACGTGCCGGCGACGCGCAGGCTCGACTGCTGCGCGACAACGTCGTGGTCCACGAGGGCCGTATCGGCTCCTTGCGGCGGTTCAAGGACGACGTGAGCGAGGTCAAGACCGGCGTGGAGTGCGGTATCGCGTTCGAGCGCTTCAACGACATCAAGGTTGGTGATGTCATCGAGGCGTTTACCGTCGAGCAAGTCGCTGCGACGGTCTGATGAAGGCCCCGCCGCGGCACGCCTGAGGTCAGCCGTCGGAGCGTGGCGGCGTCGCGGGGCAACTACCCCATCATGTCGATCGTCGGCCTGCTAACCATCGAACTGCACCTGCCTGACGCGCAGTCACTCAAGGCCAAACGGATGGTACTGCGCCGCGTGAAGGACCGGCTGAAGAAGTTCAACGTGGCGATCGCCGAAACCGAGCATCAGGACCTCTGGCAGCGGGCAGCGCTGTCTGTGGTGACGGTGAGCAACGAAACCGCCGCCGTCGACGAGGCGCTGGCCAAGGTCGTGAACGAGATCGAGCGCGTGGAACCCGGCACGGTCACCCGCACCCAGATCGAGTTTCTCACCTGAGGACTCGAGCCGACCATGGCCCAAGGCTCACGTCCCGAGCGGGTGGCGGATCTGGTTCGAGCCGAACTCTCCGAGTTGCTCGCGCGCCACGTGAAGGACCCAGGTGTCGGCTTCGTGACACTCACTCGAGTGCGCGTGACACCAGACCTCCAGCAAGCTCATGTGTATTACACGACGCTCGGCGACGAGGCCCAACAGCGGCAGTCGAGCCGTGCGCTGCAACGCGCCGGATCGTTCCTTCGGCATCAGATCGCACGCCGGCTGCGGCTCAAACGGACGCCGGCGCTGACGTTTCACTTCGACGAATCGATCGGACACCAGGTCCGGGTCGAGCAGTTGCTGGAGGAGTTGCAGATCGAACCCGAGGCCGAGGCCGATGGCGACGACGCTGGCGCGAATCATGAATCCGGACATGACGAAGACGAGTAAGACATCCAGCCATACGCTGCAAGACGTGGGCGAGGCGATTGGCGCCCGTGAACGATTCATCGTGGCGTCACATGCGAGGCCAGACGGCGACGCCGTCGGCTCACAGATGGCGATGGCGTTGGCCCTCGAGGCGCTTGGCAAGCAGGTCACGGTCGTGAGCGCGGACCCGCCGCCAGAGGTCTGTCGCGCGCTGCCGGGCGTCGACACGATCGTCATCGGACCGACGGTCGCCGGTGAGTGGGACGCGGCCATCGTGATGGAGTGCGGAGAGCTGGCGCGCACGGAACTCACCGGTCTGGACGGCACGTTCGCAATCAACATCGACCATCACCTGGGCAATACGCTGTACGGCGACGTCAACTACTTTGATGAATCGGCGGCCGCCTGCGGCGAACTCGTGCACGACATCATCGGAGCGCTCGGCGTGCCACTCACCGCCCAGATAGCGAGGCATCTCTACGTGGCGATCCTGACCGACACGGGCTCATTCCACCACGGCGCGATCTCGGCGCGGACGTTCGACATCTGCAGCCGGTTGACGGCGGCCGGAGCGGATCCGGCGGCACTCGCGCATCAGATGTTCGACCAGTACGGCGTCGGGCGCCTGAAGGTCCTGGGGGCGGTGCTGACCGACATGCGTCTCGTCGGCAATGACGGCGTGGCGGTGCTCGCGTACGACGATGCGCTGCTCACGCGAAGCGGCGCGACCCTCGACGACCTCGAGGGTCTCGTCAACCTGCCGCTGGCCTCGCGCACCGTGCAGGCCGTGGTCCTGTTCAAGACGGCAGCCGGTGAGCCGATTCGTGTCAGCCTGCGCTCGAAGGGCGACGTGGATGTCAGAGCCGTCGCGGGCACGTTCGGTGGTGGTGGCCACAGGAACGCGGCCGGCTGCACCCTCGAGTCGAGCGCGCCGGATGCGTGCGACGCTCTCGTCACGCGGGTCGTGGCGGCTGTGAACGCAGGAGCCGCGACGGCAGGCGACGGCGACCGCTCGATGGGCACGTAGGGGCACCCCGGCACACGGATGACGATGGACGGCGTCCTGGTTGTCGACAAGCCGAGCGGCCCGACGTCGCATGACGTCGTGGCCTGGGCACGGCGCGCGCTCCGAATCAAGCGAATCGGCCATACCGGCACACTGGACCCGCTGGCCACGGGAGTCCTCGCACTCGTCGTCGGCCGCGCGACCCGGCTCGCCCAGTTTCTCTCGAGCGATTCGAAGGCCTACACGGCGACGATCCGGCTCGGCGTCTCCACCGACACCTACGATGCGCTCGGCACGCCGATCGAACCGGCCCGCGACGCCAGCCCGACCCCGGCGCGCGACGTGGAGGCGGCGGCGGTCGAGTCGGTGCTGACACTCTTTCGCGGTCACTTCGAACAGCGTCCGCCGCAGTTCTCGGCCAAGAAGATCGAGGGCACGCGCGCCTATGCCCTCGCGCGACAGGGCCGGCCGATTACCCCGGCACTCGTGCCGGTCGCCGTCGGCCGGCTGGAACTGCTGGAGTTGGCCGACGGCCGGCTCCGCCTGGCTCTCGAATGCTCGGCTGGCTTCTACGTCCGATCGCTGGCGAACGACATCGGAGAGGCCCTGGGCTGTGGCGCCCACCTCGAGGCGTTGCGCCGCACGCGATCCGGCGCCTTCGACCTGACGCTGGCCGTACCCATGGACCGCGAGGGCCTGCCGACTACCCTCGTCGACGAGCGGCTGGTGCCACTGTCTCGGCTGCTCCCGGAATGGCCGGCGGCGACGCTCACGAGCCGGGGCCGGCAGCGCGCGGTGCACGGCCAGCCGATCGGGCGCTCGGACCTCGCGGAGGTCGGCGTGGCCGTCGAACCACCAGCGGATCGGATGCGCCTGCTCGACGACACCGGGCAACTCGTCGCCCTCGCGGAAGCCCGAAACGGCGCTTTGCATCCACGGGTTGTTCTGGTCTAACATTAGTGGTTCATAGATGAGCAGAAGCCAGAGACAGCAACGGCGGCCTGGAGCGGGCGCGTAGGCCCGCAAGCTCTCACCCTGGGCCGTACGTGGAGGTAGAGACGTGACTCTGCAGCGGGAGCGAAAGACGGATGTGATCGGTTCCTATCGGACCCACGACAGCGATACTGGGTCACCCGAAGTACAGGTTGCTCTCCTCAGCGATCGGATCAGCTACCTGACCGAGCACTTCAAGGTACACGCGAAGGATCACCATTCGCGGCGGGGCCTGCTCAAGCTCGTCGGACAGCGTCGACGCTTGCTGGATTACCTGAAGCGCAAGGACTCCAAGCGCTACACGGAATTGATCCAGCGGCTGGGTATCCGCAAGTAGGCTCGAACACGGGTAGCTGGATAGTCCCCCCATCCACCCGCCAGATCCACGATGGCGGCGCGGCTCGCCGACCACACCATCCGAGGCGACGAAACTGATGTACAAGCGCGAATTTACGATCGGTGGCAAGACGCTTTCGATCGAAACAGGAAAACTGGCGAAGCAGGCCGATGGATCGGCCATTGTCCGTTACGGTGACACCGTCGTCATCGTCACCGCGTGCTGCGCGAACACCGAACGCGAAGGTATCGACTTCCTCCCGCTGACGGTCGACTATCGGGAGTACGCCTACGCATCTGGACGCATCCCGGGCGGCTTCTTCAAGCGCGAAGCGCGACCATCCGAAAAAGAAACGCTGACCAGCCGGGTAATCGACCGGCCGATTCGGCCGCTGTTCCCAGCGGGATGGCGGCGCGAGACCCAGGTAATCGCGTTCGTGCTGTCGTCTGACGGTGAGCACGACGCCGACGTGTTGGCACTGACCGGCGCCTCGGCCGCACTCTCGTTCTCGCGCATCCCCTTCCAGAAGACGATCGCGGCCGTCCGGGTCGGGCTCGTCAACGACGAAATCGTGATCAACCCGACCTACACGCAGCGCGCGGAGAGCCGACTCGACCTCGTCGTGGCCGGCAGCCGAGACGCGCTCGTGATGGTCGAGGCCGGATCGCTGGAAGTCTCGGAGGAACAGATCGTCCAGGCGCTCGAAGCCGGACACGAGGCCATCCGGCAGCTCGTCGAGCAGATCGACGCGATGGCCGGCGAGATCGCCAAGCCCAAACTGGCGGCCGCCCCGGCGTCGGTTGCGGCCGACGTGCAGCAGGAGGTCGAGCGCCAGGCGCTCGAACCGCTGACCGAGGCGATGCGGATCAAGGACAAGATCGAGAACTACAAGCGGGTCGATCGGGTGCAGGCTGACCTGCTGGCATCGATCCCGGAGGAGGACAAGGACAAGCGCGCGGCCGCCAAGCGAATCTTCAAGGCGCTGAGTGAGCAGGTGCTGCGGAACGAGATTCTCGAACGCAACACACGGCTCGACGGCCGGGCGTTCGACGAAATCCGCTCGATCTGGACGGAAGTCGGCACGCTGCCACGCACGCACGGCTCGGCGGTCTTCACGCGCGGTGAGACCCAGGCGCTCGTCACCGTGACACTCGGCACGGCCGACGATCAACAGAAGATCGAATCGCTGGCAGGCGAGAGCTACCGCCGCTTCATGCTGCACTACAACTTCCCGCCGTTCTCTGTCGGCGAAGTGAAGTTCCTGCGGGGACCTGGGCGTCGTGAGATTGGCCACGGCGCTCTGGCGGAGCGCGCGCTGTCCCCGACGATTCCCGACGAGGACAAGTTCCCGTACACGATCCGCGTCGTGTCGGACATCCTCGAGTCGAACGGATCGTCGTCGATGGCCACGGTGTGCGGCGCGTCGCTCAGCTTGATGGACGCTGGCGTTCCGCTGAAGTCTCCGGTCGCGGGCGTGGCGATGGGGCTCATCATGGACGAGTCGACCGGGCGGCACGCCATCTTGAGTGACATCGCAGGCGCCGAGGATCACTACGGCGACATGGACTTCAAGGTCGCCGGCACGGTCGATGGCATCACCGCCCTGCAGATGGACATCAAGGTCACCGGGATCACGATGGACATCATGCGAAAGGCGCTCGAGCAGGCGCGGGCGGGTCGGCTGCACATTCTGCAGAAGATGACGGAAACAATCGGGTCCCCGCGGGAGGACGTCTCGACGTTCGCGCCACGGATCGTCACGATCAGGATCCCCGTGGACAAGATTCGCGACGTCATCGGACCCGGCGGCAAGATGATCCGGAGCATCATCGACCGCACCGGCGTGAAGATCGACGTCGAGAACGACGGCCGCGTCAACGTGGCCTCGACGGACGAGAAATCGGCCCAGAAGGCGATCGACATCATCCAGGAGCTCACGGCCAGCCCGGAACTGCACAAGACCTACCTGGGCAAGGTGCAGCGCATCACCGATTTCGGGGCGTTCGTGGAGATCATGCCCAACGTCGATGGGCTGCTGCACGTCTCGGAGATCGCGCTGCATCGCGTGAAGGACGTCCGAGACGAGCTGAAGGATGGCGAGCAGGTGCGGGTCAAGGTGATCAACATCGACCCCTCGGGCAAGGTCAGGCTCAGCCGCAAGGCATTGCTGCAGGAGGCGGGCGACTCTGACGGTGCGGCCACGCCCGGTAAATAGGATCCTCAACCGGTCAAGCGCGGCTGACGCCGCGTTCGCCGTCGGCGGGCCGAACCCATGTCAGCGTGGTTCGGCCCGCACCGCACGGCTCCACACCTCGGCCAGCATCCCGGCAGCCGCGATTCGTTCGTGCACTGGCGGATGAGCATAGGACAACCACGCCAGCCAGCGCGACGGGCGCTCGGCCAGATGCTCCTCACCGAGGCGTCGCATCGCCGAAATGAACGCCTCGGGGTTGCGCGTCAGTTCGAGCGCGAATCGGTCGGCCCGTCGTTCGTGGTGGCGAGACAGCAGATTGCCCAACGGCGCCATCACCAGTACGCCTGCCCCACCGGCGAGCAGCACGAGCGGGAGCCCCGCCGGGTCGTTGGAGCCAGACAGACCGACCGACGGGCCCAGCACCAGCAGCGCATGCGACGCGGCGAAGCAACCCACCAGAATCGTCGCGACGTCCGAGGCGAGTCCCTTCCAGATGTCACCGTGCAGGTGATGTCCCAGTTCGTGCGCAATGACGACCTCGATCTCGTCATCTGAATAGCCGGCGACGAGCGCTTCGGAAAGCAGTACGCGCCGGTTCTCCCCGACGCCGACCACGGCCGCGTTCGCGGGTTTGCCCAACCCGCGCGGGTCAAGCGCCTGAACCTCGACATCGGGTGCGCCGGCCCTCGCCGCCAGTCGCTTCAGACGATCCCGCAGCTCGGGCCGCGCCAGTGGCGTCAGGGTGGAGAGCCGAGACATCACGGCCGGCACCGCCTTCACCACGCCCACCACGGTCAAGGTGAACACCGCGCCCATCACCAGCCACCATCGCGTCGGCCAGGACTCGATGACGGCGTACAGCACCGTCGCGCCAAGTGGTCCGGCGGCGAGCAGCCCCCCCGACGCCTTCAGGTAGTCGATCGGCGAAGCCGGCGAAGGCGTCGCCGGCCGGTACCGGCGCTCCACGCGCGCGATCCAGAGCCGTACCGGGAGAATCACCAGTTCGTGACACAGGATCAAGCAGGCGGTATACACGGCGACCCCGGAGAGCGCCACGTCCCCATCGGGGCGCGCGACGAGGTCGCGCAGCGCGGCCGACGCGCCAGTCAGCAGCATCGCTGCGAACAGCAGCACGCTGACGCCGAGTGACGTCAGCGTGCCGCGCCGGCGTAGCCGGTGATACCGGGTCGCCTTGCCTTCGTTCACGGCACTGGTCGCAACGGTGGCGGGCTCACCGTGCGCGCACGGCGCGGACCGACAACCGGCGTCGGGTTCAGTGGAGCTGGACGGAGATCAGTTTCGACACGCCGGGCTCTTCCATCGTGACGCCGTAGAGTCGGTCCGCGATCTCCATCGTCCTGCGGTTGTGCGTGATGAGCACGAACTGCGTCTCGTCGAGCATGCCACGAAGCATCTCCACGAACCGGCCGATGTTGATATCGTCGAGCGGCGCATCAATTTCGTCGAGCAGACAGAACGGACTCGGCTTGTACTTGAAGATCGCAAACATGAGCGCCATCGCCGAGAGTGCTTTCTCGCCGCCCGAGAGCAACTGCACGCTCTGAAGGCGCTTGCCCGGAGGCTGGGCGATGATGTCGATGCCGCTTTCGAGGAGGTCATCCTCATCGAGCAACACCAGCCCCGCCTGGCCGCCGCCGAACAGCGTGGAGAACATCTTCTGGTAGTGCGTATTGATGGCGTCGAACGCGGTGCGGAACCGCTCGACCGTCGTCTTGTTGATCCGCCGGATCGCCTCGGTCGTCGCTGCGATCGAATCGAGCAGATCCTTTCGCTGCGTCGTCAGATACGCATAGCGGCTGTCCAACTCGTCGAACTGCTCGATCGCCATCATGTTGACGGCGCCCAGGCGCTCGATCTTCGCCTTCAACTCGGCGATGACGTCGTCCGGCGAAGACGGACCGGCGGGCGGCTCCGCGGGCTGCGCGTCGCCATCGGCGGAAGCTTCGGCTTCGGTATCAGCATCAGCATCAGCATCGGCGTCAGCGTCCTGAGAGGCCAGCGCGGAACCGAGGGCCGCGTCGATCTCGATCTTGCCGTCACGTTCGAGTTGCTCCACCTCCGCGATCACCGACGGCAGATCCGCCTGCACGGCCTCCAGGCACGCCGCCGCCAGGTGCGTGAGGTCCGCCTGCGCGGTCGCCTGCGCGACTTCGAGACGGCCAACCCTGGCCCTGACCTCCTCGAGCGCGGTGCGCACCGACCGCACCGTGGCGTCCTCACCCTCGACCCGGCCCCGCAACTCCGTCAGCCGCTCGTCGGCCGACCGCACATCGGCCCGAAGGGTCTCCAGTTCGCCAACGTCTCGGTCGAGCCGCTGCCTGGACTCTTCGATCTGGACCTGCAGCGACTGGCGTCGGCTGTCGGCGTGCGAGAGGTCGTCCTGGCGGCTCGTGACCCTCGCCTCCAACTCCGCCGACGCATCCTCGAGACGCTTCACGTCGGCCGCGACAGACGCGGCGCGCTCGACAAGGCGCGCGTGCAAGGCCTTGGCGTCGGCGAAGCGCTGCCCCATCGATTCGATCGACGATCGCGTGTCGAAGAGCTGACGCTGCGCTCCAGCGAGCCGTCCGTCGGCGGCATGTTGCTCGCCATCGATCTTCGCGATGGAGGCATGTGCCTCCTCGTGGCGCGCCTCCAGGACCTTGCATTCTTCGTCGGCTCGCCGCCGCTCGGCGTCGAGCAACTCGCGCTTCCTGGTGAGCCGTGTGGCGTCGTCTCCGAGGGCCGCCAGCCGGAGGTCCAGCTCCAACCCCACCTTCTCGTGAGCCTGCCGTTCTTCGCCGAGCGCGTCCAGTACCCCAATCGCGGCCTCGACGGCCCGCGCCAGTTCATCCAGCCTCCGGGCGGAAGACTCGACCTGAGCCCGCTTCTCGGTAATGGCCTCACGCAGGGACTTGATCTCTCGTTTGGTGGCAAGGATTCCTCGAGCCTCGGCCTTGACGCCGCCAGACACGAGGTGAGCGCCGCGCACGACCTCCCCGGCAAGGGTCGCGATCGGCCCAAGCACCGTCGGCGCTACCTGGGATGCCTGGTCTAGCGAGGTCGCGACATAGGCCTGCCCGATAGCCGCACGGACGGCCGGCGCGTACGGTCCACTGACCCGAACGATCGATGCCACCGGCACCAACCCCGCGGGCGCGTCCGGCTCCACCTCGGCGACCGGCGCATCGCCGCCGCCGCCGTTGCGCTCGACCACCAGGAATCCGCACCGTCCGGCGTCGCGGTCCCGAACGAACCTGAGCCCTTCCGCGGCGTGCTCGTGACGCGGAACCACGACGCGCTGCAGCAAGTCGCCCAGACACGCCTCGACGGCCAGCTCGTAGCGCGCGTCGACCTCGAGATGATCCGCCACGGAGCCCATGTGACTGATGTTCCCGTTCGACTCGGCCAGCAGGAGCCGCGCAGCGTCGCCGTACCCGGCGCGAGCCGCCTCCAGTTCCTCCAGGGACTTCAGCCGCGCGGCCAGGCCGGCCAACTCCCGCTCCCCCACACGGGCCGACTCCGCGACACCCGCCTGATCGCGCTGTAGACCTTCCAGCTCCTGCCGGCACACGGTGTGGGTCTCGCTCAGCCGAGCCAACTCGGACCGTGAGGCCTCGCGGTCGGTCGACGCCGACCGTCGAGAGGTCTCGAGATGAGCCTGTTCGACGTCGAGTTCGGAGAACTCGATGTCGAGCTTGGCCAACTCGGCCGAGACTCGCTCACCCGCGCTGGTCGCGTGCTCGGCGGCGTGGCGAAGCGCAGTCGCCGCATTGATCGCGGCGAACACTTCACTTCGCGCCGCCTCGACATCGCCCTCGAGCCCTTCGACGTCGCGACGCGCCGCCGCATACCGGGTCTCCTCGGACGCCATCGTGTGCTCCGCCTGGCCCCGCTCGGTCGCGGCTCCGCCAGCCTCGGCGCGCCCCCGGGCAATCGCTTCGCGCGCCGGCCCACGGCGCGCGTCGAGGGTCTTCAATTCGGCGCGAATCTGCTCGGCGAGCGTGCCCAACTCGGCGACCTGGTGGCCATCGAACTTCAACTGTTGCTGGCGTCGATCGATCTCGAGTTCACGGCCATGCGCGGCGTCGCGAGTCGAGGTCGCGCGGGTCTCGGCCTCGGTCAACTCGATCCACAAGCGTTCCTGGCGCGCCTCGACCTCGGCCAGCCGCGCGGCCGTGCCCTGCTCGGTGGCGCGAACTCCGGCGAGTTGAGCGTCGGCGGTATCGATGGCCAGCGCGAGTGTGTGATGGCGGCGCGCGAACGAGACCTTCTCCCACCGGCGCAACTCGTCGCGCAGCCGCTGATAGCGGCGGGCCTTCGCCGACTGGCGCTTCAGGGCATTGCGCTGCTTGTCGACCTCGTAGACGATGTCGTCGACCCGTGTCAGGTTCTGCCGGGCCGCCTCGAGCTTCAGTTCGGCGGCGTGGCGGCGGGTCTTGTACTTCGTGACACCCGCCGCCTCCTCGATCAACTGGCGCCGATCATTCGGCCGAGCGCTGAGAATCTGGCCGATCTTCCCTTGCTCGATGACGGCGTAGGCTTTGATGCCGACGCCGGCATCCATCAGCAGATCCTGGACGTCGCGAAGCCGGCAGACCTTGCCGTCGATCAGATACTCGCTCTCACCCGATCGATACAGGCGGCGAGACACTTCCACGTCGCGCGCGACCCGGGGCGGTGCCTCGTCGGTCTCGAGTTCCTCGTCGGATCCGGGATCGATCGCGAGTTCGACGGCCACCTCTTCGAGCACGGCGTCGGCCGGGACGGCGGGCTCGGCGGCACCGCTACCGTTGCCATTGCCGTGACCGTTGCCATTCGAAGTGCCGCGCCTGCTCGCTCCATGGCGCCCATTCGTGCTGCCGATCCGGGCGACCGTGACACCGCGAAGCATTATCTTGACCTCGGCGGAGCCCGTCGGTTTGCGCCCGTCGCTGCCGCTGAAGATCACGTCCTCCATCCGGTCGCCCCGGAGGCTCTTCGCGCTCTGCTCCCCCAGCACCCAGGTGATGGCATCGACCACGTTGCTCTTGCCACAGCCGTTGGGTCCGACAATCGCGGTTACGCCGTGGTCGAACTCCAGCTGGGACCGGTCGGGGAAGCTCTTGAAGCCTGAGATTTCGAGGTGCTGCAGTTGCATCGATGCTGCCCTCAACAGTACGAACGAACAGCCGCGCGATCGAAGGTCATGACACCTCGGCAATCGAGCGGCTGGGAGCGCTCACACACCGCCGTAAGCACCCTCCAGCGGCCAGTACGAGGGCGGGGGCCGCCAGTGAGGGTTCAAAAGGGCTCAGGCCCGTCTCAGGGAGCCGTCAGGGCACCCTGCGGCCCGCCACGCGCCATTCCCGCGTTCACCGGGGCAGTCACCCGACGCCCCCGGGAACGACCGCAGTGTACCAAGGGCCTAGCCCTTGGGGCAAGATGAAAGTGCGCCACAAAATGTGGTATTCGCCGAGGGATTTCGGGCTGCTAGGGCTCTACTGGCTGCCCCGGCCGCGACAGGCGCGTGAGGGCCTCGGCCTTGCCGAAGAGCGTCAGCGCGAACATCGCCTGGGGATCCACCTCGACGAGGTGCCGGCGAGCATCGAGCACGCCGAACAGATCGAGGTCGATGTAGTAGCGGATCATCGCGCGCACGAACAGTGCGTCGTCCGAGAGTTCGCCGGCATCGATGGTCAGGCGCTCCTGGGCGAGGAACTGCATGAAATCGTCGACGATCTCGTCCGTAATCTCGAAGTCACGGTCCACCAGCACCAGATCGCGCCCTGGTTCGCGGATGCGCGTGTCGCCGCTCGCCGAGTACTTCTGCGCGTAGCGCGCGAACGCCTGGCGCGCGAAGAGGCGTCGACCGATCGGCGTCGGATCGAAGCCCTCGACCGGGCCGGCCATGAAGTCGTCGGGCTCGATGCCGCCACCGCTGTACACCTGCCGGCCTGCGTCGGTGTACTTGAGATCGGCGCTCGAGTGCTGACGATCGGCTTCCTGATCGCGCATCGAGTACGTCAGGTACTCGTCGAACGTGCCATCCCATGGGCGCTGGATGAGGCGACCACTCGGCGTGTAGTAGCGCGCCGTAGTCAACGCCAGACCGGCCCCCTCGCTCACCCGGTAGATCGACTGCACCAGGGCTTTGCCAAACGTCGTCTCCCCGGCGATCAGTCCGCGGTCGTGATCCTGGATGGCGCCGGCGACGATCTCCGACGCGCTCGCGCTGTTCCGATTCACCAGGACTACCAGCGGGAGATCGGTGAAGTCGCTCTCCTCGCTCGCGTGGTAGTCCTGATCGGAGTTCGGAATCCGACCGCGCGTGTAGACGATCATGTCGCCGCGCGGCAGGAACCGGTTGGCCACGCGGATCGCCTGGTCGAGCGGCCCGCCGGGATTGTCCCGGAGATCCAGCAGCAGTTGCTGCATCCCCTGGCCGGCCAGATCCTCCAACGCCAGTCCGAGATCGTGATCGGTCGTTTCCGAGAAGTCCCTCAGCCGGACGTAGCCGGTCGACGCGTTCACCATGAACGCCCCGAGGATCGTCGGGATGTTGATCTCGTCACGCGTCACCTCGAGCGGAATCAGCGCGTCGTACCCCTGACGGCGGATCGCGATGTTGACCGGCGACCCTTTCGGTCCGCGCAGCCGCGCCACCGCCTGGTCGCTGGTCCAGCCCGCGGCAGATTCACCCTCGATTTCCGCGATCACATCGCCCCGCCGGACCCCCTCCAGGTAGGCCGGCGACCCATCGAAGAGCGCCATGACGGTGATGTCCCCATCGAGCACCTGAATCGTGATGCCGAGGCCGTAGTAGCGGCCTTCCTGCCGTTCGCGCATCTGGGAGTAGGTGCGCGGGTCCATGAAGCTGGAGTGCGGGTCGAGGGTCTGCAGCATCCCGTTGATCGCGCCGTAGACCAGGCGGTCGGTATCGACCTCCTCGACGTAGTTGGCCTCGATCGCCGCCAGCGCATTCGAGAACACCTTGTATCGCTCGGCGACGGGGTCCTGTGTCGCCAGCGCCCGGCCGCCGAACAGGCCACCCACGAGCGCCGACACCACGACCACCATCACCGCCGCAGAGAGAGACTGGGCTGCACGCATATGACGGATCGTACCAAATAAGCCCATAGTTCGCAATGAGTTCCGAGCACCGGCGCGGGGCCTACCGCTTGACCGGGCCGGGGCGCGTTTCTATAATGCATCTAGGTAGGTGCACGCGCCGGCCGCCGATCATGGGGAGAGTCCGGCGCCGTGCGTCCCCCGTCGCCGGGCACCGAATTGTCCGACCGAGGCACCGCCGAAACACTGGTTCCAAGGAGCGTCAGGACATGTTTGGCTCAATCGGAATGCCCGAGCTCATCATCATCTTCGTCATTGCCCTGATCATTTTCGGCCCCAGAAAGCTGCCGGAGTTGGGCCGCTCGCTGGGCAAGAGCATCGGCGAATTCAAGCGCGCCTCCAACGATCTGCGGAACACGCTGGAGGAGGAGATTCGCGTCGAGGAAACCAAGCCGCCGGAGCCAACGTCGACTGCGGCTTCAACGACGCCCTCCTCGGCTGACAACGCGGCGACGCCTGAGCCGGCTCAGGTGCCGGCCACTCCGACAGCGCCGGCGGCCGAACCCGCGGCTCCGGCCGCGAGCGACCCGGCCGAACCCCCGCCGAGCCAGAGCCCGTCCAACTCGGGCGCCTGAACGTCTCGCTGACCGAACTCGATGGCGTCGGATTCCGCCGGGGACTCGCATCCCGTACCCGCGCAACCGCAAGTGCCCGGCACGCCTCCGCCAGCCGAGGACGAAGAGAGTTCCTCCGCCGGTCGGATGTCGTTTCTCGAGCACCTCGACGAACTGCGCAAGCGGCTCGTGTATGCCGCCTACGGCATCCTCGGCGGGTTCGTCGTCGCGTTCGCGTTCATTAAGTTCATCTTCGAATTCATCATGGTGCCGTTGCAGGAGGTGCTGCCGCCTGGTGGGCGCCTCGTGTACACGGAGCCCGCCGAGGCGTTCTTCCTGTACATGAAGATGGCGGCACTGGTGGGGCTCCTGATGGCCATGCCGATCCTGGTATCGCAGATCTGGCTGTTCATCGCCCCGGGCCTGTACTCCCACGAGAAGAAGTTCGCCATCCCGTTCGTGGCACTCACGTCGATCTTCTTCCTGGGCGGCGCGCTGTTCTCGCACTACGCGGTGTTTCCGCTGGCCTGGCGCTTCTTTGCCGGATTCACGACCGACTACATGGAGTTCCTGCCGCGCATCGCGCCGGTGTTCGCGCTCTACGTGAAGATGATGCTGGCCATGGGCATCGTGTTCCAGTTACCCACCCTGGTGTTCTTCCTCGCCAAGCTTGGCCTGGTGACGCCGGGATTTCTGGCGAAGAACACGAAATACGCGATCCTCGCCATCTTCATCATCGCCGCCGTACTGACGCCGTCGGCCGATCCGGTCACCCAGACCGCGATGGCCGCGCCGATGATGGTCCTCTACGGGATCAGCATCGGCATCGCCTGGGTGTTCCAGAAGAAGCGACCGGACGACTCTGACGACGACGAGTAGACCGCGCCGAGAGGCGATCTCATGGCGAAGATCGCCTGTTTTCCGTTGACTTCAAGGGACTCTGTGCGTTCTACTTAACGTCGGTCTACTTGGTCACGCGACTTCCGAGGGAGAGACGAAGCATGACGAGGCGCTACTTGGGTCTCGCAGGCTGGGCACTGGCGGTGCTGATGGTCGGCACTTCACCAGCGTTTGCACAGACAGCCGATGCCGATGATGACGCGGGCGAAGTCGCCACGCGACCGGCCACAACGACTTTCCTCGGGGATACCGGGCTCTGGTTCGTGCCGACCGGCGAGATTCTGCCCGACCGCAAGATGTCGGTCTCGATCGGACGCACGAACTTCGACCGAGAGCAGGGGCTGACCGACATCTCCCATCACGCCGTGACGTTCGGTGTCGGCGTGCGCGACCGACTGGAGATCTTTGGGTCCTTCCGCTTCAACAGCCGGATCAACCGCAACGTCCGTCCGCTGTTCGGCGACGACGGCTCGCAGTTCGGCGGCCTGCAGAACGACAACCCGCTGATGACGACCGGTTGGGCCAGTAGCGTCGGGGACCTGCTCATCGGCGCGAAGGTCAATTTGACGTCCGAGCACCGGCAGCAGGGCGCCGCTTTCGCGATCCGCGCCGTGGCTCAACTGCCGACGGGTGACAGCGACGGGGGAATCGGCACCGGCGCGCCGAGCTACGAGCTCGACGCCATTGTCAGCAAGCACGTCAACGAGCGCATCGAGCTGTCCGGATTCGGTGGCTTCGTCATGCGCGGCGATCCAGACCCCTCGACGCTTTGCTCTCCCGGCAGCCCCTGCGGCGTCAATCTGTCGAACGGGTTCCGTTGGGGCGTCGGCGCCGGATTTCCGACGTCGAGCGCGGTCCGCCTCTTCACCGAGCTGCACGGCGAGGCCGTCTTCGATGACGTCACGGTCGAGACGCCGTTCGCGGCCGAAGACGGCACGCTGTCACCGCTGCTCTCCCCTATCCGCAGCCCGCTGGATGCTACGATCGGCGTCATCTGGCAAGGGGACAGCGGCTTCTTTGCCGGCGCGGGGGTGAACATCGCCCTCAATCGCGACTCCAAGAACGGCCAGGATTCGAACAACGCCAACCCGTTCGGCGTGCTGGCCCGTTTCGGCTACCACCCGGGCGTCCGGGTGTACGTGCCACCGCCGCCACCGGCGCCGCCGGCGGCGCCGGCGGCGCCGGGCAACCAGTCGCCGACGGTCACCGCGCGCTGCAACCCCTGCACCGTCAACGTCGGGGAGCGGTCGGAGCTGACCTCTCAGGCGCAGGATCCCGACGGCGACGCCCTGAGCTACCGCTGGAGCGCCGGCTCGGGCAGCTTCGCCGACCCGACGGCGCCCAACACGGCCTGGACGGCGCCCGACGACGAGGGTGCCGTGCCGATCACGGTCGCGGTCACGGACGGACGCGGCGGCGAGGCTTCGGACACGGTCACCGTGGAGGTTGTCCGACCGGCCGCGCGGGAGTTCGTCTTCGAGGATGTGCACTTCGACTTCGACCGGTACTCGCTCAGACCAAGCGCCGTGAGAGTGCTGGACGAGGCCATCGCCGCTCTCGAGGAGACCCCGACGCTGCAGATCGAAATCGAGGGTCACACCTGCAACATCGGCACGGCGGAGTACAACCTCGCGCTCGGCGACCGGCGCGCGCAAGCCGTGCTCGACTACTTGACGAGCCGCGGCATCGGGACCGGCCGGTTGCGAACGGTCAGCTACGGTGAAGAGCGGCCGGCACACGACAACTCGCGGGAAGAGACGCGGCGCCTGAATCGCCGGGCGGCGATGGTCGTCCGCATCCAGTAGTCGTCGACAGAGACCGTTCAGGGAAGGCCCACGAGCGTCAGCGCGTCGCCAACCTCGACGCCGTGGGTCTTCGCGAACCCTGACACGGCCTCCACCACATAGAGCGCGTCGGCCTCGGGCGGATAGGTCGGGCACGGATCGGCCCGGCACGGCGGCACCGAGTTCGCAATCGACACCACGCGCCCGCCCGCGTCCAGCCAGAGCATGTCCAGGGGAATCAGGGTGTTCTTCATCCAGAACGGATAGAACCCCCTGGCGTCGAACACGAAGATCATCCCTTCGTTCTCGGCCAGCGACCCACGGAACATCAGGCCGCGCTCGCGTGTCGCCGCGGTGTCGGCGATCTCGACCCGGACGCGAGTGTCATCGGGGAAAATCACCGCCCCGCTCGATCCCGCCGCCTGCTCCGCCGGACTCGCTCCTGAACACGCGCCGAGCAGCGCGAGCGTGAATCCCACGCGTAGCATCGACCCTCCCGCTAGTATGACTTTGCGAAGTAGGCTTGCTCGCGCGCGGGCGCGTCACAGCGCACGCACGCGCCGCTCACCTCGCCGCCCTGCATCGGCAGGTTTCTGATCGTCGCCTGTGTTTCGGTCTTGATCGCCGCCTCGCAGGCCGCGTCCCCGCACCACGGCGCCACGACGAAGCCGGGCCGACCGTCCATGGTGGCCTTGAACTCCTCGTAGGAGGCCGTGTGCGACGTCCGGTCGTCACGAAACTGGCGAGCGCGGGCGAAGAGGTCCGCCTGAATCTCGGCGAGGAGCGCCGGCACGCGGGTCGTGAGTTCGTCGCGGGGAATCGCCGCCTTGGCGCGAGTGTCCCGGCGCGCCGACATGACCTGCGCCTTCTCGATGTCCTTCGGGCCGATCTCCAGCCGCACCGGAACGCCGCGAAGCTCCCACTCGGCGAACTTCCAGCCTGGCGAGTGCTCGTCACGCGCGTCCAGCATTACCCGCACGCCCGCCGCCACCAACTCGTCGCGGAGCGCTTCGGCGTGCGGCAGGACGGTTTCCTGCCAGTTTCCCCGCAGGATCGGCACGATCACGACCTGATACGGCGCGACGTTGGGCGGCAGAATCAGCCCCGAGTCGTCACCGTGAGTCATGATCACGCCGCCCACCAAGCGCGTCGACATGCCCCAAGAGGTCTGCCAGACGTGCTGCACCGACTTGTCCCGAGCCTGGAACGTGATGTCGAACACCTTGGCGAAGTTCTGCCCCAGATGATGTGACGTCCCGGCCTGGAGCGCGCGCGCATCGCCCATGAGCGCTTCGATCGAGTAAGTGTGCACGGCGCCGGCGAATTTCTCGCTCTCGCTCTTCCGCCCCTCGAGCACGGGCATCGCCAGTTCCTGCTCGGCGAAATCCTTGTAGACGCCCAGCATCCGAAGCGCTTCCTCCTCAGCTTCGTGCTCGGTCTCGTGCGCCGTGTGGCCTTCCTGCCAAAGAAACTCTGTCGTGCGGAGAAACGGCCGCGTCACCTTTTCCCAGCGGACGACGTTGGCCCACTGGTTCAGCAGAATCGGCAGGTCGCGCCACGATTGAATCCACTTGGCGTACATCATGCCGATGATCGCTTCGGAGGTCGGACGCACCACGAGCCGTTCCTCGAGCGTCTCGTCGCCGCCCTGCGTCACCCACGCCACCTGGGGCGCAAACCCGTCGACATGCGCGGCCTCCTTGCGCAGCAGGCTTTCGGGGATGAACAACGGGAAATAGGCGTTGAGGTGTCCAGTGGCCTTGAAGCGACGGTCCAGTGCCTGCTGCATCAACTCCCAGATCGCGTAGCCGTAGGGACGGATGATCATGCAGCCCTTCACCGGCGAGTAGTCCGCTAGCTCGGCCCGCCGCACCACGTCGAGATACCAGCGCGAAAACTCCTCCGACCGTGGAGTGATTTCCGTCACGAACGCGCCCTTCTTGTCCGCCATCGACCGCTGCCTCACTCTCCCGCCCCGACATCGTCGGATGCATCACGCGAAAACTTCGATATGCTGCTATCCTACCATCTGCTCATCTGAGCATAGGCCGATCGAACTCTCCGAATAATGAAGCTGACGCGAATCGACGTCGCCGCGGGCGCCCGTACCTATCCGGTGCAGATCGCGCACGGGCTGATCGCGAAGCTCGCATCGCTCGTCGACGATACCACGCCGTCGGGCGGTCGATTCATCGTGTCGAACTCCACGGTGTGGCGGTTGCACGGCGCCGCGGTCAAGGCCGCGCTGCCGGATGCCGAGGTGATCTTGATCCCCGACGGCGAGCGCTACAAGACGCTCCAGACCGTCGGGCGGATCTATGAAGCGCTTATCCGCGCCGGCGCCGACCGCCAGACCACCCTGGTGGCCGTTGGCGGTGGTGTCGTGGGCGACATCGCCGGCTTCGCGGCCGCCACATTTCTCCGGGGCGTCGCGGTCGTGCAGGTGCCGACGACCCTGCTCGGGCAGGTCGACAGTGCGATCGGCGGAAAAGTGGGGGTCAACCACGCCCTGGGCAAGAATCTGATCGGCGCGTTTCACCCGCCCGCGGCCGTGCTCATCGACCCGGACCTGCTGGCGACCCTGCCGCGGCGGGAGTTTCGAGCCGGGCTGTACGAAGTCGTCAAGTACGGGATGATCTCGAGCCACGACCTCTTCGCGCGGGTGGAACGCGACCTCTCCGACCTCTTCGCGCGCAAGTCCCGGGCCTTGGAGCCGGTGCTCGCCGACTGCTGCCGGATCAAGGCCGCGATCGTCGAGGCTGACGAGCGTGAGGCGGGCCCACGCCGTGCGCTGAACTTCGGACACACGATCGGGCACGCCATTGAGGCCGTCACGAAGTACCGTCGTTTCCGACACGGCGAAGCGGTCGGATACGGCATGCTCGCGGCTGCGGACCTCTCCGAACGCCGGCGCGCACTGACGTCCGACGCACGACAGTCCATCGCGGATCTCATCACGCGCATGGGACCGCTACCGTCGGTCACGGACCTGTCCTCGAAGCAGATCGTCGAGACCATGAAGCGGGACAAGAAGGTCGTCGCCGGCAAGCTGCACTTCGTGCTGCCGTCGGCGATCGGTGCCGTGACCACTGTCGATGACGTCACCACTCGCCAGATCGACGGCGCGCTGCGTCGGCTCGGTTTGCGGCGCTAGCGACTCGCAGGTGCTCCGATCGCGTACTTCTTGATCATTGCGGCGAGGGCTTTGGGGCTGACCTCCAGCTGCGCCGCGGCCTCGGTGCGACGCCCTCCGGCCGCCTGCAGCGCCTGCTGGATCTTCCGGTGCTCCACCTCCGCGGTGATCCGATCGGTGGCGGCCGTCAGACTGCCCGACAGATCTACCTGCGCCCAGGGTGACGCCGAGGCGTCGGCGCCTGCGTCGCCCGCGCCTGGCGGCACGGACGACAGGTTGAGGTGCGGCGGCCGGATCGTGTCGCCGTCGGTGAGAATCACCGCCCGTTCGATGCAATTCTGCAGCTCCCGTACGTTTCCCGGCCAGGCATAGGCCTGGAGGGCCGCCGCGGCGGCTGGCGAGAGCGTCAATCGGGGCTTCCTGAGGTCGGCGCAGAATCGGTCGATGAAGTGGCGAGCCAGCAGCGGCACATCGCCCGACCGCTCGCGCAGTGGCGGAATGACGACCGGGAACACCGACAGGCGGAAGTAGAGATCTTCCCGAAATTGCTTGGCCGCCACGCTCGCCAGGAGCCGCTTGTTCGTGGCGGCGACGATGCGAACGTCCACCCGCCGTTCAGTCGTGCCGCCGAGACGGTCGAAGCAGCGCTCCTCGAGGGCCCGCAGAATCTTCGCCTGCAACCCCATTGGCAGATCGCCGATCTCGTCGAGAAACAGGGTCCCACGATCCGCGACCTCGAACTTACCCAGCTTCCGGGCCACGGCGCCGGTGAAGGCGCCTTTCTCGTGACCAAACAGCTCCGATTCGAGCAGGGCGTCTGGAATCGCAGCACAGTTGATCGCCACGAACGGTCGCTCGGCTCGTGGGCTGAGCGTGTGCAGCGCCCGCGCGAAGAGCTCTTTCCCGGTCCCGCTCTCTCCCTCGAGCAGCACGGTCGTGTCGGTGCGCGCCGCGCGCGCGAGCGTCGCCAGAATCTTGCCCAGCTTGGGATCGTCGCCGATGATGTTCGGCATCCCCCGGCGAGCCACCAGCTCTTCCTTCAACGCCACATTCTCGGTGACGACCTGACGCTGTTCGATGGCGCGGGCCACCAGAAGGCGCAGATGCTCGGGATCGACCGGCTTGGCGAGAAAGTCGAGAGCCCCTTCTTTCATCGCCGCCACGGCGTCCTCGATACTGCCGTAGGCCGTCATGACGATCACCGGTGTCTCCGAATCCTGCTCCTTCACTGCCCGCAGAACGCCGAAGCCGTCGCCGTGTGGCAGTCGTAGATCCGAGAGGACGACCGTCGGGCGGACTGCGGCGAGTCGTTGCTTCGCTTCGACCTCGTCCCGCGCTTCGACCACGGCGTGGCCGTGGCCCTCGAGCGCGTGGCGCAGCATCGTGCGCAACGAGTCCTAGTCTTCGACGATGAGGATCTGCGTAGACGGCGAAGAGGGCGGTGTAGGCACCGGCTTGAGCTCCTGACCTCCGCTCGACTCAACTCGGCGGATTCAGGGCGGGCGGGACGCAGGGGAGGGCGACGCGTGTCACCGAAGCCAACCGGGGGGCACACCGGCCCGGCGCGCCTCCTCCTGGATGTCGGCGATGTCCTGCTGCTGCGCCTCGATCTCCCCGTCGACCCGCTCCATCTCGGCCAGCGCGTCGAGCCGGTTCGACTCGACCTCCTGGCGCTGGAACGGATCGTCGATCGCAGTGAACTCCGCCCAGAGGCCGTCTATCCGGTTCTGGAGCGCGTCCTTGAATAGTTCGTTGCGCGTCAACTGCTGGCGAACCGAGTTGATGCGTCCGCGCCAGTAGTCCTCGTCCCGCTGCTGCGCCGCCGATTCGTCGGCCGCCGCTGGAGGGTCTGGCTCGGTCGGAGCAGCGGGGTTCGGGAGCGCGCCGGGCGTGGCGTCTCCCGGCATGTCGGTGGCCCGGCTCGGCAGGCTCGCTGTGCCGGTCGTCAGCGTGCCCCCGCCGGTGAGATCGGCATTGGTGTACACCTTGGCAGGCGTTTCGAGGGCCTGGCGGCGAGCCTCTTCCCGGCGCCCGATTTCCGCAAGGGATTGTGCTCCGGCCGTACCGGCCAGCAACCCCATCAGGAGAACCATCACGGCACCGCACACGACCTTCCAGCTGCACATGTCGTCACTCTCCCGATCTCACGGCCTCCCAGGCCGTCGGCAACCACCTACTCGTCCCGTCTGTTAAGTGTAACAGAACACGCTGCTTAGGCACCACTCGGCAGCTCGGTGTCGACGCTTCATTCGCCGTATCGGGCGACCGGGCCGTCACGGCCAGACTAACCCCAGACCTGGGGTTACCGAAGCTCGCGCCACGACAGCCATCGGACCCCGCCCTGCGCGCTCGACACACGGACCAGTGTCGCTTCCATCACCTTGCGGGTGTTCATCGGGCCGTAGCCAACGGCGTGCAGCGTCAGGACCTCGTTCTCGTCGACCAGCGGATTGCCGTCGGTCTCGAACAGGTCGTCGACCACCCAGACGGCGACATAGTTGACGTTGTTGATCGCGCCGCCCGGCACCAGCGCGCTGACCGGCCCGTAGGCATAGAGGCGCCACACCCGCGTATTCGGCCCCCAGCCCCCAGTCCGGTTCGTCTCCTGCTGGAGGTCGGCGGTCGCCGTGGCCAGCCCGAGCGGCGCCCCATCGGGGAGGACCGGAGACAGGCCGCCCTCGGTGAACCCCGAGCGCGTCGACCCGGCGAGCACGAGGTCCCAGTCCGACGGCGACCGGAGGTCCTGGACCGCGCGCTCGAGACCGGCTTCGGCGCACGATCGGTTGTTGGGAGGCGAGACACTCCTCGATCGCCGCCACGAGCGCCGGGGCGCACGGGCCAAGCAGCGTCTGAAATCTCACGCCGTCCTCAATCGCCTTGAGTCCCAGCATCTGCAGGCCCGCCGGATTCAGGATGCGAACCTCGCCTCGGCGGCCGACCACGAGCAACCCCGAGGCCATGCTGACGATGATTTTCCCCGACAGGCGCTCTGACGCCGTCGCCCGGGCCGCGCTGGCCCGTTCCCGCTCCTTCAGCTTCGCGACCGCATCCTGCAGCGCGGTCGCGAGGAAGACGTTCTCGGCCGCGCCGTCACGCGCGCCTCTGCTCGCCTTGCGCGCGGCGGCGCCGAAGCGCAGCACCGCGAAGACGCAGCACCGCGAAGACGAGGATGGCGATCAACGCGCCGACGATGGCCGTCAGGCCAAGCAGGACGATGGCCGTCAGGCCAAGCAGGTAGAACGACACGTACCACCACCAGAGCAGATCGCCGACGAGGCTTGCCGCCAACGCGCCGAGTGCGAGAAAGGTGCCAAACGGAAGCGCGTACTTCAGGCCCCCTCGGCCGGAGGCCAGCAGCCCGATACCCACGACCGATCCGGCCACCGAGGAGAGGATCAGCGTCACGATCATCTGCTGCCACCCAAGAAACGCGCCGATCATCGCCAGCATCTTCACGTCGCCCATCCCCAGCCCTTCTTCGCCACGGATCCGATAGTAGCTTTCCGCGATGACGAAGAGGACCCCACCGCCGGCCACGGCACCGATCGTGGCGCTCAGCCAGCCTGGTGGCGCCACCAGGCTGCACGCCAACCCGACGCCGATCCCCGGTAGCGTGATGCGGTTGGGCAAGATGTGGTGCCTGAGATCGATCATGAACAGGACGACGAGCGCGCAGGCAAACACGAGGCGGACGGCCAGGAGCGGCTGCCATCCGAACACCACCCAGTGCAGCACGAACAGTCCGGCCACTACGGTTTCCACCAACGGGTAGACCGGCGAGATCGCCACGCGACAGCCTCGACACCGGCCGCGCAGCAGCAGATAGCTGAGCACCGGGACGTTGTCGTACCACCGGATGCCGGCGCCGCACCGGGGACACTGAGATGGCGGCGAGGCCACGGAGCCGCCGAGAGGCAGCCGGTGGATGCAGACGTTGAGGAAGCTGCCGACGACAAGCCCAGCGAGCGCCACGAGGACCCACTCGACCGTGGCAGGACTCACGACGCAGGATCCGGCAGCGCCTCAGGCTCGCTGGGCAACGGGAAGAGCAAGGAGTCGCTCGAGAGTTCGAACTCGCCGGTCCCAGGAACCAGGATGTAGCCGGTGCCGGTCGGATCGAGCGGCTCGAACGGCACGAGCCCGATGTCGATGAGCTGCGCCCAGGTCCGCGGCCAATCGCCGGTCCGGTCGCGGTACGCCTGGGCTGCAAGACCAAGCTGGTCGAGGGCATCCAGCGCGTCGAGTTGGAGCAATCGGCGGCCGGCCTCGGCCTGCAGCCACTCGTTGTCGCTCGTCTCGAACAGCTGCTGCCAGAGCAGCCGCGACCCGCCCCGCTGACCGCCTTGCGCGAGCGTCGTGGCCGCCAGCGGCTCGAGCCACCATGGCGCGCCGTCCACTTCGCTCGCGGTCCTGAACCACTCGGCCGCGGCCTCGTAATCGTGGACCCACCAGTAGTGGATGAACCCGATATCCATCAGGTACTGCCACCTCTCCGGCATCGCCTCGACACCCTTCTCGAGCAGGGCGATCGCCTGTTCGGGCCGGCCCGGGCCGTCCGGGTACGCCTCGGTCAGGAAGATCGCTCCAAATCTGTAGGCGATCTTGAAACGCGGGTCAAGCGTCGTGGCAAGATCGAGAAACGGGTACAGCAGGTCGTAGGTCCGGTCAGCTTCATCAGCGATTTTCGTCGAGCCGTAATGCTGCACAGCGCGGATCCAGTAAAGGTCGGCCAACAGGTCGTCGAACGCCAGGCCCAGACGCGTCAGCGCGGCGCCGGACTGCACGTAGAGCAACTCGGACTCAGTCTCCCACGCGGCGTACCGATTGTCGCGCGCGGTCTGCGCCGCCAGAGCGCCGCCCAGGAGCACTGCGATCGCGAGCGCCAGGCCCAACCCACCCAACGGCGGACTCACCCGGGCGCTCGGCGCTTTCTCAGTTGGCATCACTTGAAGTCTCGGCGAGAGAAAACGACGATCGACGCCAGCAGCAGCGCCGCGACATAGGCCACGCCGTACGCCGTCGTCAAGGCTATGTAGCCCCACGGTACTGGCTGAGCGTGCACAACGGCCGTCTTGACGTCGAACGGCGCCAGGTTCGGCAGGACATAGTAGAACCCTCGCGCCAGGGCTGCCGCGGCCGGTGAGTCCACGACGGTTTCAAAATTCCTGAGATCGGCATTGAAATGCCCGACGATGTAGAGACCGATCGTCAGCGCCGCCGCTAGCGCGGCGCTCGAGACGGTAGAAAAGAACAGCGCGACCGCCGTGATCAACATCAGCTGCACGAAGATCAGGAAGAACGCCTTTAGCATCGCCGGGTCGGTCGCCGGCGCCTCCCACCCGGCCCTGAACTCCGGCGACTCTAGCCAGGACATGACGCCCAGCACGGAGTAGTGGGCGGCGATCATGACCGCCACATTCACCGCCAGCGTCAGCACCAGGCCGGCGTACTTCCCGAGCACGAACTGGGGTCGCGTGACGGGCTTGGCGAGCAGGCTGTAGATGCTCCGCCGCTGGACCTCCTTCGACACGAGCCCGATGCCAAGAAAGACGGCGATGAACAAACCGAAGAGGGACGTGGCCGCTAGCCCCAGATCCTTGATGATCTTGACGTCCTGCCCCGCGGTTATCTGGCCCATGAGGTAGGAGCCGGCGATGAGCAACACTGCAAAGATCACCAGGTTGTAGAGGATCCGGTCACGAACCGACTCCTTGAACACGTGGACCGCCACATGGCCCACAACGCGGAGGGATGCCACGAAGCCGCCGCTGGCCGATTCGGTCATGACGTTGGGGGAGGCTCCGTGGCCCGCGAATCGTCGGAGGAGGCGCCCTCGTTCCCGCGTTCGTCCTGGACCGCCCGCAAGAAGAAGTCTTCAAGGGTCGCGTGCAGCGGATTCAAGGCAACGACGTGCGCCCCGCTCTCGATGCAGTCGCGCACGAACTGGTCGGACTCGGTCGGCGCGACCTCCAGCGCATGGCGGCCGAGGGCGATCTGGGTGATCCGGCGCGCGCGAGAGCCGATTGCCCGCTGGGCGACCTCGGACAGATCGGCGACGACGAGTTCCCAGCCGCGCTCGACGGCGAGGATCTCATCGAGCCGGCCGACGCTGACGAGCCTCCCGGCAACCAGCACGCCGGCCTGGCTACAGATCGACTCGGCGTCCGCAAGAATGTGTGAACTGAAAAAGACCGTCCGACCCTGGCGACGCAGGTCCAGGATCAACTCACGAATCTGGCGGCGGCCGATCGGATCGAGGCCCGACATCGGCTCGTCGAGAAACACGACCTCAGGGTCATTGACGAGGGCTTGAGCGACACCGACCCGCTGCAGCATCCCCTTGGAGAAACGTCGGAGCATCTGCCGGCGCTCGCTGCCGATGCCGACCTCGTCGAGCAGCCGGTCGACGCGACGGCGGCGGTCCGCCGGCGCGTAGCCGAACAGCTTCGCGAAGTAGAGCAACAGCTCTTCCGCCGTGAGGTTGTCGTAGAAATACGGCGTCTCCGGCAGATAGCCGATGCGGTGTCTCACGTCGACCGACCCTGCTGGACGCCCGAGAATCTCGGCCACGCCTGATGTCGGAAAGATCAGCTGCAACAGCAGCTTCAGGGTCGTCGTCTTGCCCGCACCGTTGGGACCGAGGAACCCGAAGACCTCGCCGGGTTCGACGGAAAGCGTGAGCTGGTCCAGCGCGCGGTGCACACGCTTGCGCCAGAACCCAACCGGGAACTCCTTCGTGAGGGCTTCAGTGCGGATCGCGGGCACGGAACTCGCTCGCCTACTTCACTCGAGCGCATGGCCGCACGCCAGCCGCGCGGCCCGCGCGGGGTCATTGGGTCGCGGCCGCCCGCTCCAGTTCGTAGGCGATCGCCGCATCGAAGTACGGGACGGTCAGTCCGCCCGTCACTCGCACGCCGTTGATGACGAAGGTTGGGGTCGCCTCGACTCCGAGACTCACGCCCAGCGCGATGTCCTCCCTGATCTGGTCGAGCGTGGCCGGGTACTCGGCCTCGAAATCCTCCACGCCGCCGACGTCGCGCGCGGCGGTCTGAACGCTGCTCGGCGACAGCGTCGCCTGACGATCGAAGAACCAGACCTCGAGCGCCTCGACGTCGGCGCCGCCGCGACCGGCCAGCAACACCGCGGCCGCAGCCTCGCACGAGGCGTAATGCACACCGTTGGGGGCGGTGCTGTTGCACTCTGGATCGAGCGGATAGTGCTTCGTCACCAACTTCACCGCACCCGGCCTCTCGGCTTCGTACTTGGCAAAGACTGGCCGGTAGTTCAAATAGGTCTGCCGACACGGCGGGCACATGTAGTCGTTGAACTTGACAACGAAGACCGCGGCGCCATCCGCCTCGATCGGCAGCTCGACTCGCGGTTGCGCGCTCCACCAGCGGACGAACTCCTCCCGCTCGACAGCCGAGAGGGCCGCCGCGGGCGCCACCGTGCTCGTCTGGCCCGTCGGCTCACCGAGCCACGCCGCGCCCAATCCGGACGCGACGACGAAGGTCGCGGCGAGCCCGAGCCCGACCGGAGAGCTCTTCAGCGACCGCAGGTCGGCGAGCGCTCGGCCGGGTACCTGGGACATCGGGATCGAGGCCGCAGCCCCCGAGACCACGAAGAGCCCGACGACCGCCACGTAGACGGTCACGCACAGCATGCAGACCGCCCCGAGCACGGCGAACGACGCGTAGCCCAGATAGAGCACGACCGCCAGTCCCACGGTCGACAGCGCGAAGAGATACGCCGGAAGGTGTTCGCGGAGCATGGCCGACCCCCGCTGCGCCGCCAGGAGCAGCGCTCCAGCGAACGCGAACCAGACCAGGCCGAGATACGCGACCGGGACACCCGCCAGGCTGCCGTATCGGCTCAGATAGACCTGAGTACAGCTGACGGTGTCGTTGACGTCGCAGAAGCTGACGTAGGTCGGATCGCCGAGGAGCTGGGCGTGGACGTAGGTCGAAGCCGCCGACGCGCCGAGCCCGAGGAGCACAAACGCCACGATGAGCCAACGAGCCGCTGCAGTCATAGGGTCTAGTTTAGATTTGTTGGGATGTCTTCATCAAGGCGTCAGGTCGGATCCGATCCGTAAAAACGAACGAGGGAAGCCCGCCTGGTGGCGAACATCCCCCGCAAACACCGTCGTCCGCCGTGACTACTGAATCGGGGTCGCTGGGGCGGCCGGGGCGCCGTGCTGCGTCACGGCGACCGCCGCGGTGCTCTGATAGATCGTCCCGCCCTGATTCGTGCCGAAGAAGCGCGTGCCGCCGCGAGCCAGCGGGGCCCCGGCCACGAAGTAGGTCGTCACGACCGTGCCGGCCGCAGCGCCGTTGCAGGACGCGGGAGCACCAGGCGCCACCGCGCCGGCGGTCAGCGTGACGGTGTAGGAACTCTTCGTCGACGGGTCGAGGGCCAGATCGGGGCCGATGAATCCGTCGCCGCCGCCAACGGTAGGCGGAGTCGCCAGACGAACCAAATTCGGCGCGTAGAAGCCGATGGTGCAGCTGGCCGCATAGGCAGCCTGGGCGCTGTTGATGGCCCGAAGCGAGCCGATGTTGGCCGCCTCGTTACCCGCCATGCGAGCCCGAAGCAGATTCGGCACCGCGATGGCGGCGATGATGCCGATGATCGCAACGACGATCAGCAGCTCGATCAGCGTGAAACCCTTGTTGCTCTTCATCTTGCTAGTCATTGTTCTCTCTCCCCTTTTGTGTTCGGGTGACTCGCTGTCGCTGCCCGCTGGGACCGGCTTGTCACAAGGTCACACGTGCCTGCGCGGGGGCGTCCATGTCGCGGCCTCTGAACCGAGGGAGATCTTCAGATATAGTGCATGGACAATTTTTGTCAATCGGGACCTCCCTTCAGAAAAGTCAACTTTTTCGACGGTTTCGGTCATTCGGCCGACCATTCGATCGGCCCTCACGCTCGCAGGCACGGCTCCGCCGCGCCTGGGGCTCGTCCACGAGGACGAAGTTGCCCCACGATCTTGTCGGGCGTGGAGTGGCCTTACTGCAGGTGGGGACCCTGAGGGTTGTCGGACGTGGCCGGCCCGCACTGCGCGGTCATGCGCAAGAACGTGAAGTGACGTGCCGAATCAGCTCTACCCGACGAGCACGGCGGCGGCGATCACGGTCGTCCACCGCCCCTGCTTGTCGCCCACGGCCGACTGGGTCACGTTCTGCGTCCGGACGATCTGATTGGAGAGCCGGTAGACTTCCTTCTTCTCGTCCCAGCTCTTGTCAGGATCGAAATCGAGGTCGAGCGCCGTTGCCAGCATCTCCGCTGCCAACTCCTCGGCGTAGTCACCCGCCGTCTCTTCGTTCTCGCCGTAGCTATGGTGCTCGGACAAGTACCCGTAGAGCGTCGGATCGCGAGGAATCGCCACACCGATCGTCGCGGCGATCAGGCGGTGCGGTTCTCGGGACGCGGCCTCGGACATGACGACGAAGGTCACTTGCCCAGGTTTGAGGCGCCGTGCGCCTTCGCTACGCGGCACGATCTTGCCCCCGGGCGGAAAGATGCTCGAGACGCGTACGAGGTTGCACGCCGCGATGCCGGCCGATCGCAGCGCCAACTCGAACGACGTGAGCTTCTCGCGGTGCTTGCCGACACCCTTGGTGAAGAAGAGTTCCTTGGGAACGAAGCCGAGCACAGGACGCTCCATCGCCCACCCAGCCGGCCCTCCGGCTCGCGCGAGCGACCTGCATCGTAGGGAACCGGCTCCATGCTGTCAAGGCGAAATCCGTTTTCCGCCGCCATCCGACGTCCCACTGCGCCGGCTCCTCCGGCCGGTCGCCGCGGGCTCGTGGGCCTAATACCTGATATATGATGACCCTTCGGAACGGCGTCGAAGAGCCCTGCCGGTCTCCCTGGCGACGCCGCCGCCCACGATGAGGGAGGGTAGCTGCCATGAAGGTCTACGACACGCCAAGCATTAGAAACGTCGCGATCGTCGGGCACAGCGGGTCCGGCAAGACGCAGTTGACCTCGGCCCTGCTGTTCGATGCGGGGATGGTCAACCGCTTGGGCACCGTGGACGAGGGCACGACGGTCACCGATTTCGATGAAGAGGCCATCGAGCGGAAGCACACCTTGTCGGCCTGCGCCGCCTACGCTGAGTGGAACAAGACGAAGATCAACCTCATCGATACGCCGGGGATCGCAAACTTTCTGAGCGAGGCGCGGGCGGCGCTGAGCGTCAGCGACGTCGCCGCGGTCGTCGTGGACGCCGTCGCGGGCGTCGAGGTGCAGACCGAGAAGACCTGGGCCGCGGCGCAGGACCTGGGGTTGCCCCGAGTGGTCGTGCTCAACCGGCTGGACCGCGAGCGCGCGAGCCTGGACCGTTCGCTGGAGTCGCTGCGGGAGGTGCTCGGCCGAAGCATCGTACCGATTCAGATACCGCTCGGTGAGGAGAAGTCGTTCCGCGGCGTGGTGGATCTGGTGTCGATGAAATCGCTGATATTCACCCCGGATGGCGACGGGAAGGCGACGATCGAGGAGATTCCGGACGATATCGCGCCGGCGGCCAAGACCGCGCGTGACGCGTTGATCGAGATGGTGGCGGAGGCCGACGAGGGCCTCATGGAGAAGTTCTTCGAGGCCGGCACGCTCACGCAGGCAGAACTCGAAGCGGGGCTGCGAACGGCCGTGCTGGCGGGCCAGATGGCTCCCATGCTCTGCACGTCGGCGACGCTGAATATCGGTATCGTGCCGCTCCTGGACGCGCTGGTGACCTACACGCCGTCGCCCGCGGATCGTCCGTTCGCCGGCGCGGACGCCAGCGGCGAGTCGGTCGAGGTCGCCGCAGCCGGCGATGGCCCCGCGGCGGCCTTCGTCTGGAAGACGATCGCCGATCCATTCGCCGGACGGATCACGATGTTTCGAGTCGTCTCGGGCGTGTTCAAGGCAGACAAGACGGTGCACAACCTCACCAAGGATGCGGCCGAACGGTTCGGCAGCCTCCTGGTGCTGCAGGGCAAGACCCAGACCAGCATCGGCGAAATCCGTGCCGGCGACCTTGGCGCCGTCGCAAAGCTCAAGGACACCCACACCGGCGACACGCTCGCGGACAAGGGCAGCGCGGTATCGTTTCCGCCATTCACGTTCCCCGAACCGGTGCTGTCGTACGCCATCGAACCGAAGAGCAGAGGCGACGAGGAAAAGATCAGCGTGTCGCTGCAGCGCATTCGCGAAGAAGATCCGACCATTCAGTACGGCCGCGATGGCCAGACCGGAGAACTGCTCCTGTCGGGTCAGGGCCAGCTACACATCGAGGTCACGGTCGCCAAGCTCAAGCGTCGCTTCGGCGTGGAGGTGAACCTGAAGCTGCCGCGCATCGCGTATCGCGAGACGATTCTGGCGGCAACCGAAGCGCATGGCCGGCACAAGAAGCAGACTGGCGGCCACGGTCAGTTCGGCGACTGCAAGATTCGGATGGAACCACTGCCCCGTGGCGGTGACTTCGAATTCGCCAACGAGATCTTCGGCGGCGCCATCCCGCGCCAACTCGTGCCGGCCATCGAGAAGGGGATCCAGGAAGAGCGGATGCGGGGATACCTGGCGGGTTACCCGGTCGTGGACTTCAAGGTCACGGTGTACGACGGGTCGTTCCACCAGGTCGATTCGAACGAGATGTCATTCAAGATGGCCGGCCGACTGGCCTTCAAGGACGCGATGACTCGCGCGCGGCCGACGCTACTCGAACCAGTGATGAACGTCGAGATCTACGCGCCGAGTGAGTTCGCCGGGGACCTGATGGGCGACCTGAACGGCCGCCGGGGGCGGATCGGCGGCATGGAACCCCGCGGTTCGATGACCGCGATCAAAGCCCAGGTCCCGATGTCGGAGATGTTGACCTACGAGCAGCAGTTGACCTCGGCCACGGGCGGCCGCGGTGCGTACCACATGGAGTTCTCGCACTACGAAGAGGTGCCGGCCCACCTGCACGGCAAGATCGTGTCGGCCGCGAAGGCCGAGCGCGGCGAAGCCGCGCCGGAAGAAGCCTAGGAACGACCAGGGCGCTAACTACGAGCCGCCCTTCTTCGAGGATCGGCCGCGCTTGGCCCCGGCGGCGCGCTTCGTTGCCTTGGCCGGCTGACCGGCCCCCGGCACCGTCTCATCCTTGCCGCGGATCCGGCGCGCGGCGGCGCGAAGCCTTCCGCCGACCCCGGTCTTCTTGGCCGCCTTCTCCGGCGCATCGGTGCCGATCTCGGGCGTGTCGGAATCGGGCACGTACTCGCTCCCGACCAGTTCGACCTGCGCCAGTTGCGCGTTGTCCCCACGGCGCGAACCCAAGCGCAGCAGCCGCGTATACCCGCCCGGGCGCTCCTCGAACCTCGGTGCAACGGCCTCGAACAACTTGCTCACAATCTTCTGATCGACGATGTCGCGCCGGACGAGCCGCCGCGCGTGCACGCCGCGCGCCGCGTCGCCACCAGCCAAGCCGCGCTTGGCGATCGTGATGAGCCGCTCGACGAACGGCCGCAGTTCCTTGGCCCGCGGCACAGTCGTCCGGATCCGCTCGTGCTGCAGGAGCGCCGTGGCCTGATTACGCAGCATCGCCATCCGATGCTCGCTGACTCGTCCCAGTTTCCGATGAGCTACTCGATGACGCATCTGACCTTCGCTTCTCGCTGTGTCGAGCCGACCCTACCCTGCCTGTCTGGGTGCCCGGCGCGTGAGTTCATTCGGGCTGCGGTTCCGGCTCCGGCTGCGCGGCCGGCTGATCCAGCCGCATGCCGAGGCTGAGCCCCATGCTCGTAAGAATCTCCTTGATCTCGTTCAGCGACTTCCGACCGAAGTTCTTCGTCTTCAGCATCTCGGCTTCGGTCTTCTGCACGAGCTCCCGGATCGTCCTGATCTCGGCGTTCTTTAAGCAATTGTACGACCGCACGGACAACTCGAGCTCTTCCACGCTCTTGTCGAGGTTCTCGTTCGATGTCAGCTGCGGCTGCTCGGCTACCAGTTCCTGCGGCTGGTCGATCGGATCGTCCTGGGTGATGAAGATGTTCAGGTGGTCCCGAATCAGCTTCGACGCCAGCGACACCGCGTCGCGTGGGGTGATCGACCCGTTGGTCCAGACATCGAGCGTAACCTTCTCGTAGTCGGTCGTCTGCCCCAACCGCGCTGCCTCGACCAGGTAGTTCACCTTCTTGATCGGCGAGTGCACAGAGTCGATCGGGATCCACCCGATGCCGAGCTCCTCGTCGAAGTTCTTGTCGGTTGCCACGTAGCCGCGGCCTCGCCGCACGCGCATCTCCATTTGCAGGCGACCACCCTCGGCGACCGTCGCGATGTGCGCGTCGGGCTCGAGGATCTCGACATCAGCGTCGGTCTGGATGTCGCGCGCCTTGACCTCACCCGCCTTGGCGACGTTGAGCGACAGCGTCTTGGTATGGTCGACGTGCATCCGCAGCGGCACCTGCTTGAGGTTGAGGATGATGTCGGTGGCATCCTCGACGACGCCGGGAATCGGCGAGAACTCGTGGAGCACGCCGTCAATGTTCACCGCGACGACCGCCGCCCCTTCAATCGACGACAGCAGGACACGGCGTAGACCGTTTCCGATGGTCGTGCCGAAGCCGCGCTCGAACGGCTGCGCGGAAAACCGGCCGAACCGGTCGGTCAACGTCTCCCGCTCGAACTCCAGGCGCTTGGGCCGCTGGAAACCTTTCCACAGCATCGACTTCAGTCCTTTCTCTATCCGTTCCCGTCGACCTACACGGTCGATTCAGGCCTACTTCGAATACAGCTCGACGATGAGCTGCTCCTGCACCGGCAGGTTAATCTGCTCGCGCGTCGGCAACGAGGCGATTCGCCCGGACATCTGCTCGGCGTCGAACTCGAGCCACTCGGGGACACCCCGCCCCTTGACCTCTTCCATGGCGTGCTGAATCGACGTACTCTTGCGGCTTCCCTCGCGCACGCTCACGACGTCGCCGACGCGCACCGAGTACGAAGGCACGTTCACGCGGCGGCCATTGATGAAGAAGTGTCCGTGCCGCACGAGTTGCCGCGCCTGCGGCCGAGAGGTCGCCAAACCCAGTCGGTAGGCGACGTTGTCGAGGCGACGCTCGAGCAGTTGCAGCAGCGTCTCGCCGGTGATGCCACGCTGGCGGTCGGCGGACTCGAAGTAGCGGCGAAACTGGCTCTCCAGTACGCCGTAGATCCGCTTCACCTTCTGCTTCTCGCGCAACTGCAGCCCATACCCCATGAGCTTCGCCTTTCGGCCCTTGCCATGGTGTCCAGGCGGCACGTTTCGCTTTTCGATGGCGCACTTCTCCGCGTAGCACCGCTCGGCCTTGAGGAACAGCTTCATGCCTTCGCGCCGGCAGAGCCGACAGACCGCGTCCGTGTATCGTGCCATGCTGTGTACCTACCGATCGTCGTTCAGAGATTGCATCCTACGCTCGTTACACGCGCCGCCGCTTCGGCGGCCGACAGCCGTTGTGAGGCACCGGCGTGACGTCGCGAATCGATCGCACGTCAAGTCCGATCGTCTGGAGCGCCCGCACCGCTGACTCGCGGCCAGCGCCCGGTCCTTTGACCCGCACCTCGAGCGACCGCATCCCGACACCCTTGGCCGCGTTCCCGGCGTTGATGGCTGCCTGGGTCGCAGCGAACGGCGTGCCCTTGCGGGACCCCTTGAAGCCGATGCCGCCCGCGCTCGACCAGGCCACGACGTTACCCTCGGCATCGGTGATCGTGATGATCGTGTTGTTGAACGAGGCTTGAATGTGCGCGTGCCCGTGGTGGACCACGCGCTTTTCGCCGCGCTTCTTGAACGTCTTCTTCCGTTTGCCGGCCTTCTTCTTGACCGGTTCCGGAAGCGCGTTGTCAACAGCTTCTTTCTTCGCCATTTCCTTCGAGACCCCTCACTAGCCGTCCGCTAAACCGTCTTCTTCTTCGCGACCGCGCCCTTGCGCGGGCCCTTGCGCGTGCGCGCATTCGTCTGCGTCCGCTGCCCGCGAACGGGCAGGTTGCGCCGATGGCGCATCCCGCGATAGCAGCCGATCTCCATGAGCCGCTTGATGCTCATCGAGATCTCTTTGCGGAGATCGCCTTCGACGCGCCCTTCTTCTTCGATGACGCGGCTGATCTTTCGAACGTCATCCTCGGAAAGATCCTTGACCCGGATGTCTCCACTGACTCCGGCCGAGGTCAGAATGTCGGTCGAGCGCTTGCGGCCGATGCCGTAGATATAGGTCAAGCCGATTTCCACGCGCTTCGTTCTCGGCAAGTCAACGCCTGCGATACGTGCCATCTGTGTCCTTCACTCTCAGGTGCGCCGCGTACTCGTCGCGACAGGGCTCACCCCTGTCGCTGCTTGTGCTTCTGATTGGAGCAGACCACCCGCACGACGCCGCGGCGGCGGACAATCCTGCACTTGGAACACATGCGCTTAACCGATGCTCGAACTTTCATCTCCGCGTCCTCTCTTACGCTGTCGCCGCGACCTCAGTCGTGTCGACGGACGATCCGCCCTCGTGTGACATCGTGCCGCGCCAACTCCACGACCACCCGGTCGCCCGGAAGCAGCCGAACGAAATTCTTGCCGCTGCCGCCGGCCACGTGAGCCAGATCGTGTTGGGCAGCGCCTCGGCCACAACGCCGTCCACGCCGACCGGTTCACGCTCGTCATCGTGCCGACTCGCGCCACGGTCGACATCACGACGCCGGCGCCGCCGATCCTGCGGCGACCGCGCGCACGTCGCTCGACCGGCGCGTCAACACCTCAGGCCCACCGGCCGTCACGGCGACCGTGTGTTCGAAGTGCGCTGACAGGCTTCCGTCCCGGGTCACGGCCGTCCACCCATCGTCGAGAACCCGCACTGCCGATTTCCCTACGTTGACCATCGGCTCGATCGCCAGCACCATCCCTTCGGCCAATCTCGGCCCGCGGCCAGGCTCGCCGTAGTTCGGAATCTGCGGCTCCTCGTGCAGCTTGGTGCCGATGCCATGTCCGACAAATTCGCGCACGACCGAAAGCCCCTGCGCCTCGACGTGACGCTGCACGGCATGGCCGATGTCCGACACGCGTGAGCCCACGCACACCTCGGCAATCGCCAACTCCAACGCTTCCTCGGTCACCCGGAGGAGTGTGTCGGCCTCGTCCGAAATCTCGCCAACCGCAACGGTGAGCGCCGAATCGCCGTAGAAGCCCTCGATCAACACGCCAACGTCGAGCGAGACGATGTCGCCCTGAACGAGTTCGCGCATCGACGGAATCCCGTGCACGACTTCGTCGTTGATCGACGCGCACAGACTGGCCGGATACCCTCGGTAGCCCTTGAACGCCGGCGTCGCACCCGAGGCGAGCACCCGCGCCTCGACGGTGGCATCGAGATCGGCGGTGGTGACACCTGGCGCCGCCATCGCCTGCAACTCCTGCAGCACGCCGGCCACGATCTGATTCGCGACACGCATCCGCGCGAGTTCCTCTGGCGACTTGCAGACAATCATGCCTTCACCCCCGCATCGTCGACTGACTGGCGCGCTACGGCTTGGAGGCGGTCAACCGCTTCGCTCACCGCGCGCCCGACCTCATCGGCGGGCTGCGCGCCGTCGATCTCGGCGAAGGTACGTCGCTCGCGGTAGTAGCGTGTCAGCGGCTCGGTGTCGCGCGCGTAGACCTTGAGCCGCTCGCGTACCACTGACTCCGCATCGTCGCTCCGCTGCACCAGTGTCCCACCACACGTCGGACATACGGCCGCCGCCGCGCCGTCGCCGAAAATCGCACCGCACGCGCCGCAGACACGCCGGGCACCGAGCCGGCGCACGACCTCGTCCGGGGACACAGCAATGTCCAGGACCATGAGCGGATCACGGTCGGCCAGAATGGCATCGAGCGCCTCGGCCTGTGCCACGGTGCGCGGGAACCCATCCAGGATGAAGCCCGCCCTAGCGTCATCGCGGGCGAGACGCTCCCGAACGATGCCGATCATCACGTCGTCGCTCACCAGCTCGCCCCGGTCCATGATCGCCTTCGCGGTCCGGCCCAGCTCGGTCGCCGACTGCACGGCTTCCCGCAGGATGTCGCCGGTCGAGATCTTGGGCACCTTCCTGGCGCCGGCGAGCTGCACGGCTTGCGTGCCCTTGCCGGCTCCCGGTGATCCGAGCAACACGATGTTTAGTGCCATCTCACCGTGCCCTTACCCGCGCCGCCCGCGGATGCGCGTCTTCTTCATGAACCCGTCGTAGTGCCGCATGATGAGCTGCGACTCGACCTGCTGCACCGTATCCATCGACACGCCGACGATGATGAGCAGCGAGGTGCCACCGAAATAGAACGTGACGTTCATCCCCTGCGTGATGAACTGGGGCAGAATGGCGTCGAGCTGCTCCCCGATGAACGGGATCGGCGCCACATTGATCCCCACGATCAAGAGGTCGGGCAGCACCGCAACCATCGCGAGGTAGATGGACCCCGCGAGCGTGATGCGCGTCAAGATCGTGTCGATGTGCTCGGCCGTGCGCTTGCCTGGCCTGATACCCGGAATGAACCCGCCGTACTTGCGCATGTTCTCGGCCACGTCGTCCGGATTGAAAATGATGGCCGTGTAGAAATACGCGAAAAAGATGATGCCGCTGACGTACAGCAAGTAGTACAGGGGCATCCCGTAGGTCAACTGGTCGGTCATCGCCTGCGCCCATCCCCCAGTCGGCAGCACACCCGCGATCGTGGCGGGAAACGCCAGAATCGAGGACGCGAAGATGACCGGAATGACGCCGCCGGTGTTGACCTTCAGCGGAATGTGCGTGCTCGACCCGCCGTACATCCGTCGCCCGACGACGCGCTTGGCGTACTGCACGACTACCCGACGGTGGCCGCGCTCGATGAAGACGACCGCCGCCACGACCGCGACCATCAGTGCCAGCAACGCGATCAATCGGAACAGCCCGATCTGCCCGCTCCGCAGCTGATCGACCGTCGTGAATACCGCGCTGGGCAGGCCGACGACGATGCCTGCGAAAATGATGAGCGACATGCCGTTGCCGATCCCGCGCTCGGTGATCTGCTCGCCCAGCCACATGATGAAAATCGTGCCGGTCGTCAGCGTGAGCACCGTCAGCAGGCGGAAACTCCATCCCGGCTCGTACACCAGCGGCAACCCACCCGCGATGTTCGTCTGCCGCTCGAGGAAGATGGCGATGCCGAGCGACTGCACGACGCACAGAGATAAGGTACCGTACCGCGTGTACTGCGTGATCTTGCGCCGCCCCAACTCGCCTTCCTTCGACAGGCGCTCGAGGTACGGCCAGACCACCGTCAACAGCTGCAAAATGATCGACGCACTGATGTAGGGCATGATGCCCAGCGCGAAGATCGTCACCCGCGACAGGTTCCCCCCAGAGAACATGTCGTACAGCCCGAACATCGTATTGGCCGCCTGCTCCGCCAAAATCGCGAGCGCCTCTGTGTTCACGCCGGGTGTGGGCACGTGATTCCCGACCCGGTACACGCCGAGCAGCGCGAACGTGAACAGCACGCGCTTCCGCAGCTCCGGAACGGCGAAGATGTTCTTGAGGCTGTCGAGCATGACTTGGCGTTCAGCTCTCCAGCACGACGGCCTGACCGCCGCCGGCCGCAAGCTTCTCGGCTGCCTTCCCGCTGAACTTGTGCGCGTGCACGGTCAGCGCCTTGGCGAGGTCGCCTCGCGCCAGAATCTTGACGCGCTGCTTGCCGCGCCGCACCAACCCGTGCTCGCGAAGCAGATCGGGCGTCACCTCGGTACCTGCCTCGAACCGCTCGGCGAGCGTGTCGAGGTTGACGACCGCGTAGTCCACCCTGAACGGATTGTGGAAGCCGCGCTTGGGCACGCGTCGCTGCAGCGGCATCTGGCCGCCCTCGAACCCGCGCTTCCGGCTGTAACCCGACCGCGACTTCTGCCCTTTGTGCCCGCGCCCGGCCGTCTTGCCCGTACCCGAGCCCTGCCCACGACCCACCCGCTTCTTGGGTCGGGTGCGGCCCTTCGGGGGCTGCAGGGTGCTCAGATTCAGCTTCGGCTTCATCGGTTGCTCCAGCCGCGGCTCGGCTTCGTTCCTCTCTTTGGCTTTGGCCATCAGCGTCCAGCCTCGGCTTCCTCGAGACGCACGAGGTGTCGCACCTTGTGGACCATGCCGCGGACCGACGGCGCATCGGTCAACTCGACCGAGTGCCCCAGCCGCCGCAGCCCCAGGCCGCGCACCACGTCAGCCTGCCGCTTGTTGTAGCCAATGGGACTCTTCACCAGCGTCACGGTTACCTTGCGAGAAGCACTCGCTTTCTTGGCCATGCGTTACTCGTCCTTCGTACGGGCTCGCCCTCGGCTCACGCGATCGGCGTCTCGGTGCCCGTGTTGCTCGGCGCAAAGGCCTCGCCCAGATCCTCGACGTTCTTGCCTCTCAACCGGGCCACAGTGACCGGGTCGAGCAAGCTCATCAACCCCTGAAATGTGGCCCGCACGACGTTGTGCGGATTCGCCGTGCCGATCGACTTGGTCAAGATGTTCTGAATGCCCGCTGACTCGACCACCGCGCGCACGGCCCCGCCGGCGATAATGCCCGTGCCCTCGGGTGCCGGCTTCAACAAGACGCGGCCCGCGCCGAAACGCCCGACGACGGTGTGGGGAATCGTCGTGACCTGCAGCGGCACCCGAATGAGTGCCTTGCGCGCCGCCTCGATCCCCTTCTTGATCGCCGAGGGCACTTCCTTCGCCTTGCCGACCCCGAAGCCGACATGACCGAGACCGTCTCCCACGATGACCAGAGCGCTGAAGCTCAGATTCTTGCCACCCTTGACGACCTTCGTCACGCGATTGATCGACACCACCGTGTCTCTCAATTCCAGGTTCGACGGATCGATTTTTTCTGTCGTTTCGAACATAACGTCTCAATCGCGGCGCCGGTGCCGCATCTGTCCGCGGGCCTAGAACTTCAATCCCGCTTCGCGTGCTGCCTCGGCCATCGCCCGGACGCGGCCGTGGTACAGAAACCCGCCTCGGTCGAATACGACCTGCTTCACGCCACTGGCGATCAACCGCTCGGCGACGGCCTTGCCGACCGCCTTCGCTCCGGCCACGTTGCCCCCGCTGGTCGCCTTACCCAGCAAGGCCTTCACGGTGGGCTCCACACTCGAGGCCGCCACGACCGTTCGGCTCGACGCGTCGTCAATCGCCTGGGCGTAGATGTGCTGCGCGCTGCGAAAGACGGCAAGGCGGGGTCGGTCGGCCGTGCCCGCCACGCGCGTGCGCGACCGGAACTGAATCCGACGTCTCCGATCCTGCTTCGTCTTGACTCTCATAGCCTGTCCACCTTACGCACCGGTCTTGCCGACTTTCTTCTTGAGCACTTCACCCGTGTACCGAATGCCCTTCTGCTTGTAGGGATCGGGCTTCCGGAGCGAGCGAATGTTGGCGGCGACCTGCCCCACGAGCTGGCGGTCGATTCCGTGCACGGCGATATGGGTCTGCTTGTCCACCTTCACGTCGATGCCTTCCGGCAGATCGAACACGACCGGGTGAGAGTAGCCCAGCGCGAAGACCACCTGGCGGCCCTTCACCTCGGCGCGGTATCCGATGCCAACGATATCGAGCTCCTTCGAGAACCCCTCGGTGACACCCTGCACCGCGTTGGCTACCAGGCTCCGCGCCAGCCCCTGAAACTTGTTCAATCCGGGTCCGTCGGGGAGAATCCGCGCCTCGAGCGTCGAATCCTTCAACTCGAACCCGATCCCCGGCGGCAGCGACTGACTGAGCTGCCCCTTCGGCCCCTTGACATCCACCGATTCCGAACCGACCTTCACCGTGACGCCCTGGGGCACGACGATCGGCTGCTTGCCTATGCGAGACATGACTTTGGCTTTCCCGTCTACCAGACGTTACACAAGACTTCGCCGCCGACGCCGACTTGCAGCGCCTCGCGGCCGGTCATGACCCCGCGCGACGTCGTCAGGATGTTGGTGCCCAGCCCTGCCAGCACCTTCGGCACGGAATCCCTCCGGAAGTACACTCGACGCCCGGGCCGGCTGACGCGCAGGATCCCGGTGATCACGCGCTCGCCCCGCGGCCCGTACTTCAGGAAGAGCCGGATGGTCTTCTGCGCGCCGCCATTCACACCCGGCTTCGCATCGAGGATCTTGTAGCCCTGGATGTAGCCTTCGCCGTGCAGAATCTTGGCGATCTCCGTCTTGAGCTTCGAGGCCGGCACGTCCACGCGCTGATGGCGCGCAATCGTGGCGTTCCTGATTCTCGACAACATGTCCGCAATCGGATCAGTCATGTCTGCTTTCTCACGCGTACTCAGGCGGCCCGGCTCTCCGTCGACCGCCCACCCGCCGTCACGGGGTCTACCAACTGCTCTTGATCACTCCGGCGACGTCGCCCTGCAGCGCTAGCGTGCGGAAGCACAGGCGACACAGCGCGAACTTCCGCATGAACGCACGCGGGCGTCCGCACCGCAAGCAGCGGTTACGTCGCCGCACCTCGAACTTCGGTGCCTTGAGCTCTTTGACCTTCTTGGCTGTCGTGGCCATTCTTCTCCACCTGGATGCCGTGACCAGCACGGCTGCCGTCAGTTCGCCCGGAACGGCATCCCCATCAATTGCAGCAACTTCCGTCCTTCTTCATCCGTACGCGCGGTCGTGACGACCGACACGTTCATCCCGCGGGTCTTGTCGACCGTCATGTAGTCGATCTCGGGGAAGATCAACTGATCTCTCAACCCGAGCGTATAGTTGCCCCGGCCGTCGAATCCGCGAGGCGAGATGCCCCGAAAGTCGCGTACGCGCGGCAGGGCCACGGCAATCAGGCGATCCAGGAACTCGTACATCCGCTGCCCACGCAGCGTGACCATCGTCCCGATCGGCATCCCCTGCCGGACCTTGAACTGCGCGATCGATTTCTTGGCGCGGCGAATCACCGCCCGCTGGCCCGTGACGCGGCCCAATTCGTCCGAACCCGTATCCACGAGCTTCGCGTTCTGTGTCGCCTCGCCCAACCCCATGTTCACGACGATCTTCTCCACCTTGGGGATCGCCATGACGTTCTCGTAGCCGAACTCCTTGCGGAGCGCCGGCATCACTTCGTTGACGTAGCGTTCGCGGAGCCGGCTCATCGATCGACTACTCCCTCGCACTTGCGGCAGATCCGGACCTTGCGCCCATCATCGAGCACCTGGCGACCGACGCGGGTCGCGGCGCCACATTCGGGGCAGACCAGTTGCACGTTGGACGCATGCAGCGACGCTTCGCGCTCCACGATGCCCCCCTTGATGTTCTTTCCGGGGTTCGGCTTCGTGTGGCGCTTGACGAAATTCACGCCTTCGACCACGACTCGGTTCGCATCGGGGATTACCCGCAGCACGCGACCGCGCTTGCCGCGGTCCCGCCCGGCCATGACCAGGACGTTGTCGTTCCGTCGAATCGGTGTCTGCAAACGGGGCATGACTCTTCTCACCTCACCGCCATGTCGGCGCGGACGGCTACAGCACCTCCGGTGCCAACGAGACGATCTTCATGAACTTGCGCTCGCGCAGCTCCCGCGCGACCGGCCCGAACACGCGCGTTCCGATCGGCTCCTTCTGGTCGTTGATCAGGACCGCGGCGTTCCGATCGAACCGGATATAGCTCCCGTCGCGTCGGCGCTGCTCCTTGTGGGTGCGCACGATCACGGCCCTGACGACTTGGCCTTTCTTGACCGCCGAATCTGGCGTGGCTTCCTTCACCGACGCCGTCACGATGTCGCCGAGCCGCGCGTAGCGGCCCGTGGACCCGCCCACCGGATTGATGACCTGCACCTTGCGCGCACCCGAGTTGTCGGCCACATCGAGGACCGATTGCATCTGAATCATCGGCGTTGCTCCGCTTCGCTAGACGCCCCGGCCCTTTTCGACGACGCGGGTCACGACCCACCGCTTCCGCCGACTCATCGGCCGGCCCTCGACGATGGCGACACGGTCGCCAACCTTGACGGCATTCTCTTCATCGTGCGCGACGAACTTCGACGTCCGCCGCTGAGTCTTCCCGTAGAGGCCATGCCGCACTTGTCGCTCGATCGCCACGACGACGCTCTTGTCCATCTTGTCGCTGACGACGAGGCCCTGCATTTCAGATTTGGTTGCCATCGCGCTACTCGTCCGCCGCGTCGCCGACTTCACCGGCCGCGGCTCCTTGCTCGCCCTCGTGTTCCCGCAGCACGGTCTTCACCCGCGCCAGATCGCGCCGGGTCTCTCGCAGCTTGCGAGGTGAATCGAGCTGCCCCATCGATTTCTGAATTCGCAGGCGGAACACCTCGTCGTCGAGCTCCAGCTCACGCAGCCGCAGGTTGTCGTCGCTGAGGTCACGAAACTCGGAGACCTTCGTCATGACGTTTGCTCCGCGAACCGGGTAGCGAACCGGGTGCGAATCGGTAGCTTGGCCGCCGCGCGGCGCATCGCCTCGCGCGCATCGGCCTCGTTCACGCCTTCCATCTCGAAGAGGATCCGGCCGGGACGCACGACCGCCACCCACCCTTCCGGCGATCCTTTTCCTTTGCCCATCCGAACTTCCTGCGGTTTCTTCGTGATCGGCTTGTCGGGAAATACCCGGATCCAGACCTTGCCACCTCGCTTGATGAACCGCGTCATCGCCACACGCGCCGCCTCGATCTGGCGATCCGTCATCCAGCAGGGCTCGAGCGCTTTCAGGCCGAAATCACCGAAACTCACGGTGGACCCGCGCCACGCCTTGCCGCGCATGCGCCCGCGCTGCTGCTTTCGGTACTTGACCTTCTTCGGCATCAACATGATCGTCAGCCCATCCGACCCGCGCGCCGCGGCACGCGATAATCTTCTTCCCGTCCGATGAGGGGCGTCAGCCGCTCACCTTTGTAGAGCCAGACCTTCACGCCGATCTTGCCGTAGGTCGTCCCGGCCTCGGCAAACCCGTAGTCGATGTCGGCCCGCAGTGTCTGAAGCGGCAACTGGCCGTGCAGGTACCACTCGGTGCGTGCGATCTCCGCGCCGTTCAGCCGTCCCGACACCCGGACCTTGATCCCGCGCGCCCCGAATCGCAGCGCCGACTCGACGGCCTTGCGCATCGCTCGCCTGAAGGCAACGCGTTTCTCCAGCTGCAGCGCCACGGACTCGCCGATCAGCTGCGCATCCAGTTCCGGCTTCTGGATCTCCTGGATGTTGATGAAGACCTCGCGCTTGGTGCGCTTCTGCACCTCGGTCTTCAGCTTGTCGACCTCCGCGCCCTTGCGACCGATGATGATGCCGGGCCGCGAGGTGTGAATGTCGATCTTCAGCTTATTGGCGGCCCGCTCGATCTCGATCTTCGACACGCCCGCATGCGCGAAGCGCTTCTTCAGGTCGCTCTTGAGCCCCAAGTCCTCGTGGAGCAGCTTCGCGTAGTCCTTGTCGGCGTACCAACGCGAGCGCCAGGTCTTGTTGAACCCAAGCCGGAATCCGTACGGGTGAACCTTCTGCCCCATGAGTATGTCCTCGCCTACTCTTTGCTCGCCGTCTTGCGCCGGGTCGTCGACGCCCGGCGACTGCCGGCAGCGTCGCCCGTCTTCTTTCTCTTCCGCTTCTTCACCGGCGTCTTGCGCGCCGCTCGCTTCGTCGACGGGGTCAACTCGGCGGGTTCGGTCTCCTCGGACGCGCCGGCGGACGCCGGCGCGACATCCGTGATCGCCGCCGCCTCCTGCCGCTCGCTCACGCGCACCGTCAAGTGGGCGGTCCGCTTCACGATCCTGAACGCCCGGCCCATCGGCGCGGGGCGAACCCGCTTCATCGACGGCCCCTCGTTGGCGTAGCACGCCGACACGATCAGCCGGTCGACATCGCCAGTGAAGCCGTCCTTCTGCTGCGCGTTGGCGATCGCCGAACGCAGCACCTTCTCGATGTCACGCGCCACGGCCTTGCGCGCGTACTGCAGCGTGGCCAGCGCCGCGTTCACCTCGCGGCCGCGGATCACGTCGAGCACGAGCTTGGCCTTCTGCGCCGACGTGCGCACGTAGCGCGCCGTGGCGTGGGCCTCGATCATGACTTGGCTCCCACCGCCGCCGGCGCCATGGGTGCGCTAGCCACCGCGGCGGCCTTCTCACTCTTCGTCGTGTGTCCTCTGAAGTGGCGGGTCGGCGCGAACTCACCGAGCTTGTGCCCCACCATGTTCTCGGTGACGTAGATCGGAATGAACTTCCGACCGTTGTGCACGGCAATCGTGTGCCCGACCATCTCCGGCACGACCGTGGAACGGCGCGACCAGGTCTTGACGACGCGCTTGTCGCCGCCGCGATTCATGATCTCGATCTTTTCGAGCAACGACAGCTCGACGAACGGGCCCTTCTTCAGCGATCTGCTCATAGCTCAGCGTCCTTCGCTACTTCGACTTACGCTTCGACCGTCGCTGCACGATGAATCGATCGGTCGCCTTGCGATTGCGGGTCTTGTATCCCTTGGTCGGCATCCCCCACGGCGAGACCGGATGTCGGCCCCCGGCGGTCTTGCCTTCGCCTCCGCCCAGCGGATGGTCCACGGGGTTCATCGCCGAGCCTCGGACGTGCGGGCGCTTCCCCTTCCACCGGCTGCGCCCAGCCTTGCCCACCGACACGTTCTCGTGGTCGAGGTTGCCGACCTGCCCAATCGTGGCAACGCACTCCACGTTGATGCGCCGCACTTCTCCGGAGGGCATCCGCACCGACGCGTAGCCACCCTCCTTCGCAACAACCTGCACCGACGAACCGGCGCTCCGCGCGATCTGTCCACCCTTGCCTGGCCGGAGCTCAACGTTGTGCACCTGCGTGCCCAGCGGAATGTTCTTGAGCGGCAGCGCGTTCCCCGGCAGGATGTCGACCTGATCCCCGGCGATGATCGTGTCTCCGACTTTCACGCCCTGAGGCTGCAGGATGTAGCGCTTCTCGCCGTCGGCGTAGGTCACCAGCGCGATGCGTGCCGACCGGTTCGGGTCGTACTCGACCGTCGACACCGTCGCCGGCACGTCCTGCTTCGACCGCTTGAAATCGATCACGCGGTATCGCCGCTTGTGCCCGCCGCCACGCCACCACGACGTCTGCTGCCCCGTGTTGTTCCGCCCGCCGGTCCGATGCAACGACTCGGTCAGCGGCTTGTACGGCTCACTGGTGGTGATCTCGTCGAACGTCTGGACGGTCTGGAACCGCCGGCCGGGCGACGTCGGCTTGTATTTACGAATGGCCATCTTCCAACCCTCTTGGGCTTGGCGCTATGCGCCTTCGAGGAACTCCGGCATCTTCTCGCCGTCCCGAAGCCGCACGTACGCCTTCTTCCAGTCCGGGCGCTGCCCCACGAAGCGCCCCTGTCGCTTCGTCTTGCCGTGAACGATCGATGTCCGCACGTCGACCACTCTGGCCTTCAACAACTGCTCGACGGCCTGCTTGATTTCGACCTTCGTCGCGCCCACGGCAACCTGAAACGCTATCGTCAGGCCGCTTTCCCGCATGACGGTCGTCTTTTCGGTAATAAGCGGCCGCCGGATCACTTCAGTCAGCTTCATCGCGCCAACGCCTCCTGCAACGCTTCGATGGCCGCCCGGGTCACGACCACGCGGCCCGCATCCATAACGTCGCGCGCCGTGAGATGCGTCACCCCGACGAGCCGCGCGCTCTCGAGATTCCTCACCGACAGCAGCAGCTTGCTATCCGGCGTGACGTCGACCAGCAGCACCCGCCGGCGCCCGCCTAGCCGGTCGAGCAACTCGCCGGCCATCTTCGTCTTGACCTCTCCAAGCGCGAGCTGATCGACGATGGTCACGGCATCCTCGGCGACCCGCTGCGCCAGCGCGGCACGCAACGCCCCGCGGCGCATCTTGCGCGGCAAGGCGTAGTCGTAGCTTCTGGGCTGGGGGCCGAACACCGTGCCGCCCTTCCGCCAGAGCGGGGTCCGGATGTCACCAACCCGCGCGCGCCCGGTGCCCTTCTGCCGCCAGGGCTTGCTGCCGCTGCCCCGAACCGCGCCACGGGTCTTCGTCGCATGCGTGCCACGGCGGTCGGCGGCGTTCTGGTGCACGACCGCCTCCCAGATCAAGGCGGTGTTCACGCGGCCGCCAAACACGTTCGGATCCAGTTCGACGGAACCGACTTTTTCGTTCTGGTCGTTGACGACGTCTACCGTCATACGCTTCTCCAACTCGCCGACATCGAAGCCAAGCTACCTCTTCCCCTTCTTCGGGGGTGCCTCTTCGACCACGGGCACCGACCTGGCCGCCACGGCCTTGCGAACGATCACGTAGCTACCCGGCGCGCCAGGCACCGCGCCCTGCACGATGAGCAGATGGTTGTCCTCATCAACGCGCACCACCTGCAAGCTGCGCACGGTCACGCGCTTGCCGCCCATGCGACCCGGTCCGCGCATCCCCTTGATGACGCGAGACGGATACGACGACGCGCCGATCGAGCCCGGGGCGCGGTGAAACATCGACCCGTGCGATGCGCGGCCACCGCTGAAGCCATGGCGCTTCATTACGCCCTGGAAGCCCTTCCCGCGGCTGGTGCCGATGACATCGACGCGCTCGCCGCCCGCGAACATCGATACCAGCACCTGGTCGCCGGGCTTGACGGGCTCCTCGCCTGGCACTTGCGCCACTTCACGTAGGATCCGAGTCGGCGGGAGATCGGCCTTCTTGAAATGACCGGCGATCGGCTTCGTCACGCGGGCCGGCCGCTCCTCGACGAGACCGAGCTGCACCGCCTCGTACCCGTCGTGAGTCGCCGTCTTGGCCTGCACGACGACACACGGGCCAGCCTTGATGACGGTCGCGGGCCGGACTCGCCCGCTCTCATCGAAGAGCTGGGTCATACCGACTTTCTTGCCAATGATGCCTGTGACCATGCTGGCTCCAGATCGTCCTGACGACTCGAACTACTTGTGCTCTTTGCCGAACGCTTTGATCTCGACGTCGACGCCCGCCGGCAGATCGAGCTTCATCAGCGCGTCCACCGTCTGCGGCGTCGGCTCGAAAATATCGATGAGCCGCTTGTGCGTCCGGATCTCGAACTGCTCCCGAGACTTCTTGTCAACGTGCGGCGACCGAAGAACCGTCCACTTGTTCTTCTCTGTCGGCAAGGGAATCGGGCCGGCGAGCTGCGCGCCGGTCCGCTTCGCCGTCTCGACGATTTCCGTCGTCGACTGGTCGAGCACGCGGTAGTCGTACGCCTTCAGGCGGATGCGAATCTTGTCGCTGAATGCTGCCATCTCGTTTCCTTGCTTCCAGGGGGCGCCTTGCGCCCCAAGCCCCACGCGGGCGCTTCGCGGGGGCCCCGAGAGCCCCACTCCGCGCCCGCGAGGCGCGCCGTGCGCGCCTTGATGCCCTTACTCGACGATGTCGGTGATGGTGCCGGCGCCGACGGTGCGGCCGCCTTCGCGAATCGCGAACCGCAGCCCCTTCTCCAGCGCCACCG
>PCAK01000025.1 GCA_002730525.1 Acidobacteriota bacterium | reverse complement strand
TCCTCGAGAGTGCGGATGGAAGCGTGTGCCCCCTGACCGACCGGCGGCCTTGACACCGGCTGGCTCTCTCATGGAAGGGCCAAAGCCCTGCCCTGCGCCTAGTTCAGATCGCGTCGGAGACGCTGGCGAGGTTGAAGCCGCGCACCTTGAGCGGCGGGACGACGACCGGCAGGCCGACCGAGCTGTTCTCTCCCGCCGCCACGCGCACAGGCTCGCCGAGCATCTCGACGTTCTGGAGCAATTCGACGAGCGACTGGTTGAACCGGAAGTTGTTCACCGGCCGGCTGATCCGCCCTTCTTCGATCAGGAAGGTCCCGTCCCGCGTCAGGCCGGTGTACGACATCGTGCGGGGATTGAGCCCCCTGATGTACCAGAATCGGGTGATCAGGACGCCACGCTGCGTGGAGGCAATCATCTCCTCGACCGAATCGGACCCGCCAGCCATGAGCAGGTTCGCCGGTGCCGGTCGATGATCGACGCCTTGCCGGTCCGCCCAGAACCTGGAGTAGCCGAGGTTGCGCAGCACGCCGTCCTCGACCCAGGTCTCCGCGCCGCGGCCCGCTCCCTCCCCGTCGAACGGCGCCGCCTCGGCGTCCTCCGCAGCCGGATCGCTGCGGATCGTGATCCGCGGGTCGAACAGCGCCTCACCGATCCGGCCGCCGCCGCCGGGCGCCGAGAAGAACGAGCGGCCCTCGTCGGCGGCTCGGCCGTCGAACGCGCCGCGCATCCTGAGCATCAGCATCCCAACCGCGGTCGGCTCCAGGACGACGTCGTAGGCGCCAGCCTCCAGCGCCGTCTTCTCGTGCCAGGCGTCGCACTTTCGGACGGCATCGGCCGTGATCCGCTCCGTCGCAATCCGATCCCAGTCGGCCGCCTCGTCGCCGGCCCAGCCGGAGGTCGACCCGTCGGGTGCGCGCACGGTCAGCGTGGAGGCCACACCCGTGCTGCTGTGGTGCGCGAACAGGCCCTCGGAGGTCGAGACCGACCGCGATCCGTTCTGGACGTCGATGAAGCCCGACGCGACGTTCCCCGCCTCCCGGGCCCGGGCGATCCCGAGCGCCGCCGCCGAAGCAAGCGCCTCCGGTGACACGCCGCCGGTCGTCGCGTAGTATCCGCTGACCGGCGCGTCGGTCTGCGATCCGAGCTCGCCGAGGTACTCCGGATTCTCCGGCGCCAGCCGCGCAAGTTCCTCGGAGCGGCGCACGGCCGCGGCCAGTGAGGCCTCGTCGATCAGGTTCGTTGTAACCGATGCCACGCGCTGACCGAACGCACTCATGATCGTCACCGCCACGTCAGAACTGGCGCCTGCCGTCGTGATCCGGTTGTCGGCGCTCCGGATGAACGGCCGAGTGCGGGCGTCGATCGTCACGCGCGCGGCGTCGGCCTGGGACCCAGCCAGCGTACGGTCCGCCAGCGTTCGCGCCTCATCGGCCGACAGGCCGGCACGCCTCGCTGCGGGGGTTGTCGAGTCCTGCATTCCAGCCTCCTACGCCGTGTTGATGATCGTCGCGTCGCGGAACAGCGCCATCGGGCAGCCGTGCGAGACCGCGTTCGCCTGCCCGGGCTGGCCCTTGGCGTCGCCGAACGTCGCGCCGAGCCAGTAGGTCTCGGGCCCACCCAGGACAGCCAGTGAGTTCCAGAAGTCGGGCGTCCGCATGACGTAAGCCACGTCGCGCAGCATCTGATACTTCCGGCCATCGCGGATCTCCCAGAAGGCCTGCCCGGCGAACTGGGCATTGTAGCGCTGTTGATCGATCGAGTAGGAGCCGTCACCTTCGATGAGGATCCCATGATCCGTCTGGGCGATCACGCCGTCCTCGCTGAGCGGTTCTTCGCCCGGCATCAGGCTGACGTTCGGCATCCGCTGGAATGGGATGCTCGCCCAGTTCTGGCCGTAGGCGCAGCCCTGGCTGCGCGTCATGCCAGTGTACTCGGCGATCCACGCGGCCTGCTCGCGGGTCGTCTGATAGTTCACGAAGATGCCGTCGTCGATAATCGGCCACTCAAAGGCGGGCACCGCCTCGTCGTCCCACCCACACGTCGCGCAGCCCCCGACCTCGGTCCGGTTCCCCATGAACGTCATGAAGTCGGGCCCGAGCCGGGTCGTGTTCAGCACCTCGGCCGGCGGCGCCAGGAACGATGTCCCCGCGTAGTTCGCCTCGTAGCCGAGCGCGCGGTCCAGCTCGGTCGGATGCGCGATCGACTCGTGAATCGTCAGCCAGAGATTGGACGGGTGCAGCACCAGGTCCCACGCCCCCGGCTCGACCGAGGGCGCCGTCAGCTTCATGACCGCTTCTTCGGCCCAGCGCGTCGCCAGCGCCGGCCAATCGAGGTCGGCAATGTACTCCCAGCCGCGCGCCGCCGCGGCGACATCGCTAACCCGGCTCTGAAAGTCCGATCGATCGGGTGAAACCGCCGTCACGGTCACGAAGGGATTCTGGCGGATGAAGGTCTGCTGCACGAGCGACCCCTCGCTCGTCGCCACCAGCCGCCGCTCCTTGACGACAGACAGACGGCCCGACACGAATTGCACGCCATCCACAGCCAGCGCCGCGCGGCTGGCGTCGAAGAGGACGGCGGCCTTCTCCTCGAGCGAGACGTCGAACGGGTCGATCCGATGCGGCGTCTCCCAGGCGGCGTTCGGGTAGACCTCGACCGGCGCCAGCTCGGTCGTCTGCGGCGCGATGCGATCGTTGGCCGCCGCGGTCGCCGTCGCGCTCCGTGCCGCCGCCGCTACGGCGTCAGGCGCGAGGTCGCGTGTTCCGCTGAACCCCCACGAGCCGCCGACGCGCGCCCGAACGCCGATGCCGTACGACTCGGTGAAGTTCACGCCGGTGATCTGCTCTTCCCGGGTCCGCACCGACTCGAACCAGTGGCGCGAGACGCGGACGTCGGCGTAGCTGGCACCGGCCCCGGTCGCCTCGTCCAGGGCGCGGAGCGCCAGTTCGCGCTCGGCGGGATCGGCGACGCTCGGTTCACCCGCCGGCCCGCAAGCCCATTGGCCGGCGCCCGCTGCCAGCGCTGCGGCCGAGACGCCGAGCGCGCCCGACGTCCGGAGGAAGTCTCGGCGCGTTGGGTCGACGACGACGCGATGGTGGTTGACGGCTCGCGGGAGTCGCTGGGTCGGCTGGCGCATGGCGTGCCTCGCTGCGAAATAAAACACGGGGTGCCCGGCCGCAGCCGGACACCCCGCTAACGACACTCGATCCGGCGTCACGCAGGACCGGCTACTGCTTGTTGTACGAGATACCCGCGACCTGGGCCTGCTCGATGGCAATGACCATCGCCGGCACCAGGACGACGCCCGGCAACGTGTTGGCTTTCAGGTCTTCCTCGATCTCCGCTGCTGTTCCCCTGCCTGCTCCGGCGAGTTCCATCGACCATCCGACCAGCGCGTTGTTGCAGAGCAGGAACGTCGTGCCCATCTCCTGCAAGCTCTCGATGCGCGCGTCAGGGAATGGACCGATCGGGCCGACATAGAGAACCGGATTGTTCGTATCATCGGCGTTGTACATGTTCCGCGTCGCCGGCGCCATCGTGGCCGGGTCGCCGAGCCCGATGTACTCGCCGATGGCATACTTCTCCCACATCGCATCGTTGAACGCCATCGGAATGCTGCATTCGCGCCCCAAGCTGTAGAACGTCCCGACCGTGCTGATGTCGGAAGGATCGACGCCGTAAGCGCCGCCGTAGGTCAAGATGTAGTTCCGGATGTGGACCAGTCCCGCACCCGCCTTCGCCGCGGGGAAATCGAAGAAGCATCGATGTTCGCCGGTCTGCTGCGCGAGCCAGTCGTCGGGACCGCCCTGGGCCGCGGCGACGCGCTTGCCGGTCCAGGGCAGTGTGACGGCGGCGGCAGCCGCAGCCATCGTGCCGAGGAAGCCGCGCCTGGGTGTCTTGTCGTTCGAAATCATCTGCAAACCCCCAGTGTGACGAGATCCGCCTCCGAGGCCGAGATGACCGGACGGCCCCCGCGTGGTTGTCCCCGAACCGAGTGATTCGAAGAGGCGGGCATTATGCCACAGCCCTCGCCCGGAAAAGCCAGATTTCGGGCCCGCCAGGGCCAATGAAGGAGGGTCGTGAACTGGCCGACTGCGGGGGGCGCCGACTACTGGAGCACCACCTCGCCCCGCGGCGTGTCGAGGACGGCCGCCAACTTCGTCTCCGGCCCCGGCTCGACGCGCAGGCCGAGGCCCATGGCGGCCAGGAGCGCGCTCATCCGCGCTGCCTCGGGATGCTGGAGCCGCAGCGACTGGAGGCTGCCGCCGAGCGGCGCGTCGCTACTCGGATGCGGTGTGCCGACGGCCCACTCGATCGCATACGGGATGACGTCGTCCTCGGGCCCTTCGACGTAGAGGTTGCGCCAGCGCAGGGTCACGCCGTCGGGTCGCTCCCGGGCGCCGTCCCGGATCTCGCGGACCCGCACTCCCGCCGCGCCCACTCGGCCGGCCATCGTGTCGGCGTCACCGGCCACCGCGCACCAGGTCAGCAACCGTGGCGTCGCCAACCGGCGCAACGTCGCGATGCGCTCGGTGTCGACCTCGGGCTGCTCCGGATCGGGCGCCAGGATCTCGATGTACTGGCGGTGGCCCATCGAGAGGATGCCGTTGCGGGTCCCGCGGCCGGGGTGACTGCCCCCGACGACGGCGCGCACGCCAGTCAGCGCCTCAAGGTAGTCTATGCCGGCGTCGCGGTCGGCCACTCCCCAGATCAGATGATCGACATCGGGGACCGCCGCGGCCTGCGCTCGCACCCGCGCCGACCCGATACCGGGCCGTGCCACCCAGGCCCCAGCCAGCGCCCCGGCAACCGCCAGGACGTCCCGCCGCGTCGGCTGGTTCGTACGTTCTGGTCGCATCGTGCCTCCTGCCCCATCGGCTCCGTCGGGCGCCGATTCTATCCCACCGCGAGTAGGCCGATCGTTCTTGACAGCACACGCGCCAGGGCCGACACTCAGGGTCTCAGGCGGTCAGTCGATGGCGACTGATGCGCCCGGTATTGAAACAGGGGGATCCCATGGCACTGTCACGTCGCGCGTTCGTTCGTTCCCTCGGAGTCGGCGGCGCGGGGGCGTTGTCGACGGCGTGGGTCGTCGGTCGGGGGCACGAAGCCCTGGCGTGGGGACCGGACCCGCTCGAAGCGGCCCTGCAGGCTGCGCCCCAGCAAGATGTGATCAGGATCAGCTCGAACGAGAACGCGCGCGGCCCCGGTGACGCCGCGCTCGAAGCGATGCGCGAGGTGATCGACGGCCGCGTCGGTCGGTACGGCCGCGACGTGGTCCGCGTCGCACTCCCCGAGGCGATCGCCCGCCGGGTCGGGCACGGCCTGACGGCCGAGAACATCCTCACGACGACCGGTTCCGGGCACATTCTGGAGGCCTCGGTCCGCGCGTTCGTGTCGCCGGATCGTCCGCTGGTCAACGGCGCGCCGTCGTACTCCAGCCCGAACCGCACCGCCCAGACTGTCGGCGGCAGCGTGCGCGCGGTTCCGCTCCTCCCGAACCTGAAGCTGGATCTCGACGGGATGGCGGTCGCAGCGAACGGCGCGGGGATGGTCTTCCTCTGCAATCCGAACAACCCGACGGCGACCGGACACGCCCTGAGCGACGTCGCGGCGTTTATCCGGCGGGTGAAGTCCAGTTCACCCGATACGGCGATTCTCGTCGACGAGGCCTACATCGAGTACGCCACGGATACGGCCATCGAAACGGCCGCGGCGCAGAGTCTCGAGTACGACGACGTCTTCATCGCACGGACGTTCTCGAAGGCCTACGGCATGGCGGGCCTCCGCATCGGCTACGCCGCCGGCCGCCCGGCCACCCTCGAGAAGATCGCGTCAGCGTGGGGTCTCGGTGAGATCAACATGCTGACCGCGACCGGCGCCGTCGCGTCGCTGAACGACCCGGCGCATATGGACGCCGAGCGTGAGGAGAACCGGCGGATCCGGGAGTTCACGATCAATGCGTTCAAGGAGATGGGCTACGAGGCGACCGACTCGCAGACCAATTTCCTCTTCGTGAACATCCGCCGGCCCGCGGCCGAGTTCCGCGATGCCGCGCGCGAGCATGGGGTCATCGTCGGCCGCGACTTCCCGCCGATGGAGCAGACGCACGCTCGCATCTCGCTCGGCACGATGGACGAGATGCAGCGGGCGGTCGAGGTCTTCAAGCGGATCCTCGAAACCTAGGAATCTCGACACGTTCGTGAAGCTGCGCCAGGGGCGCGCCGGCCAGTCCGGCGCGCCCTTTTTCGTGGCTGTACGGTCGCAGGCGTTTGCTCTTGACTTGATGCGACGCACGGCCGACACTCAGTCCTTGAAACCTGAACCGGCCAAAGCGCCGGCCTGCCGATGAGGAGGCACTGCATGTCACTGTCACGTCGCGCGTTCGTTCGTTCGCTCGGAATCGGGGGCGCGGGCGCGCTGTCGACCGGCTGGGTGTTTGGGCGAAACCAGGAAGCCTTGGCCTGGAGCCCGGACCCGCTCGCGGCCGCGGCGCAGGCCGCCACGCAGGAAATCATCCGCATCAGCGGCAACGAGAACGCCCGCGGCCCGGGCCGGGCGGCGGTCGAAGCAATGGAGGAGGTGCTCCACGGCAACGTCGGCCGCTACGGCTTCAGCGCACCGGCCGACCTGGCCGAGGCGCTCTCACGCAGCGTCGGCCACGGGCTGACGTCGGAGAACGTCATCACGTCCACCGGGTCGGGCGCCCTGCTGCAAGCCGGCACTCGGGCCTACGTCTCGCCCTCCCGGCCGCTCGTTAACGCCACGCCGTCGTTCCTCAGCACGAACCGGACGGCCGAGACGTTGGGCGCCGACATTCGCCTAGTCCCGGTCCTCGCCGATCTGAGCATCGATCTGGACGGGATGGCCGAGGCCGCGAATGGCGCTGGCATGGTGTTCCTGTGCAACCCGAATAACCCGACGGCGACCGCCCACTCGCACGGCGACATCGCGGCGTTCATCCGGAAGGTGAAGTCCAGTTCGCCCAGCACGGCCATCCTGGTCGACGAGGCCTACATCGAGTACGCCACCGACCCCGCCGTCGACACGGCCGCCGCAGAGGCGCTCGAGTACGACGACGTCTTCATCACTCGGACGTTCTCGAAGGCCTACGGCATGGCCGGCATGCGGCTCGGTTGGGCCGCCGGACGTCCGGCCACGCTCGCCAAGCTACAGGCCGCCTGGGGCTTGGGCAACATCAACGTGATGACCGCGGCGGGCGCGCTGGCCTCCCTGGACGACCCGGACCACATGGTGGCGGAGCGCGAGGAGAACCGGCGGATCCGGGAGTTCACGATCAATGCGTTCAAGGAGATGGGCTACGAGGCGACCGACTCGCAGACCAACTTCCTGTTCGTGAACATCCGGCAGCCCGCGTCCGATTTCCGTGACGCCGCAGCCGAGCAGGGTGTCATGGTCGGGCGCGACTTCCCGCCGATGGAGAACAGCCATTCGCGTATCTCGCTGGGCACGATGGAAGAGATGCAGCGGGCGGTCGAGGTCTTCAAGCGGATTCTCGAGACCTAGGACGCCATTCGGCGGATTCGCCTGGGCGCGCCGGCCAAGCCGGCGCGCACGTCCTCTTCGACCTCGTCGGCGAAACCGGTGTCCCGGCTCGTCGAGATGCTGATGGGCGAGCCCTCCGGCATCAAGTCGCGCAGGACAAGCCGAAACTCGATCTCGGGCATCGTGAGCCGCAGACCAGCGTGCAGCCGCCGCGCCAATTCGGCGAACAGGTACGTCGACTCCACGAGGGCCGACTCATTCATGAGCAGGCCGTGCTCCGTCAGTTGGCGGCCCCAGCAGAGGAACTCTTCGCCGGCCGTGGCGACGAAGATCACCGTCCCGTCGTCCCACAGCGCAAGGGCTTTGTACCGCTCCCCTTCCACCCGCCTGAGCCAGCCGTCGACGGCCTGAGCGGCACCTCCCGCATCCAGATCGAACCCAAAGTTCCTCAGCTGTGGTGGTTCGGTCACCAGCTTCGTCACCCTGGGGCTGTTCAGATCGAGCGCGCCCGGCGTCCGCGACGTGCGATTCGGCGTCGCGGCGAGAACGTACGCCGGTTCGTCGACGAGCTTCGCAATGCCGGCCACGCTGTCGATTCTGGCTGCGAACTCCGCGTCGTCGACGCCCCCGAATGCCGAGGGTCGCGGCGACAGCGGCGATCTGAACGCGGGCAAGTCCACCACCTTCAACGGAGGCGCAGCCAGAGGCTCGTAGGACGACGCCGGAAGGGTCGGTCGGGCCGGGCCGGCCCCCTCCGGGGCCGTGGGCGGCCTGGCCTTCGCGCTCAGCTCATCCTCGAGAAATCCCCAGGTCGACCCCGCCCTGCGGGCATCTTGGGGTGGCGTCGACGGTGCGGGTGCGAGCGGCTTCGAGGCCCCGGCCGTCTCGCCGGTCTCTGACGGCGGCAGCTCGACTTGTCTATCGGCGTCGCCGCGTCGAGAAAGAAGTCACGCAGCGTCAACTCGTTGTCGAGCACCTCGACCCCGAGCCCAATCGACGCGTGTCCTTGCGGATCCATGTCGACCACGAGCGCCGGCTGACCGGCGCGGGCGAACGCCGCGGACATGGCCATCGTGATGACGGTCTTGCCGACTCCTCCCTTGTGCGTGGCGATGGCGACGATCGTGCCTGACATTCGGTGCAGAATTGTACACGTCGGTCGAGCGTGGTCGCGGGAAAGCCAGGGCACGCGCCCCGGCGAACCGTCTGGCTCGAGCCCGACGGCGAACGTCGAGCCCACCCCGATCTCGCTCTCGACCACGAGTTCAAAGCCCATCGCTTGGTGCGACGAGCAGGGGCTCGTCAAGCTGCAGCGGAATCTGTTCGGGATGTAGCGGATCCGCGACCCGCGGCGACGGGGCCACGGCGTGAATCGTCTTGACCACGTCGAGGAAGGCGTGCCGCACCTCGACCAGGTCGAAGCCGGCGCGCCGCACGTTGTCCACGGTGTCCCGGTTGATCTCCGGACCGGTCAGTCTCGCGATCGGATTCATCAGGTGCAGCAAGGCGTTGAACGGAAAGTACCGGCTGCCGGTGTGCTCGAACATGTGCAGTTCGCCGGCCGGCTTCAGGACCCGCCGGACGGCCTCGAGGCCGCGAACGGGATCGGTTACCGAACAGAACGTGCACGACGTGAACACTTGGTCGAACGTGCCCGCCGGATAATCCAGGTCGTGCACATCGAGATGCCGGAGCGTCATCGCGCCGGCATAAGCCTCGACGCGGGGACGCGCCTTCTCGAGCATCTTGTCGCTGATGTCGATGCCAACGATTTCCAGCCCAGGTGGAAAATGCCCGATATCGAGTCCGGTGCCGACCGCGACAAACAGTACCTTGCCGCGCATGGCGCTGAAGAACTCGTGCTTCACCGGCCACCATCTGCGTTCGGCGCCGAGGCCGTTGATGAAATCGAAGGCGCCCGCGGCGCGATCCCACTTCCTCCGCGTCAGCGCGTCCATCGTGCTCCGTCGCCGCTCAGCCACGCGTCCGCAAGCCACACCGCCACGAAGGTCGCCAGCCCGAGCACGCCGCCGAGGATCGCGCCGGTGCTCGGCGGCAGCGGACGGCGTGTCACGATCATTGCCACGATCATCCCCGCCAGCATCCCGCTGAGCATCGCCGGCATCTGCAGCTCGATCATGCCGAAGAAGCGTCCGAACGCCAGGATGCCCACGGCTGCCACCGCCATGCCGAGCAACATGCCGACGAGCATCGCCGCCGGCATCGGCCATGCCTCGCTGAAGGTCGCGATGGCCGCGACCCCCGTGACGCCGCCCACGAGCAGGCTGCACAACAGATCGCCGGCGATGAAATACGGTCGGGTTTCCATGGATGGCGCGGGGTCAGTCGCCCCAAAGCGACGCCAGGGGCCTCCGGCGTCATGGTATCGCGACCACCGCCGGCTGCTATATAATCCCCCGGTTTCCAGCTATCGACCATCGGAACGGCGCGGCACGCCATCGCCGCCGCCGCCGCCACCACGTGTTCTCGAGGAGGTTACGATGACTCGATTCCACATTCCGCGTGCCGCCCACCTGGCTCTCGTTTCGGCGCTACTGCTGGCGCTCCCGACCGCTGCGGCCGCGCAACGGAACGGCCAGCCGGCGAGTGACCAGATCGGCCAGGAGGACATCTGGGGCAATCCGACCTTCGTCGGTGGCGTGACCAACGGTGGCGCGGCCGGCCACAGCATTTGGTGACCGCCCCAGGGGGCGCTGGAGCGCGTCCATGGTCGGTTGTTCGTCGCCGGGAACGGCAACGGTCGCGTTGAAGTCTTCAATCTCAACGACGACGGCACCCTGGCGCAGCCCACGGCTGCGTACATTCTCGGTAAGCCGAGCGAGCACGCCCGCCGGTCGCACGCCGGCGCCTGGAGCGAGAGTCAGACTGAGTTCCCTGGCACGCTCGCCATCGAGCACATCAACCAGCGGCTGTTTCTGGTGGACAACACTAACGGGCAGAGCCTGCCCGGCGGCGGCAGCCAGATCATGGTCTTCGACATCCATCCGGATCGGATCGCGACGGGTGCGAACGTACTCTTCGTTCTCGGTCAGCCCGACGCCAAGACGAAGACGAGCGGGCTCGCCGCCAACCACGCAGGGCGACGCCTCGGCCTGGCGGTCGACGAGGCCAACCAGCGGCTGTTCGTCGGCGACGGCTCGAATAACCGGATTCTGGTCTTCCATATCGCGCCCGATCGGATCGCCACCGGAATGGACGCCGCGATCGTGCTGGGGCAGGAGAGCTTCACCGCGCGCGAACCCGGCCTGAGCGCGCGCCGGATGAGCCGTCCAGGCTCGCTCGCGTACGACGCCACCGGACAGCGCCTGTTCGTGTCCGACAGCGGCAACAACCGCGTCCTGGTCTTCGACGCGGCGCCGCAACGGCTCGAGACGTTCGCGACGGCCGACGAGGTCATGGGCCAGCCCGACTTCGAAACCGCAGCGCCCCGCACCGACATGCGGGGATTCGCGACGGGCGGCCTGGCCTACGACGACCGGACTGCGCGCCTGTTCATCGCGGAGCAGGTCTCGCGCATCGAACATATGCGCATCACCGTCTACGATGTCGGCCCAGACGCTTCCCTGCGCGCGGCCGAGCCGCTTGCGGTCCTCGGGAAACCGGGCTTCGGCGCCTACGACCCGATCGTCTCGCGGGAGCAGTCGGTCTGGCCCCGGCTCGGATCGGCGTCGATCGACTCCGAGCGACAACTCCTCGTGGCCACCGAGGGCTATCCGGGGGGCAACCGAGGCATCATCTGGGACATCTCGCCGGAACGGCTGCGGACCGGTATGCCGGCGGTCGAGGTGATCGGCCACCTCGACGACCAGGGGCGCTCGGACTTCGAGCGCCGGTCGGCCAACGACCGCGCGACGCCGAGCAACATCTATCCACGCGACGTCGTGCTCGACCCGGTCGACCATCGCCTCTTCGCCATCGACCAGTACAACAATCGTGTGCTCGTCTGGCAGCTCGATCGCCAGAATCGCGTGAAGGATCGCGACGCGCACTTCGTCCTCGGCCAGCCCGACCTCTACTCCGGCGAGCTGTATCCGATCGGTCCGACCACCATCAAGATCCCGCTGGCAGTCACCTACGACGCGCGCCACAAGCGCGCCTTCGTCAGTGATGGATGGGGGAATCGGATCCTGGTCTTCGACGCCGATCCGGCTCGGCTGCGAAACGGTCCCGAAGCCATCGCTGTCCTGGGCCAGGCCGATTTCACGAGCATCACGCCGGCGACGACGCAGACCGGCATCAACCTCGACACGCGCGTCGGCACCGGCATCACGCCGTCGCGCCCGCGCGGGACCGGCCTCGCCTACGACCCGGTGCACGACCGCCTGTTCGTCTCTGATGGCGGCAACCACCGCGTTCTCGGCTTCGATGTGGCGCCCGACCGGCTGCGGAGTGGCATGGCTGCCTCGGTTGTTCTCGGGCAGCCCGACTTCACGACGAGCGGACGCAACTCCACGCCGACCGGGCTGTACCAGCCGGCCGCGCTGTTCTACGAGTCCGAGCAGCACCGGCTCTTCGTGGCCGACGGCAACAACAACCGGGTGCTCGTGTTCGACGCCGCGCCGGACCGTCTGGCCAATGGCGCCACCCCCTCGGTCGTGATCGGCCAGGGCGACTTCGACACGTTCGAGGCTGGCCGCTCGCGGAGCGCCATCGACGGCCCGGACGGACTTGCGTACGACTACGCGAACGACCGGCTGCTCGTCTCCGATCACGGCAGCGATCGCATCCTGGTGTTCGACGCCCACCCGGCCCGGCTCGACAACGGACCCGAGGCCCAGCATGTCATCGGACAGCCCGACTTCGACACGCGGCAGTTGGGCCCGGTTCGCGCCAACGAGATCTGGGACCCGCGCGGCCTGACGTTCGACAGCGACCACCAGCGGCTCTACGTCTCGCAGGGCTTCGCCTCGAACATCATGATTCACGACATGGCCCGCTCGAGCTACGAGGCCGACCTACCGGCCCTGGCGGTCCAGCGCTACCAGTCCAGCAGCGCCGACACGGAGGAGACCACCCAGCGCGGCTGGGCGGTCGCGACGGGCCCAAGCGCCCTCGGCGGCGGCGCCGCGATGCTGACGCACATGACGACGGTGTTCGACGAACTGTCGCAGCGCGAGAGTCGCGTGCTCATCAGCGAGACCGGGCTATCGGCACCTCCGTTGGCGGATCAGGCCACCGTCTTCACGGACGGCCGGACCGGCCGGACCACGGTGCTGAGGTTGTCGAATCCGAATGACCAGGCCCTGACGGTCTCGCTCGTGTTTCGAGACGCGGCAGGCGACGGCGTCGGCGCCGCGTCAGAGCGTCGGATCGCCGCCAATGGCAGCGCCGTCTGGCCCCTCGACGGCTTGCAGGCGGCCGGACCGGGCTCGGTCGGGATCCAGGCCGACCGACCGCTAGCGGTCGTCGCTACCCGGATCATCACCAACGATCGGGATGAGGAGATCGTGACGGCCGTGCCCGTCGCCTACGGCGCCAGCGTGGGCGGCGGCGGCACGGTCGCCCTACCGCGCTACGAGATCGGCGGCGGCACCTCGACCGAGTTCGTCATGGTAAATCCCAGCGACGACGCGCTGACCGGTCGCTTGACCTTCTTCGCGTTCAGCGGCGAGCCGGTCACGATCGACGGGGCGAGCGAGGTCCCGCTCGATCTGCCACCGCATGGCACGGCGGTCTGGTCGGCCGATGGCACTACCCCGGCGATCGCGAGAGGCTTCGCCATGGTGGAGGCGTTCTCGGGGCACCCGCTCGCGGGGGCGATTGTCTCCGCCTCGAAAGGCGCGACGCTCATCTCCGAGCGCACCTCGGTCGGCGGCAGCACGGCGGAAGCGTGGTTCCCGGTCGACACCTACCCGAGCGTGGTTCGCCACGGCCAGACCAGCTTCCGCCTGACGCTGACGAACGCCACCGAAGGCACCGCGGACGTCCGACTTCTGGTCTACGACGAGGACGGCAACCTGCTAGACCGCACCTACCAGATCCTGCCCGGTGGGCGGCAGGTCGAGCTGTCACACGTCGAACTCACCGACCGCGGCAAGTTCCGCGGGAGCATCCGCGTCGCCAGTGACATCCCGATCGCCGTGACGGCCGAGCAGCAGACCGTCAACGTCCGACAGGAAGCGATCACGGCGACGGTCCCGTCGATGACGCGATCCTCGGGTGGCCAGACAGTCGACGCCGTCGTCTTCCCGGCATACGCCGATGGCCCCGAACGCGCCACGCAGCTGTTCCTCCTGAATCGGGGCAACGCCGACCGCGCGACGTTCAGTTTCCGAGACGCCGAGGGCGCCACGCTAGAGGCCATCCTCCGATGAGGCTCCACGGTCCCCAGGGACGTGCTCGGTGACGTCGCCCCGCCGCGGCATCCTCGTCGTGGTCCTGGCGCCGCTCCTGGCGCTGAGCTGCGCCACTCCGCCGCCGACGGTCGAACTGACCATGGGTGTGGAGCGTGAGGGCGCCCGCGTTCAGATCTCCGGCACGACCGACCTGGCCGACGGCGCCATCCTCGCCTACGAGCTGCGGCACGAGGATCTGGCCTACGACCCGGAGACCCCGCGCGACATGTTGTTCCTCGAGGGCTTGACGACCGTCTCGGACGGCGGATTCGAGGCTGAGGTCAACCTCTCGTCGTTCGAACCCGGCGAGATCGAGGTCTGGGTCTCCTTCCAGATGCGGTTCATCAACAGCGATCGGATGCAGCCAGGTTCGATCGTCCGGCAGTTCGGCGCGCGTGGTGAACTGCTGGAGGGCGCCAATGTGAGCGCCCACGACGACGACAGCAAGCGCGTGGAGCTGAGCCAGACGATTCACTGGTAGGCGGCGTGCCCGGGGAGGCTGATTCGATGTTCGAGATTCGACTGGCGCCGGCCGCACTGGCGGTCGGGACCCTGCTCATCGCCGCCGCGTGCCGACCGATGCCCGACCCACCCCCCGCACAGGACGACTCCGCCTCGGCGGCCGCTTCGATCAGGTCCTTCCAGGACGACGTCGCGTTCCTCGAGCGTCACATGGACCTGGTCGTCCTGGGTGACGTCGACGGCGGCCCGCGCGTCGCCGTGGCCCCGCGCTGGCAGGGCCGCGTGATGACGAGCGCCGCAGCCGGGGCCCGTGGGATCGGCTACGGCTGGATCAACGAGGCGCTCATCACGTCCGGCGAGTTGCAGCCGCACATCAATGCCATCGGCGGCGAAGACCGATTCTGGCTCGGCCCCGAAGGCGGACAGTTCTCGATCTTCTTCGCTGACGGCGACCCGTTCGACCTGGACCACTGGCAGACGCCGGCCGCCCTCGACAGCGAACCCTACGTGATTCAAGAGCAGGACGCCTCGCAGGTCACGCTGACCCACCGCGCGGCGCTGACGAACCATTCGGGCACCGAGTTCGACGTGCGCATCGATCGCACCGTCCGCCTGATCGACACTGCAGGTCTCGATGCGGCCGTTCCGGCCACGGTGCTGCGCGTCGCCTACCAGTCCGTCAACACGATCACCAACGTGGGTCCCGAGTCCTGGACGGCCGACTCTGGGCTGCTGTCGATCTGGATTCTGGGGATGTTCAAGCACTCGGCCGAATCAGTCGTCGTGATTCCGTTCCGCCCGGGTCCGGAGGACGAACTCGGGCCGATCGTCAACGATGCCTACTTCGGCAAAGTACCAGACGACCGTCTGGTGATCGCCGACGGCCGCCTGTTCTTCCGCGCCGACGGGACCTATCGAAGCAAGATCGGCCTCGGCCCCTCGCGTGCCGAACCGGCACTGGGCAGCTACGACCCGACCCGGCAACTGCTGACGCTCGTCACGTACGACCGGCCCGAGAACGCCACGCAGTACGTGAACTCGATGTGGGAGATGCAGGACGAGCCGTACGCCGGGGACGTCGTCAACAGCTACAACGACGGGCCGCCGGCACCGGGGGCCGCGCCGCTCGGCCCGTTCTACGAACTGGAAACCTCGTCACCCGCCGCGGCCCTCGGCCCCGCCGAGACCCTCACCCACACCCACACGACCTATCACTTCGAGGGCGCCGAGGGCGACCTCGACGCGATCGCCCGCAGCGTGCTCGGCGTCAGCCTCGAGACGATCCGAACGGCGCTGCCGTAGCGCTCACGACTAACGCATCGAAATCGACACATGGGCCTGGCCCGTCCCCGGCTCACGTAGCCACGGATGCTGCGGGCTCGGCAATGAGGTCAGCCCCGTGCCGTCGGCGGTCGCGTTCGGAAGAAAGATGAGCATCGCCGCATCATTGATGTCGACGTCCAATCCGGATCGCTGATAGACCACGCCGCGATCCGGGAGCGTCAGCGCGCCAGAGTCGATCTCGGCTTGCAGCGTCTGCAACCGCCCTGGCGTATCGGCACCTTCCTTCGTCAACTCGAGACTGCGCGTGACGTAGGCCTCCATGTCCCGATGAAAACAGGTCACGGTGTAGGCGCGGACTGCCGGATCGTCGGCAATACACGTAAGGAGGCCAGCGCCCTCGCGCAGTGTCACGAGCGCCCCAGACTCGTCGTAGCCCTTGACCTCCGCGTCATCGCGCATCGCCTCGGGCAGCGGACTGAGGCCCTCCTCGATCTGCTGCTCGGGCGACACGGGCTGCGCGGCCACACCGGTCGGCGTCAGCCCCACCACGAACGCGACGACCACTCCTCCCACAATCTGTCTCGTCATCCCTCGTGCTCCTTTCCACACGTCGGTCGACAGGCCGATAGCCCGTGGCGACAGTCCCCGCCGCATGCGACCGCCGATGCGTCCCGGCCCTTTCACCACGGACTGCTGGCCGGACCGGCCTTTTCAATTGGAGGTCGGAGCATAACATGACCACGGGCCACCCGGCACCACCGCTATAATGCGAGGTCGCATGTCGCTCTTGATCCTCAGCCAAGCCGACGTCGAGCGCGCGCTGCCGATGGCCGAATGCATCGAGGTCATGGCGGATGCGCTCGCCGCGCTCGCCCGTGGCGAGTCGCACAACCCCCTACGCTTCGTCGTGCGGCCACCCAGGGCATCCGGTTTGCTCGGCCTCATGCCGGCGCATCGGGCGGGCGAGGCGGGAGGATACGGCCTCAAGGCTGTCGTCGTCGAACCCGAGAACCCCGCGCGCGGACTCGACGCTCACCAGGGAGGCGTCCTGCTCTTCGACGATCTGACCGGCCGGCCGACTGCGCTCGTCAACGCATCGGCGATCACCGCCATCCGCACGGCCGCGGTCTCGGCCGTGGCCACCCGCCTCCTGGCACGTGACCCGGTCGACACGCTGGCTATCCTCGGCGCGGGCGTGCAGGCCCGGTCGCACCTCGACGCGATGCTGGCGGTCCGCCGGTTCCGGCATGTCCGGGTCTGCTCCAGGCGGCTCGAGCAAGCGGAGCGCTTCGCGGCCGAATCCCACGCCGCCTCCATCGCTATCGAACCGGTCGCTGCCGCCGAGGCGGCGGTTCGCGGGGCCGACGTGGTGGTCACCGCCACGTCTTCGAAGACACCCGTCCTGAACCGTGACTGGCTCGCCGCGGGGACCCACGTCAACGCCGTCGGGTCGAGCATTCCGAAGGCGAGGGAGATCGACGGCGCCACGATGGCTGCCGCGTCGCTCTACGTCGACCGCCGCGAGTCCACGCTCAACGAGTCTGGCGACTACCTCGCCGCCGCGCGCGAGGACCTCGTCGGTCCGGACGACCTCCTGGCGGAGTTGGGAGAGGTGCTCACCGGTCAGGCGCCCGGACGGCAGAGCGAAGACGAGATCACGCTCTTCAAGTCCCTGGGGCTGGCCGTCGAGGACCTCGCCGCCGCGCAGCATGCCGTGACACGGGCACGGGCCCTCGGCCTGGGCCGCGACGTGGAGTTCTGAGCCCAGTAGCCTCCGGTGAAAGGGCCGCGGCACTTTCGCCAGGGACCACGACCCGTGGAACTCCGCGTCGCATCGGACCGTATCCGACAGAGAACGGCGATTCAGGCCCGAACCCACGGAGGAGGAACCGATGCCGTGCAGCCGCTGCCAGCACGATCTCCCTGACGACGCGAATTTCTGCCCGAAGTGCGGAACGAACCAGCGGGTGGCCACGAGAGCCGCCGGGCGGCCGCTGCGTCGGTCGGTAAGCGACCGAAAGATAGCGGGTGTCTGCGGTGGTCTCGCCGAGTACCTCGGTGTCGAGGTCACGGTAGTCCGGCTGCTGTGGGTCATCGTGGCGATCGTGCCGGGCGCGGTCTTCGGCGGCGTGATCGCCTATCTGCTGGCCTGGCTGCTCATGCCCGAGGTCGAGATCCGGCCGGCCGTCAGCCCGGAACGGCAACTCACGCGCTCCGCGACCGACCGAAAGCTCGCCGGTGTCTGCGGCGGACTCGGGGAGTACTTCGGCGTCGACGCGACGGCCGCCAGGCTGCTCTGGGCGGTGCTGTCGATCATCCCGGGCTTCGTGCTCGGCGGCATCGCCGCGTATCTGGTCGCCTGGTTCGTCATGCCTGCGCCACCCGAGCCGGTCGTTGTCACTCCAGCACCCGCGGCGCCTGCCTCCTCCTGAGGGAGCGGCCTCGGACCGCCGGCGCACGCCTCCCCAGCCCAACCATTTTCTTGGATGGCCGCCAAGTTCTTGACGCTGCCCTGGGGAGATACCGACCGAAATCGACCGGACGCCGATACGCCGCCGATGGTGCCCGTCTACGCCGTCGTCGAGTCTGGGCTCGGGAAGATCTCGTCCGTCGACACGCCGAACACCCGCGTGAGCGCCTCACGCTCCACGTCGGTCGGCTTCGTGTAGTCGTTCTCGATCTTCCAGTAACGCGTCGGCCCGATGCCGGCGCTCAGCGCCGTGTCGACCTGCGAGAGCCGCCGTTCAGCCCTCAGCACGCGTAGACGGTTCATGATGTCGATCGCCGTTCGTGGCAAGATTCTTCTCCTCGCTTCGCCGACCTTCCCCCTCGGAAAGCCATCTCCCAGATAAGGCGCCAAAAAACGGAAAAGGTCTACTCGGAGGGCGATCCGGGCGTGTCATTCGCCGAACAATCGGGCGAACGTGTGAACAGGCTCACAGTAATCGTGACCCCGAATCCGGCGATGAAGCCCGGCCACATCTCGTAGAGATCGTAAAACCTCGACTTGAACGCGATGACCCAGACGACCGCCGCCAGAAAGCCCGCGATCATCCCCGCGACCGCCCCGGTCCGGGTCGTGCCCCGCCAGAACAGCGAGCAGACGACGACCGGCGTGAACGCCGAGGCGAGGCCGGACCAGGCGAACAGCACGAACCAGAAGATGAGCCGCGCCTCCGTCAGTGCGAACCCGAGGGCGCCCAAGCCGATGATGACCGTCGTCAGCTTGCCGTAGCGCGCCAGGCGGCGGTCGTCGAGGTCGGGTCGAAACACCTGCTGGACCACATCGCGCACGACGGCCGACGACGCCAGGATGAGGAGCGAATCGGCCGTCGACATGATCGCCGCCAGGACGATCACGAGGAAGATCCCCGTGAAGAGCGCTGGCAGCAGGTCGGCGCTCATCACCGGAAGTATCGTCTCGGGATCCGCGAGACCTGGCGTCAGCGCCCGGCCCGCCATCCCGGTCAACACGGCGCCGATGTCGAACACGATGATGCAGAACACCGCGAGCAAGCTGCCCGAGACAATCTCATCCTCCGACCGCGCGGCCATGAAGCGCGTCAGTAACTGCGGCACGCCGAGAAACGCCAGGCCGATACCGGCGAAGCTCGCCGCGCTGATCACGCCGGCCGTCGACCAGCCGAGCGCGCCCATCGGCTCGAGCAGGGTCGGATCGGCGGCGCGCAGCGTCGCGACCATCGACGTCCACCCGCCGGCGGCGGCCACACCGACGATCGGCAGGACGAACAGGCCGCCCAGCATCAGGACGCCCTGAAGCAGATCGCTGTAGGCGACGGCCTTGAACCCTCCGACCGTCGTGTAATAGAAGATCACGGCCGCACCGATGAGCACCCCGCCGGTGTAGCCCGTCCCCAGGAATGCATCGAACGCCTTGCCGGATGCCGTGAACTGCGCGGCCGTATAGGCCAGCACCATGCTGCAGATGATGGCTGTGCTGACGAAGCGCAGCGCATTGGTCGAATCGTCGAACCGCGAGACGAGGTAGTCCGTTACGGTGATCGACCCGTAGCGATCGGTGCGTCGCTTGAACGGCAGCGCCACGAAGGCCCACCCCAGCGCAACGCCGAGCACCTCGCCCAGAACGACCCAGAGCGCATGCACCCCAACGACGTAGCCCATACCGGTCAGGCCGAGCAGGAGCCAGCCGCTTTCACCGGTGGCATTCGAGCTGAACGCGATGACCCAGGCCGGCAGCCGCTTGCCAGCCAGGTAGTAGCCTGCCAGGGTCCCGGAATCGCGCGCACCCCAGCCGCCGATCGCGAGCAGGATCGCCAGGTAGACGAGGAGGACGGAGATGATCGTGGCCGACGCCATGACTCACCCGGACGCGGGCGGTTCGGGCGACTCCGCACGGGCTCGCCCACGGCGCCGATGGGCCAGGTAGAACCGAAGTTCCACCCCCAGCCCCAGACCGACGGCCACGACGAAAAGCGCCCACGTGGTGAGAGGTAGACCCGCCAGCATGATCGCGGCGCATGCTAGCACACCTGTCCGTCCGGACCGCTCCCGCAAGCCGCGTGCTATCCTTCGGCGTTCCAGGGACCTGGACTCCGCGTCACATGTTTCCGAGGCACCTCCTCCTCGCCGTGCTGATGCTCACCGTCGCCGCCATGTCCGAGACGTCGACTCAGACCGGCGATCGACCGATCGTCTTCGTCCACGGCAATGGTGACAGCGCCGCCCTCTGGCACACGACACTGTGGCGCTTCGAGTCGAACGGCTACGACGGATCGCGACTGTTCGCGCTGGACATGGTGGCGCCGGCGGCGCCGGCCGACGACCGGGTCGACGAGCCGAACCGCAGCACGACGACCGAGCAGCGTGACCAACTGGCCGCGGCCGTCGCCCGCATCCTGGCCGAGACGGACCAGACGCGCGTCATCCTCATCGGCTCGTCGCGGGGCGGCAACACGATCCGCAACTACATCAAGACCGCCGGCGGCCACGCCACCGTCGCGCTCGCCGTGCTGTGCGGCACGCCCAACCACGGGATCTTCGCATCGGACGATGCGCCCGGCAGCGAATACAACCGGCGCGGCGAGTTCCTCACCGGTCTCAACGCGGGCAGCGAGATCCACCCGGATGTCGAGTTCGTCACGATTCGTAGCGACGCCAACGACAAGTACGCCCAGCCGACCGTGGCCGTTGACGGCGGCGAGGACATATCGGGGGGCGGCTACGACAGTCCGGCACTGGCGGGCGCCCTCAACCTCGTTATCGATGGTCTCGATCACCGCGAAGTCGCGTTCGCTCCCCAGGCGTTCGACGCGATCTATCGAGCCGTGACGGGCCGAGCCCCCACCCCCGGCATCACGCCTGAGACCAACGTGCGGCTAGGCGGCGTCGTCAGCGGCTTCGCCAACGGCGAGCCGACCAACCTGCCCGTCGCAGGCGCGCTTGTCGTGGTGTACGCAGTGCACCCGGAGACCGGCGCACGGCTCGGCGAACCGGTCCTCCGCACGACGACGGGTGCCGACGGCCACTGGGGGCCATTCGCCGGTGCGCCGACAGCGCCCTACGAGTTCGTCACGTCGGCGGCGGGCTACCCGACAACCCACGTCTACCGCTCGCCGTTCCCCCGCCCGACCGGCCTGATCCGGCTCCGGCTCGAGCCACTCTCCGGAGGTGCCCCCTCGGCGCCCGCCATCGTCACGATGAACCGACCGCGCGGCTACTTCGGCCACGGCCGCGACACGTTCACGATGGACGGCCGGGTGCCCGACGGTGTCGTCACCGGCGTACCCACGACCTCGGCCGCCACCCTGGCCTTCGCCGTCGACCGGACGGTCCGTGTCGTCTTGAACAACGAGACGCTCGCGGTCCGCACCTATCGGCTCGCGCAGCAGCACGTCGTCTTCGCCGAGTTCCACTATTGAGGTTAGACGGGGCGCCTTGCGCGCCAACCTGTTCGTGACCCTTCCGGGTCACGCATCGCGGGACTGAAGTCCTGCGCCACCGCAGGCTCACTTGACCTCGACGGTTACGGCAGTGTCGGCGGCGATCGACCCGGACCGCGTGATCGGTCGACCGGATGGACGTCGACGACGACCTGCGCACGACCGTGCCGCACCGCCTGCTCCAGCCGCCGCCGCACGACCGCCTTGATGGCACGCCGTGTCGTCGGAATGAGGCAGAGGAACCCCGCGAGGTCGGTGAGCAGCCCCGGCGTCATCAGGACGACCCCGGCCACGAAGATGAGGAGGCCGTCAACGATGGCGCCGGCGGGCATCCGGCCGACTGCCGTCTCCGCCTGGATCTGGCGGAGCACGCCCATGCCCTGCCGCCTGGCCAGCGAGGCGCCCAGGACGCCCGTGACCACGATCAGGAGCAACGTGTTCGCGGTGCCGATGCGCGTGCCTACCTCGATCAGTAGCGCCAGCTCGGTCGCGGGCACGACGATGAACAGCAGGACCAGCCAGGCCATCGCCCTGATCCTCGCACAGATCCTGCGGTAATCGAACGGCCGGGTAACGTCCGGGACGACAACGACCGACACGACGATCGATGGCGATCTTTGCCTGGCCCCGCCGACGTCTCCTCGCCGGGGCGGTGGTCGCCTTCGGCTCGGTGCCGCTCATGCTCGCCCAGTCGAACGAGAAGACGCTCATCGCCCACCGCGGGGCGTCGGCCTACGCGCCGGAGCACACGCTGGCGGCCTACCGGCTCGCCATCGAACAGGGCGCCGACTACGTCGAACAGGATCTCGGCGTCACGCGGGACGGCGCCCTCATCTGCCTCCACGACACCAGTCTCGAACGCACGACGAACGTGCGAAGCATCTTCCCGGGCCGCTTCGTCGAGGAGCGCGTCACCGGAGGACGGCTGCGTCAGCGCTGGCGCGTTCGAGATTTCACGCTGGCAGAAATCAAGCAGCTGGACGCCGGAGGTTGGTTCGGCGATGAGTTCGCCGGCGTGCAAGTCCCATCATGGCAGGAGGCGATCGACTTCATTCGCGGTGACGCCGGGCTGTTTCCGGAACTCAAGTCACCAGCCGCGTACGACGCCCTCGGCATCGACATGGTCGCACTGGTCGCCGACACCCTGCGTCGCAACGGTCTCGACATGGCCGGCGCCGACCCCGCCACGCCGGTGATCCTGCAGTCGTTCGACGAGAACAGCCTGCGCCAACTCGCCGAGGCGCTGCCGACGCTCCCGCGCGTCTTCCTCGTCGCCGCGCGGGACCCACGCGCCGAGATCACGAATACCCGGCTCCGGGAGATCGCAACCTTCGCGAGTGGCATCGGGCCGGCCAAGGCGATCGTCGCGGCACAGCCCGACCTCGTCGACCGGGCACACCGTCTGGGTCTGACGGTCACGCCCTACACGTTCAATGCGAACGCGACCGGCCGCTTCCCCACCATGGAAGCGGAGATGCGCCACTTCCTGTTCACGCTCGGTGTCGACGCGCTGTTCACCGACAACCCTGATCGATTTCCGCGCACGCCGTGAGCCGCGTCCCGGCCGCCTACTCCACCGCCAACTCGACCGTACCCAGAGTCGTGAAGGTAAGCCTAGCCGAGCCTCCGGCCGCGACCGGCGGCGGCGTCACCACCGTGCCCGTGATGACGAACTCGCCCGCGCGCAACTGCTCGCCGTAGGCGAGCAGCTCGTTCGCCAGCCAGACGACCCCCGCGATCGGATCCCGTCCCATCACCGACGACAGCCGGCCTTCGCCGCGCGTCTCACCGTCGACCTCGACCACCACGCGTTCCGCGGGCCAGTCGACGTCGATCGGCGTCGCACGCTGCTCCCCGAGCATGACCCCGATGTGAAAGACGTTGTCGACGATGCCGTGGTCATGGGTGTTCGGACCGTCACCGTCAGGCCCGACACGCGGATTCAGGAGTTCGATGACGCCGCCGACTTCCGTGACCGCCGCCAGGACGTCGTCCCGGGTGATGTCCGGGCCAGGCAGGTCCCGGCCCAGCCAGACGGCGACCTCGGCCTCGACGAGCGCCTCGCCACCGACGAAGCCCTCGGTCGATATCGGACGCCCGGGGGCGTAGACGTGCGACTGCAGGATATGACCGAACACCGGGTCGATCGGCACCCGCGGGTCGGTCTGGCGCGACCAACCGATCTTCCAGCCGACCTGCGGATCGGCCGGCGCCTTCCGGTCGCGCCGGATCCGCTGCAGCCGATAGGCACGCGCGCGGTCGAGGTTCGGAAAGTGCCGGGACAGCTCGACCGACACTACACCCTGACGCTCGACCGCCACCAGGTGGTCGACGATCTCTTCGTCGGTCGCCTCGGGTGTCAATGGATCGACCACGACTTCTGGCTCAGGCACCACCGCCGGCGCGGCCTCAACCTCGGCCGACCCCCCGGTGGGTGCCGGCTCCGGCGCCCCGGCGCCGCATCCCGATAGCAGAACCGGGAGCGCCGCCGCCACCACGATCTGGATGAACCGCCCACCCGCCATCCGTCCGGCCGTTTTCTCGAGTGTCATCGGAGATCTCCGTTCCGCGCTCTGGCCGGCCGCCGACCGGGCGCTAACCCCACCACTCACTTGGCTTAACGAGATTATAGTGCCCGACAGTCAGGCTCCCGACTCGGCGAGGCTCGGGCTCAGGCCAGCGGCACGCCGAGCAGCGGCAGCGCGATGAAGTAGGTGAGACCGGTCAGAATAACGATGCCCGCGATGTTGAGGCGGACGCCCGCGCGGCGCATATCTGCTACCGACACGTGGCCCGAGCCGAAGACGATCGCGTTGGGCGGCGTCGCCACCGGCAGCATGAACGCCCAGGACGCGGCGAGCGCCGCCGGGACGATCAGGAGATACGGGTGAACGCCGAGGCCAGGCGCGATCCCTCCGAGGATCGGCACGAACGTCGCCGCGGTGGCCGTGTTGCTCGTCAACTCGGTCAGGAAGATCACCAGCGTCGTCACGAGGACGATGAGTAGCCAACTCGGGATCCCCTGCCACGCCGCGGCCTGGCGGCCAAGGAACGCGTCCACGCCGTTCGCCTGAATCGCCGCGGCCAGACTCAACCCGCCGCCGAACAGCACGAGGATCCCCCATGGCATCGCGTCCAGATCGCGCCACCGCATGACGGCACCTGCCCCGGCCGACCGCGAAGGCAGGACGAAGAGGCTCAGCGCCGCCGTCATCGCGATTCCGGAGTCGGTCAGGCCGGCGAGGGGACGGACGCCCGCCACGGTGACGCCCGTCAGCCACGCCCGCCCGATCCAGGCCAGTGCCGCGGCGCCAAAGACAACGGTCACCGTCCGCTCCGCCACACTCATCGGCGGCAACGCCACGTGTGCCGCCCGGATGGCGTCGGCGCCGCCGAGCGCGCGTGACGGCAGTGGAAAGAGCACCCTGGTCAGGAGCCACCAGGTGACCGGCAGAAAGACGAGCACGAGCGGCAGCCCCATCGCCATCCACTGCGCGAAAGTGATGTCACGGCCGAGCGACTCGCGGATGTACGAGACGAGGAACAGGTTCGGCGGCGATCCGATGATCGTTCCGACACCGCCGATAGACGCCGCGTAGGCGATCCCGAGCATCAGGCACACCGCCAGCCGATGTCGCTCCTCGGCGATGGCACCGCCTTGCCGATCCCCGACCATCGCAACGACGCTCAGGGCGATCGGCAACATCATGATCGTCGTCGCCGTGTTCGACAGCCACATGCTCAGGCCGGCGGTGGCGATCATGAAGCCCGCGACGATCCTTGGCGGGTTCGTGCCAACGATCGACAATGTCACCAGCGCGATCCTCCGATGCAACTCCCAACGCTGCATCGCCATCGAGAGGACGAACCCACCCATGAAGAGGAAGATGAGATCGTGGGCGTAGGGCGCCGCGACCTCCCGGATCGGACCGGCACCGACGAGCGGCAGCACGACCAGCGGCAGGAGCGCTGTGGCGGGAATCTCGATCGCCTCGGTGAGCCACCAGAGCGCCATCCAGGCAGCCAGGGCGGTGGTCGCCCGCCCCGCATGGCTGAACGCGACGCGCGCCCCTTCCGCCGCGTAGGCCTCGGGCAGGAGGACATAGACGAGGACGGCGAGGACGGGGCCGGCGAACCGCGCGGCGCGCCGGATCGTCGGGGGATCGGATAATCGCGATCGCAGACTCACCCCTGCACCTATTCGAGCATTGACCAGGAAGCGACGGGCGCCACTAGTAGCGGATGTCGCTTCGGCCGACCGACTGGCCGATGTGTCCGACCTTCCGACCGAGTGTGTAGAACTCCCCGCTGCCGGCGGTCATCCCGAAGAACCGCGCCGCGTTGACGTTAAGGCGGCCCGCCTCGTCGCAGATCCCCTCGTGCACCGAGGTGGCCACCACCTCGGCGACATAGATCGTCCGCTCGGGCGGCACCCTGAGCGTGTGCAACACCCGGCACTCGAGTTGGATCGGCGACTCGTTGATCGTCGGCGCGTCCACGACCGCTGCAGTACCCCGACTCAGCCCGGCCATAGCGAACTTGTCGGCCACTCGGCTCGAGTTCATGTCAACGACGTCGAACGGGTGGACGAGGCCGGCGGTCGGCACGTTCAGGACGAACTCCTGGTGCATCGCGACGAGATCCCGCGCGATGTGCTCGTCGCCGACGGCGATGCCCACCTGGGGCGGCTCGCCGTTGACGACGAACGTCCAAGTCACCGAGATCTCCTCCGGATCGCCCGGCCGGCCGTTGACCGTCATGAAGATCGCCGGCACGGGCGGCAGCATCGGACCCGGCTCGGCCAGACGCCGCCGGGGCAGTTCGGCCCGCTGCTCGGCCGCCGTGCCGCCGGCCCCACCGCCGACCACCCACGCCAGGGCGGAACCGCTCAGCGCCCGCCCGAGAAAGACACGCCGTGGAGTCTTCGCTGAATGATCCATATGCCTCCAGTAAATTCCCGCTGATCGAATTCGCTCGCGCGCCCCGCCCGCTTTCGGCCCGCGCCCCCCCCGTGGTATCTTGGCACATGCCCTTTGGAATCGGCCTGATGGAACTGGTCGTCATCTTCTTCATCCTGCTCCTGATCTTCGGCGCGAACCGGCTGTCGGGAATCGGGAAAGGGATGGGCAAGGCGATTCGGGGCTTCAAGGACGAGGTCAAGGACCCGAACGGCCCGTCCGAGGACTCCTAGGCGCCCCCTCCCCGGTCCTCGACCGCCTCCTCGCGCGGCTTTCGCCGCGCGCTCACGAGACACCCGCGTGTACAGACGAACGCCGCGAGGCGGCTCATCGGGCCACCCCGCGGCGTCGTTGAATGACCGGACGCTCGGCCTACCGGTTCGGCACGTTGAGCCTGGCGAAGTTCTCGACCAACTGCTCCCCGGCCATCGCCGGATTCACTTCCTTGTCGATGTGGAGAATCGTCCCGTCTCCGCTGATGTAGAACGTCCAGCGCTGCGGGAACTCCCGCTCGGGCGACACGACGCCGTAGGCCCGCGCGACATCACCCTCGGGGTTGCTCAGTAGGGGGAAGTCCGCGTCGAGCGACTCGGCGAACTTGCGATTGGTTTCGGCATCGTCGACGCTGACCATGTAATACGCGGCGTCGTACTCACGAATGGAATCACTGTTCTCACGGAACGACTTGCATTCGGCCGTTCAACCACCGGTAAAGGCTTTGGGGAACCAGGCCAACACGACGGTCCGACCGGCATGGTCCACCAGCGAATGCGTCTCGCCGTCCGATCCGATGAGCGAGAACGCCGGCGCGGCATCGCCAGGGCTCAGTTCCTGGGCGTTCGCGACAGTCGAGATGGCTAGCACGCCCACCATGATCCCCGCGAGCAACATCAGCTTCATCATTTCGATTCCTCTCGCGCGCCCCCGTCTCGGGCGAGCCCAAAAAGATCCGCGGTTCAGCCTGTCCGTCGAAGAATCTGCATGATAACTCGGCCCGGGGCGAGGGGAAAAAGGGCGGTCAATTGCCCGCTTGACACGCTTCGGCCCTTTGCCGAGCATTGACATTGCCGCGGAAACCGACGTGACCCGCAAGACGAAGACCGACCCCACCGCCGGCCGATCCGCGGCCGACCGGCGGACTGCCGAGGACCGCAGCTCGGACGCGCGCCGCAAGGTCACCGACCGGCGGCAAACGAAGCCTGGCCTCGAGGGGCCCAGCGGCCGCCGACAGGGCGTTGATCGCCGCAAGATCGACCGGCGCGATCCGCCGGCGAAGTGATCTCACGGCCCGGGCCAACCTGATGCCTACCCGCGTCCTCGTGATCGGCGGCGCCTTCACCGCCCAGATCGTCCTGATCGCCTTGCTACTCTGGGTCATGGAGCGTGACGGGCGCGCGCCGACCGCGACGGCCGCGCCCCGACCCGGTCTCGATCGGGCGCTCACACCCCAGGTGGACGTCCTGTCGGGCCGACCCCGCGTGCGCCTGGCCGGCGCCGGCTGGCGTCTGGTCGACCAGCTCTCGGCGCACTTCGCGCTCGTCTTGAAGGTCGAGGCCGAGAACCTGAGCGACGCCAAGTCGATCGCGCAACGGCTCACCGGGCCAGTCACCGATTCGTACACCGAGGTGCTCGTGTACTTCTACCCGACCGGCGGCAAGAATGGCCTGCCCGATCGCCGCGTGCAGTGGACCGAGGCCGGCGGCTACGTCGAGATGAGCTTGCGCCCGTAGCCGTCCGGGTCGATCCGGTGCGATATACTTCACGTTTCCGACACGCGTTCTTCATCATCAGCGAGACACTCACATGAACCGAGCTGAAATCGTCGCCAAGCACAAGGAGTTCCTGTTCCCGTCGGTGGCTACGTTCTACACCGACCCGCTCCCGCTGACCCGCGGCGAGGCGCAGCACGTCTGGGACGTCGACGGCAAGCAGTACCTCGACTTCTTCGGCGGCATCGTGACGGTCGGCATCGGACACTGCCACCCCAAGGTGACCGCCCGGATCGCACAGCAAGTCCGAACGCTGCAGCACACGTCGACCTTCTTTCCCCACGAAGTGACGGTGCGGCTCGCCGAGAAGATGGCGGAGATCGCACCCGGCGCGCTGTCGAAGACTTACTTCACGAACAGCGGCACCGAGGCCGACGAAACGGCAGTCCTGCTGGCCCGGCTCCACACCGGCCGCACCGAAATCATCGCGCTGCGCCACGGCTACAGCGGCCGGTCACAGACCGCGATGTCCCTGACTGCGCACGCCAACTGGCGGCTGAGCCCGGTCGTCGATCCTGGCGTCGTGCACGCCCACAACGCCTACTGCTACCGCTGCGCCTTCGAGCAGACCTACCCCGAGTGCAAACTGCTCTGCGCCCGCGACGTCGAAGAACTGATCAAGACCGCCACGTCGGGGAAGATCGCCGCGCTGATTGCGGAGCCGATCCAGGGCGTGGGCGGCTTCGTGACGCCGCCGGAGGACTACCTGCGGGAACTCGCGGCCATCGTACGCGCCCACGGCGGCCTGATCATCAGCGACGAGGTCCAGACAGGCTTCGGCCGCACCGGGGATCACTGGTTCGGGGTCGAGCACTGGGGCATCGAGCCGGACATCATCACGTGCGCCAAGGCGATGGCCAATGGCACGCCGGTCGGTGCGACGGTCACCACGCCCGAGATTGCGAGCGCGATCAAGGGCGCGCAGATCTCGACGTTCGGGGGCAATCCGGTAACCGCGACCGCCGCGCTCGCGACGATTGAGGTCATCGAGGAAGAAGGCCTGCTGGCCAACGCCGCGTCGATGGGACGCGAGCTGGCCTCGGGCCTCGAGCAGCTCAAGGCGAGCCACGGCATCATTGGCGACGTGCGGGGCAAGGGGCTGATGCAAGCCATCGAGCTGGTCGCCGACAAGGAGTCGAAGCAACCTGCGCCGGCCGCCATGAACGCGCTCCTGGAGGCGACCCGCGAGCACGGCTTGCTCATCGGGAAGGGCGGTCTGCACGGCAATGTCGTTCGGCTGTCGCCGCCGCTCAACATCGGGAAGGCCGACGTCGGCGCCGCGGTTGACATCCTCGATCGCTCGCTTGCCCAGGTGGCCGACACGGTGCCGGTCGGCGCCTGACATCCCGGGAAAGATCGTCGTCCTCGACCTCGGCTCGGAGGCGAGGGATCGGGGCTCGGCGGTCTGGCGAAGATGATGGAGCGGTAACCGCTACAGCCGCGCGACGAGGGCCGTCAGATCGACCGCCCGAGCGCAGTCAACGTCCGGCCAGTCATCGAACGGGTCGAGCAGCAGCGCATGCAGGCCCGCCGCGCGCGCACCCACCACATCCGCCTCATAGAGGTCGCCGACGTGCAGCGTCGTGCCCGCGGTCGCCCCGACAGTCTCCATCGCGTGCGTGAAGATTCTTGGATCCGGCTTTTCGTAGCCGACAACGTGCGAATCGACGACCGTATCGAAGAATGGGCGGAGCCCCACCTCGGTCAGCAGCCGCTCGACCGTGCCGTCGGAATTGCTCACCACGGAGAGATTCAGGCCGCGCTCGCGGAGGCCGGCCAGGGCCTCGGGCACACCGGGAAGGACATACGACCAGAACGCGACGCGGCCGACGCGGTCCATGAGGGGGGCCAGGTCGTGCGCGAGCCGCGCCAGGGCCTCGCGGTCCTGTTCCGGCGTCAGCGGCGCGCGCGCCAGCATCTCTCGAACGTAGAACTCGAACGTCCCCATCGTCTCGGTCGAACGTAGCGTCGGCAGCGCCGCCGACACAACGGGCCGAGCCGCGGCCTCGGCTCGCCGCAGCGCGACCGGGTCGCAGGTGATGCCGGCCGCCTCGAGCGCCTCGACGATGTAGCCCAGCTCCATCGCGACGATCGTATTGCCGGCGTCGAGAAAGATCGTTGTCAGGCGTCGGTACGGAATGTCGATATCGGCCACGCGACGGGCTCCACGAGATGGACAGGGGCCAACGCCGTCGGCGTCGGCCTCCACAGTCGCCACGACTGCTATAATCCCAGCGACACAGGCCTTGTACCACACCGCCCTCGCCGACCGGACACATCATGCGCACTCTCGAGAACTTCATCAACGGACAGTGCCGCGCGGCTGCCGACACCGCCCGGCAGCCTGACATCAACCCAGCGGACACGACCGAGATTGTCGCCGAGTCGCCCAGATCGACGGCCGCCGATGCGGCGGCCGCCGTGAAGGCGGCCGAACGGGCGTATCTGGGCTGGCGCGCCACGCCCGCCCCGCAGCGCGGCCAGCTGCTCTACCGGGTGCAGCGCCGGATGGAGGCGCGGCGCGACGAACTCGCGGAAGCGCTGACCCGTGAGGAAGGCAAGACCCTCGCCGAGTCGAAAGGCGAGGTGCAGCGGGCCATCAACGTCGTCGAGTTCTACGCGGGCGAGGGCCGCCGCTTGCTGGGCGAGACGATTCCGTCGGAACTGCCCTACAACTTCTGCTACACGGTCCGCGAGCCGATCGGACCGCTGGCCCTCATCACACCCTGGAATTTCCCCGTCGCGATCCCGGTCTGGAAACTGGCCCCGGCGCTCGCGTGTGGCAATACCGTGGTCTTGAAGCCCGCATCGCTGACGCCGCTCTCGGTCGCCCTCCTCGCCGACATCTTCACCGAGTGCGACGCTCCGCCGGGCATCCTCAACGTGGTCTACGGCAGCGGTCGTGACGTCGGCGAGGCCTTGCTCGCTCACCCGGCAATTCGCGGTGTGTCGTTCACCGGATCGAACGACATCGGCAGCCGCCTCTACGGGGCGGGCGCCGCGCGCGGCATCAAGTGCCAGTGTGAGATGGGCGGCAAGAACCCGATCGTCGTTCTCGACGACGCCGACCTCGAGTTGGCCGTCGCCAGCGCCGCCCAGGGCGCCTACGGCTCCTCGGGCCAGCGCTGCACCGCGACCAGCCGGGCGATCGTCGTCGACGCCGTCGCCGACGAGTTCGTCGAGCGGCTCGAGGCCCGGGTCAAGTCGCTGGTCGTCGGCAACGGCCTCGACCCGGCCACCGACGTCGGCCCGTCGGTGGATGAGACCCAGATGAATACCGTGCTCGACTACCTCGCCGTGGGGCAGAAAGAGGGCGCTCAGCTCGTCACCGGCGGCACCCGCCTGACCGGCGACGCCCACGACCGGGGCTACTTTCTCGAGCCCACGATCTTCGATCGGGTCACGCCCGACATGCGAATCGCCCAGGAGGAGATCTTCGGCCCGGTGCTCTCGGTCCTCCGGGTGCCCGACGTGGCGTCGGCCCTATCGGTCGCCAACGGCGTCCGCTACGGCCTCGCCGCCTCCGTATATACCCGCGACGTGTCGCGGGCGTTCAAGCTCGTAGACCACCTCGAAGCCGGGATTGTCCATGTCAATTCGCCCACCGTCGGCGGCGAGGCGCACATCCCGTTCGGCGGGATGAAGGCGACGGGCGTGGGCCTCCGCGAGATGGGACGCGAGGCAGTCGCGTTCTACACCGAGCTGAAGGTCGTCTACCTGGACTACACTGGCTCGGCCAGGGCTGGAAACCTCTACTGACTGCGGGCCCGCCTCGGCGACCGATTCGCCGAGATCGCGAACTTATCGGCGCTGATACCCGCCTCAATACGATGATCCGGCCGTTCGGGCCGCATCACGAATTGGCCGGTACCTCCGCGGTGGCGCTGCCCAGAATCGGGACGCAGCCGTCCCGGAGGCGAACAGGCGCGGTGTTCACGCGGCACGGGTGATTCGGCTAACATGTTTGAAAGACACCGGTTACCCTAGGCATCACATCTGGCACGCCTGTGGCTTTGCACCTATCAGGAGTCGTGCTGGACCGAACCCGCTGATACGGGGCAGCGCCGCGCGGCCGCTGAGTATTGAGGAACGAGCATGGTCGATATCCCGCGCCCCGAACTCGCGCGCAAGCGTAAGGTTCGACGAATCATTTACACGGTCGTGACCGTCGCGGCGGTGGCGCTCATCACGCTGGGCGTGTCGCGACTTCAGCCGGCCGCTCCGTCGGTCGACCGCGCCGTCGTCTACATGGACACGGTGCAGCGCGGCTCGATGCTCCGCCAGGTCCGAGGCACCGGCACGCTGGTACCCGAAGAGATCCGCTGGATTCCGGCGCTGACCGACGGCCGCGTCGAGCGGATCATCCTCCGGCCCGGCGTCACGGTCGAGCCCGACACCGTCATCCTCGAACTGAGCAACCCGGAACTGGAGCAGCAGCTCGCCGAAGCCCAATTACTGCTGCGCGCGGCCGAAGCCGACTACGAGAACCTGCGGGTCAAGCTCGACAGCGACTTGCTCACGCAGCGCGCCGGTGCGGCGACGGTCGAGGCCGAGTACCAGCAGGCGCGGCTGCAGGCGGAAGCCGACACGCAGCTCGCGGCCGATGGCCTGACCTCCGATCTCATCATGAGGATCTCGGTGTCGCGCGCCCAGGAACTCGGGACCCGGACCGGCATCGAGCAGGAGCGGCTGAGCATCGCCTCGGAGTCCGCGGCCGCCCAGCTCGCGGCCCAGGACGCGCGGGTCGAACAGGTGCGATCGACCTACCAGTTGCGAATCGACCAGGTGGAGCGCCTGCATGTGCGCGCCGGGGATCCAGGCGTGCTGCAGGTCGTGCCGGTCGAGGTGGGCCAGAGCGTCACGCCGGGCATGAATCTCGCGCGCGTCGCCGACCCGACCAATCTCAAGGCGGAGTTGCGCATCGCCGAGACCCAGGCCAAGGACATCCAGATCGGCCAGGTCGCACGCGTCGATACGCGTAACGGCGTCATCGGTGGGCACGTCTCGCGCATCGACCCGGCGGTCCAGAACGGCACCGTGACGGTGGACGTCATTCTCGAGGACGACCTGCCCCGCGGCGCGCGACCCGATCTGACGGTCGACGGCACGGTCGAGTTGGAGCGCCTCGTGGATGTGCTCTACGTGGGGCGGCCGGCGTTCGGCCAGGAAGAGAGCACCATCGGCCTATTCCGCATGCTCAACGAGGACGGCGACGCCGCACGCGTCGCCGTTCGGCTGGGCCGAAGCTCGGTCAACACGATCGAAATTCTCGAAGGGCTGAACGAAGGCGACCAGGTCGTTCTCTCGGACATGTCGGCGTGGGACGCGTTCGACCGCGTCAGGCTGCGCTGACTGGCGCACCAGAGACTCACAACAGGAACAAGGAGCGGCAATGAACGCACCGGCTGATTCGCTGATTCATCTCGACGGCGTGAACAAGGTCTTCTACACCGACGAAGTCGAGACCCATGCCCTAGCCGGCATCCACATGGACATCAAGAAGGGCGAGTACGTGGCCATCGCGGGCCCATCCGGCTGCGGCAAGTCTACTCTGCTGTCGATTCTCGGCCTGCTCGACTCATCCACCGAGGGCGAGTACTGGCTGAACGGCGAGTCCGTCGCCGAGCTGCCGCTCTCGGCTCGGGCGCGCACGCGCAACCGTAAGATCGGGTTCATCTTCCAGAGCTTCAACCTGATCGGCGACCTGACGGTCTTCGAGAACGTCGAACTCCCGCTCACCTACCGCGGCCTCAAGGCATCCGAGCGCCGCGACCGTGTAGGGGCAGCGCTCGAAAAGGTCGGCATGGCGCATCGCGCCAAGCACCTGCCGTCGCAGTTGTCGGGCGGTCAGCAGCAGCGTGTCGCCGTGGCGCGAGCCGTGGCGGGTCAGCCGTCCATCTTGCTGGCCGACGAGCCCACGGGAAACCTCGACTCCCGCAACGGCGAGTCCGTCATGGAACTGCTGCGCGAGCTGCACCGGGAAGGCGCCACCATCTGCATGGTGACGCACGATCCGCGCTACGCGCGGCACGCCGACCGCGGCATCCATCTCTTCGACGGCCAGATCGTCGAGGAGAACGTAGACGTCAACATCTAGCGTCCCGCACACGCCGGGAGCGCCCGTTGGCGCTTCCGGCACCGCTCCACCCGCCACGGCAGTTGAATCTGCCCCGCCCCCCTCGTAACCTTCCGTCGACGACGACCAGCCCTGTCCAGCATGACCGACACGTCCGATGCCTCGACGCCGCGCCCGACACGCGCCCTGATCGCCGACGACCAGGCCGATGTCCTCGAGGCGCTGCGCCTCTTGCTTAAGGGCGCCGGCTACCAGTGCGAGCAGGCCCGCTCGCCGGCCGCGGTCCTCACCGCCGCCGAGGCGCAGCACTTCGACGTCTTGCTGATGGACCTCAACTACGCCCGCGACACGACGTCCGGCCAGGAGGGGCTCGACTTGCTCGGCCGCCTGCAGGCGGTCGACGCCACCCTTCCGATCGTCGTCATGACCGCCTGGGGCAGCGTCGAGCTGGCGGTAGAACCGATGCGGCGAGGGGCCCGAGATTTCATTCAGAAGCCGTAGGAGAACGCCCGGCTGCTCGCCATCGTCGGGACCCAGGCCGAACTCGGCCAGCCGCTGCGCCGTGGCCAACGGCTGGAGGCCGAGAACTGGCTGCTCCGCGGCAAAGGCCCGACGCTGATCGCCGAATCGCCGGCGATGCAGCCGGTGCTCCAGCTCATCGCCCGCATGGGCCCGGCCGACGCGAACGTCCTGATCACGGGTGACAACGGCACTGGAGCAACTCCTGATCAACCTGCTCCACAACGCCGCTGACGCGGCGCTCGAGACGGGCGGCGGGATCCACGTCGCCTGGTCCCGGCCGGCGGGCGGGACCACGTCGGTCGAGATTGACATCGAAGACGAGGGCCCTGGCCTGGCCGAGACAGCCAATCTGTTCGTGCCGTTCTTCACGACCAAGCCGCGCGGCAGCGGCATCGGTCTGGTGCTCTGCCGCCAGATCGCCGAGGCCCACGGCGGATCGTTGACGCTCGAGAACCGGCCGGGCGTGACCGGTTGCGTCGCGCGGCTGCGCCTGCCCGCCTGACTGAAGGACCGCCTACGCCTGGCTCGTCGCCACGACCGGTCCGTTCGCGGGCGCCATCCCACCGAGCGCAACGGCGAGGGCCAGACCGGTCCACCACCTCAGGGTCATGGCGACCGCCCTTCCCGGAGGCGACTCGCTTGTTGGACAATCTTGACGCCGGCACTCGCACCGATACGGGTAGCGCCGGCGCCAGTCATCGCCTGGAACGCCTCGAGGTCGCGGATCCCCCCGGCCGCCTTGATGCCGATCTCCGCGCCCACGACCGCCCGCATGAGCGCCACGTCCGCCACCGTCGCGCCGCCGGCGCCGAATCCGGTCGAGGTCTTCACGAAATCGGCGCCGGCCGCCTTGGCCAACGTGCACGCGGCCCGCTTCTCGTCATCGGCCAACGACGCGGCCTCAATGATGACCTTGCTGAGCGCCTGTTGGTCTCTGCACACCGCGGTGACGGCCTCGATGTCGCACTGCACCAGAGCGCGGTCACCGCTCTTCAGCGCACCGACGTTGATCACCATGTCGATCTCCGAGGCCCCGTCCGCCAGTGCGCGGCGTGTCTCGTACTGTTTGACGTCGGGCGTAGTCGCTCCGAACGGAAACCCAACGACCGAGCAGACCCCCACGGCGCTACCGGCCAGACGCCGGCGGGCCCGAGCCACCCAGGCAAGGTTCACGCAGACCGTGGCGAAACCATGCTGCATCGCCTCGTCGCACAGGATGTCGATCTCCCGGTCGGTGGCATCGGGGCGAAGCAGGGTGTGGTCGATCGCCTTCGCCACGTCGCTGGTCTTCATCGATCTAACCGCCCCTTTCCCGCGGCGCCGAGTTGCTCCAACCGTCGGATCTTCGCTACGCGCCTCAGATAACGGGCCTCTGCCATCCTTGCCGACAGCCAGGCATCGATCACCGCCGCGGCGCGCTGGGCGTCCACCAGCGTCGCCCCTAGCGTCAGCACGTTGACCCCGACGTGCTCGCGGGCGTAGCGGGCGACCAGCGGCTCGGTCGCCATCACCGCGCGGATGCCAGCGATCTTGTTCGCGGCAACCGCCGAGCCGACACCCGCTCCGTCGATGACGACCCCGGCATCAGCGTCTCCCCGCGCGACCGCCCGGGCGACGTCGGCCGCCACATCCGGGTAGTCCACCCGATCCGAGGAGTGGGTGCCGAGATCGCGTGCCGTCAGGCCCCGCGACCGCAGGTGCGCCAGAACCTCACGCTTCAGGTCCACCCCGGTGTGGTCCGCGCCCACGGCGACGACCCGAATCTCCCGGGTCGCCGCGCGGCTCAGCTCATCAGCGCCGACCTCGCCCTGCCGCACGACGGTCACCCGGCGGGCTGACAGCGTGTCGCGCGCCAGCGGAGTGATCTGCCCCTCGCGCGCCAGCTCGACGGTAGTACCAGGCTCGAGGTCTCGCGCCACGTCCTCGGTGATGATCTGGAAGCGCTTCATCTCAGGCGATCCCGCGGCCGGCCGGGCACCGGCTCCGCGCCATGCTGGCGATCTCGATTGTGATAGTCTGCGGCGTCGCCGACGACATGCCCCCGCCTGCCATCGACACGATCCTGTACACCGCGGAAGAGATTCAGGCTCGCGTCCGCGCGATGGCACGCGCGATCGATGCGGATCACCAGACCGACGACCCCTTGCATGTGGTGGGCGTCTTGAAAGGCAGCTTCGTCTTCGCCGCCGACCTGATCCGCGCGATGCGGACGCCGCTGACGCTCGACTTCATCGTCATCGCCTCGTACCTCGATGGCGCGACCTCGTCGGGCGAGATCCAGCTCCTGAAGGATCTCGACTCGGCAATCGAGGGCCGGCCCGTGTTGATCGTCGAAGACATCGTTGACACTGGGCGGACGCTGCACTACCTGCACGCCGTGCTGCGCGCGCGAGCGCCGTCGAGCCTCAAGACGGCCTGCCTGCTGAGCAAGCCCACTCGCCGTGCCGTCGACGCTCCCGTCGACTATGTCGGCTTCGAGATCGACGACCGCTTCGTCGTCGGATACGGCCTCGATCACGCCGAACGGTTCCGCCATCTACCGCACATCGCAGTCATCGAGCCGCCGGCCCCACCGCCGCGCTGACCTCCGCGGCCAGCTGGTGCGCGGCGGCCAGCACCGCCGGCTCATCCAACGTCACAACGCGCCCATCCCGCATGAGGACGCGGCCATGGACGATCGTGGTCACCACATCGTCACCGCGAGTGGTGTAGACCAGGTGCGAGATCGGATCGTACATCGGCGTCTGCCGCGCGGCCGCCATCGAAACGACGATGAGGTCGGCGCGCTTCCCCGGATCCAGTGAGCCGATCTCCGACTCGAGGCCGATCGCGCGCGCCCCCCCGACCGTTGCCAGTCGCAGCGAATCCCCGGCACTGACCACCCGTGGGTCCCGTGCCTGCAGCTTGTGGAGGAGCGACGCCAGCCGCATCGCCTCGAACATGTCGAGGTCGTTGTTGCTGGCGGCGCCATCCGTCCCGAGTCCAAGATCGATGCCTGCTGCCAGATAGCCGGGCACGGGCGCCGTGCCACTCGCCAGCTTCATGTTGCTTTCCGGGTTGTGCGACACCCCGACGTCGTGGCGCCGGAGGATGTCGATGTCGGCCGCAGACACCCAGACGCCGTGGGCCGCCAGCACCGACGGGCCCCAGAAGCCGATGGCCTCCAGGTACCCGGTGGGCGTGGTGCCATGACGCTCCTCGGCAATGCGCAACTCGTCCTCGGTTTCGGCCAGATGGATCAGCACCGGCACGTCGTGGCGTCGGGCCAGATCCCTGACCGCCAGCAACGTCGCCTCGTCCAGGGTGTACATGGCGTGCGGTGCCAGGGCGGGCGTGATCCGCTCGTGCCCGGCCCACGCCTGAATGAACGTCTCGGCTCGCGCCAGCGCGTCGGCCGGCGTGGCGGCATCGGGCACGGGAAACTGGATCACCGTCTGCCCCAGTACGGCCCGCAGACCGGCCGCCGCCGCGACCTCGGCGACCACCTCCTCGAAGTAGTACATGTCGACGAAGGTCGTCGTCCCCGAGCGGATCATCTCCAGCGCGGCCAGCTCGGACGCCACGCGGACGAACTCCGGCGTCAGCGTCTGGGCTTCAGCTGGAAAAATGTACTGCTCGAGCCACTCGAGGAGCGCCAGGTCGTCGGCTAGCCCGCGGTACATCACCATCGCCGCGTGCGTATGGCTATTGACCAGGCCGGGCAGCACGATCTGGCCGGAGGTGTCGATCGTCGTCGCCGCCACGATTGTCGAGCCAAGCTCGGCAGCAGGCCCGACCGCGACGATGTCGGCACCAGCCACGGCCACCGCACCCTGCGGAATGACGCGCCCCGCAGCATCCATTGTGACGACCGTTCCGCCCGTGAGCAGCAGATCGACCTGGCGCACCGGGTCGACCGGCTGGGCCACGGTGACGCTGGCCCACGCCAGCACTCCGACCACCCTGAGGCACGTCGTGGCGTGCACACGCGTCATCGCTTGCATGATCCGGATCTTACCCGAAGGCAGAGCCCCGCGGCGCCCGCGACGGTGCGCTATAGTGGCGCGATGCCCGTCCACGTCATAACCCACCCGATCGTGCAGGACGCTCTCGCCACGCTCCGTCGAACCGCCACCGACGCCGCCGAGTTCAGACGCCACGCCGGCCGGCTCACGACCGCGCTGGCCGTGGAGGCGACCCGGACGCTACCAACGCGCGACGCGACGGTGGACACGCCGCTCGGACAGGCGCCGGCACAGCTGGTCGACGGCGAGATTGTCGTGGTCCCGGTGCTGCGCGCCGGCCTGAGCATGCTCGACGCGATCCTGGACCTGCTACCCTCGGCGCGCGTCGGCTACATCGGGCTGCAGCGCGACGAGCAGACGGCAGTTGCATCGACGTACTACTCGAAGCTACCGGAGCAGATCGCCGGCGCGCGGGTCCTGCTCGTCGACCCGATGCTCGCCACGGGTGGCAGCGCCGTCGCCGCCCTCGACCTGCTGTCGGACGCCGGCGTGAGGGACACGCAAGTCCTCTGCATCGTGGCCACCGTCGAGGGCATCGCCACCGTGGAGGCGGCGCATCCGCAAGCCGCGATCTACACCGCCTCGGTGGACCCGACGCTGAACGGGCAGAAGTTCATCGTGCCCGGCCTCGGCGACTTCGGCGATCGGTTGTATGGAACCGACTGATCCGAGAAGGGAAACAAGTGACCTGCCCCCAATGATGGTCCACTTATTATGAGAGAGATCGGGTTAGATTTCCCCTCTCATCAGCCAGCCCGGTCTGCGGTCTCCTGC
>PCAK01000024.1 GCA_002730525.1 Acidobacteriota bacterium | reverse complement strand
GGCTCAGGGCCTTGGAGCTGGAACACCGCCGCCTGCGGACGGTCAGCGCCGATCAGGCGCTGGCGCTCGTGGTGGTGAAGGAGACGGCCGACCGGGCTGGCTCATGGGAGGGGAAATCTGACCCGACCTCTCTCATAATCAATGGACCACCAAGGGGGGCAGGGCACTTCCGGCAGCCGCGCGATCGCCCGCTCCAGGTCGATCGACATGACCGGTTGCACCGCCGGCGCGGCCGGGTCGTAGCGCCGGCCGCTCGGCGATTCCTCATCGATGGATGAAGTCGCCTGGGCGGTGCGGGCCGCCTTGCTTCTCAAGTGGTCGAGGCACAGGTTCGTGGCGAGTCGATACAACCACGTGCCGAGTGCCGACTGCCCCTTGAAGCTGCCGAGCTTGCGATGTGCCAGCAGGAAAATCTCCTGCAGCAGATCCTCGGCGTCGGCGGCGTTGCCGACCATCCGGTAGGCCAGGTTGTACAGCCGGGACGAATGCTGGCGATAGAGCGCCTCGAAGGCACTCGGTTCTCCCCGCTTGCAGCGGGCCACCAAGTCGGCGTCGGCTGTTCTCACTCGGCCTGTCCAGTGAGACGAGGAACAGGGGACGAAGCGTTGCCGTCGCGTTCCCCGATGATTTGGCGCCCGCAAGAGCGTCCCTCTCAAGCAGATACGGGGACGGCCGTGCCGGGGTTCGCGAGTGCTACGGCCGCGAAGCTCGTCCCCGCCACCTGACCTCGGCGAACTGCCGCACCGTCGTCCGGCCCACCTGCAGCCCCTCGGCCCGCAGCAGTTGCTGCTTCAGCACGGGGCTGCCGCCGAACCCGCCCAGCCGCCCGCCCGCCGCGATTACCCGGTGACAGGGTACATCGGACCGGCGGCAGTCACGCATGATGTTGCCGACCGCCCGGGAAGCGCGCGGCTGGCCGGCCATCGCCGCCACATCCCCGTAGGTGGCGACCCGGCCCGGGGGAATCCGCCGAACAGCGGTCAGGACGCGTGTCGTGAACACTGGAATGCGGGCGGGCCGTGTCGTCATCGGCATCATCCCCGGCGCAGCAGCGGCAGGTAGCATAGCGCGCCCAGCGCCACGTTGTAGACCGCGCAGCCGACGAGGTACCACTGCGGCACGACGCCCACGGGCAATGCCCCCGGACGATGGAGGATGTCGACGACGGCGTGCGCCCCGAAGGCGAGCGCCAGCACGACCAAGGCTTCGCCCGGATCGCGTGTCGGCGCCACCGCGGCCGCGACGAAGAACACGAGTGCCAGGGCGACGTCGAGTCCGGCGGCCTCGGCGGTGCTCGCCGACGCTGCGAAGCCGAGGTAGGCGCCGGCGACGAATGCCAGGAGCAGCGCGGCCACCTGCGCCAGCCGGAGTTCCCCGACCAGCCGCTCTGGACCCTGGCGCTCGAGGCGGGAGGTCCGCAGCGCGAGCCACGCGAAACCCGCGCCCGAGGCCACGGCGGTGACGAACAGTGCGCGGAGCGTGTCGGTCACGGTACGGGTTGCTAACCCAGATCGACGATTTCCAGGGGGTCGATCCCGTAGTCGGCCGGATCCAGCGGAGAGAGAATGCTCACGTCGCGTTCGGTGCCGGCCGTTTCCCAGAGGTTGGCTTCCCGCTTGCGGGGCAGTTCTTGGCCGTCCGGATACATCGAGAACGTGCGGGCCGCGGCCTTGTAGGACCGGGCAAACTCGGTGACTCGGTCTGCCAGGTCCGCGGCCAACGGCGTGCGTGGAGTCGCCTCAGCCATGTGAGGCCCTATTATCCTCTATACTCGGCACCGTTGCGGTATGCGTGCGGTCGATCTGATCCGGAAAAAGCGTGACGGCGGGGAATTGACCCCGGACGAAATTGGGTTTTTCGTTCGCGGGGTCGCCGCGGACCAGATTCCGGCCTATCAGGCGTCCGCGTGGCTGATGGCCGTCGTGCTGTGCGGCATGTCGGCGGGCGAGACCGAGGCGATGACGGCGGCGATGACGGCGTCGGGCTCGCGCCTGGACCTGTCGGCCGTAGCGAGGCCTAAGGTCGACAAGCACAGCACCGGGGGCGTGGGTGACAAGACCTCGCCGGTGCTGGCGCCGCTGGCCGCGGCGTGCGGTGTGGCAGTGCCGATGGTGTCGGGGCGCGGCCTCGGGCATACCGGCGGGACGCTCGACAAGCTGGAATCGATCCCCGGGTTCAGGACAGTCCTGACGCCCGATGAGATCCGCGGAGTCCTCGACCGGACCGGCTGCTGCCTGGTCGGCCAGACCGAGACGCTGGCGCCGGCCGACCGGGTGTTGTACGCGCTGCGCGACGCGACGGCGACGGTCGAGAGTGTTCCGCTCATTGCCGCGTCGATCATGAGCAAGAAGCTCGCGGCGGACCTCGACGGCCTGGTGCTCGACGTCACGGTGGGCCGAGGCGCGTTCATGAAGACGACGACCCAGGCCCGTGAGCTGGCCGATTGCCTGGTGGCCATCGGCAACGCCGCCGGGGTTCGGATGCGGGCGGTCCTGACCGCGATGGACGCGCCGCGCGGGTGCGCCGTCGGCAACGCCCTGGAGATGGCCGAGTGCTTCGCGACGCTGCGCGGTGAGGGGCCTGACGACTTGACGACGCTGTCGGTGGAGCTGGCGGCCCGGATGGTGGAGGCGGCCGGGCTGGAGACGTCCCTCGAGGAGGCGCGGACACGGGTCGGCGCGGCGCTCGATGACGGCCGCGGACTGGAGACGCTGCGCGAGACGATCGAGGCCCAGGGCGGAGACCCCCGGGTGGTTGATGCGCCGGCCCGGATGCCGTCGGTGCCGACGGTCGATCGCGTGCCGGCGCCCCGGAGCGGGTATCTCGCCGCGCTCGACGCCGAGTTGGTCGGGCGCGCGGCGGTCGTGCTCGGTGCGGGGCGCGACCAGGTCGACCACGCGGTCGACCACGCGGTTGGTGTCGTCGTGCGGGTCGGGATGGGCGAGCCGGTGACCGCGGGCGATCCGGTGGTCGAGCTGCATCATCGCGAGACGCGCGGGCTTGACGCCGCGCGTGAGCTCGTCACGCGCGCCGTGCGGATCGACGACGTGGCGCCACCGCCGCCGCCGCGCATTCTGGAGACCGTGGCCTGACGACCACTTGACGATGCCGACAATGACGACGATGTTCGAGGACCCCGCCCGTCGCCAGCGACTGCTCTTTGCCGCGGCCGCTGTTGGCCTCGTCGCCGTCGCCTACGTGATGCGGGAGCTGGTCGACCCGCGCGTTCGAGCCGTCCTGGGAGTGGCCGCGTTCATCAGCCTGGCCGCCGCGTGTTCCACGAGTGTCCGCCAGATTCCGTGGCGCATGGTGGGCTGGGGACTGGGGCTCCAGATTACGCTGGCCTTCATCATTCTGAAATTCGAGATCGGCGGCGTCAGGCCGGGCTACGCGCTGTTCACCGCGATCGCGCGGGCCGCCGAGCGCTTCATGGAGTTCACCGACGCGGGCTCGCGCTTCGTCTTCGGCGGGCTGGCCGACCCGGAGGTGGTGTCGCAGCTGTTTCCGGGCGGCTTCGTCTTTGCCTTCACGGCGCTGCCGATCATCATCTTCATCTCGTCGTTCTTCACCGTGCTCTATCACTTCGGGCTGCTGCAGTTTCTCGTGAAGCAGACGGCGCGGGTGGTGGTCTATTTCCTCAACACGAGCGGTGCCGAAACCCTGTCGGCGGTGGCCAACGTGTTCATGGGACAGACCGAAGCGCCGATCATAGTCCGCCCGTACGTGCCTCACATGACGCAGTCAGAGCTGCTGACGTTGATGGTCGGCGGCATGGCGACGATCTCGGGCGCCGTCATGGCAATTTACATCAGCCTGGGTGCCGACGTGGTGGCGATCCTCACCACCAGCGTCATGGCGGCGCCCTGTGGGCTGTACCTGTCGAAGATCCTGATGCCCGAGTCGGAGGTGCCCAAGACTCGCGGCACGGTGACGCTCGAAGTGGAACGCGAGCACGCCAACGTGATCGACGCGGCCGCCGGCGGGGCGAGCCAGGGGATGATCCTCGCCATCAACGTGGTGGCGATGCTGATCGCGTTCCTGGCCTTCATCGCCCTGATCGACTATCTGCTCGCGCTCGTGCATCCGGCGCTCTCGCTCACCAGCGTCTTCTCGGTCGCCTTCGCGCCTGCGGCGCTGCTGATGGGCGTGGCCTCCGCGGACGTCGCGGCGATGGCCGATCTGCTGGGCACGAAGATCGTCGCCACCGAGTTCGTCGCCTACGTCAAGCTGTCGACCGAGTACCAGGGCGTCATCGAGCCGCGGTCGTTCGTGCTGGCCACCTACGCGCTGACGGGCTTTGCCAACTTCGGGTCGGTGGGGATCCTCCTGGGCGGCCTGGGCGGCCTGGCGCCCTCCCGGCGGGGCGATCTGGCCCGTCTCGGTACGCGCGCGTTGTTCGGCGGGTTCGTGGCCACGCTCATCAATGCGTCCATCGCGGCGTTGTTGATCTGACGGCATGGCTACCGATTTCGATCACGTCGAGGAAGCCGTGGCGTTCCTGCGCGCGCGCCTGCCAGCTGAGCCGGCGGCGGGGGTCGTCCTCGGATCGGGCCTGGGCCGGTTCGCCGAGACGGTCACCGACCCGGTCGTCGTCTCCTACGCCGACATCCCGCACTGGCCGTCCGACCCGCTGATCGGCCACGTCGGTGCGCTCACCGCGGGGACGGTCGCCGACCGGCGGGTCGTCGTCCTGTCGGGCCGCGCGCATCGCTACCAGGGCTACACGCGGCCGGAGATCGCCTTCGCGCCACGGGTACTGGCCTGCCTGGGCGTGCCGGTGCTGGTGCTGACCAACGCGTCAGGCGGCATCAACACCGCCTTGACGTCCGGCTGCGTCATGATCGTCGACGACCACATCAATCTTATGGGCGACAACCCGCTCATCGGCCCGCACGACGATCGCTTCGGCTACCGCTTTCCGGACATGAGCGAGGTCTACGCGCGGCGGCTGCGTCAGTTGGCCGATGAGGTGGGGCAGGCGCTCCCGCTGCCGCTGCGGTTGACCCACGGCGTCTACGCCGCCGTGCACGGGCCCAGCTACGAGACCCCGGCCGAGATCCGCTTCCTCGGGACGGTCGGCGCCGACGCGGTCGGCATGTCGACCGTCCCCGAGGCGATCGTGGCGCGCCAGATGGGCCTGGAGGTGCTGGGTCTGTCGTGCATCACGAACATGGCCGCCGGCGTGTTGCCCGAGCCGCTCCACCACGACGACGTGTTGCAGGTCGCCGAGCGGCTCGCCGAGCCATTCGGCGCGTTCCTGACCGGACTCATCCGTCGTCTGTGACTGCGATATTATTTTTCCCATGTTGCCAACCATCGAATGGCGTGACGACGCGATCGTCATGATCGATCAACGGAAGTTGCCCAAGGTGGAGAAGTACGTCGAGTGCCGGACCGGCGCCGCGGTGGCGCGCGCGATCACGACCATGGTCATCCGGGGGGCGCCGGCGATCGGCGTGGCGGCGGCGATGGGGCTGGCGATCGGCGTGGCGCGCAGCGAGGCGAAGGGGACGACCCAGCTGGCGACCGAGTTCTACAAGCTGTGCGACCTGATGGCGGGCACCCGGCCGACCGCGGTCAACCTCTTCTGGGCGATCGATCGGATGAAGCGCGTATTCGCGGCCGACGTGCGCGCCGGTCGGGCTGTGGAGGAGGTAGCCGCGTCGCTGAAGCGTGAAGCGCACGTCATCCACGACGAGGATGTCGCGAGTTGCCGAGCGCTGGGCGCCCACGGCGCGGGCGTCGTGCCCGACCCGGCGCGGGTGCTGACCCACTGCAACGCCGGCGCGCTGGCGACGGCTGGCTACGGCACGGCGCTCGGCGTCATTCGCGGTGCGGTCGAGCAGGGGAAGAGCGTGGCGGTCTTCGCCGACGAGACGCGGCCGTTCCTGCAGGGGGCCCGGCTGACGGCGTGGGAGCTGGTGCGCGACGGCATCGACACGACCGTCATCACCGACAGCATGGCGGCACCGTTGATGCGCGATGGACAGGTCGATCTGGTCGTCGTCGGCGCCGATCGGATCGCGGCCAATGGCGACGTGGCGAACAAGATCGGCACCTACGGCGTGGCGGTGCTCGCGCAGGCGCACGACCTGCCGTTCTACGTCGCGGCGCCGACCTCGACGATCGATCTGGCCACCGCCGACGGCACGAAGATTCCGATCGAAGAGCGCGATGCTCGCGAGGTGACGCATCTCGGCGGGTCGCAGCTGGCGCCGGAGGGGGCCAGCGTACGGAACCCGGCGTTCGATGTGACGCCGCACCGCTACGTCTCGGCGATCATCACCGAACGTGGGGTCTGCCGGGCGCCGTACGACGAGAGCCTGCGCACCGCCGTCGAGGGCGTGGCCCGCGAGACCGCGCCCTAGGAGCAGCCCGTGGTGAAAGTGCCGCTGCATTCGAGCGCCGATGCATCCCGCCCCGCGGCGTTGCTCATCGGTCGAATACTCCCGGCATGCTCCCTCTTCGCGCCTGGCGGGGCGGGTGCCTCGGCGCTCTCGATGCTACGCGGCACCTTCACCACGGACTGCTAGCCGATGCGGATCCTGGGGGTCGAGACCTCGTGCGATGAGACGGCGGCGGCCGTCGTCGTGGAGACCGCCGAGGCCGAGCGTCCGTGGGCGATCGCGTCCTCGGTGATCGCGTCGCAGGTCGAGATCCACCGTGAGTGGGGCGGGATCGTGCCCGAGTTGGCGTCGCGGCAGCACGTCAGGGACATCTGCGGCGTGACCGAACGGGCGCTGAGCGACGCCGAGCTGAGCTGGACCGACCTCGACGCGGTCGCCGTCACCCAGGGGCCCGGCCTGGTCGGCTCCCTCCTCGTCGGCGTGGCGTTCGCCAAGTCAGTGGCGCTGACGCTCGGGGTGCCGCTCGTGCCGGTCCATCACCTGGCGGGACACATCGAGTCGCTGTTTCTGCACAACGGTGCGCTGCCGTTGCCGGCCGTCGTCCTGGTCGTGTCGGGCGGCCACACCTGCCTCTATCTCGTGCTGACGCCGGGCACGTATCAATTGGTCGGCCGGACGCGCGACGATGCGGCGGGCGAGGCCTTCGACAAGGTCGGGAAGGTGCTCGGCCTGACCTACCCCGGCGGACCGGTCGTCGACCGGCTGGCCCGCACCGGCAACCCCCGCGCCGTCGATTTCCCGGTCGCCAGGATCACCCACCGCGATCGGATCCGGCCGCCGACGCCCGGGTACGCGGGGCAGGAAGGGATGACCGATTTCAGCTTCAGCGGCATCAAGACGGCGGTCAAGCGGCATGTCGCGGCCAGGCTGGCCGAGACCGGCGCCGCCGCGCTGCCGGAGGCCGAACTCGCCGACGTCTGCGCCAGTTTTCAACGCGCCGTCGTCGATGCGCTGCTCGATCGCACGTTCGAGGCGGCGCAACGACTCGGGGCCAGGTCGGTCGGCATTGCGGGCGGCGTGTCGGCGAACAGCCGCCTGCGTGAGGACGCGGCGGCGCGCGGCGATGCGCGGCGCCTGCCGGTGTTTCTACCGACGCTGGCGCTGTCGACCGACAATGCGGCGATGATCGCCGCCGCCGGCCTCCGCCAGTTGGCGCGCGGCGTCACGGCCGCACCGAATCTGAATGCAAATGCCTCGCTTTCGCTCTAGATCGGGGCCTGGATCTGTCGTGACGGTGGCGGATCCTATCGTGACGGCGGCGCGGGGCTTCAGCCCCGCGAATCGCGAATGATGTGGGATACCTGACAGTCGCAAGTATCCGACGCGGCCGATCCCTCGGCGCTCGGTGGTTACGATCTGACGCGGAAGGCACAGAAGGTGATCGCGCGCGCCGTGGCGATGAAGCGGGAGGCGCAGACCCGAGGTACATGATGGAGCTCAATCGAGACGCGGCGCGGGAGTTGTTGATGGAGCACACCCAGGGCGAGAACCTGCGGAAGCACGGCCTCGCCGTGGAAGCCGCCATGCACGGGTACGCCCGCCTGTTTGACGAGGACGAGACGCTCTGGCGAGTCGTCGGCCTGCTGCACGACTTCGACTACGAGCGGTGGCCGAGCCTGGACGACCACCCGTTTCGCGGCTCCGAGATTCTCAAGGAGCGCGGCTATCCAGACGTCGTGATTCGCGCGATCCTGTCGCACGCCGAACGCACCGAGGTGAAGCGGGAGTCGCGACTCGAGCATGCGTTGTTTGCCTGCGACGAGCTGGCCGGATTCGTCACGGCGGCGTCGCTCGTGCGCCCGTCCAAGAGCGTGCTCGACCTCGAGGCCAAGTCGGTCAAGAAGCGGATGAAGGACAAGGCGTTCGCGCGCGGCGTCAGCCGAGACGACCTCCGCCTGGGTGCCGAGGAACTGGGCCTACCGCTCGACGAGCACATCACGAACGTGATCGGCTTCATGCGCGAGGTCGCCGACACGCTCGGCCTGCGCGGCTCGCTGTAGCGGCGTCAGCCGGCGTGAACTCCCCGATGTCGCCGGCCGTATATTCCGGGTGAGCGCGCGCCGATACGTCCATCGACAGAGTCCAGAGATGTCCACCCCCAGCGCCGTCGCACGTCTCGACCGCGTGACCGTGTCGTACGGCACGAATGCCGCGCTGCGCGAGGTCGACGCCGTGTTCGAGTCGGGCGCGGTCGGTCTGCTTGGGCCCAACGGTTCGGGCAAGAGCACGATGCTGAAGGCGCTGCTCGGTCTGGTGGTGCCCGACCGCGGGCAGATGCGCGTCCTCGATCTCGACGTGGCGCGCGAGCCTCTCGAGATCCGCGCCCGGCTCGGCTACATGCCCGAGAACGACGCGCACATTCCGGGCATGAATGCGGTGTCGTTCGTCGGCTATTGCGGTCAGCTCGCCGGGCTGCCGGCGACCGACGCGATGCGCCGCGCGCACGAGGTCTTGCACTACGTCGGGCTGGGCGAGGCGCGCTACCGCAATCTCGAGACCTATTCCACTGGGATGAAGCAGCGGATCAAGCTGGCGCAGGCGCTGGTGCACGATCCGGATCTGCTCTTCCTGGACGAGCCCACCAACGGCATGGACCCGGCCGGCCGCGACGAGATGCTGGCGCTCATTCAAGATCTGGCCGAGCGCAAATCCGTCAACCTCATCTTGTCGTCGCATCTGCTGCCCGACGTCGAGCAGGCCTGCCGCCACGTCGTTGTGATGGATCGGGGCACCGTGGTGGCCAACGGCCCGATTGCCGAGTTGAAGGGGCCGAGCGGGCGCCTCTACGAGCTGCGCGTCAAGGGCGAGGCGGAGTCGTTTCTCCGCGCGGTGCGCGCGGCGGGCATGGAGTCTCCAGAACACGAGGACGGAACCCTGCGCGTCTTCGTGCCGGAACCCCTGGGGCCGCGCGACCTGTTCCAGCTGGCCGAGCGCGAGGGAGTGCAGGTGCGCCACCTCAAGCCCAGCCTGTCGACGCTCGAGGATGTGTTCGCGCGGGCGGTCGGGGAAGAGTAGCGCAAAGGGCCGTCCGAGAAGCGATGCCTATTCACGATCAGAGCTATCGACACTATCGCGGTAACCGGGCGCGGCCCGGCGCCGCCTGGGCCGTGATCGCCTGGGCCGGGATCCGGGCGCTACTGGCCCGGCGCCTCGTCTTGGCGCTGCTGGTCTTTGCGTGGGTGCCGTTCCTGGTGCGGGCTGTCCAGATCTACCTGTCGGTGAACTTCGGGGAGATCGCCTTGCTCGCGCCGACGGCCGAGACCTTCCGGGAGTTTCTCGAGCAGCAGCGCCTCTTCGTCTTCTTCGTGACGATCTACGTCGGCGCCGGTCTCATCGCGAACGATCGCCGTGCCAATGCGCTGGCGCTCTACCTGTCGAAGCCGCTGGGCCGCACCGAGTACGTGGCCGGCAAGCTGGCGATCCTCTTTGCGTTTCTCCTGTTCGTGACCTGGCTGCCCGCGATGAGTCTGCTCGGCGTCCAGATGGTGTTCAGCGGCAGCGCCGAGTTCGTCGCCCGCAATCTCTTCTTGATTCCGGCGATCACGCTCCTCGCGGGGCTTCAGGTGCTCCTGGCCTCCCTGACGATGCTGGCGCTGTCGTCGCTGTCGACCAGCAGCCGCTACGTCGGCATCCTGTACGCGGGTGTCGTCCTGTTCTCCGATGCGATGTTCCAGGCGCTGCGCGCCGCGAGCGGTGGCTCGATGGCCGCCTGGGTGTCGGTGACGGCCAACCTCGACCAGGTGGGCGACGTCATCTTCCGGCTGCCCGGGCGGTACGACACGCCGTGGCTGCTCTCCGCGGTCGTCACACTCGGGCTGCTCGGCCTGTCGATCGTGGTCCTGGAACGGCGGGTGCGCGCCGTCGAGGTGGTCACGTGACCGCGCCGCTCGTCGCCGAGCACCTGTCGAAGTGGTACGGCCAGGTGATCGGGCTGAACGACGTCAGCGTCACGGTGCCCCCCGGGGTGACCGGACTGCTCGGACCCAATGGCGCCGGCAAGTCGACGCTGCTCAAGCTCATGACGGGGCAGCTCAAGCCGAGCCAGGGTCGGGTGCTGGTGCTCGGCGAGCCCATCTGGGGCAACCCGGCGCTGTATCTCCGACTCGGGTTCTGCCCCGAGCAGGATGCGTTCTACGACCGGATGACCGGCCTCGAGTGGCTGACCGCGCTGGTGGGGATGCACGGCCTGGAGCGGGACGCCGCGGAGGCCTCGGCACGCCGCGCCCTCGGCGCCGTCGATCTGCTCGAGGTCGCCGACAAGAAGATCGGCGCCTATAGCAAGGGGATGCGCCAGCGCGTGAAGCTCGCCCAGGCGCTGGCGCACGACCCGGACCTGCTCATCCTCGACGAGCCGTTGGCGGGCATGGATCCGATCGCCCGGCGCCGTACGATCCGCTGGATCCGCGACTGGGGGCGCCAGGGCAAGAGCGTTATCGTGTCGAGCCACATCCTCCACGAGATCGAGGCGATGACGTCGAACATCTGCCTGATGCACAACGGCCGGATCCTCGCCGAAGGCGACGTCCACCATATCCGCGACCTCATCGATGAACACCCGCACAAGGTGCGCGTGCGAGCGGAGCAGCCGCGCGCGCTCGCCCGGGAACTGCTGGCTGAAGCCGATGTGCTCAGCCTCACCTTCGAGTCCGGCGGCATCGTCGTCGAGACCGCCGAACCCGATGCGTTCTACGGCCGCCTGACGGCGTTGGCGGCCTCGGGGACGCACGGGGCGATCGACGAGATCGACTCGCCCGATGACAACCTGCAGGCGGTGTTCGCCTACCTGGTGAAGTAGACGTGACCGAGGCTCCGATCCCCTCCGCGACTCTGGCTACCAAGATGCCCTCGTTCTGGGCGGGCGCGGCGCGCGTCTTCGACGTGTCGCTAGGGGAGATGCTGTGGTCGCGGCGCACCGTCTTCATGGCGCTGGTGACCGGCGGCCCCGTGCTCGTGGCGTTCGTCGTGCGAGTGGCGTTCGCCCTGGACCTGCCGGCGTTCCGCGTGAACGACCTGGTCGTCAGCGGTCCGACGATCTTCGGGCTGATGGTATGGGTGTTCTTCCTGCGGTTCACGGTGCCTGTGCTCGGCGTCTTCTACGGCACGGCGCTGATGGCCGATGAGGTGGAGGATCGCACGATCACGTATCTGTTTACCCGCCCCATTCGCCGGGGGGCGGTGCTGATGGGGAAGTACCTCGCGTATCTGGCCTGCACGGGGTTCGTCGTCCTGCCGTCGGTGATGCTGATCTACTTTCTGGTCGTGCCCTCGCGTGGGGGCTCGCTCGCGGCGGGGTTCCCCTCACTGCTCATCGACCTCGCCCTGCTGGCCCTGGGCCTGGCGGTCTATGGCGCCGTCTTCGCCTTCGTGGGTGCCTGGTTCCGGCGGCCCCTGCTGATGGGACTCGTCTTCATCTTCGGGTGGGAGCCGGCGGTCGTCGCGGTGCCCGGATACCTGAAGCAGTTCAGCATCGCCCACTACCTGCAGGGCCTGGTGCCGCACGCCATCCCTCAGGACGGTGTGGTCAGCCTTCTGGCGGCCGTGTTCCGTGAGGTGCCATCGACTGCCAGCAGCCTGTTCTGGCTGGCTGTCATCTGGGCCGTGGCGGTCCTGCTGGCGGTGCGCGCGGTCGAGCGTCGCGAGTATGTCCTGGATCAATGACCAGTGACGGCGCTGCGGAACTTTTCGCGCGGCCGATCGGTATAATTCGTTAGGAATCGCGGCATGATCAGGAATAACCGGCTGTTTCTGACCGTTTCTGGGGGCGTCCTCCTGCTCGGCCTCTGTGCCGGGGTGGTGGCGTACTACGGCGGTCGGAGCACGATCGAGACGCCCCAGGACCGAGCGTCGGATCTCGAGTACCTGCCCGCGGAGACCACCATCGTCGCCTACGCCGACCTCCGCGCGGTGATGAATTCGAGGTTGCGCGAGCGCTTTCGGCAGGTCGAGCCGGACAGTGCGGTGCGGGAGGAGTTCGAAGTCCAGACCGGGATCAACCTCGAGGCCGACATCGACCACGTGGTGGCCGGGTTCGTCCCGAACGCGTTGGAGGATGACGACGAATCCGCCGTCGTCTTGCTGCGCGGGCGGTTCGACGACGAACACCTCGAAGCGCTGGCGCGCCAGCACGGTGCCGAGATCGAGGATCTCGATGGACGAAGCCTGCTACAAATCGAGGAAGACGGTCGGCCCTTCGCCCTGGCCTTCGTCGAGCCCGGCCTGGCGATGCTGGGCGACCTCGGGCTGGTCCGGATGGCGCTCGAGTCCGGCGCTCAGAGCGTGACGGCGAACGAGGACCTGATGCGGCTCGTGCAGGAAATGGAGCCCGAGTTCAACGCCTGGGCCGTGGGACGTCTCGATAGCCTCACCGAACGGGCCGAGTTGCCCCCGCAGGTCGCCGCCCAGTTGCCCGCGCTCCGGCACTTCGCGGCCGGCGGCCGGGTCAATGGCGGGCTGAGTGGAGTGATCCGAGCCGATGCGAGCGACGAAGCGGCGGCCCAGAACCTGCGCGACGTGCTCGGCGGGCTCATGGCGCTGGCGCGGATGCAGGCCGGGAGCCGCCCGGTCTGGCAGGTGGCGCTCGATTCGATTCAACTGGGCGGGACCGGGACGCGCGTGGCGCTGTCCTTCGTCATTCCCGACGAGCTGTTCGAGATGCTGGTGCCGTCCGAGCCGCCGCCCGGCGAGTGACGACGTCGCCCGGTTCGGTGGGTTCGCACGGCCTTGACTCGCGTTACCCCTCCTCATACACTGCGCCAGACAGTTAGGCAGCCGCGGCCGTTTTATTCGTCCTCATCCTTCTTCATTCCGACCCGGTTTCTGGCGTCATTCGCAGATACGCGCTGAGGAACTCCGCCGGGGGTGGTGTGTCCTCGTTGTGCCGCCGCCGCACGGCCGATTCCGGAACCAACGCTGGGGTAGAGACGGTGCCTGATCTGGTGTTCTTCTACGGCACGCTGCGGACGGGCTTCGACCGGCGCCGGCGCGCCGGGATCGAAGAACGCTTGAGCTACGTCGGGAAAGGCTCGATGCAGGCCGCGCTCTACGATCTGGGAATCTATCCGGCCGCGGTCCCGGCGCCGGATGGACGTGTCTGGGGTGAGGTGCACGAGATCCACGGTGGGGAAGTCGATGCCACCGCCGTGTTCCAGGCCCTGGACACGATCGAGGGCCACCGTCCGACCGACCCCGACCACAGCCTCTATACCCGCAGCCAGACCGACGTCACCCTCGAGGATGGGCGGACGGCGCGGGCCTGGGCCTACTTCTACAACGCCCCACTGGGTCAGGCGCCCCGGATTCCCTCCGGCGACTACCTCGACTACGTGCGCGTCCGCTGATCTGGAACCCTAGGACTCACCTGGCTCGACGTGTTCTGGCGCCGGACTGGGCGGCGAGGGCAAGGCGCGACGAGGGAGTTTGGTGGGCCCAAGTGACCGAGGCGCAACACAGCCATCGGCGTTCAGGACAAGCCAGGGACGTCAAGCCAGGTGAGTTCCGGGGTTAGATGCCGCCGCGCCGTTCGGAGCGGACGGTTTCGAGGAAGGCGTCGATCGCTTCGGTGACCTTCTCGCCGAGGTCGACGAACTCGATGCCGGTCTGGTAAGAGATGTGCTCCTGCTCGACGTCGCTGATCTGGCAGTGGGCCACCCGCCCCTTCACGACGACGGACTGTTCGCCCAGCGTGAGGCGGAACTCGTGAATGGAGTCGAGTTGCAGCGCGAACGGCGTCTCGACCTTGGCACCGGCGATGCTGAGGTCCCGGACGTTCATCGCCTGGAAGACCATCACCTCGCCGTTGAGTTCGCCGAGGATGTCGAGGCGCGGGCCGTCGCGTCGTTCAGAGGACATAAACGTCTGTTATGCGCCCCAAACGGACCTTATAGTTTCCAGCCCCGCCAGGGAGGCCCCCAACGGCACTCTCTAGGGCTTATCGGGTGCTCGCACGAGACCGCCAGCGTCAATCTGCGCGGACCGTCACCGACTGCCAGACCTCGGGTCGGAGCAGCGCCAGCACCGTCAGCACCTCCAGCCGGCCGACCCACATCGCCATCGTCAGGACGATCTTGCTGACCGGGTGCAGGTCGGCGTAGCTGGCCATCGGGCCGACCTGATTGAACCCGGGGCCGATGTTGCCGAGGGCGCCGGTCGCCGCCGTGATGCCGGTCACGATGTCGGCGCCAAGTGCCACGACCAGGCCGGCGCACACGGCGAAGGCCAGCAGGTAGAAGAGGAAGAACACGAGGACGGCGCGCATGACGTCGTCGGGGACGACCTTCCCGCCCAGTTTGACCGGCAGCACCGCCCGCGGGTGCAGCGTCTTCTTCAGTTCGAGCAGCGTGTACCGCGCGATGAGCACCTGTCGCACGACCTTCGGCCCACCCGCGGCCGAACCGGCGCAGCCCCCGATGAACATCAGCACGAGCAGGACCAGCCGCGCCTGGTCGTTCCAGAGCCCGAAGTCCTCGCTGGCATAGCCGGTCGTCGTCAGGATCGACAGCGTCTGAAACAGGCCAGCGCGCACCGCGTCGACCGTGGCCGCACCGGCCTGCACCAGGAAGCCGGTGAGGGCGACCGCTGCAACCAAGACGATGCCGGCGTAGACGCGGAACTCGTCGTCGCCGAAGAGCGCGCGCGGACGCCCGCGCAGCGCGCGGTACTGCAAGGCGAAGTTGGCGCCGGCCAGGAACATGAACCCGCAGATGATCCACTCGATGGCGGCCGACTGGTAGCCCATGATCGATTCAGGATTCGGCGAGAAGCCGCCGGCGGCGATCGTCGTCATGGCATGGCAGATCGCATCGTAGGCCGACATGCCCGCCAGCATCAGCGCCACGAACTCGGCCAGGGTGAGACCGGCATACAGGCGCCAGAGCAAGCCGGCGGTCTTCCGGACCTGGGGGGTCAGGCCGTCGTCGGTCGGCCCGGGCGCCTCGGTGAAGAAGAGTTGCCTTCCGCCGATGGCGAGGCGGGGCAGGACGGCGATGAAGAGTGTGATGACGCCCATCCCGCCCAGCCACTGCGACAATGAGCGCCAGAACAGCAGGCCCCGTCCGAACATCCCGAAGTCCGTGAAGATCGTGGCGCCGGTCGCCGTGATCCCGGACATCGACTCGAACAGCGCGTCGACCGTCCCCAGGCCGGCGACCGCGTAGGGCACCGAGCCGATGACGGCGACCAGGAGCCAGGTGCCGGCGACGACGGCCATGCCCTCGACGCGCCGGAGCACCCATTCGCGCTGGTCGACGCGGCGGCGCATCGCCTGCCCGGCCACCGCCGCCAGCAGGCCCGCGCCGACGAAGCCGATCGCGTCCGACGTTTCCCCGTAGTAGAGCGCGACGAGGAGTGGCGCCAGGAACGCGGCGCCGAAAACGCGGAGGATGGTGCCGGTGAGGTGAAGGACGATCGCCAGTCGCATGGCGTGCGATCCGGATGGCCTCCTATTAGGACGAGAAGAACTTCCGCACCCGGTCCGAGGATGCGTCGGTACAGAACACGAGCAGCCGGTCGCCCGGCTCGATCCGGTCGTCGCCGGACGGGACGATCGCGTCGCCGTTTCTCAGAATCGTGCCTACGATCGATTCGGGCGGTGCGGCGAGGTCCTTGAGCGCCGTGGCCGGATAGTCGTCAGGGACGATCAGCTCGAAGACCTTCGCCTGGCCTTCCTCGAGCACGGCGAGCAGTTCGGCCTTGCCGCCCTCGATCTGATGGACGACCGACTCGACGGCGGCGCCCCGGGCCGACAGCGCGACGTCGATGCCCACCCGCTCGAACAAGCGGAGGTTGGCCGGCTTGCTCACCCGCGTGATGATCTTGTCGACGCCCAGCTGCCGGCCGAGGAGCGATGCCAGCAGGTTGCGCTCGTCATTGTCGATGACCGACACGAGCACGTCGCTGCGACCAATGTTCTCCGTTTCGAGCAGTTCGAGGTCGGTCCCGTCACCCCGGAGGATCAGCGCGCGCGTCAGCGTGGCGGCCAGCATTTCTCCTCGCGCCGCGTCGCGTTCGATGACCTGGAGGCTCACATCGTCGCGTTGATCCAAGAGTTGCGCCAGCCGGAACCCGACGTCGCCGCCGCCGATAATGGTGACCCGTCGCGCGTCGTGCAGGCCCCCGCCGTCCGGCGCCACCTTGGCCTCGATGCCGGCCATGGCCTCGCGGCGCCCCATCACGATCGCCTTGTCGCCGGGTTCGAGCCGCGTCTCGCCGTGCGGGATCGTGATGGTGTCGCCGTGCTTGGCCGCCACCATCACCACGCCGCGCGGCAGTTGCAGCGAGGCGAGTGGGCCGGCCGTCAGCGGTGAGCCAACGCCGAGCCTGTACTCCAGCAGCTGGACCTGTCCGCCCGCGAAGATCTCGGCATCGATCGCGCCGGGCGCCGCGATGATCCGCTCGATTGCCTCGGCCAGCTGGGCTTCGGGCCAGATCACCTGATCGACGCCGAAGTGCTCGCGCAGGCTGTTGCGGCCGCCGACGGTGCCGAGGAAGTCGTCCCGCGACACGAAGCAGACTGTCTTGGCGGCCCCCAGGTTCTTGGCGATCGAGCAGGCGACGATGTTGACTTCGTCGAGACCGGTGCACGCGATGGCGAGGTCGACCGACTCGACGTCGCCGCGCCGCAGCACGTCGGCGCTTGTCCCGCTCCCGAGCACGAAGTTCACATCGAGGGAGTGAAAGCGATCGGCCGTGGCCGGATTATGATCGATGACGTGCAGGTCGTGGTCGGGAGCGAGCGCCCTGGCCAGGGCGTAGCCGATTTCGCCACCGCCGATGAGGATGATGCGCATCGTAGGACGCGGTTCCATTCTCGCACCCACGTGGGGGTTTGGCAACGGGCGTGCGCGCGATCCGATCGCGTGATCGGGCAGTTCTGCGCAGTTCTGCCATTCTGCCATTCTGCTATGATGCGAAGGTTATGCCCGTCGACGATGTCGTCATCCTAGGCGCTGCTCGTACTCCGATAGGAAAGTACGGCGGCGGGCTCCGTGACGTGCATCCGGCGGAGCTCGGCGCGGTCGCGGCGAAAGCGGCGCTGACGCGCGCGGGGATCGACGTCGCCAGCGTCGACGACGTCTGGTTCGGCCACGCCAGGCAGGCCGGATCGGGGCCGAATCCGGCCCGGCAGGTCGGCCATCGCGTCGGTCTCCCACACAGCGTGCCGGCTCAAACCATCAACAAGGCCTGCGCCTCCGGATTGCAGGCGATAGCCAGCGGAGCCCAGGCAATTGCGCTGGGCGAGGCCGACGTGGTTCTGGCCGGCGGCGTCGAGTCGATGAGCCGGATGCCGTATCTGGTCGACGCGAAGGACGCACGCTGGGGCCACCGGCTGGGCAACGTCGAGTTCGTCGACGCGATGTATCGCGACGGGTTCAGCTGTCCGCTTTCCGACCTGATCATGGGCGAGACCGCCGAGATCCTCGCACACCAGTACGGTATCTCGCGCGACGAATCGGACGGCTACGCGCTCGAGAGCCAGGCGCGCGCCGAGGCGGCCATTGCCGGGGGGCGCTTCGACGCCGAGATCGCGCCGGTCGAGGTGGCCAGCCGGAAGGGGCGCGTGACGACGATCGCGCGCGACGAACACCCGCGGGCCGGCACGACGCTCGAGTTGCTCCAGAAACTGACGCCGGTGTTCGGTGAGGTCGAGGGGCATGCGGGGATCATCACCGCGGGCTCGGCCTCGGGCATCACCGACGGCGGCGCGGCGCTGGTGCTGGCGAGCGCGTCCCGGGCGGCGCAGCTGGGCTGCCGGCCGTTGGCGACGATCACCGGCTGGGCGAGCGCCGGGGTCGATCCGAGAATCATGGGCATCGGTCCGGTGCCCGCGATCCAGAAGCTGCTGGCACGATTCCAGCGGTCGGTCGACGACTTCGATCTGGTGGAGTTGAATGAAGCGTTCGCGGTGCAGGTCCTGGCGGTGCTGCGCGACGTGCCGATCGCCCGCGACCGGCTCAACGTCAACGGCGGCGCGATCGCGCTCGGGCATCCGATCGGCTGCACCGGCGCGCGCATCATCGTGACCCTGCTCCACGAGTTGGCCCGGCGCGACGCGGCGCGCGGTCTCGCTACGCTGTGCGTCAGTGGCGGGATGGGCATGGCGATGGCGCTCGAACGTGCCTGACGCCCGAGACATGCTGATGAAGATTGCAGTCATTCCTGGAGACGGCATCGGGGTCGATGTGACGTCGGAGGCCGTGAAGGTCGTCGAGGCGGTCGGTCGGCGGTTCGGCCGCCAATTCCAGCTCGAAACGCTGCCCTACGGGGCCGACCACTACCTCGAGACCGGCGTGGCGATGCCGCCCGACGGTCACCGGATGCTGCAGGAGGAGTTCGACGCGATCTTTATCGGCGCGCTCGGCGATCCCCGCATCCCCGACATGCGGCACGCCCGCGAGATTCTCCTCGAGACGCGCTTCAAGCTCGACCTCTACGTGAACTACCGGCCGGTGAAGCTGCTCGACGCCCGCTTCTGTCCACTGAAGGGCTGCGGCCCCGATGAAGTGAACTTCGTCGTGTTTCGCGAGAACACCGAGGGGATGTACGTCGGCGTCGGCGGACGGTTCAAGGCCGGCACGCCAGACGAGATCGCCGTGCAGGAGGAGATCAACACCTACAAGGGCGTCCACCGCATCATCAAGCATGCGTTCGAGTACGCGGCGAAGACCCCCCGGCGCCGGCTGTGCATGGCCGACAAGAGCAACGCGCTCAGGCACGGCCACGCGCTCTGGCAGCGCGTGTTCGAGGAAATGGCGCCGCAGTATCCGACGGTCGAGGCGTGGCATCTGTTCATCGACGCGATGGCGATGCAGCTCGTGAAGAACCCGGCGCAGTTCGACGTGATCGTCACGAACAACATGTTCGGCGACATCGTCACCGACCTCGGCGCGCAGTTGCAGGGCGGCCTGGGAATGGCGGCGTCGGGCAACCTCCACCCGGGTCGAACGTCGATGTTCGAGCCAGTCCACGGCTCCGCGCCCAAGTACGCCGGCAAGAACGTCGCCAATCCGATCGGCGCCATTCTGTCGTCGGCGCTCATGCTCGACGACCTCGGGCTTGCGGACGACGCCGCGTCGATCGAGCAGGCTGTGGCCGACGTGGTGCGCGCGGGGCAGGGGCCGCGCGATATCGGGGGCACACTAGGGACCCGGGAGACCGGGGACGCCGTCGTCGCGGCGATCGGCGCGGGCGGAGCGTAGCGCGCGATGCACGGACCGGTCCATATCGTGGGCGGCGCGCGGACGCCGATGACCCGCCATGTCGGGATGTTCAAGGACCTGTCCGCGATCGAGCTGGGCGCCATCGCGTCGCGCGCCGCTATGGATCGCAGCGGCGTCGAGCCCGCATGGATCGACCACGTTGTCTTCGGCAACGTCCAGCAGACGAGCAGCGACGCCATCTACGGTGCGCGCCACGTGGGCCTCAAGGCGGGGCTTCCGATCGAGGTGCCGGCGTTGACGGTCAACCGGCTCTGTGGCTCGGGCCTGCAGGCGGCCGTGACGGGCGCCCAGCATCTCCAGCTCGAGGAAGCGGAGGTCGTGTTGGCCGGCGGCATGGAGAACATGACGCAGGCGCCGCATGTCGTGCGGGGGATGCGCAGTGGCCTCCGGCTGGGCAACGGCGAGCTCGAGGATTCGCTCTGGTCCGGTCTGCTCGACCCGGTGAGTGGGTGCACCATGGCCGACACCGCCGAGAACTGCGCGGCGGAGTACGGCATCGACCGCGCGGCGCAGGATGCCTACGCGCTGCGGAGCCAGCAGTTGGCGGCACGGGCGTGGGACGAAGGGCGGCTCGGCGAGGAAGTGGTGCCGGTCGAGGTCGAGACTCGCAAGGGACCGGTCACCGTCGCGCGCGACGACCACCTGCGGCCCGACACGACGCTCGACACGCTGGCATCGCTGCCGCCCGCGTTCACGAAGGACGGCACCGTGACGGCCGGCAACGCCAGTGGGATCGTCGACGGCGGCGCCGCGCTGGTCCTGGCCTCCGAGGCGGCGGTCGAACGCCGGGCGCTCAGTCCGCTGGGCCGCCTGGTCGGGTGGGCCGTGACCGGTGTCGAGCCGAGGTTGATGGGCCTCGGGCCGGTACCGGCGACGCGGCAGTTGCTGGAGAAGGCCGGCCTCTCGTTGGGCGACATCGATCTGGTTGAAGTCAACGAGGCGTTCGCCGGCCAGTACCTGGCGGTGGAGCAGGCGCTCGCGCTGGACCGCGACCGCGTAAACGTCAACGGCGGCGCGATTGCGCTGGGGCATCCGCTCGGTATGACCGGCACCCGGCTGTTGCTGACGCTGCTGCTCGAGCTGCGAAGGCGCGGGCTGCGGCGCGGCATTGCGACCGCGTGCATCGGTGGGGGACAGGGGATCGCGGCGCTGGTCGAAGCGGCGTGAATCGAAGTGCGGAGGCAGAGATGACGATGCAGACGGTCGGGGTACTCGGGTGCGGGCTGATGGGATCGGGGATCGCGCAAGTGTGCGCGCAGGCGGGCTACCGCACGGTCGTCCGGGAAGTCGACGAGGGTGCGCTCGCCGCCGGCCTCGGCCGCATCGACGCGTTTCTCGAGGCCGGCGTCAAGAAGGGCAAGCTGACCAGTGAGGTGCGTGACGAGACACGCGGCCGTCTGAGCGGCACGACCCGCGTCGAGGATCTGAGCGCGTGCGATCTGGTCATCGAAGCGATCGTGGAGAATCTCGACGCCAAGCGCGAGGCGTTCGCCGCCGTCGAAGGCGTTGTGGGCGATGCGACGATCTTCGCGTCGAATACCTCGTCGCTCTGCGTCACCGAGATTGCGGCCGCGACCAAGCGGCCGGATCGGTTTGCCGGGCTGCACTTCTTCAACCCGGTGCCGATCATGAAGCTGGTCGAGGTGGTCCGCGCGCTGACGACGAGTGACGCGACCTACCAGGCCGTGTTCGCGTTTGCCGAGTCGTTGGGCAAGCAGCCGATCACGGCGCCCGACCGGCCCGGGTTCATCGTCAATCGGTTGCTCGTGCCCTTCCTGCTCGACGCCATTCGCGCCTACGAGCGGGGGATCGGCACCGCCGAAGACATCGACAAGGGGATGACGCTCGGGTGTGGCCACCCGATGGGGCCGCTCACGTTGCTGGACTTCGTCGGGCTCGACACGACCTACTACATCGCCGAGATCATGTTTCAGGAGTTCAAGGAGCCGGCCTACGCGCCGCCGCCGCTCCTCAAGCGGATGGTGCTGGCCGGTCGCCTCGGCCGCAAGAGCGGCCGCGGCTTCTACGAGTACTAAGGTGGCGCAGGGCTTGAGCCCTGCGAATCGCGGCCCTGAAGGGCCGCGCCACCCGACTCCCGTGCCACGTGCCTCGCCTCACCGTCGCGGGCCGCGCCACCCGACTCCCGTGCTTCGCGCCTCGGCCTCACCGCCGCTACCGCTCATGTACAATGATTCGATGCGCGATCTCGTCCGGACGCTCCTGGCGGAACTCGGGGAGGACCCGACGCGGGATGGTCTGGCGCGGACGCCGGAGCGGGTCGAACGGGCGCTGAAGTTCCTCACGTCGGGCTACGACGCCGATGTGGCGACCGTGCTCAATGGCGCCTTGTTCGACGTCGACTACAGCGAAATGGTGATCGTGAAGGACATCGATTTCTATTCGCTGTGCGAGCATCACCTCTTGCCGTTCTTCGGAAAGTGCCACGTCGCCTACGTGCCCCGTGGCAAGGTCATCGGGCTCAGCAAGATTCCGCGCCTGGTCGAGGTCTTCAGCCGCCGGTTGCAGGTCCAGGAGCGGCTGACCAATCAGATCGCCAACACCCTCCGCGAGACCCTCAACCCGCTCGGCGTCGCGGTCGTGCTCGAAGCGACCCACCTGTGCATGTCGATGCGGGGTGTCCAGAAGCAGAACTCCACGGCGGTGACGAGCGCCATGCACGGCGTGTTGCGCGAGGATGCGCGCACCCGGATGGAGTTCCTCGAGCTCATCCGCCGGCGCGGCGGGGCCACGTCGTGGAGTGCGATGTCCGAGCAAGGCGCGGCGTGTGTCGCCGAGGAAGTCTGACGTCGTGGTCGCCAGGGGTCCCACGTATCGATGGGCGCTGTGCCTCGGGCTCGTTGTGGCGACCGTCGGCGTCGAGTTGCGGGCTCAACCCGAGCCGGCGGAGGTCGCCTGTCCGTCGATGCTCGGCCGGGGCCTCACGACGGAGCGTCGCTTCTGCGACGTGCTGACCGGGCGGGATCCGATCAGCGGGATCATCGTGACCATCCCGCCTCATCGCGGCGAGGCAACGCTGACGTTCGACCTGTCCAATCGGCACACCTACTCCGAGGACCAGATCCGGGCGGGTCGTGCCTTCGCGCGTTATACGGCAACGGTCGGCGTGCTCACGGCCGACGGGGCGCTCCTCGCCCGTGGCGTCGTCCAGAGCGAGTTTCGGAACGCGGACGACCTGGTCGACCGGATCGATGGCGGAGCGGGCCCGCGTGGCGTCAAGGCGGTCGCGCCCGTCGACCTCGAGCGGGTCGTCGTGACGGTTCCGGCGGAGATCACCGAGGTCAGCATTCTCGGCGAGCTGCTCGAGGTCATCCGGATCGACGGCCGGGACACGTTCCAGTCGCCCGGTCGGCCGATCGCGATCGTCAGCAACGTCGAGGTCGAGTACCGCCCTCGCTGACGGCGTCACGCACGGCATCGGTACGCACGACGCGCGCGTCCGCCCGGCTGGGCTCGGCGCGAGAGGTATGACATGAACCGGACACTTCAGCATGTCGGGTGGGCACTCGGCCTGGTGGTCGCCTGCGGATCAGATGAGGGCCTGCGCGCCCAGCAGCGGCCGGCGCCGGCGGAGCCGCTGGCGCTCGTCAACGCGCGCATCGTCGACGTGCGCACCGGATCGATCTCCGCGCCGAGCAGCGTGGTCGTCCGAGACGGCGTGATCTCCTCGATCGGTGAGGCACCGCCGGACGGCGTCCGGGTGATCGACGTGCGCGGCAATCACCTGCTGCCCGGCCTGATCGACGCCCACACGCACCTGGCCAGTCTCGATGCGGCGCGGCGCGCGCTCGAGTCCGGGGTCACGACGGTGCGCAGCGCCGGCGGCGCGACCTACAACGACGTGGCGCTGGAGACCTTGGCCGCGCGCGGCGTGATCGCGGGGCCCGACGTCGTGCCCGCCGGGATCTTCGTGCGTGCGGAGATCGGCAGCGCCATCGTGGCCGATCCGAAGTTGGCCGACCTGCTCCCGCGAGTTGACACCATCGAGAAGCTGCGGCTGCTGGTCCGGATCAATCTGGAGCACGGCGTCGGTGTCATCAAGACGGCCGCGACCGAGCGCGCCGGCCTGGTGGGGACCGACCCGCGAAAGCAGGTGCTCACCGAAGCCGAAGTCCGCGCCATCGTCGAGGAAGCCGCGGCCGGCGGCGTGCCCGTCGAAGCGCACGCCCACGGAGACGAGGGCGCCTACGCCGCCGTTAGCGCCGGCGTGCGCAGCATCGAGCACGGCACCTACCTGAGCGATCGGACGCTGCGCCTGATGGAGGCCAACGGCACCTTCCTCGTGCCGACTTACATGACCGTCGTCGACGTGAGCGAGGCCGGGGGCGACTACGACGTGCCCGCCCTGCGAGTGCGGGGCCGGCACATGCTGCCGCGACTGCGCGACGTGGTCGCGCGGGCGCACGCGATCGGCGTCCGGCTCGTGACGGGCAGCGACACCAGCTACGGGCCGTCGAGTTTGACGCGGATCTCCCACGAGATCGGCGCATTCGTCGACATGGGCCTCACGCCGCTGGAGGCGATCCAGGCCGCGACGGTGACGGCGGCCGAGTTGCTGCGTCTGGAACGCCGCACCGGGGCGATCGAGGCCGGCCTCGAGGCCGACCTCATCGCCGTCGCCGCCGACCCGTTGGCGGACGTCGGTGTCGTCGAGGACGTCTTGCTCGTGATCAGCAACGGCCGCGTGGCCGTCGACCGGTTGAATTTCGAGAAGTCGGCGGGTGGGTTCTAGCGCTCACCCGACCGCATCCAGGAGGACGCTCTCGGAATGTCGCCACGTGACGTGATCATCATCGGCGCCGGCCCGGCCGGGCTCGCCGCCGCCATCGCCGCCAAGCAGCACGGGCTCGATTACACCGTCCTCGAGAAGGGCGTGCTGGTCAATTCGCTGTTCAACTTTCCGAAGCAGATGGTGTTCTTCACGACGCCTGAGTTGCTGGAGATCGGCGGGATGCCGTTCGTGACGCCCTACGACAAGCCGACCCGGCTGGAGTCGCTGCGCTACTACCGTCGCGTCGCCGATGCCCACGCGCTGTCGGTGGAGCTGGGGGAGCAAGTGACCGCGGTGCACCCGCCGCAGGCGAGCGGTACCGAGACCTTCACGGTCGACATCCGGTCGTCCGAAGGAGCCGAGCGGCAGCTCGACGCGCGAACGGTCGTGCTGGCGATCGGCTGCTACGACCATCCCAACCTGTTGGGTATTCCCGGCGAGGACCTGCCGCATGTCTCGCACTACTACGACGAGGCCCATCGCTACTACCGGCAGCGCGTGGTGGTGGTGGGGGGCAAGAACTCGGCCGCCGAGGCCGCGCTGGAGCTGTACCGCGCCGGTGCGCAGGTGACACTGGTGCATCGTCACGCCGAGCTGGGCCGCTCGATCAAGTACTGGGTGCGACCGGACATCGAGAATCGGATCGCGGAAGGATCGATTCCGGCGCGTTTCGAGACCGACGTGCGGGAGATCCACCCCCGCGAAGTCGTCGTCGAGACCCGGGGGCGCCCCGAGGTCCTGCCGGCCGATCACGTCTTGTTGATGACCGGCTACCGCACCGACTCGACGCTGATGCGACAGGCGGGCGTGCGGCTGGATCCGGAGACCTTCGTGCCGGAGCACGATGCGGCGACGCTCGAGTCGAACGTGCCCGGCTTCTACATCGCCGGCACCGCCCTCACCGGCGTGCACAGCGGGCGGATCTTCATCGAGAACGGCCGCTTTCACGGCCAGGTGGTCATTGACGCGATCGCGAAGCGGCTAGCCGCTTCTCACTGCACCTCGTAAGGCTGTCCGGCGTGGCTGGCCAGTAGCATCTTCATCTCCAGCAGCTCGATCAGCGATTCGCAGCGGGCCAGTGGGCCGTCGCGTTCGAGCAGCGCCTGCTTCTCGACCGGCTCGAGATCGAGGTACTGGGCCAGCGCGTTGACGAGATCCTCGTCGGGCATCGAGGTGGGCACCTGGCCTTCCGTGCCGGCCTGGCGCAGGCCCTTCGCGACCACGGCCTCCAACCGTCCGCGGTCGCGACGGATCGCCTCTCGGACGGTATCGTCGATCGGCTCCGCGATGCCTTCCACGCGCGCCTGCCGATAGCTGCGCCGGTCGTCCTCGTCGCCGATCCGGAACTTCTGCATCCCGCGAAGGATGATGTTGTAGCGGCCGTCGTCCAGCTGCTCGAAGTTCGTGATCAGGCCCGCACAGCCGACGGGATAGACCGGCGGCCGGCCCTGGTAATCCTCCTCCCAGCCCGGCCGCAGCAGGACCATCCCGATGATGCGGTCGCCCGCAACCGCGTCCGCCACCATCTCCCGAAACCGCTGTTCGAAGATGTGGAGCGGGAGGAAGACGTTGGGAAACAGGACGACGTTGGGGAGCGGGAAGATCGGGATAGAGGGCGGCAGCATGGCCAGGGTCGTCCGCGCACGCGCGGTCAGTGGATCGTCTTCGTCTTGTTGTTCATGTAGTCCATGAGGACGTACTGACCGAGGCTGTACGGCGTCGTGAAGTAGGCCTTGCCGTGGCAGATCTTGGCGACTCGGCGGACGAAGCTGACCAGGTCGTAGTCGCGCGCCAGCATGAACGTGTTGATGAGGATGCCAGCCTTGCGGCAGGCCGCGACCTCGGCGAACGTCTCGGAGACGATGAGCGGGTCGAGGCCGAACGCGTTCCGGTAGATCCGGCCGTCGGGCTGTGTCAGCGCCGAGGGCTTGCCGTCGGTGATCATGATGATCTGCCGCATGTCCTTCTGCTGGCGTTCGAGCATCCGGCGCGCCAGCCGCAGGCCCTCGCGGGTGTTCGTGTAGTACGGCCCCACGCGCACCCGCGCCAGCTGCTTGATCGGAATTTCCTCGGCCGAATCGTGGAACAGGACCACCTGGAGGGCGTCGCCGGGGTACTGCCGGCGGATGAGGTTGGTCAGCGCCAGCGCGACCCGCTTGGCGGGCGTGAACCGATCCTCGCCGTACAGGATCATGCTGTGGCTGCAGTCGAGCATCAGCACCGTCGCGCACGAACTCTGGTACTCGCCCTGGTTCACGACCAGGTCGTCGTACTCGACGTCGATGCCGGCCGTGCCCCCACCGGTCGGCAGGCCGGCGCGCTGAACCGCGTTCAGGATCGTCCCACTCGGGTCGAGGTTGAGCGTGTCGCCGAACTCGTACGGCTTGATCGCGCCGCTGGCCTCGACGCCGGTCGCCTGGTCACGCGTGTCGTGACGGCCGAAACTGCTGCGTCCGACCGAGCCCAACAGGTCGCGGAGGGCACGGTAGCCGAGGAAGTCCAGGCTCTTGTCGGTGATCTCGAACTGCACGTCGGCGTCGTCCTGCGACATGCCCTCACCGCCCGCTCGATGCTCGCGCTCGGCGTCGAGATCGGGACTCATCGTGATGTAGCCTTGCTGCGCCATCCGTTCGATGATCTGCTGAATCAGCTCTTCGAGTTGGGTCTGGCTGTCGACGTCCACGGGATCGCCGAGCAGCCGCTCGACCGTTTCGTCGGGTAGCAGGTCGCCGCCGAGAATCGCTTCGAGAATGGCGTCGTGCAGCGACTGCAGGGTGTGATCGCCCTCGTCGTCCGGCTCTCCATGCGGGCTGTCGAACCCGCTGGAGAGCAGCAGGTCGGACAGCTTCGAGAGGATCTCTTCGAGGTCGAGCCCTTCGAGATCCTCACCGGTGAACCGGGTGTACTTGTATCGCATGACTGGTCGCCGCCGTCGGGCGCGGACTCAGTTGTAGTACTTCTTCTTGCCTCGGCCGGGCAGTTCTTCTTCGAAGAATTCCTGCTCCATCCGCAGCTGGGTCTTGGGGTGCTCGGCGGCCTCGTAGCACCAGTCGTCGGATCGCGTGATCTTCTTCTGCGCGAACAGTCCTTCCAGCACGAAGTCCACCGCTGAGGCACGCGCGGGCGGCGGGGCCGACGACTTGACGCCAATGGCGTCGGCCAGCGTGTCGAGGCCCTGCACCTGGTCGGTCTGTGTCAGGAATTCCGCGGCCGACGACGTGTCCGTGATCTGCAGCGCCCCCCCGAGGTCGAACCACTCCACGACCTGTTGTGCGTCGCTGGCGTCGATGTATCCGCCGAAGACGTTGGCCACGGCGCCGCGGATGAGGTCGTGCGCCACGGCATCGACGCCACGCAGTTCACCCTCGTACTCGAGTTCGAACTTGCCCGTGATCGATGGCAGGGCGGCGTAGATGTCGGTGACCCGAGGGACGATCGACGATTCCCCGTTGAGCGCGGCGCGACGTTCGGCGTTCGAGACGACGTTTTCCAGGCAGGTGATGGGGAGGCGCTGGCTGACGCCCGAACGTTTGTCGATCTTGGAGTCCTGGCGCGCCAGGAACGCCACCTCCTCGACAATCTCGCGGACGTAGGTCGGGACTTCGATCCCGTCGGTTGCCGTCGCGTCCGGGCGCCGTCCAATCCAGGCTTCCTGCTCGGTGATCGCCATGCCTTCATGACGCGTCATCGGGTAGTGGGTCCGGATCTCCGAGCCGATGCGATCCTTGAGCGGCGTGATGATCTTCCCGCGCGCCGTGTAGTCCTCCGGGTTGGCGGTGAAGACCATCATCACGTCGAGCGGCAGACGGATCGGGTAGCCTTTGATCTGGACGTCGCCCTCCTGCAGGATGTTGAACAATCCAACCTGAATTTTGCCCGCGAGGTCCGGCAGTTCGTTGACGGCGAAGATGCCGCGATGCGCGCGGGGCAGGAGTCCGTAGTGCATCGTCAGCTCGTCCGAGAGTCCGAGCCCGGCGCGGGCCGCCTTGATCGGGTCGATGTCGCCCACCATGTCGGCGATCGTGACATCGGGCGTCGCGAGCTTTTCGACGAAGCGCGTCTCGCGGTCGAGCCAGTCGATCGGCACGCTGTCGCCGTCCTCGGCGATCTGGCGCCGACAGGCGCTGCAGAGCGGCGTCAGGGGATCGTCATGAATCTCGCACCCGCGGACGACCGGGACGGCGTCGTCGAGCAACGTGACGAGCGCGCGCAGGATCCGGCTCTTGGCCTGTCCGCGCAGGCCGAGCAGAATGAAGTGGTGCTTCGACAGCACGGCATTCACGAGCTGCGGGATCACGGTTTCGTCGTAGCCGACGATGCCAGGAAACAGCGGCGCGTCGTCGCGCAGGCGTTGCAGCAGGTTGTCGCGAAGCTCTTGCTTGACGGGGCGGCGTGGCACCTCGCCGGCCTCGATGGCTTGGCGCAGGGTGCCGAGTGTCTCCGGTCGGCGCATCCTCCGATTGTAACCCCAGAATCGACCTGGCTCAGCACGCGCCTCGCGCACGCGGTCCGGGGTCATGAACCGATCAGCTGGCCGGCGGTTCTGAAGATCCGCGCGAGCATCGGCTGCGTCAGCTTGCCCGTGTTCGTATTCTGGCGACTCGGGTGATACGACGCGATGAGCGCCGGGCCGTCCTCGGGCGTGAACACCAGGCCGTGCTCGAAGGCGGGCCGCGGTGAGGGGCGGAGCCCGCGCGCGCGCATGATCCGCCAGTAGGTGTCGTACGCGATCCGGCCGAGCGCCACCACGACCTCGACCTGGGTCAGCGCGCCGAGTTCAGCTTCGAGGTGGGGCTGACAGTTGGCGATCTCGGCCCGGGTCGGTTTGTTGCCTGGCGGCGCGCAGCGCACGGCGGCGGTGATGTAGGCGTCGCGGAGCTTCAGGCCGTCCTTGGCATGACGCGCCGTCGGGATACTGGCGAACCCGTTCCGATGCATCGCCCGCATCAGGAAGTCGCCCGAGCCGTCGCCCGTGAAGACGCGGCCGGTGCGGTTCGCGCCGTGCGCCGCCGGCGCGAGCCCGACGACCAGCACGCGCGCTCGCCGGTCGCCGAAGCCGGGCACCGGCTTGCCCCAGTACACGTCGTCGCGGTGCGCGACCTTCTTCTCACGCGCCACGCGGGCGCAGTACGCGCGCAGGCGCGGGCAGCGATCGCAATGCACGATCGTCTGGCGGATCGCCGAGAGCGTCGGCTTCGGGTCAGCGCCCCCCGCGCGCGATCGCGTCGGCCTGTTCGTGGGCATGATAGGAGCTTCTGACGAGTGGCCCCGATTCGACATGCAGATAGCCCAGGTCGCGCGCGTAGCGTTCGAGATCGGCGAACTCACGCGGCGCGTAGTACCGCACCAACGGCAGGTGGGCGGGCGACGGTCGCAGGTACTGTCCGATGGTCAGCATCCGGCAGTCGTGGCGTCGCAGGTCGGCAATGGCCTCGCGCACCTCGTCGACGGTCTCGCCCAGACCGACCATCACGCCGGACTTCGTAGGGATCGCCGGCGCGGTCCGGGCTGCCCGCGCGAGCAGCGCGAGGGCCCGGTCGTATCGGCCGGCCGGCCGGGCTGTCCGGTAGAGGCGCCGGACGGTCTCGAGATTGTGATTGATCACGTCGGGCCCGGCGGCGAGCACGGTGTCCAGCGCGTCGGGCGCCCCATGAAAGTCGGGGATCAGGAGTTCGATCCGGCACGCCGTGCGCCGCGCCCGGATGGCGCGGACGGTTGCCGCGAATACCGCGGCTCCGCCGTCGGAGAGATCGTCGCGGTCGACCGAGGTGACGACGACGTGGGCGAGTTCGAGCGCTGCGACCGCCCGGGCCACGCGATCGGGCGCGTCGGCGTCAGGGGGCAGCGGCGTGCCGTGGATGACGTTGCAGTAGCCGCACGACCGGGTGCAGACATCGCCGAGGATCATGAAGGTCGCGGTGCCGTGATCCCAGCACTCGCCGATGTTGGGGCAGTTCGCCTCCTCGCACACCGTGTGGAGGCCGAGCGAACCGACGAGTTGCTTGAGGCGGCGGTAGCCGGGCGATCCGGGGGCGCGGACCTTCAGCCAGGCCGGTTTGGGCTCGTGCGGCGGCGGCGCGCCGCGCACCGGGCGGCCGCGAAGCAGAGGCACGGGCGTCGTCATGACCGCCCTATGTTAGCCGGGATCACCGCGCCCGGTCCGGGCCTCGGATCTCTGGTGGCGCGGGCCTTGAGGCCCGCGAACGGGGCAATCCGAAGGATTGCCACATCGGTGGGCAGGCGAAGTCCTCGTCCTTGTGCCGGCCCACGCAATGGGGCTAGAGGTTGTAAGGTGTCTCCTGTGAACGTCTTTCTCATCGACGGGACCTACGAGCTGTTCCGGCACTTCTACGCCGTGCCGGCAGCGAAGGACGCCGACGGCATCGAGATCGGCGCCGTGCGGGGCGTGCTCGGGTCGATCGTCACGATGCTCGAGAATGACGTGACCCATCTCGGGGTGGCGACCGACCACGTCATCGAGTCGTTCCGAAACGAACTCTGGCCCGGCTACAAGACCGGCGAGGGGATCGATCCGATACTGCACGCGCAGTTCCACCCGCTGGAGGACGCGCTGACCGCCATGGGCGTCGCGGTCTGGCCGATGCGCGAGTTCGAGGCTGACGACGGTCTGGCCTCGGCGACGATGCGCGCCGTGGCGGACGAGCGGGTGGAGCAGGTCTTCATTTGCACGCCCGACAAGGACCTCGCGCAATGTGTCGTCGGCGATCGGGTCGTCCAGTTCGACCGCCGGGCGGGCGTCGTGCGCAACGCGACAAAGGTCAAAGAAAAGTTCGGCGTGGCGCCCGAGTCGATTCCCGACTACCTCGCGCTGATGGGCGACTCGGCCGATGGGTTCCCGGGGCTTCGCGGGTGGGGTGCCAAGTCGGCGGGTCTCGTCATCGGTCGCTACGAGCATCTCGAGGCGATTCCCGAGGCCACCGAGGGCTGGGACGTCAAGGTGCGCGGCGCGGCCAAGCTGGCCAAGACCCTCGTCGACCACCGCGCGGAGGCGGTGAAGTTTCGGGAACTGGCCACCCTGCGCGTCGACGCGCCGGTGTTCGATGCGGTCGACGATCTGCTGTGGGCAGGTCCGCGCAGCGACTTCTTCGACCGCTGCGCCAAGATGAATGCGAGCGGCATCTATCGCCGCGTCGACCGGCTGGCGAAACAGCGCCGCGCCTGAGCGTAGTGCTGACGAGGGGCTAGCGGTCGAGCGCGTCGCGCTCGGACTCGACGATCTCGAAGATTGCCAGGAGTCCGGTGATCCGCAGGAGTTCGAGGACGCGGTCCGGCACCCGGGCCAGCGTCAGGTGGCCGCCGTGCGCGGGGACGATCATGTGGGCGCGGATCAGTTCCGAGACACCGATGCTGTCGGCGTAGGGCACCCGCTCGAGCGTGATGACGACCCGGCGGTCGCCCGCGTCGACCAGCCGTTGCACCGCCTGCTTCAGCTCACCGAAGCGCTCCACGACCAGCGGCCCTGCAGGCGCCAGGACGGTGACATCGCCGTAGGGTCGCTCGTCGATCGGCATCGGGTCGCTTCCAAGTCGGTGGCGGGGCCGCTTGCCCCGGACTGTTAGGATGTATCAGCCGGCGTCGGTCCGGCAACAAGCTTAGAGATGCGGTACTTCTGCAGCGCCTACCTGCACTACTCGACCGGGCGCAAGTTCGAGTGGGATTGACGATGCGGTTCGACGCGATCCTCGCAGCGACCGTGTTGACCGCGGCATGCGGCTCGCCTGACCCCGGCGCCGCCGCGGGCCCGGCGCTCGTCAACGACGACTACCAGATCGCCCGGATGGCGACCGCCGATGACGTGCTCGTCATCGAGATCGACGCGACGGCCGAGGTCGATCCCGAGGCGGTCGCGCGGACCCTGGTCGAGCCGGTCATGGACCGCTACCCGGAGGTGACTGTCTACGTCCGCTGGCCGGAGACCGGTCGTCCGACGGTCAAGGTCAGCTGGACCGCCGAGGACGGCTACTCGATGCTGGCACTCGAATGAGGCCCCGATGACTCCCCAGGCCAAACTCGCCATCCAGTGGCTCGGCCACGGCACGTTCGTCATCACCACGCCCGGCGGTAGGCGGGTCGTCTTCGATCCGTGGCTCGAGGCGAACCCGAAGTGCCCACCGGAGCACAAGAAGATCGACCGCGCCGATCTCATCCTCGTCACACACGGCCACGCCGACCATGCCAGCGAGGTGGTCTCGGTGGCTCGCGCGACCGGCGCGCCGGTCGTCGCCATCGTAGAACTGGCGAAGTGGTTCGAGAAGCAGGGGCTGAAGCCGGTGCACGGCATCAACAAGGGTGGGACCGTCACCGTCGCGGGCCTCGACGTCACGATGGTATCGGCCCAGCACAGCAGTAGCGTCGAGGTCGACGGCCAGGTCGTCTATCTCGGGGAACCCGCGGGCTATGTCGTCAAGCTCGAGGACGACCGGGCGATCTACTTCGCCGGCGATACCGACGTTTTCGGCGACATGGCTTTGATCAAGCAGCTGCACGCGCCGGAGATCGCGTTCCTGCCGATCGGTGACCATTACACGATGGGGCCGAAGGGCGCGGCGCTGGCCGCCGAGCTGCTCGGCGTCCGCCAGGTCGTGCCGATGCATTACGGGACCTTCCCTGTCTTGACTGGAACGCCCGAAGCGCTCCGGCCGCTCTTGCCTAGCGGCGTCGGGTTGCTGGAGCTGAAGCCAGGCGAAACCGCGACGTGAAGGTTCCCCCGGATCGCCGACGTCGAGGTGGCGCGGGCCTTTAGGCCTGCGAACGGCGCGGCGGATGCCGCGGCTTTGCAGGACGATCCTTCGGATCGTCCGACCGCACCCCTGAAGGGGTGCGCCACCGCTTCTCATTGGTCCGGACGGCTTCGCCGGAGCGCGCCTAGCGTTCGTCCACCACACGCCGGGCCTTCAGCTCGAAGCGGGGAAGCGAGTCGGCCGGGACGACCTTTGTCGGAATCCTGACGGCCAGCCGCTCGGAGAAGGCGTCGGCCAGCGCCTCGGCGACGTCGGCGACGGCCTCTACCTCGACGACCAGCTCTTCCATTTCCTGCTGACGGGTCCTGACGATCCGGAACTCGTCGACGTCGAAGTCGCGAACGATCGCCTCGATCGACGACGGATAGATATTGATCCCGCGCACGACCATCAGGTCGTCGGCGCGGCCGATGAGGCCGCCCGGCAGCATCTGGAACGTCCGGCCGCAGGCGCAATCGTGGCCGCCGGCCTTTACGAGATCGCCGGTCCGATACCGAATGACCGGCCAGCCGGCGCGGCCGAGGTTGGTCAGGACCAACTCGCCGACGTCACCCTCGGGCACCGCTTGGCCTGTTGCCGGGTCGAGCACTTCGCCGATGAATTCCGATTCGATCAGGTGCAGGCCGGTCTGCTCGGCGCAGGTGTAGCCGTAGGCGCCGACCTCGGTGGCGCCTGAGTGGTCGAAGCAGCGGGCGCCCCAGGCCTCCTCGATCCGATTCCGCACGGCCGGGATCCCGGCGCCCGGCTCGCCCGCGTGGATCGTCGCATGGACACCGGTCGCAGAAAGATCGATCCCTGCCTGCCGTGCGACCTCGGCGAGGCGTAGGGCGTAGGTCGGTGTGCTCAACAGCACCGTCGCTTCCGCGCTGGCCAGCATCCGCAGACGCGCCTTCGAATCCAGCCCGCCGCCCGGGATCCCCATGGCGCCGAGCTCGAGGCCGGCGGCGTGCGCCGCCCAGAAGCCGATGAACGGCCCGAACGAGAATGCCAGGAACAGCCGATCGGCGTCGGTGACGCCGGCCGCGCGGTAGATGTACTGCCAGCACTCGATCCACCAGTCCCAGCTTTCGCGCGTGTCGAGGACCATCAGCGGATGGCCCGTCGTGCCGGAGGTCTGGTGATACGTCAGGTACCGCTCGCGAGGGTAGGTGGCGATCGTGCCGAGCGGCGGGGCCGCGGCCTGGTCCTCGACGAGCTCGGCCTTCGTTGTGAACGGCAGCGCGGCGAAGGTCTCCCAATCGATCGGCGGCTCGATCCCCGCGAGCTTCCGCGCATAGAAGCGGTTGGCCGGCAGGATCTCGTCAAGGAGCGCGTTGAAGCGGTCGAGCTGGCGCGCGCGCGTCGCGTCGGGCGTGGCGGTTTCGAGATCTTCCTTGTGCACGGTGACGTTCGTGTCTCAGGCGCTCGGCACGGCGATCTTCTGGCCGTTGAGCGATGCCGTGACGACGGTCGGATGGGCCGCGCTCATCGACGCGTGGAGGAAGCAGGTCTGCTCGCCCATCTGCACCGACTTGCGGGCGACGTCGTCCGATTCGTCCGCGTCGAAGTAGACGTGCGTATCCACGGCGGCCGCGCCAGCAGTTTCGCCGTCGGTGCCGGGTTGCGTGTAGCCGTTGACCTGGACGATCCGTGTCGAGCGAACCTTCTGCTTGGTGATGTGCGCGTAGCGGCCGAGCTGCGTCATGTAGCAGAACCCGAGGCCCGCGGAGAGATAGGCCAGCGGCGGCGGCGCCGTGTCGCCGCCGGCCGCGTCGGCCAGGAACCTGAAGCTACTGCCGAGCGGCTGGAACAGCCGGATGTCGCTGACGAGCAGGCCGTCGTCGCCGAGCGTGGCGTCCGAGCGGACATGCAGCGTCCGCTTCTGCTCGGCGGTCAGGCTCGACCCGGCGCCGCCGGTGACGCCGTGCTTCACCTCGACCGTATCGGTCTTCGTGACGAGATCGGCGCGATACTGATCGGCGCCGGTGGCTCGCACGGCGTCGAATCCTGGCAGCGGATCGGGGTACAGCGCGTTCGGGGAGGCGGCCTGATCGCCGACGGCCACCGCGCCGCCGTTCAGCTGCAGTGCGAAGGTGTTCTCGAACAGGTCGCGCATGACGGCGTGACCGGGCGAGAGCGCCAGGGCCCGGGCGACCAGCCGGCTGGCGGCGTCTGCGGAGAGGTCGGCGTCAGTCTCGAACGCGACGTCGAGATCGACCGGGACGCCTCCGCCGGTCATGTCGCCGCGCAGCGCCGAGCCACGCATCGTGTAACGCGTGTCCTGGCCCGACGAGAGCCCCTTCAGCGCGATCCCCTCGGTCCGGCAGAGCCGCACCAGCTGCTCCAAGTAGCAGAAGTGCAGGCCGGCGGCGAAGAACGCCAGCGGAAACGGCGCGAGGTCGGTGCCGTTCAGGTAGGGCCCCTCGTCGCACGCCATCCGCCAGGTCGGGCCGACGGGCGCGAGCTGGCGGACGACCGCCTCCTTCTGCATCCCTTCCAGCGAACGCACCTCGACCTGGAATGTCCGGTGCGGGTCGGCGGCATCGACCGACGCCCTGGGTGCGTCGTCGGCAACCTTGAAGGCGAGCGGGGTCTCGAAGTCCTCGAGTCGGGGCATCTGGGTCGTCCGTTCTCCTGATGAATCGGTGCCGGGGATTATATCGCGGCCGGGTTTCTCCGATTGACGGCCCGCGGCCGCGCCGACGATAATGCCGGGTTGATGACTCAGGCAGTTTCCGAACCAGAGGTCGACGTCGCCACCCACCCGGACCGGTACCGGCACTGGAAGCTGGCGTTCGACGGGCCGGTGGCGACGCTCTCGATGGACGTCCAGGAGGATGCCGGCCTGCGGTCGGGCTACTCGCTGAAGCTCAACTCGTACGATCTCGGCGTCGACATCGAACTGGCCGACGCGATTCAGCGGATCCGGTTCGAGCACCCCGAGGTGCACGCCGTCGTCGTGACGAGCCTGAAGGAGCGGATTTTCTGCGCCGGCGCGAACATCTTCATGCTCGGCAGCTCGCCGCACGGGTTCAAGGTGAACTTCTGCAAGTTCACGAACGAGACGCGGCTGGCGATCGAGGATGCCAGCGCGAACTCGGGCATCAAGTTCCTGGCGGCGGTCAACGGCATCTGCGCCGGCGGCGGCTACGAGCTGGCGCTGGCCTGCGACGAGATTCTGCTGGTCGATGACGGCAATTCGGCCGTCAGTCTGCCCGAGGCGCCGCTGCTCGGTGTCCTGCCTGGGACCGGCGGCCTGACGCGCGTCGTCGACAAGAGGATGGTCCGCCGCGACCTCGCCGATTTCTTCAGCACGCTGATCGAGGGGGTGCGGGGGAAGCGCGCTGTGGAGTGGGGGCTGGTCGACGCCGTTCATCCACGATCGAAGTTCGACGAGGCCGTGGCCGAGCGCGCGACGGCGCTGACGGGCGATTCGGATCGTCCCGCCGCGGGGCCCGGAATCGAGCTCGGGCCGCTGGCGCTGACGCGCACCGCCGATCGACTGGAGTATTCGACGGTAGCCGTCACGATCGAGCGCGCCAAGCGGACGGCCGAGTTGACCGTCCGCGCGCCCGACGGGCCAGAGCCCGACACGATCGAGGAGATCGTCGTCGCCGGCGATCAGTACTGGCCGCTACGCGCGTTCCGCGAGCTGGACGCGGCACTTCTGCACATGAGGCTCAACGAGCCGGAGATCGGCGTCATCGTCCTGAAGACCGTGGGCGATGCCGACGCGGTGCTCGCGGTCGACCGGACGCTGGCGGCGCACCAGGATCACTGGCTGGTCCGCGAGATCCTCCATTTCATGAAGCGGACGCTGAAGCGGCTCGATCTGACGGCGCGCAGCCTGATTGCGCTGATCGAGCCGGGGTCGTGCTTCGCGGGCTCGTTGCTCGAGCTGGCCCTGGCGGCCGATCAGTCGTTCATGCTCGATGACCCAGAGCGGCCGAACGCGATCGCCGTCTCGGTCCTGAATGGCGGCGCGCTGCCGATGAGCACCGGTTTGACGCGGCTGCAGACCAGGTTTCTCGGAGACCCGACGAAGGTCGACCGGGTTCTCGCGACCGATGAGCCGATCGATTCGCCGGCGGCGCTCGAGCTGGGCCTCGTGTCGTTCGCGCCCGACGATCTCGACTGGGACGACGAGGTGCGCCTGATGCTCGAGGGCCGGACGGCGCTGTCGCCCGACGCGCTGACCGGACTCGAAGCGAATCTGAGATTCGCAGGGCCGGAGACGATGGAAACGAAGATCTTCGGACGACTTTCGGCATGGCAAAACTGGATCTTCCAGAGGCCGAACGCGGTCGGGGAGCGCGGCGCCCTGAAGGTCTACGGTGTCGAGGGTCGTCCCGATTTCGATTGGCGGCGGACGTAGGTGCAGCGCGCGCACCGGTGAAGGGCGAGCAGCGATGATTTCGAGCGAACGGATTCCGAACAACGTCGACCTCTCGGGCGACAAGCGGTTGCAGCGCGCGCTCGAGCACTGGCAGCCGAGGTATCTCGAGTGGTGGCGCGACATGGGCCCCGAAGGGTTCCAGGACCATCATCAGGTCTACCTGCGGACCGCGATCAGCGTCGACCCCGACGGCTGGGCGCACTTCGAGTTCGTCAAGCTGCCCGACTACCGCTGGGGGATTTTCCTTGCCGAGCCGGTGTCAGATCGAGCGATCGGCTTCGGCGATTCATTGGGCAAACCCGCCTGGCAGGAAGTGCCGGGCGAGTTTCGGAACCAGCTCCGCCGGCTGATCGTGACGCAGGGCGACACCGAGCCGGCCTCGGTGGAGCAGCAGCGCCAGCTCGGCGCGAAGTGTCCGAGCCTCTACGACCTGCGGAACCTCTTTCAGGTGAACGTCGAGGAGGGTCGACACCTCTGGGCGATGGTCTACCTGCTGCACTCGTACTTCGGGCGGGATGGGCGCGACGAGGCGGAAGAGCTGCTGATGCGAACCAGCGGCAACCGCGACAAGCCGCGGATCCTCGAGGCGTTCAACGAGCCGGTCGACAACTGGCTCGACTTCTTCATGTTTACGATGTTCACCGACCGCGACGGCAAGTCACAGCTGATGTCGCTGTCGGAGAGCGCGCTCGATCCGCTGGCCCGAACGACTCGGTTCATGCTGACCGAGGAAGCGCACCATATGTTCGTGGGCGAGACGGGGATTACCCGGATCCTCGAGCGGACCTGCCAGCTCTTGAAGGAAACTGGCGGCCTCTCCGAGGATGTGCATCGGGTGGGTGGCATCGATCTGGAGATGATCCAGCGTCACCTCAACTTCTGGTTCAGCCGGAGCCTCGACCTGCACGGCAGCGAGATCTCGAGCAACGCTGCCTCGTACTTCGCCAACGGCCTCAAGGGCCGGGCCCGGGAGGACTCGTTCGACGACCACACCGTCACCGACGCGATCTACGACATGGAGACCTGCGACGACGGGCGGCTCTCGCGACAAGAGGTGCCGATGCGCAACGCGATGAACGAGGTGCTGCGCGACTGGTACGTCGGCGACTGCCAGGGCGGCGTCCAGCGGTGGAACAAGATCCTCGAGCAGTACGGCTTCTCCGACCGGCTGTACCTGCCCGACAAGAAGTTCAGTCGCGGTATCGGCATCTTCTCGGGGTTCCACTTCGATCCGCAGGGCCACCCCGTGTCGGCCGAGGAATGGGAGCGGCGCAAAGGCGAGTGGCTGCCCAGCGCGGCCGACAAGGACTACCTGAAGAGCATCATGGCCGAGCCGGTCTACGAGCCGGGGAAGTTCGCCAACTACATCGCGCCGCCGCGCCGCGGCATCAACCGGCAGCCGCTCGACTTCGAGTACGTGCGGACCGAAGCGTGAGCCTGGCCGTCGCCGGTCCCGCCAAGCGAACGGAAGCAAACCACGGATGATCCGATCTATCGCGGTCCTGGGCGCCGGCACGATGGGCCACGGCATCGCGTACGCGGCGGCCCTCGGCGGATTCGAGACGCGGCTGTTCGACGTCTCGCCGGAAGCGCTCGACAAGGCGCGGGCGGCGGTCGAGGCGATCGGCGCCAAGGCGGTCGACCTTGGTAAGGTCACGGCGGCGGACCGCGACGCGGCCACGGCGCGCCTCGGGTTCGGTTCGGACCTCGCGTCGGCCGTCGGCGACGTCGGGATGGTCGTCGAAGCGATTCCGGAGCGGATGGACCTGAAGCTCTCGGTCCTCCAGGACGTCGAGCGCCACGCGCCCGCCGAGGCGATCGTCGCCTCGAACACGTCGGCGCTGAGCATCACCGAGCTATCCACCGCACTCGCGCGGCCCCAGCGCGCTGCGGGGATGCACTTCTTCAACCCGGTCCACAAGATGAAGCTCGTGGAGGTCGTGCGGGCGCTCGAGACGGCGCCCGAGACGCTGGACGCCATCGAGGACGTCGCGCGCCGGATGGGGAAGGAGACCGTTCGCATCCGGGAGTCCCCCGGGTTCGTGACGAGCCGGGTGAACGCGATGATCGGGAACGAAGCGTTCTTCATGCTGCAGGAAGGAATCGCCTCGGCGCGCGACATCGACAAGGCGCTCAAGCTCGGACTCAATCATCCGATGGGGCCGTTCGAGCTGGTCGATCTCGTGGGCCTCGATACGCGGCTGAGCGTGCTAAAGTTTCTGCACGCCAGTCTGGGCGAGAAGTACCGTCCGTGCCCGCTGCTGGTCCGGTACGTGCAGGCAGGCCGTCTCGGGAAGAAGGTCGGCAAGGGCGTCTACGAGTATTGAGGGCGATCCTTCGGATCGCCGCATCGCGAGACTGAAGTCCCGCGCTACAGTCAGGGGCGGTTCTGGGGACCGCGAGCGGTGACCATGGCCTACAAGAACATCCGGTTGTCGGTGGACGACGGCGTGGCGGTCTTGACGTTCGATCGCCCCGAGATCAGAAACGCCTTGAATCTCGAGACGGTCCGGGAAGGCGAAGCCGCACTCGCCGATCTGGCAGCCAATGACGGGGTGGGCGCGCTGGTGCTTACGGGCGGCGGCGACACGGCGTTCGTCTCGGGCGCCGACATCAACGACCTGCGCGAGCGGACCCGCGACGAGGCCCTGGCGGCGATCAACTCGTCGTTCTTCGTCGCCGTCGAGCGATTTCCCCGGCCGACGATCGCCGCCGTGAACGGCTATGCGCTCGGGGGCGGGTGCGAACTGGCGCTGGCCTGCGATCTGCGGATCGCGGCCGAGACGGCGAAGTTCGGTCAGCCCGAACTGGGATTGGGGATCATTCCGGGCGCCGGTGCGACACAGCGCCTGCCGCGCGTTGTCGGCCTCGGCCGGGCGAAGCACCTGATCCTGACCGGCGAGATCATCGATGCGGCCCAGGCGTTCGACATCGGGCTGGTGAGCGCCGTGGTGCCCGCGGACGAGCTCGAAGCCAAGGCGCGCGATCTGGCGCGGCGCATCCTCCGCCACGGGCCGCTCGCGGCGCGGCTGGCCAAGGTCGCGCTGAACGCGTCGGCGCGCGTCGATCTCGAGTCGGGGCTGCTGATCGAGACTTTGGCCCAGGCGATCTGCTATGGGTCGGACGACAAGCGGGAGGGAACGACCGCGTTCCTGGAGAAGCGGAAGCCGAGGTTCACAGGCAAGTAGGATCCGGACGGGTCGGTGCCGGCCCGGCTGGGGCCGCCACGCGTGGTCGGGTCGCCGACGTTTGGTTGAACCGTCGGCCATGCGAGGTGTATCCTAGTACGATTACAATACGACGGATAATTCACGGAGGACGGTATGGCGTACATCATTTGCGAGCCTTGCATCGGGACGAAGGACACGGCGTGTGTCGATGTCTGCCCGGTCGACTGCATTCATCCACGCAAGGACGAGCCCGAGTTCGAGGCGGAGACCAAGCTCTACATCCACCCCGACGAGTGCATCGACTGCGGCGCCTGCGTGCCGGCGTGCCCCGTCGAGGCGATCTTCGCTCTCGATGAGGTGCCCGAGCAGTGGCAGAACTACATCGAGATCGACGCGAAGTGGTTCGAAGGCAAGTAGAGCTGGCGTGACGCCGCGATCGGTGCGGCGTCGCTCGGGGAGACCGTCATGGGCCTGATCGACCAGCGATTCAGCGACAACATCATCACGACGAACGTCGACAAGATCCTGAACTGGGCGCGGCAGTCGTCGCTCTGGCCGATGGGTTTTGGTTTGGCGTGCTGTGCGATGGAGATGATGGCGGCCTCGGCGTCCCGGTTCGACATTTCACGGTTCGGGGCCGAGGTGTTTCGCGCCTCGCCTCGCCAGGCGGACCTGATGATCGTGTCCGGGACGGTGACGAAGAAGATGGCGCCGGTCCTCCGACGTCTCTACGACCAGATGCCCGAACCCAAGTGGGTCATCTCGATGGGCAGTTGCTCGAACGCCGGCGGCCCGTTTCCGACCTACAGTGTGCTGCAGGGCGTCGACAAGGTCGTGCCGGTCGACGTCTACATCTCGGGTTGCCCGCCGCGCCCCGAGGCGCTGCTCTACGGGCTGATGCGGCTCCAGGACAAGATCCGCAAGGAGAACACCGTGCTGCGCCGTCCGCGCGTCATCAAGGTCGGTGAGTCCGAGCCCGTGCTCGTCGAGGATCGGGGGTAGCCGTGGTGCGGACACTCGCGAAGTTCTTTCGGACCATCTTCCTGATCGACCTGCTGAAGGGGCTCTGGGTCACGCTGAAGTACACCCCCCAGCCGGCGTTCACGTTCCAGTATCCTGCCGAGCGGCGCCCCGTGGCGGCCAGGTTCCGGGGCGTGCTGCGGCTCCAGGTCGAACCGGAGACGGGCGCGCAGACCTGCATCGTGTGCGATCAGTGCGCCAAGGCCTGCCCCGACGAACTCATCGCGCTCGATGGGCACCGGGAGCCAGGCCAGAAGATCAAGATTCTGGACTATTTCGACTTCAACCTGTCTCGCTGCAGTTTCTGCGGCCTCTGCTCCGAGGTCTGCCCGACCAAGCCGGTCAAGGCGTTGGTCATGAGCGAGGACTACGAGCTGGGTACCTACAGCCGCGACAGTCAGATCCTCCGGGTCGACGAGATGTACGACGGCGTGCCGATCGAGCAGTACACTCGCTAGCCTCCCGCTCACCTCCCAGGTGTGAGCCGGTTCACACCACGTCTGACAGGTCGCCTTGCCCCCGCCCAGCGCGATCGGGCATAGTTAAGCCTTCCAGGTTTTCTGCGTTCCGGTCGTCATCCGGATGGCCGGGCGTGTCCGGAGGATCCATGCGTTCGCTTCGCCACCTGCTCGCCGTCACCGCCGCGCTCGTCGCGCTCATGGTCGTGACCGGTCGGAGTGCGGATTCGACCTACAGCGCCATTCAGCTTCAGCTCGCCGATCTGCTCATTGCGGAGGAGCGCTTTCCCGAGGCGCTCGAGGCGTTTGCGCGCGCCAAGGACGGTGCCACGCCGGAGCAGCTGTTTCGTGCGCGGCAGGGAACCGTCCTGTCCCAGCTCCGCCTCGCCCGCTTCGCGGACGCGCGCGTCGAAGCCGAACTCGCCCTCGCCGAGTCGCCGGACGATCCGGAAGCGATCGTGATGGGGGGGGAGGCACTCTGGGCCGCCGGGCTCTTCGATGAGGCCGAGCAGGCGTTCGAGGACGGCCTGGCGCTCGACCCGAACGTGCCGCGCGGCCACCATGGGCGTGCCAAGGCCCTGATGAGCCGGAACCGGCTCGACGAGGCGCTGGAGGTCGCCCAGCACGCGCTGTCGCTGTCGCCCCGTGACGGCGAGTTCCACCACACCGTCGGCAGCCTCTACGAGCGGATGCACCGTTTCGAGGAGGCCGCCGTCGCTTTCGGCGACTACGTCAACTTGCTGCCGAACAAGGATCAGAGTGACCGCGCCGCGTGGTCAAGGGCCCAGATCCGCTTCCTGCGTTCGTTCGGGCGCCGGGTGCCGTTCGACATGGCGCCTGACGTGGCGGAGAAGCTCCACACGGTGCCGTTTCGGTTGGTGCGCGACAAGATCATCGTGCGGGCGAAGGTCAACGGGGGGCGTGAGGTCGACTTCGTCGTCGACACCGGCGCCGAGCAGACCGTCGTCTCGCGGGAGATCGCGCGACGGCAGAACGTCCAGCCTGTGGTGTACACGCTGAGCGCCGGGGTCGGCGAAGTCGGGCTCCGGGGGCTCCAGATCGGGCGGATCGACTCGCTCGAGATCGGGTCGCTGGAAATCGAGAACGTCCCGTGTCTCATCAAGACCCCGCCGCTGACCGGCATTCCCACGCGCGAGGTCGAGAGTTTCTCGCCGCTGGCGGCTGGCCTGTCGGTCACGGTCGACTACGAGCGCCGCCGCCTGACCTTCGGGCGCCGGATTGCCGATGCGCCGGCCGACGTGGAACTGCCGCTGCGCCAGCATCGCCTGGTCACGGTGCGCGGGACGGTCAACGACCAGGACGCCAGCTTCGTTGTGGACACCGGCGGCGAGGTCATCTCCATCAGCTCGCAGACCGCGAGCACGCTGAATTATCGGCCCCTCGTGCGGCGCCTGCCGCTCCGCGTCTACGGCTCGTCGGGCTGGGATCCGGATGCGTTCCTGCTGCCGGGTGTCAATCTGATGTTCAACTCGATCGCGTTTCCGAACTACCCGGTGGTCGTGCTGAACCTACGGGCGCCGAGCGCGCTGCTCGGCTTCCAGGTTGGCGGCATCATCGGGCACACGTTCCTCAGCCGCTACCGGGTGGCGATCGATCTGGAGCGGAGCGTCGTCCGACTTCAGGACATTTCCTAACATCAGATGGGGCGCAAGGCGCCCTATCCATTAGATCGAAAAATCGTCGGAGGCCAGTCGGCCTCGCGTTTCGAGGCGCTCGGCGCGGCGGGCGCGCGCCGCCTCGGCTCGGCGCGTGTCTGCCGGGGTATCGACCTGCAGTGGGGGGATCGGCGTCGGGCGGCCGTTGGCGTCGATGGCGACGAAGGTCAAGAACGCGCGGCTGGTCAGCCGGCGCGTGCCGGTCAGTGCCTCCTCGCTGACCGCCTCGACCTCGACCTCGAGCGACGTCCGGAACGCGCACGTGACGCGCGCGCGGAGGATGAGCAGATCTCCAACCTTCACGGGGTGCAGGAACTCCACGCCGTCCACGGACACGGTGACCACGCGGCGGCGCGTGTGGCGATGGCTGGCGATGGCGCCGGCCAGGTCGATCAGGTGCATGACCGACCCGCCGAGCATGAAGCCGAGCGGGTTGGCGTCGTTGGGCAGGACGACGTGGACGGTTTCGCTGGCCGAGTCGTCCGGACGGCGCGGCTCGGTTGGTTCGGTCGTCAATTTGCCGAGCCCCGATCGAGAAAGGCGCGCAGCGACGACCGGAGTTCGCTGGGCAGGTCGTCGTCACCGAGCGAGCGGAGCAAGCTGACCGTTGAGCGGTAGGTCTGCACCTGCTTCAGGCAGGCGGGGCAGCGGTCGAGGTGGCGATCGAGTTCCGCGCGCACGTTAGCCGGCAGGCGCTCCTCGAGGTAGTCCGCGAGAAGGTCGACGACCCGGGCGCAGGGTGAAGCTACCATTGGTGTGCCGGATCGACCTCGTCTTCGAATCTTGCGAACGAACCTCGTCCTCGGCGGCGGCGGGCCGCTAGAAGTCGAACCCGATCCAGATGTCGAATCGGCCTTCACGGAACGCGTCGCTGCCGCCCGTCGCGGCGAACAGGGCATCTTCCCAGTCCTTGTTGAACAGCGTCTTCCAAGACCAATCGAGATGGACCGGGAATCCCACGGCGAAGGTGACCAGCCCGAAGCCGTACGAGCCGCGCGCGTCGCGCAGTCGGAAGCCCTTGATTTCCACAGGGGGGCCGAACTCGGGGAGCGACAGGCCGGTCTCGGGATCCTGGCGCACGCCGATCAGCGGCCGGTAGTCTTCCGTGTCCGCGGCAAAGGGCTTGAAGGATTCGGTGTTGAGACCGGAGCCGCCGACGCCGAGGAAGAACACGCCGCGGAAGCCCCCCATGACACCAATCGGCGTCAGCATCGCTTCGACCAGCGGGAACCGCAGCTCGGCGTTCATGTGGAACGCCTTGTGGCCGACGAACTCGAGATAGTCGTAGCCCCGGAGTTCGGAGTTGCCGCCGAAGAACAGGTAGTCCGGGCTCTCGCCCCAGCTCTGGAAGCCGCGCGCGCGCAACGCCAGCGAACCGGTTTCGCCCAGACGGAGGTAGTAGCGGGCGTCGGCGTCGATATTCCGCTGGGTCAGCGAGTTGCCGACCTTCGGCGAGTAGCCGAAGCCGAGTCGCATCGTGTTGCCCGCGATCGGGCCGAACTCCCGGAAGACCGTCGTCTCCTGCACGAACGCGATGTTCAGCGGCACGAAGACACCGTTTCTGAAGAGCTGCGTGCCGAACTGCTGTTCCTGGAGTTCCTGGTTGAATTCCTCCAGAGCGGGATCGTCGAAGCGCTCGTTGTACTGCGCGACGCCGGCCGACATCTCCAGCCGGCGGAACTTGCTGAACGGATAGATCCCGAACACGGTGCCGCCTCGCGCCGTCGTGGTGGCGATCGCCTGGTCCCGGTTGAGTAGGCCGAACGACTGGAAGGTTGGGGTGCCGAAGAAGAACTGGGTCTGCGAGTAGGCCTGCGTGCCCCACTGCAAGCGGCTCGACAGGTTGGTATACGAGAACGCCAGCGTGCGGAACTCGGCGATCGATGCGGCGTACAGGTTGAACTGCTGTTCGCCCAGCACGTCGGTGAACGTCAACTGCGACCCGCCGTACAGATCGCCGCTGTTGGTGACGCCGAGGTTTACCGGCGGACGGCCCTCGAGGAACATCTTCTCGAACGCGCCCTTTTGCCGGTTGTTGTCGGTGATCAACGTGTGGGTCAACGGTGCCTGGAAGTCGATGATCGGGCCCGGGGCGCCGAAGTCCGACGTCGCCGCGCTGTACAGCGACTCATCGACCTCCATCGCATGAATGCCGTAGTTGCCCTTGAAGTAGCTCACGAACGCCACCTGCTGCTCGGCCTCGGCACCCAGGACGACGGCCGAGACGTTGCCCGTCAAGGCGTCGGTGTACTGCTCCAGCGCGCCCGTCGACAGCGACAGCGTCCAGAGGTTGAAGATGTTGCCGTTGCGCGCCATCTCGGGGTCGATGGGCTGCAGCGGATCGACCGCGGTCGAAGAGAAGACGACCCGATCGTCGTCCAGGAACTGCGCGGCGGTCTCGTCATGCGTGCCGAAGGTCAACTGCAGCTTTTCGCCGGTCTCGAGGTCCAGCCGGAAGAGCTTGTTGTTGCCGCTGATCCGCGTCATATAGACGATGGATTGCCCGTCGGGCGAGAACGTGGGCGCGTAGTCGGCGAAGTCGTCGTTCGTCACGTTGGTGACGTCACCGGTCACCAGGTCGGCGATGTAGATGTCGCCGATCGCGTTCTGGAGCGCGGAGAAGGCGACGCGGCTTCCGTCCAGCGCGATGTCCGGGGACTCGGGCTCATCGACCATCGTCATGTCGACGCGCTCCTCGATGTCGCCGCTGACGACGTCGCGAACGATCAGGGTCTTGCGCTTGCCCTTGCGGACGAAATAGCCGATGCGATCGCCCGCCGGCGACCACGACATCCACGGCACGGTGTTCCAGCGCGCGCCGGGCAGGGTGATGTACTCGTAGCCTTCGTCCTGCGAGAAGCCCGGGGTGAGATTCCTGACGATGCTGCCATCCTGCACCGACACCAGCACGATATCGAGTTCCCGGTCCTTGACGTTGGTGGCCATGGCCGCCAGCAAGTCGCCCGACGGTGAGGGTTCGATGGAGTAGACCGCGACGAACTCGGATTCACGCGGGTCGGGTGCCAGGTTCGCCCCGTAGTCCTCCGGACGCTCCTTGTCGCGGAAGGCGCGGAACCGATCCTTGATGTAGCGCGAGAACTCGATGTCGAACTCCTCGGCCGAGAGGTTGAGGGCTTCCTGATAGGCGTCGCCGCCACCACCGATGACGTTCTTCCGCAGCGCGAACAGGAACTGGCGGATGCCATCCTTCCCGGCTCGCGTTTCCATGAACTCGAAGGCGGCGTGGCCGAGGTTGTAGGGTAGCCGTGGGCTGCTGAACCCGAAGAACTCATCTGGGACGGTCAGCTTGGGGACGATGTCGGCCACCGCGGCGTCGCGGACCGTCATCAGGTCGAGCGGATGCCAGACGCCGGCGAGATAATCCGCGAGTCCCTCGTCGACCCAGAGCGGCACGCTGGAGCGAACCACGGCGCGCGGGATGATGTCGAACTCGAAGATATGAGTCAGCTCGTGGGTGATCAGGCGGTACAGCTCGTCGGGCGGCTCATCGATCGGCAGGACCATCCGGTTGCGCATCGGCTCGGCGAACGCGGCCACGCCCTCCGGCATGTCGGCCGGGATCACGTTCTGCTGCTCGAACTCGCTGTGGGTCTTGAACAGCACGAGCGGAATCTTGAACGCCAGTTCGTGCTTCAGATCTGAGCTGACCTGCTGGTAGGCGCTTTCGGCGTACCCGGCCACTCGCTCGAGGTGCTGCTCGAGCTCCGGGTAGTAGAACATCTCGAAATGATCGGTCTCGTAGATCTGCCAGTTGAACTTGTCGTACTTCACCCTGGCCTTGCCGTAATACGGGACGAACTGATTCTGTGCGGTGGCGGTCAGGCTGGCGCCGAGGACGAACAGCAGCGCCAACCCTGCGGCCACGGGCGTTGTCAGTCCGCGCCCTTGGCAAGTACGCATAAGGCTCACCTCATGTATCACTTACAGACGGTAGCCGCCCATCGAAGGCAGATTCCGCCATGTTACTGTAGCTATGACGGCAGCCGCAACGCTCGAGATCCCAACAGTCGAGGCGGAAACGAAGCAAGATTGGTGCCGCGGCGCGGCTGCGCGATAGCCGACAGGCGGCGTTGGGAGACCAGGCGGGATGTCCTCATCCGGGACGGCGGACGACTCCCCCCGTGGACAGCGTCGAGGCCGTCGGCCGGCCGCGGGTGGAGCGATCCGCTGACCTATACTGGGGGTCGCCGGCTTCGGCGGAATATTCTCGCGTGCTCAGGGGTTCTGCGGACGTGAGATGATTGTGCGTACACGAGCATGCCTTCAGGGAGACGCGAGGTCACGCGGCGACCGGCTGCGGGCCGGTCGCGACCGTTCGATGCCGAGGTCCTGTCGTTCATTGACGGCCTCTACGGCGCTTCGCTTGACGCGCAACGCGACTGACGCCGAAGATCTCGTGCAGGACACCTACCTGAAAGCGTTTCGATTCGCCGGGACGTTCGAGCCGGGTACCAACCTCAAGGCGTGGCTCTTCACGATCCTCCACAACACCTTTCGCAACGACGTCCGGCACGCGGGCCGGGATCCGATTGACGTGGACTCCGAGGTGGTGGAGCAGTCGCCGTCTCGGCCGGGCCAGGACACGTCACCCGAGCAGTTGCTGCTCAGGCAGACCCCGGACGCCGATCTGCAGGCGGCGCTCGATGCACTGCCCACGCCGTTCCGCCAGGCCGTCTGATTGAGGGACGTCGAGGAGTTCACCTACGCCGAGATCGCCGAGATCCTCTCGGTGCCGCTTGGTACGGTGATGTCGCGGATCTCGCGCGGCCGCCGACTCCTCCACGCCGCGCTTGCCGAGACGCCGCTGGGTCTGGCGAAGGCTGGAGCCGGGCCAGCATGAGCACAGATGCTGCGTGTGGGGCCTTTGCCGGGCTGCCGGCGTCCTATGGGAAGGGCCGGGTGCTGATCTCCCGGACTCTGGCGGGACTTCGATCATGAAACGCTGCAGCGATTTCGAACCGTTGTTCACCCCGTTTGTCGACGCCGTCGCGATTGGTCCCGCTGTCCGCTGCAGCGACCTTGCTGCTGGCGATCGGCGGCGTCTTCGTCGCCGGGCAGAACGAACGACTCGACGCCGCCTTCGCGGCGCAGATGGCGATCGATCACACGCGCTGCTTCGAGTCGAGCCAGCTCGAACCAGGGCAGCTGTCGGCGGTCGCCGTCGAGGCCGCGTTCCAGCGCGACCAGGGGTGGAGCGTCGCCGTGCCGGCGGTCGACGAGCTTGAACTGCAGGATGCACGGCATTGCGAGTATGCCCAGGGCGGCATGGCCCATCTGATGTACCGGCGCGACGGGCGTCCGGTCTCGCTGTTCGTCCTGCCCGAGACCGTGCGGCGCAACCGGGACCTTGAGATCATGTGGCATGACGCGGTAATCTGGTCCGAGAACAACCGGACCTTCGTGCTGGTCGGGCAGGAAGGTCAGGCCGAGATGGCCAGCGTTGCGGCGTCGATCCGTGGCGTATCACGCTGAGAGACGAGGTTGGCGATCATGCAGTGGCGATGGATGACAGCGACCGTGGCGGCGTTGGCACTTGCCTTTCTGACGTTCCCGGCGTTCCCCGAGTCCTCGAGCGCAGCGCCCTGGTCGTCTGCCGAGGCGATGGAATCAGCTGCGTGCGATGCGGACGCGCGGGTCGCGAACCTCGACTTCACGCTCAAGGACATGAACGGCGACGATGTGGCGCTCGCGTCGCTGAAGGGCCAGGTCATCTTGCTCAACTTCTGGGCCACGTGGTGCGGCCCGTGCAAGGTGGAGATCCCCAGTTTCGTGGAGTTGCAGGACGAGTATCGAGATGAAGGCTTGGTCGTCCTGGGCCTCTCGGTGGACGACACGGTCGAGAAGCTGAAGCCCTTTGCCGACGAGTACAACGTCAACTACCCGCTGCTCGTCGGCCTCGGTCGCGACGATGTGCAAGAGGCGTTCGGGCCGCTCTGGGGCATCCCGGTGACCTTCTACATCGACCGCGAGGGCACCCTCTGCAAGAAGCACATGGGCCTGGCTACCAAGGAACAGGTCGAGCGCGATATTCGCTCGATGCTCTGAGCGGTCGTTGCGATCATCACGCATGTCACCCTCGTCCACTCTGACCGCTACCGATGACCGCCGAACGTGACCCGCTGAAGGGATTCACCGAGGCCCGACTCTCGTGTGGCTGCCGTATCGGCTTCCGCGCCGGTGTCGACGGCAGCCCGGTGCTGGTCATGGTGGAGCGGAAGGCGAGCACCTGTCCCTTGACGTTCCACGTCGAAGGCCTGGCCGTCTACGACCACCGCGAGGCGCTTCGCCCGCCCACCCGCCCGCGGCTCACCGAAGAAGAAGGCTACGAAGAAGAGGGGTAAGCCCAGGTGGGTCCTTGGGCTCGCCGCGGCGCTCAGCGCCGGTTCGTCGGGCTCGGCACCGTCAGGTCCAGGGACGCGCCGCCGGGGCCGATGTCTACCATGGTCGCGATGCGAGCCAGTCGCTGTAGCCGCCCGCCGATGAACAGTTCGCTCCGGTCGAGTTCCTCCGCGACCGCGACGTAGTAGTTCCCCTCGGGCAACCCGACGAACTCGAACTGGCCCTGCGGGTCGGGGTGGGCCAGGGTGACGTGCCGGGCGTACGGGGCCCAGTAACCCTGGTTGACCGAGAAGACCACCACCGTGCGGTCGGTGCGGACGCCGCCTCGATCGGTCCGCAGCGTGCCGGTGAGCGACAGTCGGCCCGGGCGTACGATCAGCCGGACGTCCGGAAGATGTTCTCCGCTGTCGAGATCCAGTGCGATGTCGGTGACGTCTCGTCCCTGATACAGCACCTCCGCGAGAGTCCACGCCGCGGGCAGCCCATCGAGTCGAAGGAAGCGCGGGCCGTCCTGCATGCTCGGCAGGCTGAACACCCCATCCGAGCGCACGAGCGCCGTGGGTTCGATACCCACCGCCGACGGGTCGGCGGTCGGGGCGCGGACCGTGAGCGTCTCGAAGTCGACCACTTCGGCGTCGCCCTCGACGATCACCTCGCCATCGATCTGGGCACCGTTCCGCAGCGTCATCGTCACATCAGCCAGGTCGCTTCCACCGGCCGTCAGGCTGAAGGTAGCGAACTGCAGCCGCGGTGTCGTTTCATCGAGCGCCCGGGCCTGAATCACGAAGGAGCCAGGCGGCGTCTGAGCGAACGTGAAGCTGCCGTCGAGCTCGACACGTGCCGTGACCGCGGTGCCGATGACGACCCGCCCGTTCACGTACGGCACCATCGTCACGACCCCGCCGAGCAGCGGCGCGGCGGTGCCGCTGATGATGCGGCCGCTCACAGACGTCGGCACGACGTCCCTCAGCGTCAACTCGATCGGGTTCGGGCTGGTGGGCGGCGCCACGACGACCGGCGTCGCCTGGGACGCGGCCGTGGTGCTCGGGTAGTAGGTGGGGAACCTACGCGGCGCCCCCGAGGCGTCGTCGTCCCCGAGGTCGTCATCCGCTTCCGCGGCCGGAGCAAGTCCGCGGATGTAGTACTGCCCAGCCGCCAGATCCCGGAGCCGGAAGACGCCGTCAGCGCCCGCCGTCGTGGAGCCGTACATCGCCAGTGCGACTTCACCATCCTGGAAAATCGGACGGACCGCTTCGATCGTCGCCGACGCGACGCCCTCGCCGCCGGCGTTGACCACGCGGCCGAGGAGATCGGCTGCCGGGGCCAGGCGGAAATCGACCATTTCGCGCTGGTCGCCGGCCGCGATCGTCAGCGGTAGCCCCAGGAGCATCGAGCGCGGCGCCATGTGGTCGCGCGCGGCGTAGCCGGGGTGACTCGCGACGACGTGGTAGTCGCCGGCGGGAATGTCGATGAACGCGAAGTGTCCGTCGGAGCCGGTCATGGCGACGGCCTGCTCGCCGGTCTCGATCAACGTGATCGCGATCTCCGTGCTGCCCAGCGGGATGCCGTCGAGCGCAGTCAGCACGCGGCCGGCGACGACGCTTGTCTCTGGTTGGGGTTGCCCAGCGCCGGATTAGGTGCTGCTCTGGCCGAACGCCGGGAGGCCAAGCGTCAGGACGAGCCGCGCGACTGTCGAACCGGTCACGACGTGGCTCGGGGCGAACATAGGAGATATCATAATCCGGCGTGGCGACCACGTCACGAACCTGTGCCGCGGCGGTCGTTCCAGCGCGAATCGGAGAAGGGGAGTCGACGATGGCGAAGCTCACGTCAGAGATCGAGGTGCCGTGCCCGTGTTGTGGCACCGCGCTCGTCATCGATCTCAATCTGAAACGGATCGTGCGGCACGACGCACCCGAGCGCGAGGACAAGCCCGAATTGAATGAAGCGCAGCGGATCCTGACCGAAGAAGCGGCGCGGCGCGAAGCGGCGTTCCAGCAGTCGGTCAGCGAGGAGCGCACCCGCGGCGACGCGCTGTCCAAGCGGTTCGAGGAGGCGCTCCGCCAGGCGAGCGACGAGCCCGTCACGCGACCCACGCGAGACTTCGATCTCGACTGAGTCCGGGCCGCTAGCGCCGTGTGAACTCGGCGGGTAGCGCTGACCAGCGTTCGCGGCCGCGATAGTAGAGCGGCCGCCGATCCGGGAACGCGGCCTTGAACCGTCGATAGCGGGCCCGGAGTTTCGCGATCCGCCGGCCGGAGGTGTGCAGCCGGCGATGCGGATAGTCGAGGAGCATCCGCTCGACCTTGAAGACGTTGCCCGCCGAGAGCCGCCAGTTGTAGCGTCCGAGAATTCGCAGATCCACGACGGCGTAGCCCGTGATCCGGCCCGTGAAGTCGACGTACGGGTCGACGTAGCTGAGCGCCAGGGCGCGCGGCGTGGCAAATACCGGTTTTCGTCCGTGCAGGCCGGGGTCGCGAGAGCGCGAGACCGATCCCCAGCCTGTGGCGCGCCGGTAGACGAACATCACGTGATCGAGCTTGTCGATCGACTCGAAGCTGAGGACGAGCGGCGGGAAGCCGTGCTGCTCCAGGACGACGGCCGCGGTGAGGGCGGCCTCGAGACAGTGGGCAACGCCGCTGTGTAGAACCCCACGGAAGCTCCGGAGCGTCGCGGGTTCGGGCGGCGGCTCGGTGTTGTAGGGCATCGCGTTCAAGAACCGCTGCACCTGCGACGGCGTCCGAAGTTCACGGAGGACGCGCCGTTCGGCGCGGGTGAATGCCGAGGCGGGCGGCGCCGATGGCGCGGACGCAGGGCTGAAGGGGCGCGAAGCTGAGTTCGACCGACGCGTGGACAACGCCTGTCAGTCTAACCCCAGAGTTCACTTGAGTCGGCAATGTCTGGGGCTGGGCTGGACGGCGAAGCGGTGAGCCAGATGACGAATCGGATCTACGTCGGCAACCTGCCGTACCAGGCGACCGAGGACGACCTCGCGGCGCTGTTCCGCCGGATCGGCCCGGTCGCGGAGGTGCTGGTGCCGCGCGACGCGACGACAGGGCGGGCCAGAGGCTTCGGGTTCGTTCGGATGTCCGACGACGACGATGCCCGGCGAGCCATCGGCGCGCTGGACGCGCATCAACTGGCGGCACGCCGCCTCGTCGTCAGGGTGGCACGGGAATGGGATGCGGGAGGGTGAGCTCCCTCGGAGGGCGACGGTGGCGCGGGGCTTCAGCCCCGCGAAGCGCGAGCCGGAGGGTCGCGAACGGGTGGGGCTTGGGGCGCACGGCGCCCCGTCTAATTAACGACCCAGCCGTCCTGCAGTTCGACCACCCGCCGTCCGTACGACGCGTTCACCTCCGAATGCGTGACCTGGATGATCGTCGTGCCGTCGTCGTTGAGTTTCTTGAACAGCTCCATGATCTCCTTGCCCTGGCTCGTGTGCAGGTTGCCGGTCGGCTCGTCCGCGAGGATGAGCTTCGGTTCTGCGATGACGGCCCTGGCGACGGCGACGAGTTGCTGCTGTCCGCCCGACAACTGGTTGGGGTAGAGATCCTTCTTGCCGACGATCTGAAAACGGTCGAGCATGTTGCACACGATGCTGTCGCGCTCCGATTTCTTGACGTCGCGATACGACAGCGGAATCTCGAGGTTCTCGTAGACCGTGAGGTTGTCGAGCAGGTGGTAGCTCTGAAACACGAATCCGATGTACTGCTTGTGCAGTTTCGCGCGATCCTTCGGCCGGATCTCGTGCACCGGGCTGTCGAAAAAGTGGTACTCGCCGGTCCAGGCACTGTCGTGCATGCCGAGGATGTGCAGGAGCGTCGATTTCCCGGCGCCCGATGGCCCCATGATCGACAGGAACTCACCGGCGCTGACGTCGAGGCTGACGCGGCGCAGAACGAACGTCTTGCTCACGCCGTATTGATACGCTTTTTCGATGTTCTTCAGAGAGATCATGATGTCGGCCCGCTGCCGCGACGAGGCATGCCCTCGCCGGCTCCTTCGTTCTACTTATTCTACGTGCGCACGGCCCGGAAGGTTCGGAGCTCCCACGGCCCTCGCCCCGGTGCAGACTGTGCCTCACGGCGGCATCTGGCGACGACTCGGCCGCGACCCCGCCCGAGTTTCGGTTCACGCTGAAGGCGCCGCGCCGCATCACCGACGACGCCGACCGTGGCGACCGCCGGCTATGGCTGTTTCCGCCTGCGCGATGCCCGGTACACCTCGGCGGACGTCACGCGATGGGCTCAGACGATGCGGAACGAGGCTCGGTGGGGCGACGTGTTCGTCTATTTCAAGCACGAGGCCAAGGCCAAGGGGCCGGAGCTGGCGTCTGAGATCGTGACCGCGCTCGGCCGGGCGCCTCGACGACCTCGGTGCTACGCCGGAGGTTGTAAAACCGCTTCTACGAACCGCAGCGCCGCATGTTCGGCCCAGTAGCCGTCGTCACCGGGTCGGCCGACGGAGATGAAGCCACAGTGCCCCCCGTGCGGCGTCGTCATCACGGTGACGTTCGGGTTCGAGGGCCACGCGGGCGCGCCGAACTGCGAGATCGGGACGAAGGGGTCGTCGGCGGAGGAGATCACCAGCGCCGGGATCCGGATCCGGTCGACGACGCGCAGCGCGCTCGTGCGGTGGTAGTAGTCGGCCGCGTCGCGGAACCCGTGGTACGGCGCCGTGAAGGCTTCGTCGAACTCGCGCACGGTCCGCACCCGCGAGAGGCCGTCGAGCGCGAACCGGCCCGGAAACGCCCTGGCCTTGCGCCGTATCCGCCCCTTGAGCTGCCTGACGAAGTTCCACTGGTACAGAAGGTTCTGCCTCCGCTCCAGCGCGTCGACGCACAGCGCCAGGTCGACCGTCGGCGAGATGGCGCACACCGCGCGGAGCGCAGGCGGGCAGTCCGGCCCGAGGTCGCCGGCGAGTTTCAAGGCGAGGTTCCCGCCCAGCGAGTAGCCTGTCACCGCGATCGCCTCGAGTCCGTCGACACTCACGAGCTCGCGCACGACGGCGGCTGGATCGGCCGTCAGGCCCGAGTGGTACAGACCGGATGAGAGATGTTCAGTGTTGCCGCAGTTGCGCTGGTTGAGGCGCACCACGTTGAACCCCGCGGCGAACGCCTTGTCGGCGAGGCCGCGCATGTAGTGCGCGTCGCTCGATCCCTCGAGTCCGTGCAGCGCGATCAGCGTGGGATGCGCGCGCCGGTCGGCCTGCCAGTGGCACGCGGCGCGCACGCGGGCGTCAGGCGCGACTTGGAAGTAGCGGTCGACCGGCCGGGGTAAGTTCGGGAACCAGCGCGGTCGCCCCCACGTGAAGAGCGTCATCACGTGCCCGCGAGTCAGGCGCGGATGCGGCACGTACGGCGGGATCGAGACCTCACTCACGGCGGCGCTACTTGTGCAAGGCCCGCCGGGTGCGCTTTCGCACCGCGGGCCGAGGCGGGTCCGACTCGGCGGCGCCCTCGGGCTCCGGCGATTTCGTGAAGTCGCGTTTGCGGCGATACTCGTCGAGCGGCATCGAGACCTAGCGTGCTCGCGATCATATCAAGCGCTTGCTCCCGTGACCGTTCCCGCCGGCCTGATATCCTGACGCGAGCCTTCATGTTCCTGACCGCGGTCACCCTCTATCTCGGCGCGCTGGTCGTGGTCGGCGCCTGGCGCAGCCGGCAGGTGCGCACGGGCGATGACTTCCTGGTGGCCGGCCGCACGCTGCCGGCGCGCGTGCTCGTGTTCACGCTGCTGTCGACCTGGATTGGCTCGGGCAGCCTGTTCGCCGGCGCCGGGCTCGGCTACCGGGCCGGCTTTCCGGCGCTCTGGCAGTCGGCCGGCGCGTGGGTAGGGATAGCACTCGTCTACTTCATCGCGCCCCGCGTGCGCCGGCTCGCGCAGTACACGGTACCGGACATTCTGGAGTTGCGCTTCGGTCCGGCCGCGCGGATTCTGGGGACCCTCACGACCGTCCTGGCCTACACGACGATCGCGGCCTACCAGTTTCGGGGCGGCGGGCGGCTGCTCGAATTGGTTGCCGGGATCGACCCGCGCACCGGCGCGCTGCTGACGGCCACGTTCTGCGTCGTCTACACCGCGATGGCGGGCATGCTGTCGATCGCCTACCTCGACATCGCTAACGGCTCGGTCATGGTCGTCGGCGTGACGTTGGCCGTGGCCTTCCTCGTCTCGGATGCGGGAGGGCTGACGGCGGCCCTCGGGTCGCTCAGGCCCGAGCAGGTGTCGCTGTTCGGCGAACTGTCGCCTCAGGCGGCGCTGGCGTTGTTCTTTCCGACACTCTTCCTCCTGCTCGGCGAAGCCAACATGTACCAGAAGTTCTTCTCCGCGAAGAACGAGCGGGCGGCGCGCCGCGCCGTGATCGGCTGGATTGTCGGCACGATCGTCGTCGAGACGCTGATCGACTCGGTCGGCGTGTTCGGCAGCGTCGCCGTTCCGGGGCTCGACACGGCCGGCTCGGAATCGATCGTGATCAACGTTGCGCTACAGGCCCTACCCACGGGACTCGGCATCCTGCTGGTCTGCGGCGCGGCGGCGATCGTCGTGTCCACCGCCAACAGCTTCCTGCTCACGCCGGCCACCAACCTGATGCGCGACGTCTACCAGCGCTTCGTGAACCCAGGCGCGACGGACCGGCAGGTCCTCGCCTACACGCGGCTGATGGTCGTCGCGCTCGGCGCGGTCGGCTACATCGCGGGCAACTTCTTTCCGACGATCCTCGCGATGGCGCTGTGGGCCTACACGATGTACGGGGCCGGGATCACGCCGGCGCTGCTCGCCGCGCTCGTCTGGCCGCGGGCCACCCCGACGGGCGGTGTCGCGTCGATCCTCGTGGGTATGACGACGACGCTCGTCTGGGAGATCGTCGGGCTGGCCCGCGCCGAGGACGGTGTCGCGGCGTACCCATTCGGAGTCGAGACGGTCTATCCGGCGCTGACGCTGTCGATCGTCACCCTGGTCGTCGTCAGCCTGGCCACCCGACCGGCCGCGGACCGCGCGGTGACGCCGTGACGCCCACCGAGCCGGACCGTCGTCGAGCCGAGGCGCGGTCGGAGCCGCTGCGCGCGCTGCTCATCGGCACCTACGAGATGGGCCGGCAGCCCTTCGGGCTGGCGTCGCCGGCGGCGTGGCTGCGCGATGCCGGGGTCGACGTGACCTGCGTCGATCTCACCCGGGAGCGACTCTCCAACGACGTGGTGTCACGGGCCGGCCTGGTCGCCTGGTATCTCCCGATGCACACGGCGACGCGGTTGGCCCTGCCGATCATCCAGCGCGTCCGCGACGTGAACCCGGACGCTCACCTGTGCGGCTACGGCCTCTACGCGCCGCCCAACGCCCAGCTGCTGGCCGAACTGGGCGTGACGTCGGTGCTCGGCCCCGAGTTCGAAGCCGATCTCACCGACCTGGCGGTCGCGTTGGGCGAGGGCCGCCCGCCGCCCGCTGCCGCCACCCAGCTTCCACGGCTCAGGTTCAAGGTGCCCGATCGCGGCGCGTTGCCGCCGCTGGCGCAGTACGCGGCGCTCAGCGACGCGGCGGGTGGTCGCCGGTTGGTCGGGTACACCGAGGCGAGCCGGGGGTGCAAGCACACCTGCCGGCACTGCCCGATCGTGCCGGTCTACGAGGGGTGCTTCCGGGTCGTGGCGCCCGACGTCGTGCTCGCCGACATCCGGGCTCAGGTCGAGGCGGGCGCGCGCCACATCACGTTCGGTGACCCCGACTTCTTCAACGGGCCGACCCACGCCGTCGAGATCGTCCGTCGCGTGGCCCGGACGTTCCCGGATCTCAGCTACGACGTGACGGTCAAGGTCGAGCACCTGCTCGACCAGGTCAACCTGCTGCCGACGCTGCGGGACACGGGCTGCGCCTTCGTGACGAGCGCCGTCGAATCGTTCGACGATCGCGTCCTCGAGATTCTCGACAAGGGCCACACGCGCGCCGACGTGGCCCGGGCCGTGGAGGCGTGCCGCGCGGTGGGCTTGGTCCTCACGCCGACCTTCGTGCCGTTCACTCCGTGGACCACGCTCGACACCTACTGTCGGATGCTCGAGGAGGTGGCGGCCCTCGACCTGATCGACGCGGTGGCGCCGATCCAACTCGCGATCCGCCTGCTGCTGCCCGAACGATCGGGCCTGCTGGCGCACGCCGAGGTCGCTAGCGCCGTCGGTCCGTTCCAACCCGACGGTCTGATCTACCCGTGGCGTCACCCGGACGCTCGCGTCGACGCGCTCCAGGCCGATGTGACGGCGCTGGTAGGGCGCTGGGTCACCGCGCCGCGCCGCGAGGCCTTCGAGGCGGTGTGGGACCTGGCGCACGAACGTGCCGGCGTGAGTCGGCCGGTGCCCGAGGCCGGGGCGTCGGCGCGGGCGGCCATCCCGTATCTCAACGAACCGTGGTACTGCTGAGCCGAGCCGACCGAGGAGCAGGTCGCGCTCCTCTAGTTGGTGAGAGACATCGAACGGCGATGCCGCGTGTGATCCTGTTCGCCACGACGACCGGATATCAAGTACGCGTGTTCGGCGAGGCGGCCGAGCGACTCGGTCTGGACCTGGTCTTTGCCACCGATCGGTGTCAGACGCTCGAGGACCCGTGGAGGGATGCTGCCATCCCGGTGCGGTTTCATGATGAGACGGCCTCGCTCCGCCGCCTCGTCGAGGCGATGAACGGGCGCGGCGTGGACGGAGTCCTTGGCGTCGGCGATCGCCCAGCCTTGCTGGCGGCGTTGGCGGCCGAGACGTTCGACCTGCCCGCTCGCGGGGTGGACGGCGCCCGCGCGTCGGCCGACAAGCTTCGCTACCGGAGGCGGCTGGCCGAGGTTGGGCTCCCGTCGCCGGCCTTCCGAGCGATCCGACTCGATCAGATCGACGCCGGTCTCGCGGAGCCGCTCGGCTTCCCCTGCGTCGTCAAACCGCTGGCACTCTCGGGCAGTCGAGGCGTCATCCGGGCTGACGATCAGGCAGAGTTCGATGCGGCGCTGGCCCGGGTCGGCCGGCTGCTGGCGCAGCCGGGGATCCGCGCGCTGCGCGATCCGGCCAACGATCAGGTGCTCGTGGAGGAATACGTCGAGGGCGCCGAGATCACGGTCGAGGGGCTCCTGGACGACGGCCGCCTCCATGTCATGACGATTTTCGATAAACCCGACCCGCTCGACGGGCCGTTCTTCGAAGAGACGATCTACGCCACGCCGACGAGCCTGGCGCCCGACGTCTGCACCGCGATCGAAGAAGCTCTGGCCGGCACGGTCCGCGCGCTCGGCCTGACCCACGGGCCGGTGCATGCGGAGTGCCGGCTCGGACCCGGCGGGGTGGTCGTCCTGGAAGTGGCGGCCCGGCCGATCGGCGGCCTGTGCGCCCGTGTCCTGCGGTGCGTCGGCCCATCGGGTCGGGCCTGTTCCTACGAGGAGGTCTTACTGCGCCATGCGACCGGCGAAGCGGGGCGCGGGTTCCGTCGCGCGCCGGGTGCGTCGGCGGTCATGATGATCCCGACTCCGCGCGCCGGTCACCTGCGGCGTGTGCGTGGGCAGGATCGCGCGAGGGCGGTGCGCGGTGTGGACGACCTGGTGATCACGGCCAAGCCCGGCCAGCGCCTCGTGCCGATGCCCGAGGGCGCGAGCTACCTCGGCTTCATCTTCGCCAGCGCCGCAACACCCGAAGCCGCCGTCGCCGCCGTCCGCCGCGCCCACTCCCACCTCAGCTTCGACATCGACCTCGATCTGCCAATGGCACGCTAGGCAGGCGGCACTGGCGAGGGGCTGGGCGTTGGGAGTGTAGGGCAGGGCTTTGGCCCTTCCATGAGAGAGCCAGCCGGTGTCAAGGCCGCCGGTCGGTCAGGGGGTACACGCTTCCATCCGCACTCTCGAGGATC
>PCAK01000023.1 GCA_002730525.1 Acidobacteriota bacterium | reverse complement strand
TGAATATCGCCCTGCACTTTCAGCGGCGCGAACCCGATCACTTGAATCCCTCCATCGGGAATGGCGTTGAAGATTGGCAGCCCGAACGGAACCCGGTAGGTCGCCTTGACGCCCTCCCGCAACTTGCCGCGGATGTCACGCGTCTCGGTCTCCACCGCGCACTTGCGGACCGGAGTTGAGGGGCCGAGTTCGCAGTCGACCCACGCATTCCACCAGCGCAGGTTGTCGAGAACGCCCGACGCCGCACCTGCCCGGTCGCCGTCCACCATCGCTGTCCTGGCGGCCGCAAAGGCGGCGTAGTTGACCATGTGCTTCGTGGCGATCAGCATGCACATGTGGACAAAGCCGAAGATCATCAGGAAGAGAAACATCATCATGATCATCGTCTCCGTCATCGCTTGCCCTCGTACCGCCCGTGTTCGGTTCACCACCTATTGCACTCCCGCATCTTCCTCCGCCCGCACCGTGATCGTCGCGACGACCAACCCCAGGGAGCAACGCTTCCGCGATGGCCGCGCGGCTACTCAGCCCTCAATGCCTTCAATTTCTTGCGTCTTCCATCAACGAGTTATCTACTTGTCTATTTTGACGCCCAGAATGGAGTCGCTGACCTTCGTGACCCAATCGTTGGCTGCGATCTTAACCTGTGGCCAGAAGTACACCGTGAAGACCATGACGATCACCGCGGCCATCAGCCCCACGATCATCAGATACTCGGTTGGCGTCTGCCCTGCTTCATCCTTGAACACGCGCTTGACGCGACCCCGTACATGTCGGCCAAAAGCCCCAGCACGCTGACGCAGGGCTACCTGGTGGTAGAGCAACCAATCCTGACTTCGCATCTGCATGGAATCCTCCTCCGGGTACACTAATCGCATTATATTGGCATTGGCGTCGTCAGATAGACCGACATGTGTGTGAACAGGCGCACGACGACCACTCCTACACCGGGAACGACGATACCGGTTACGGCGATGATGATGGCACTGACCAGACCGAGTATCATGACGTACTCGACAAACGTTTGACCGCGCTCATCCCGACAAAGGGTCCGCCCCCGCGCCCCCCTGGTCATGGGGCGAGCGTCCGCACGCTCCACGCCAGGGACCTGACGAACGTTCGCAAGACGTCGGGGACGATCGAGTTGAAGAAAACCGCAACGCCGGTCAGCGTTCCAGCAATCATCAGCCATTCAACAGTCGTCTGGCCTGCTGCTGACCGGAGGCGCGATCCGATGTGCGCTGGTCGGGAACCAGCAGTTCGCATCATCCTGCTCCACTCACTCGCCCTGACGGGGCAAGCCCGACGGATCCATGCGGACGGCACCAGCCACCTGCTTCAGACTCCGCCGCGGCGGCATCTCCGAACGCATGGGCGGTTTCGGCCCGAGGGGCCCCAGCGCCCACAGCCGCGCTGTGCGCGCCAATATACACCAACCCGTCATGAAAGAATGAAAAGGTCCAGCGTGTGCCTTCACAGGGCCGGCTGACCGATCAGCGTCGGACCCCGACAAGCTTCACCTGAGCTGCTCTAAGCCGAACGGTGCCACAGGCCTTTTCAGGCGAGAGATTGTCGCGTACACTGCCCTGGCAGCCTGCCCAACGCTCGGGGACGAGGCCCGGGAGATCAGATTCAGGAGTGATCGGAATGTTCAGACAAGCCTATTCGCCATGGCCGCTCGTGAGCGCCATAGTCTGCAGTTTGCTGACGGCCGCGTGTGCCTCGTCCGGCTCCAGCGGTCTGCCTGCTGCGCCTTTGACACCCACGTACTACGGTCGGACCTCGTTGGTCAGGTTCCAGCCATTGTGGCAATCGTTGGAGTGCTGCGCCCTGGAATACCCCGCAGAGGATTGGAACACGGTGAGCGGAGATCAGGAGTCGCTGGTGGCACTGGCGCCGGCGGCCGGAGATGCGATGGTGGTTCTCAAGAGGGCACGCCTCGATGTGCCGCTTACACCCGAGGAGATTACCGATGTGTTCGCCGAGATAGAGATGGATCTCATTCGAGAGGAGGAGCCTCAAGCCGGCACGTTCCGATCGCTGACCCTGGACCCTGAAGGCGTTACCGTGATCGTGACTGAGTACACTCGGCCGGGGCCCCGGGGGATGCAGAGTATGCGGCAGTACTCCTTTCCAAAGGGCAGCTATCTCTATCGTCTTATTTGCAGCGCAGAACAGTCCCGATTCGTCACCTACGAACGAATCTTTGCACACATAGCGGCTTCGTTCCGACTGCGGCAAGAGTGACCTGCTGTTGCCGCTGATGGCGCCCGATTCGATCCCAGCAGCGGTACTCCCTCCGGATGGGCCTCTGGCCCCGTCAGCGACGGGCACCCTGGCGGCTCGACCCAGTTGGCTTTCGACCCGCCGAAACCGAAATGTCTAGAGCGAATCCGTGGCACCAGGCTGAAGGCAGCACTTGGCTTGGGCTGTTCGCGTTGACCCTCTTCATGAGCGCAACGCTGCTCTTTCTGGTACAGCCGATGTTTGCCAAGATGGTCGTGCCCCTGCTAGGCGGCGTGCCGGCTGTGTGGACGACCTGCGTTGTGTTCTACCAGTTCACGCTTCTCGCAGGATACGCATACGTTCACGCAACTTCCAGGTGGCTCAGCGTCCGGTGGCAGGCGACGCTACATCTCGCCGTCCTCGCGTTCTCGCTGCTCGTGCTCCCCATCCACGTTCCCGCCGAGTGGACGCCTGCCGCTAGTGACAACCCAGTCATCCCTCTGCTGTTCTTACTCGTGGCATCGCTGGGCCTACCTCTTTTCGCGATATCCGCGAGCGCTCCCCTGCTGCAAAGGTGGTTCTCAGCCACCAGACATCCTTCTGCCGGGGATCCCTACTTTCTGTACGCCGTAAGTAACACGGGCAGTTTGTTGGCGCTCCTCTCGTACCCCGTTTTCGTCGAACCCTTACTCGGACTCGAACGCCAGAACCAACTCTGGGCGGCGGGATACGGTCTGCTGGGCGCCTTGACTGTCTGCTGTGCCAGTGCGCTGTGGCTGTCGCGCCCCGGTCGGCGGTTGCCGAAGAGGGTATCGGTCCAACCGGACCCTGACGCTGTCGGGGGCGGAACCACCAAAGCACCCGGTCTAAGGCAACGACTGCGGTGGGTCGCGCTGACGGCGGTGCCGTCAAGCTTGATGCTGAGCGTCACGACCTACATTTCGACCGACATTGCGTCTGTGCCGCTCTTGTGGGTGATCCCGCTCGCACTCTACCTCATCACTTTCGTGATGGCTTTCGCCGGGAACGCGTTCGTGTCGCACCGTCTCATGAGCACGCTTCTCCCGGTAGCCGTTCTTGGTCCGCTGCTCTTGACCATCACTTCCTTGCCCATCAGCCCAGCCTGGCGCTCAATCCCGTCGCATTACATCGCGTTGTTCGTCGCCGCGCTGGTCTGCCACCGTGAGTTGGCCCTGAGCCGACCTTCGACGCGATACTTGACCGAGTTCTTTCTCTGGATCTCAATCGGGGGCGCCGCCGGCGGTCTGTTCAATGCATTGATTGCGCCGGTGCTCTTCGAGACAACGGTAGAGTATCCGCTCGCGCTGGTGGCGGCCTGTTTGATGCGGCCGGCACGCAGCACCGATGCCAGCATCCGCGCGCGTCGGCTTGACTTCGGCCTTCCTGCGCTCACGACCCTGCTTGCCGCCGGTCTCGTACTGACTAGCCGCGCGGTTGGTCTGCCTTTTCACTCGCTGGAGACGAATATCCTCTTCTTGGGTGTGCCGCTCCTGATCTGCGCAAGCTTCTGGCCGAGGCCCGTCCGATTTGGTCTAGGGGTCGCCGGACTTCTTATCGTAAGTCTGCTCGTTTCGCGTGTGAACGATCAGACCCTGCACGTCGAGCGGGACTTTTTCGGCAGTCGGCAAGTGATCCTCGTCGACGAGGGGGAACTTCGCGGTTTGGTTCATGGAACGACGGTTCATGGGCTGCAGGCGATCGACGACAGGCGGCGACGTGATCCGTTGAGTTACTACAGCCGCGGTGGCCCAATCGGGCAAGTCTTCTCTCGTGTAACGGACGACTCTCGTGTGACGGACGACCTTGTGAATCGCCACGTCGCGGTCCTCGGCTTGGGAATCGGCACCCTTGGCTGCTATGCGACGCCGAATGAACACTGGACCTTCTATGAGATCAATCCAGCTATTGTCCGCCTTGCCCGCGACACGAGCTATTTCTCCTACCTCAGGGATTGCTCGCCAGCCTACGACATCGTGCTCGGTGATGCCCGCCTCTCGATCGCCCTTGTCCCGGACCGGTTCTACGACCTGATCGTCGTTGACGCGTTCAGCTCGGACGCGATCCCTGTCCACTTGATGACTCGGGAGGCGGTCAACCTGTACTTGCTCAAACTCGCGCCGGGCGGCATGCTCGTGTTCAACATATCGAACCGCTATCTCGATCTCGGGTCTGTGCTTGGCAATGTCGCCCACGACGTAGGTTTGGTCGGGATTACTCGTCTCGACCCGGCTGATGCCGACGGTGCACGAGCGGAAGGAATACTGCCGTCGACGTGGGCAGTTCTCGCGCGTGTCGATGCCGACTTGGCCCGCCTGGTCCAGGACCCTCGATGGCACCGCTTGCCCACCACGGCAGATGCCCGTCCGTGGACCGATGATTTCTCGAACGTCTTCGCCGCCCTCAAGTGGAGCCGCTGACGAAGAGCGGGGCCGGATACTTGCCCTTGTCCGACGGTCGGTCCGCGGTTCAGGCAGCGGCTGAGGAAATGACCCAGAACTCGAACGTCGAACCGGTGGGAGCTTGAGTCGGCTGCGGGTTCGTGGTTCGCTGAGCCCTCACCCGTGGGAGACAGAGGAGTACCCTGCTGAAGATGACGGACTCCGGGAGACCCTCGAGCATAGGGGGTGCCGTCCTCGGTGGCCTCGCCCTTGGAGCTCAGCACGACGCTCGGATCGTGCCACTTGCACCGACCTTAGCTCGTCGGCTATTTCTCGTGCCCGCGCGCTCGGGCGGCGCAGAAGGTTGTTCTGCTCGTCGGGATCGAACGCGAGGTGAAACAGCTCCTCGCGATCGAGGTGCGGAATCTGGATCAGCTTGAACGGGCCCTGCCGGACGACGCGCGCCTTGCGCATGTTGGCCCAGGGTTGCCCCTCCTCGATCGCACCGATCGGCTTCGTGGCCTGCCCGAACTGGTGCCCGGGACGGCGTGCGCCGAGTGCCGCGATCTCCAGCGTCACGCCCTCGACCAGCCCGCGCATGAACCCTTCGAGGGAGGCGATGTCGAAGGCCGAGTGCTCGAGGTTGTAGGTGATGTAGCCGGCGAAGGTCCGGGCCAGCGCTAGGCCCTCGTCGTAACCGCCGCGATTCACCTGTGTGTAGTAGATCGGCTGCCCCTGCGCGAGCAGCTCGAGCGCCTTGTTGATCCGTTTGGGCGTAGCAGAGGGCTGCTTCGCCGAGACACCGATCAACCCGACGGCTGCCACCGCCGCCAACACCGCACCGACCTCACTGCCTGCCTCATCGCTGACCTCCTTGCTTCATATGGCCGCGCAGGCACCGCCGAACCCGCCGCCAAGAACGGCGATGCGGCTCGGGCCGGCGCCGGTCACGGCCGAAGGATCTCGTCGAGCCGTTGCTGCGCAAGCGGCGCCACGGACGGCCCGCCGAGATAGAGCTGGCTGCCCGCGGCGGCCACCGCCTGCTCGAACGCCGACTGCGCGTCGCCGAGCCGGTTGACTGCGGTCAGGCTGAGCCCGGTCAGGTACGCCACGGTGCCGGCCGAGACCCCCGGGCCATCCGGCAGCGAGATCTGTTCCAACTCGCGAAGGGCCAGGTCCCAGTTCGCCAGGCGAATGTGGACGATGGCGAGGTTCAACCGGGCGGCCGCTTCCGCCAGCGGCGTCTCGGCGTCGGCGAGCGCATCTTCCATGTCGAGCAGCAGCGGATTCGACAGCCGACTCAGATCCGTCAGCGAGACGGCGTCCGCGACTTCGGCAATCGGCACGGTCAGGTTCCTCGAGCCGGCAGCCGAGACGACGTCGAGCCTGAGCGCACCGCGCGATCCGAGGCGCTCGAGCGCGCGGCCGACATCGGCCGCCGCGGTCACCGGGCTGCCGTCGAGGCCGACGACGACGTCACCAACGGCCAGCCCCGCGCCGTCGCTACTGCCCCCCGGAACGAGCCGGATGACCGCCGCCCCCTCGATACCAGCCAGATCGACGAGCGACACCTCGAGCGACGCGCGGACGACGGGCGGCGGGGTCAGGCCCAGCGTCCGGATGACCGCGGCGCGGGAGCCCAGGTTGCTGAGGTCGAGCGGAATGACGTCAGAGGTCCCGCTGCCGGCCGCAAGAAGATGCAGCGCGAGCGCCCCCTCGCCCCCGACGATCGGCGACAGCCAGGCGACACCCTGCGCATCGAGCAGCGTGGTCCAGGCGTCGGCGAGTCCGCGCCGCTCGGCTGGGCTGAGACCCGGGTCGGCCGGCGACTGCCCGGCGGCGTTCCGTGCGGCCCTGAGGTCGGCGTCGAGGGGGGCGAACACCATCAGCCGCTGCGCGTCGTTGACCGCGTCCTCCACCTGGCGGGCTGACCGGGCATCGAGCATCTCTGCCCCGTCCGCCGCGTCGATCAGTGCGAAGCCTCTCCGCAACTCTACTTGCAGGACGACGTGGTCGCCGGCGCGCCACTCGCGGCGGTCGAGGAACCGCCCGCGAGGTGAGCGCACCTCGACGACGTGCGGCCCCTCGCAGATATCGGCGACCGGCTCGCCCGCCGCACCGCGGCGCTCGCCGTCGACGTAGAGGACCGCGCCTGGCCCGGCTTGCTCGATGACGGCGGTTGCCACGGCTGGCTCCAGCTCGATCGTGCCGGCGTCGATGTCGGTGGGCGGCTCCGGAATATTGAACGGTACGTCGTAGGGGGTGAAGCAGTCGCGGACAATCTGCAGTCGGTGCTGCCCAGGCGTGAGTCCCATGACGAGCACCGGCACCGACGGCCCGACCGACCGGACCCCCGCCAAGGTCACGCCGTGCGGTTCGCCGTCGACGACGATTTCCGCGCCGGGTGGCTGGGTCGCGACCGTCAGCGAGCCGGCGGTCCGCGTCAGCACGACCTCGAGCGACACGCTCTCGCCTGCCACGACGACCACGTCTGTCGAGGCTCCCCGGTGGCCCGGCAGACTGGTCGTCACCGTATGGGGGCCGGCGGCGACCTCGAACGTCCCCTGCGGCGACGTCATGGTGTAGACGCGCTCGTCGATCGCGACGGTCCCCGGAGGGTCCATCTCCAGGAGGACGAGGCCGACTGTCCGTCGACGCACCGCCTCGAACAGCTCGAGCACGCGCGGAGACAGGTCCTCTGGCAGCCGATAGCCCGCGTCGACCTGCACCAGCGTTTCGAAGTCGGCCTCGGCCTCGGCAATCTGATCGAGATTAAACTTCGACTGCGCGCGGAGATCGTAGGCGCGCGACAGCGCCGTGCGCCGCGCATCTGCGTCGAGTTGAGCTGGGGAGATCACAAGCAGCTGCCCCACCAGGCGATCGAGCAGTTCGACCGCCGGCTGGAACTCGAACGCCTCGAAGAGGCGTTCGGCTTCCTGCAGCTCGGCCTCGGCGACCGCCGGCGTCTGAGCACCCGCCGGAACCAGCGCTCCGTAGACGAAGACGACCGCCAGCAGCGCGACACCGATCGGAGCCGCCCGCGCGCGCGTGGCCCTACTGCAGCACGAAGACAATCTTGTCCCGCTCATCGGCAACATAGAGACGTCCCGCCGGGTCAATCGCCATCGCCGTGGCGCGGTCGAACGCGTTCGGCGCGTCGTCCGAGGCCGGAACCCGCATCATGAACCGACGGTCGCGGCTGAAAATGTACACCCCCTCGCGATCGAGGACGTAGAGATGCCCGAAGGCATCGAACGCCACGTCGGCCGGGTTGTCAATGCGATAGAGATTGTCCACGCGGGTCGAGAGGCGCGCGATCTGTCGCCCGGCATCGTAGACGTGGAGCCCGTCGTCGTTATCGAGGACGGCGACCCGGTCCAGGGGATCGATCGCCAGGCGCTCGGCGCGGACGTCAGCGTACTCCCCGATGTAGATGCCGGTCCGCGAGAAACGCTGGATGGTCTCGGCTTGCCGATCGGCGACGAGCCAGTCACCGGTCGACGTCGCCACGAGGGCATCGACCTCGTTCAGGGTGCGCGCATCGTCCCGGTCGGGCACGACGAATCGCACCGATTCACCGTTCACGCGCTGCAGCACGCCGCGCTCGTTCACGACCACGGGGCCGTCGGGCCCCACGGCCAGCGCCCGCGGCCGCTCGGAGGCCGGGAGCGGGCTCGGCCGGAGCGAGGACACGGCGCGGTCGGTGGCCACCACCACGTTGCCGTCGGGCAGCGGCGCGAGCGCCACCACCTTCCGAGTCGTCCGACCGCCCGCGTCGGCCGACGGCTCAATCGCATACGCCGTCTCGGGCGGTCGCACGAAGAGCCGATAGAGAATCGTCGTCCGCGCGAGCGCGTCGGCCGCCTCGGGTCCATCGCCAGACTCGTCGCGCACCCGCTGAAACTCCTCCATGGCGCTGATCGGATCGTTCATGAGGACGGCCATCCGGCCGGCGCCCAGTCGGGCGCGAATCGCCCACGGATCCCCCGGGTGTTCGGCGAGCACGCGCCGGTACCCCGCGAGCGCCTCGGCAGGCTGGCCGGCCAGGCGAGACCCCTCGGCGATGTAGAACAAGGTCTGCGACACGGCCGAACTGTCCGGGTAGAGTCGGAGCCCACGCTGGAAGTTCGACACGGCATCCTGGATGTCGCCCTCGGTCAGGCTCCGCGCCAGCGCCGCTCGGCCGAGCACGACGTAGGCCTCCGGCGCGGCATCGCCCTGGGAATAGCTCTGGTTGTTGACGATCCGGTCGGCCGCCGCCGCCGCCTGATCGACGGCGCCGCTCACCTCGAGATGGTACCGCGCGATCTCGAGGATCGCGTTATCGGCGACGGCGCTCTCGGGATAGAGATTGGCGACGGCCTGGAAATCCTCGAGCGCCTCCCGGAAGTTGCCGTCGCGGACGAACACGAGGCCGCTCTCGAAGCGGCGCGCGGCCAGTTCCTCGCCCGTCTGTCCGGCCGCCGGTGCCGCAATTACGAGGCCGCAGATGCCAATCAGGAGCCACAGCCACGCGGCACGTAAGATGGCGCGGCGCGGGCGATCGTGCCCGGTGGTTGATGGACGGCGCGCGGAACAACTACTCATCGGCACTCATTGTCGGCTGAAGGTCACCTGGACCGCCGCGCCGGGCTCGACCGACAGCGGCTGGCTCGTGTTCTGGGCCGCATCGGGGCACAGCCGCGACACGGTGTGACGGCCTGCCGCGATCGGCTGGTTCTGAATCGGTGGGAATCCCACGGTCTGCTCGTCGATCAGAATCTCACAGTTGCCCGGCCGTGAGAACACCGTGACCGTGCCGGCCGCGCCGACGGGAAATTCCCGCCGCTGATCGGCGGCGACGTCGGCCGTCACGCGCTGGTCGAGGAACAGTTCTTGATTGCGGACCCGCAGCGTGACGGCACCCGCCTGGACCCGGATCTCGTGCTCGGTGGCGGCGTTGCGCAGCCGACGGTTGCCTTGCCAGACCTCGAACAGATACGGTCCACTGAGGACGAGGCGTCCGGTCGGCACCGGCGCGCCGAGCGTCGCCACGATCCGTAGCGTCGGGCCAGACGCCTCGGGAACCTCCAGATCTACCGGCTGGAATCCGCCGCGCGTCAATCGGATCATCTGGGGGAACCCGCCCCGAAACGGCACGGTCGTCGGCGTCTGCACCTGCACCGTCTCGCCCTCGAGCAGCAAGATGTCCTCGCCGTCGAAGACCACTCGGGCACCCGTCGGGTCCGAATCGACGCTGAGCGCGTACACCGGATCGGGGCCGCTCGGCGGCGGCTGGACGATCCTCGGCACGGTCGGCCAATCGACCGCGGACCCGACCGCGGACCCGAACGCGACATAGGCGCCAACACCGACCGCGAGCACCAACGCCGCGGCTCCGGCGAATCGGGGCCAGGTGCCGCGACGCCGCGCGAGCGCCGACGCGGCCTCCGCGCTGGGGCGCACCCCCGGCACGGCGATGTCGCCCGCCGGCCGGCCGAGGCTGGCGACGCCGCGCGCGACCACGATGTCGCCGGCAGCCTCCCCAATCGCCGGCCGGCGGGAGGGCTCCGCGAGCGCTGTCTCGCACACCAGCCGCAGGGCAGTCAGCAATTCGTCGGCGCTCGCATACCGGGCCTCCGGTTGCTTCTGCAACGCCCGCGCGACCACTTGCTCGAGCGCTTCCGGTACGGCGGCGCGCAGCGATGCCGGTTCCTCATTGAGAATCTGGTAGGCCACGGCCGCCGGCGAGTCGCCCTTGAACGGCGCGCCGCCCCCGAACAGCTCGTACATCAGCGCGCCGACGGCAAACACGTCGGTCCGCACGTCCACGGCCTCGCCGTTGAGTTGCTCGGGCGACATGTATTCCACGCTGCCCGCGGGATCGCTGAAGCTCGGATCGCTCCCGCTGCGCTTGGCGATGCCGAAGTCGAGCAGCTTCACCGTGCCGTCCTCGAGCACCCGGACGTTGCTGGGTTTGATGTCGCGATGGATGACGCCCTGCGCGTGCGCGAACGACAGTCCGGCGCAGAGCTGGATGACGAGCTGCACGCGGTCGGCCAGCGCCAACGGCGGGGAGCGCCGCATCAGGCCGTCGAGATCTGTGCCGTCCAGGAACTCCATAACGATGTAGGGAGCACCTTCGGCTTCACCGAGTTCGTAGATCGTGATGATATTAGGGTGCTGCAGTCGCGCGGCCGCCCGCGCCTCGCGCTCGAAGTGGTCGGCAGAACTCTCCTCGTCGTCGCCGAACTCCCCCAGAATGCTCTTGATAGCGACATCCCGGTCCAGGACCGGGTCGTGGGCCCGATAGACGACCCCCATGCCGCCCTGCCCCACCCGCTCCAGGACGCGGTAGCGGCCGATCATGCCGAGGCTGACGAGCACCGTCTCGTCGGCGTCGGGCTCGGGCTCCGCCGTTGCCGGCGCCGCTCGGTCGACGCATCGCAGATCGACCAGCAGCGCCTCGACACCCTGGTAGCGGTCCGCGGGATCCTTTTGCAGGGCGCACGCGATGATCCGTTCGAGGGCGGGCGGCACACCCTTGAGGGGCGGCGGCGGCTCCTCGACGACCTTCCGCATGACCAGCGGCAGCGACTCTGCCGCGAAGGGCTTGCGGCCGCTGACGAGCTGATAGAGGACGGCCCCGACCGAGAAGATGTCGGACCGGTGATCCGCCACCTTGCCGCGAACCTGCTCGGGCGACATGTAGTCGGGCGTCCCGAAGATCAACCCGCTGCGCGTCAGCTTGGACGACGCGATCCGCGCCAGGCCGAAGTCCAGGATCTTGATCGTGCCGTCGGGCGTCACGAAGAGATTGGCCGGCTTTAGATCGCGATGAACGATCGACCTGCCGTGCGCGAAGGCCAGCCCGTCGCACATCTGGCTCATGATGTCGAGCGCCCGGTCGAGCGGCAGCCGTTTGCCGCCCTTCAATTCGGCCGACAGGCTATCGCCCGCCAGCAGCTCCATCACGAAGAACGCGCGACCGTCCTCCTCGCCGAAGTCGTAGACCTGGATGATGTTGCGGTGGCGCAGGTCGGCCGCCGCCCGCGCCTCGCGCCGGAAACGCTCCTGCGTCTCTTCGACCTCGGCGACGTTGGTCAGCAGCATCTTGAGCGCGACCTCGCGCTGGAGCTGCGTGTCCCGCGCTCGGTAGACGATACCCATGCCCCCCTTGCCGATCCGTTCGATCAGCTCGTAGCGTCCGATTCGCTCAGGGATCTTCTTCGGCTGCGCGCCCATCGACGCCGTCGGAGCGTCGTCTTGACCGGTCATTCCTCGTACCGAATGCCGAGGGCCGTGACGTTGTCACTCGCCTTGGCGTCGAGCGCCACGTCGACGATCCGCTGCGTGAGCGCGGCGACGTCAGCGCCGTCCGACAGCATCGCACCGAAGGCGGCGTCGTCGAGTGTCTCGTGCACGCCGTCGCTGCACAGCAAGAGTGTCTCGCCGTCGCGCACGAGCTGCTCCTTGACCGCGACCTCCGTCTCCTCGGTGGCCCCCAGGACGTTCGTCAGCACGTTGCGCATCGGGTGCGAGGCCAACTCCACCTCATCCCCGTCTTCCTCGCATGCGAGAACGGTCGCGATCCAGGAATTGTCCTCGGTCAACTGCGACAGTTCTCCAGCGTGCCAGAAATAGAGGCGGCTGTCGCCGACTCCGGAATAGACCAGCCGATTGTCCTGCACCAGGGCCGCGACGATCGTGCTGCCCATGCCCGTGTACTCGTCGCTGCTGTCGGCGGCCCAGAACACGCGGCGAAAGGCGCGAGGCGCAGCGTATTGCTTTGAGCCGCGCCTCGTAATGACATGCACAGGGACGCCGTTGGTCGCTGGATCCAAGCAGTTCTCAGGCGGCACCGCTACTACTTCCATTCCTCAAAAGCTCGCTTGAGCGCTTCCTGAAGTGTCGCGTGGTGCTTCTGAACCTCACCGGACTCAAGGGTAAGGACATAACGACGCCAGCGCGAATCGTAATCCGCCTTTACGCCGGCCTGCTCGAGCATCTCGGTTACTTCATTACTCCGCGAAAGTGCCAACCCAAGCCGGAGCCACTGTTGCGCGGCTGGAAAACATCGAAGTTGTCAGGTTTGCCATTGCGGGCGAGGCCGATGAAGTGCTTATTGTACTTGGGTTCAAGCTGCTGATCATTCAGCTTGATGAGTTGAACGACCTCGTCTACAAGAGCAAGGATTTCCTGGGGCTTCGGCAATGCGATCCTGCAGCCAGCGCTCGTCCAGTTCGGGATGATCCTTAAGTGACAAGCGTTCATGCTTCGTGAACTTCAGCACGGATGTCTTCTGTCTCTGTTCCGCACGGCATTGCCACCCACCGACCCGCGCTGAGCCGGAGACGCCGCTACCTTATTACCGATCCCGCTTGCTGGGTTCGGTGCCGTCAGGAGACGGCCGCCGTGCATGGCCCGGTCAGCCGCACTCATCGACATGGTCAAACACATGGTCAGACACTATTGTAGCGATCATTTTACCAGCGCCTAGCTTTACGTAACTTGGTGAAACTAAAGTGCCGAGGGTGGGGATCGAACCCACACGAGCCGTGAGGCCCACAGGATTTTAAGTCCTGAGCGTCTGCCAGTTTCGCCACCTCGGCGTTGTCACGAGCGCCGTGTCGTCGCGACCACGGCGTCGATTCTGGCAGATTCAGGGCGCCACGTCAGCTGCGGTCGGAACCAGCGGCTGAGCGACGCGCCCTGGCACGGCACAGAGGAAAGAGGCGGCGAACGGCCGCCCGACGAGCTGTAGACGACGTATATCTCTGTCGGCTCGGTCGGCGCGCCGCCCTCGGTCGGTTCCTGTTGGATCAATTCGCCGGCCGGCTCGGCCCGGTCCCAGGCCGGTTCGGTCAGCAGCCCGTCGAGCTCTATCGTTTCGTCGTCGGCGAGTTTCAGTGCCCGGAAGGAGCGCGGTTCGTCGGCGGGCGTCTCCTAGCCGGCCACCGACGCGGAAAGCAGGACGACGGCGGCCAGACCGAGGGCACGGACGCAAGGGATTCGGCGCATGATCTGACGGGAAGGCGAGGACCGGACCGCAGCCCTCAGTCAGTCCAGACGGGCGGCCGCTTCGCCAGGAACGCCGTGACGGCCTCGGTGACGTCGGGCGTGCGCATCAGTTCGTTGAGATAGAGCCGCTCGAGATCGGGGAGTACGCGGGCCACGTGCTTGCGGAGGCCGAACCGGGCCGCGGCCGCGGCATGGCGGAGCCCGGACGCGGAGCGCCCGGCGAGGTGTTCGTCGAACCACGCACCGACCTCAGCATCGAGTCGATCACGTGGCACCACGCGCGTCACCAGCCCCGCCTGTTCCCACTCTGCGGCAGGTCTGGTCGCGCCCGTCAAGATCGCATCGGTCGCCCGCGCGTAGCCGAGGCGCGGGGGCAGCAGCGCCGCCGCAGCCGGGGGGAACGCGGCCAGGGCCACCTCGGGCACACCGATCACGGCATCGTCGGCCGCGAAGATGAAGTCGCACGCCAGCGCCAGTTCGAACCCGCCGCCGAGACAGCGCCCCTGGACCACGGCCGCCGTCGGCACCGGCACGTCGAGCAAGTCACGGATCATCTGGTGCATGGCGGGCAGCATCCGCTCGACCTGCCCTGGGGCGTGCTCGCTGATGCTGGCCCCGAAGCTGAAGTGCGGGCCGCCGCCCTCCAGGGTCAGCAGCCTCACCGAGCGCAACTCCTCGAGCTTGGCCAGTTCGGCGCTCACCCGCTCCACCATGGTCGTCGTGAGCACGTTGCCCTTGGGGCTATCGAGGACGATCCGCGCCAGTGTCTCGTTCCGCTCGAGTGTCAACCTCACCTGTTCAGCCATCATCACCTATCGCTATTCGTTAAACGGATCCGACGACGATCGCCCGCGAATCGAGCTCGGCAACGACGGAGGCGACGTCACTCGTCGGCGCGTCGCAGACGAAGTTCTTACAGAGATACGCGGTCGCCCGACCGTCGAGCATCGTCATCTCACCGACCCACGGCAGCCGCTCCGCCAGGCGCGCCTGGTGCGCGCCAGGTTCGACGAAGACCGCGATTAGCCCGGGCGCGTAGAGGCCTGCCAGTGCGGCGAGCATCACACGAGTGTCCGCCGCGTTGCGCCGCCCGACAACCACCACCTGGGCCCGCGCCTGGTGATGCACCGAGAGTGCGGCCATCATCATAGGCACGGCGCGAGACGGCGGCGCACCCTCGACGCCGAGGCGTCCCAGCGTGCGATCGAATCGCGCCGACGCGGCGGCGTCCTCGGCCAGCTGCCCCAGTGTCTGCAGGTTCATCGCCGACACCGAACTGGCCGCGGGCTCCGCCCCATCGTAATCTTCCTTCAGCCGGAGCAGCACGGACGAGTCCTCGCCCGTCGTCGCGAACCATCCCCCGTCCTGATCATCCCAGAACAGCTCGTCCTGCCGCCGTTGCAGCGTCTCGGCCCAATCGAGCCAGTCGGGATCGAAGTCGGCCTGGAACAGCTCGAGCAGCCCCCAGATCACGTAGGCGTAGTCCTCGCTGTAGCCGTCGATCGCGGCTCGACCGTCGCGGTAGCGCCGCAGTAACCGGAGGCGGTCGGCATCCCACAATGTCTCGCGCAGGAACCGCGCCGCCGATTGCGCCGCCGACAGGAGCGGCGCCGCCGCAGCGTCGTCCGCCTGCAGGACTCGCGCGGCCCGGGCGAACGCGGCGATCATCAGCCCGTTCCAGCCTGCGAGAATTTTGTCGTCGAGGTGCGGCCGGGGACGCTGCGCACGGGTACGGTGCAGCACGGCGCGCGTCTTCGCCAGGACCGCCGTCGCGTCGTCGACCGACCGGCCGGTGAGCCGCGCGACATCATCGATCGCCCGCGCCTCGTAGAGGATGTTCTGCCGGGTGAACTCGCCGTGCGGGTCCTCGGGCGCGTTGCCCTCCGGGGCGGTGCCGTAGCGCGCGCAGACGACTTCGGCGTCGTCACCGAACAGCGCCTCGATCTCGGCGACGGTCCAGACGTAGAACGCCCCCTCGCGCTTCTCGGGATGGTCGTCGCCCACCGGTCCCGGGTCCGGTGGCAGGCTGTCGGCATCCTCGGCCGAATAGAACCCGCCACCCGGGGCCGTCATCTCTCGTCCGACGTAGGCCAGCGTGTCGAGCGCGACGTCCTTGTAGGCAGCCAGGCCCGTCGCCTGGTGCGCCTCGAGGTAGGCCAGCACTAACTGGGCCTGGTCGTAGAGCATCTTCTCGAAGTGCGGCACCCGCCACTGGGCGTCGACCGAGTAGCGATGGAAGCCTCCGCCCACCTGATCGCGCATGCCGCCGCCGGCCATCACCGCCAGAGTCGCCTCGACCATCGGCAGCGCCGCGCCGGTTCGAGCGTACTCCCTTAGCAGGAAGAGCAGATCCGATGGACGGGGGAACTTCGGCGCGCCGCCGAACCCACCCCACCGCACGTCGAACGTCTGTTGATAGTCCTCGACCGCCGTATCGAGGAGCGTGGGACCGGGCACGGGGCCCGACACGGCCGCGCTCCCGCCCAGGGCCGCGAGCCGCGCCACGACGCCGTCGGCCGACTCGCCCACCCGATCACGTTCGGCCGACCACGCTCGCGCCACGTCGCGCAGGACATCGACGAACCCAGGCCGACCCCATCGCGCGAAGGGCGGAAAGTAGGTGCCGCCGTAGAACGGCTTCAGCTCCGGCGTGAGCCAGACGCTCATCGGCCAGCCGCCGTCACCCGTCGTGGCCTGCACGAATCGCATGTAGACACGGTCGACATCGGGCCGCTCCTCGCGGTCGACCTTGATCGACACGAACCCGCCGTTGAGGACGTCGGCGATCTCGGCATTCTCGAACGACTCGCGCTCCATCACGTGGCACCAGTGACAGGTCGAGTAGCCGATCGAGAGGAAGATCGGCTTGTCCTCCTGCCGGGCTCGCGCGAACGCCTCGTCACCCCACGGATACCAGTCCACGGGATTCGCGGCGTGCTGCAGCAGGTAGGGACTCGGCTCGTCGGCCAGGCGGTTCGGCATCAGTGACTCGCTGGCGGCCCGTGTCATTTCAGCCGCGCGAGGGGCATATTCCCCACAGCGGGCGCGCCTCGGCGCCACCCGGCGTCCAATATCGGCGGAAATGCGGCGGCCTGTGCCACCCGAGTCTGGCACTGAACCTGCTCGTAAGACCCATATGGTTCGGTTACATTCCCCGCCTCTCCCGCGCTCCGCGGGGGACTCTGCCTCATCCAACGCGCCCGCCTAACCGACGCAGGGAGGCATCATCTGATGGGTCCCTGCCGTGCCTCGACAGACGCGCGCGCCGGGAGCCGAAGCGGCGCGCACATGGCACGCGAGCGGACCCTACACGAGATTCGCAGTCTGATTTCGGGTCTCGGCCTTCGACCCGCCGGTCTCGGGTTCCTTCCAACTCGGATAGGAGCCGAGCGTGCGAACGAGCGGCGCGAATTCGGCGAGGTGTATGAGCGCCCGAGCGCAGCGGAAGTCCTCGCGGGCCGCCTTGAGGTCGGCGAAGAAGAGATACTCCCAGGGCCGGCCCGGGATCGGGCGAGACTCGAGCTTGCCCATGTCGATGTCGCGGAGCGTGAACACACTGAGTGCCTTGAACAGCGCGCCAGGTTCGTTCGGCACTGAGAACGCAATCGTCGTCTTGTCGGCCCTGCCCTGCGTGAGCGCCTCGGTCGAGATGACGAGGAACCGCGTGATGTTCTCGGCGAAGTCCTGGATGCCCGTCTCGAGAATCGACAAGCCGAACACCTCGGCGGCCCGATCGGAGGCGATGGCCGCCGCGTCGGTCATCTTGCCGTCGGCGATCATCTTGGCGCTGCCGGCGGTGTCATAGTTCGCGACGATCTCGACACCCTTCAGGCCGCGGAGAAACCGCTCACACTGCGCCAGCGCCTGCGGGTGGGAGTAGACGCGCTTGACGTTCTCGAGGCGCACACCCTCGAGCGCCACGAGGTTATGGACGACCGGCAGGTGCACCTCGGCGACGATCGGCAGCTCGTGACGGAGGAGCAGGTCGTAGTTCTGTCTGATCGTGCCGCCGATCGTGTTCTCGATCGGCACTATGCCGTGCGTCGCCTTGCGATTCTGGACGGCGTCGAAGACGTCCTCGAAGGTTTCGCACGGCATCGGCTCGGCGGAAGGCTTGAAGCGCAGCCCCGCGGCCTCGCTGTACGCCCCCGGGGCGCCCTGAAACGCGATACGCATCTGTCGTGCCCTTTCCTTCGCTGGTGTTCAGCTGGCCGACCGCGGGAATCCGCTCGCCGTTCGGGTCTCGGCCGCGCGGCGCTCGCGCAGTTCCTCGAACGACTGCCGGCCCTGGGCGGCGGCCACGCGCGCCCGCTCGGCCACTTCGCGCAGCCGCTCGATCTCGCGCGACATATTGTCGAGCCAGGGGCCCAGTTCCTCGCGGACGCGGCCGCCCTCGGTCCTCTCCCCCACACCCCGGCGGCTCTCTTCTCACCGTGGGCGCCCTCCAGCTTACGTCATTTCGCCGCCGGATGCTCCACGCTCCAGCCCTGCCTGCCGACGAGCGGCACGAAGACACAGTCCTCGCGGACTTCCTCGGTGACCCGCTCACCCGTCCGTCGCAGGACCATCAGGTGCTGCAACTCGGCGGTGCCGACCGGCACGACCAAGCGCCCGCCATCGGCGAGCTGCGCGGTCAGGTCGGTCGGAACCCTCGGCGCGCCGGCGGCGACGAGCACGGCATCGTAGGGCGAGAACACCGGGACGCCGTCGCTACCGTCGCCCTCGAGCACGGTGACGTTGACGCACCCCAACCGACCCAGCGTCGCCCGCGCCCGCGCCACCAGCGCCGGACGGCGCTCGATCGACACCACGCTCCGGACCAGGCGTGAGAGCAGTGCGGCCTGATACCCCGAGCCCGTGCCCACGTCGAGCAGATGGTCGTCGGGCCGGCAGTCGAGCGCCTCGGTCATCGCGGCAACGATGTACGGCTGCGAGATCGTCTGGCCCTCGCCGATCGGGATCGGGCGATCCTCGTAAGCGTGGGGCCAGTCCTTCTCGGGCAGGAACTCGTGGCGCGGCAGCTCGCGCATCGCCGCCAGGAGGCGCGGGTCCCGAATGCCACGCCGCGCGATCTGGTCGGCGACCATCGTGGCGCGCCGCTCGGCTAGCTCGTCGGCGTCCACAGGCTCGTGCTTCGCGAGGCTCAGACAGGCTCGTCGAACTGGGAATCCACGACCTTGGCGTAGTAGTCGGGACAGATGCCGTGGCTGAACCGCAGATTGGAATGACGCGCCAGGTAGCTATCGACCTGGCTCCAGTAGTTCTGGTCGTCGCGCACCTTCTTGCAGTACGCGAAGATCGGCAGTAGCCCCTGCAGTTGCTTCACTCGGGACAGCGCCGTCTCCAGCACGTCGACCCGCTGCGCCAGCACCTGCTGGAGCGCGACGATCCAGATACCGACCTCCAGGCGCACCCGGAGATCCTCTGGATGAAACGGCTTGACGATGTAGCCGTCCGCACCGGCCTCGAGCCCCTCGATGACGTCGTCGCGGGCCGCATTGGCCGTCAGCAGGATCAGATAGACCGGCGTGGAGGTCGTCGGCCCTTGGCGGAGTGTCCGGCAGATGTCGACGCCGGTCACGTCGGGCATCACCCAGTCGAGGATTGCCATCGACGGCGGCTCGTCGTGCTCGAACTCCGCGAGCGCCGCCCGGCCGTTCTCGCAGATGACCACCTCGTGCCCCCACGACGCGACCTTGGCCTCGACGAGATGGCGGGTCACCGGCTCGTCGTCCGCGATGAGAATGCGCATTGCCGTGCCGGGTCGCGAGTGGCGCGCGAGGCTGTTCAGGCCACGGCGGGCCTCGAAGAACGATCAGGCGCCGGCAGGTTCGCCGGCGCCGATGTCCGCCGTCCCGGCCGATTCCATCGTCCGGACGACATCCTCGAACGCCACCAGATCGATGGCGTCGAAGTCGGCGGGGCAGCCGAAATCACGCGCCTGGGGCGCGGTCTCATTGCCGAGCGCCACGCACAGCCCACAGCCGATGCAGGCATCAATGCGGACGGCGCAGACGAGCCGGCCGTTCTCGTCGGGCTCTTCGACGATGCAATTGGCCACCGGGCACGCCGCCTGACAGATCGAGCAGGCCAGCGCTCCGAAACACCGATCGGGATCGATGACCGCGATCTTCTTGGGCGCCCGCTTCCGGGGCCCCGGCATCATCTTCGTCCACATGGCGACGATTATAGCATCGCCCGAGGGTCCGCTAGGCGAAGCCCGCCAGCTCGGCCGTGAGAACCTTGCGGCACTCAATGCAGGTGATGACCTGGCCGCGGCGCGGCAGGGTAGACGTGAAATTCACCCGCGACCGGAGCAGGCGGACGACCGCCAGTTCCTCCAGTTCCTTCCCGCAGTGCGGACAGACCACCGGATACTCCAGGGTGTAGGTCGCTTCGGCCGGGCGGCCCGATGCGTCTTCTGATATCTCGCTCCTCGAATCTGGGGTCTCCGGACGGCGCTACTGCGACCGTCCTCTCCCCGCAATCGGCCAGACTTCCAAAACCTGTTCGCCACGCGCGGCGTGCAGGTGATCGTACAGGTTCACGGTCGGATCGCAGTGCGGGATCGTCAGCCGCACCTTGTCGCCGACGGCAATGGGCTCGGACGGACTGCTCAACTCCAAGATGCCGTGCTCGTCGCCGCCGAACCGGTAGGTGACTCCCTCGATGTCCCGCAAGCGTGGCGGTTCCTTGTCGGTGGCGAACGCCTTGTAGCCGGCGTCGACGGTGATCCGCCCGTCGACGGGCTGACTGATGGCCGTCGCCAGGACGTAGAGCGACGACTCGAAATCGTCGAAGACGGGACCGCCGCGGCCACCGATGTCGCGGTAGTTGTCGTCCATGAAGATGTAGGAGCCGGCCTGCGAGTCGGTCATGCCGTCGATCTCGCGGTCGACGTCGTAGGTGCCGGTGCCGCCTCCGGTGACGACGGACACCTCAAGACCCGCGCGACGTATCGTCGCCACGGTGTCCATGACCTGACTCATCGTCTCCGTGTACTGCTGACGCCGCGCCTCCCAGCCCACCACATGCTGCAGCCGGCCGGCGTAGGCCTGCACGCCCACCAGCTCGAGCCCGTCGGCGCTCGCCACGGCGCGCGCCAGCGTGACGGCCTGGTCCCCGAGCGCAATCCCGGTCCGGTCATCGCCGGCGTTGAGATCCACGACAACACCGAGCGTGATGCCGACGGCGGTTGCACCGTCGCTCAGATCGCGCACGTTTTGCAGGCGGTCGGTCACGATCTGCAGCGTCGGGGCCTGGCGGGCCAGCCCGAGCAGCCGAGCCAGCTTGCCGCGCGTCGCGATCGGCGAGGTAATGAGCAGGGGCTCGACCCCCGCTTCCACCATGACCTCCGCCTCGCTGATCTTGGCCACGGCGATGCCGATCGCGCCGAGGTCGAGCTGTTGCCGCGCGATGACCGGACACTTGTGGGTCTTGGCGTGCGGACGCAGCGACGTCGCACCACCCGCATACGCGTCGCGCATCGTCCGCAGATTCGCCTCGAATCGGTCGACGTCGACCACGAGCGCAGGCGTGGCGAGATCCCAGAGACGCATCGGCTCGGGGAGCGGGATCGGCCGGTGGCGCTGAGCAGCCTGAAGCGGCGCCGCGCCGGTGATGGCGGCCGCGCCAATCGACGATCCGAGAAACGCGCGGCGAGAGATGCTCATGATGGTGTCGTGACCGACGCGGCGCACGTCCTCACTGACCGTGCGGACCCGTCCAGCCCTTGTGCAGCAACTCCTGCTCGAGCGCGGTCCAGCGCTCGAAGGCTCGCTGCGACGACGCGAATCGCTCGGTCGTCTCGTGCCCGTCTGCGGCGACCACGACGAAGTCGTAGCCCGGACCCCGCGGATCCGCGCGCAGCTGGCACGTCGTACGTTCGTCGCCCCGCTGAAAGGACCAAATCACGCATTGAATTATCGGCGCTTCTTGGGGTCGGCTTTACGCGCCAGTCCGCCGCGACGCCGGCCGCGATCGCCGCGCGGGCGTTCACCCAGTGGACGAGAGCGCGTGCAGGTAAGCCCCCACCGTCTCCGCCAGGCCGAGTTCGAGCGCATCGGCCACGAGGGCATGGCCGATCGACACCTCGAGGATGCCCGGCACGTGCTGACACAAGGTCGGCAGGTTGTGGAGATTCAGATCGTGCCCCGCGTTCACGCCGAGTCCGGCGCGCTCGGCCTCACCGGCACAGTTGGCGCAGGCATCGAGTTCCTTGGCCTGGTCGGCCGTCCCGAACGCCGCGGCATAGGGTTCAGTATAGATCTCGATCCGGTCGGCGCCGATCGCGGCCACCGGAGCAATCAGCGACGGCTCGGAGTCCATGAACAGCGAGACACGGATACCACGCGCCTTGAGATCCGCGATGACCGGACGTAGCCGGGCGCCGTCCGCCGCCAGGTCCCAGCCGTGGTCGGACGTGCGCTGGTCGGGACTGTCGGGCACCAGGGTGCACTGCGCCGGGACCACCTGATGGACCAGCTCGAGGAACGTCGGCGTCGGATTGCCCTCGATGTTGAACTCGACGCCGGCTTCCTGGGTGAAGGCCGACAGGTCGACCACGTCCGAGGGCCGCGTATGCCGCTCGTCGGGGCGCGGATGCACCGTGATGCCGTACGCGCCTGCGTCGACGGCGATGCGCGCCGCGCGCACGACGTCGGGCATGCCCACGTCCCGCGTATTCCGCAGGAGCGCCACCTTGTTGAGATTCACGCTGAGTCGCGTCATGCGCAGCATCTTAACCCCAGAACTCACTTGTGTTGCCACATCTGGCTGGTTCTGCCCGACGAGGGCGGCGTTGCGCCTCGGTCATTTGGGCCCACCAAACTCCCTCGTCGCGCCTGGCCCTCGCCGTCCAGCCCGGCACCAGCCATCGTCAACACAAGTGAGCTCTGGGGTTCACTTGACGTGCACGACTTCGTATAATACGATCTCGTATCATCCGAATACGTAATATCTCCGCCTGACCACCCTGAACCGCCGCGCCAATGCCGCTCGACCTAATTCCCAGCATCCAGAAGGCCGCCCATCTGCTGGCGCTGTACCTCGAGCGGTTTCGGCGCGACTACGGAGTCACCCAGCCGGAAGCGCAGATCCTGGCCATGCTCGACCTCCGGCGGCGGTCGTCGATCCGCGACCTGCAGCGGGTCCTCGGGCACAAGCCCTCGACCTTGACCAGCATCCTCGACCGCCTAGTGGCCCGAGGCTTCGTGACCCGCGAACCGGGCCGGACCGATCGGCGCTCCTTCGACGTCAAGCTGACCCGGACGGGTGCCTCGCCGGCCGCGGCCATCCGGTCGGCGCTCAGCACGCTCGAAACGAAGGTCATCCGCCGCGCGGGAGCCGCGGATGCCCGCACGCTGGCCAGCGTCGCCTCGACCCTCGAAGAACTCGTGGGTGGTCGGCAAGCGGAGCGAGGGGCCTGATGCATACCCGGCCCCGCGCGACCGCACCGCTCTCGCAAGGGTTCGGCCGGATGGTCCGTCTGCTGCTCTGGTTCGTCACGGCGTTTCTCGTCGTGCAGACGCTCATCGGCAACGGGGGGCTGACCGACACCCTGCGCGCCACCCGCGAACGCCGTGCGCTTACCCAGGCGATCGCCGACCTCAAGTCTGAGAACCGTCGGCTCGCCGAGGCTTCGCGGCGACTGCGAGAAGACCCGGCGGCGATCGAGGCCGTGGCGCGCGAGCAGATGGGACTGGCCGCACCGGGTGAGGTGCTGTTCATCGTCCGCGACCTGACCGAATCTCTGAGCCTCCCCGAGTGAGCCTGGACGAGGTGAGGCTGTTCCGGAGCCGGAACCCGCCAAGGCCGAAGGTGTTACGATGATCTGCCCGTAGACGCGCCTCCACACCCGATGTCGCCCTGCTCCTCCGCCGCCGCGCGCCCGCTCGTCATGCTCGCGCTGCTCCCGATGCTCGGCGCGGCGGCGTGTACGGGTCGCCCCGAGTCCGTGCTCACCCGTCTGCCCCAGTTCCCTGCGTTCGTCCATCAGAACGCCGCGTCGATCGCCCTCTTCCGAGACGCCGATGCCGGTGCCCGCGAGACCCCGGCTTCGGCCGATCGGATCGGCCGGCTCGGCATGACCTATCACGCCTATCGGTTCTCGGACGAGGCGCGGCGGAGCTACGAGGTCGCGCGCGAACTCGCGCCCGACGAGTACCGGTGGATTTACTACCAGGCGTTCCTCGAGAAATCGGTCTTCGACTTCTCCGCCGCCGAATCGCTCTTTCGCCGCGCACTCGACTTCGACCCCGACAGCGCGGAGGTCTGGGCCGAGCTGGGCGACCTGTACCTCTCATGGAACCGTCCCGACGACGCGGTGGAGTCCTTGACACGCGCGCTCGCGCTCGACCCGACGCAGCCGCTGGCCGCACTGGGACAGGCACGCCTCGCGCTGCGCACCGAGGACTGGACCGGTGCGGTGGCCCTGCTAACTCCGGTGCTCGACGGCCATCCGCGGCTCTCGCTGGCGCACAAGTACCTAGCCCAGGCCTACGACAATCTCGGACGCGGCGACGACGCGGACCGCCATCGTTCGCTCGGTGATTACGGGTCGGCGATCGAGACGCCGCTCATGCGAGAGCTGCACGAGCTGTCGATCGCCGCGATTCTGGAGGGCGACGACCCGTCGGGCGCGCCGGCGCTGATGCAGGAGAAGTGCACCCGCTGCCACACGAGCGTGCGGATCGAGGAAACCCAGCGCGATCGCCGGTGGTGGGCGGGCACCGTGCGGCGGATGCAGCGGGAAGCGGGCTGGGCCTGGCTGAGTGACGACCAGGCTGCCAGCGTGGTGGACTATCTCGCCACGCGCGAGGCGGCGCCAGCCTCTCGCTGATGTCTAGCCACCGTTGAGGTCGGCGAGCGCCCGCGAGGCCAGTTCGTCGCCCGGCCTCAGTTCAAGCACGCGCCGCAGCTCCGCCGCGGCCTCGTCGCGCCGGCCGGCGCGCTGCAGCAGGTAGGCCAGGCTGTAGTGCACGTCGGCGTTGCTCGGCGCCCGGGCCACGGCCTCCTCCAGCGCCGCGAGTGCGTCGTCCAGTTGGCCCAACTCGGACAGTGAGAGGCCGAGGAACTGGAAGACGTTCGCGGTTTCCGCGCCCACCTCCAGCGCACGCCGCAGCAGGTCGACCGCGCGCGCGTGATCCCCCTGGCGAGCCAGCAGTTCCCCGAGCCGCGCAAGCGCCGTCGGATGCGACGGGTCGAACGAGAGCGCCGTCTCGAAGGCCCGCCGCGCCTCGTCCAACGTCTCGACATGCTCGCCCAGCACGACGTAGACGTCGGGGTGCTCGGGCGCCAGGGCCCGCGCGCGGTCGAACAGCGTCCGCGAGAGGTCGGCGTCGAGCAGGGCGTAGCGCGAGACATTCAGCAGGAGCCAGTCGACGTCGAACGACTGGGCGATCAGGTTGTCCACCCACGGGTCGGGCGCGGTGTAGAACCGGCCGAGTGCGTTGGCCCGGCGGCGGGCCTCGGCTTCCGCCTCGGGGCGGCCAGCATGCGCGTGCACCGCCGCCAGCAGCCGATGCAGCGCAGCGAATTCGGGCGCCGTCGCGATCGCTCCCTCGAGGCGCGACTCGGCTTCGGCCCAATCGTCTGATTCGATCGCCAGCCGCGCGAGTCCCAACTCGGCCCACGGGTCGCCCGGCAGGAGCGCCAGCCGGCGGTCGTAGGCCGCGCGCGCGGGCTCGAGGTCGCCCTGCTTGAACCGGTTCTCCGCCAGCTTCAGCCACGCCGGCACGTAAGCCGGGTCGAGCGCGACCGTGCGCTCGAGGAGTGGCGTCACCGCCGTCGCCTCGCCCCGCTCTTGGAGGCGAAAGGCCAGTAGGTAGACCCATCGGGGGTTGTCGGCGTCGAGGTCGCTGGCCAGTGCGTAGCAGGTCTCGGCGAGGGCGCCGTGGGTGTTGGCCTGGTAGACGTTCCCGAGGCGGCCGGCCATCTCGCCAATCGTTTCGGGCGGCGCATCTCCGCGGATCGCCTCGCGCAGCAACCGATCGGCCTCGGCCACGGCTTGCCCGAACCCCGGCAGGGCGTCGACCGTATCGGGCGGGTCGGGCACCGCCGTCATGAGGCTCGCCGCGCCGGTCGCCGAGCCCACCGGGGTGGGTCCGGCCCGCGTGAGCAGCCGCGAGGTCGACCAGGCCGCGGCCACGCCCAGCAGCAGCAGGGCCCCACCCTTCAGCACGAGGCGTGCCGATGGCCCGACCGTTCCCCGCGCGTTCGGTGGCGGCGTCCGCGCTGATGGCCGCACCTGCGCCCGTCGCTTGCTGGCCTTCCCCATCTCGTGGACTACGGTGAGTTCCAGCCGTTTCGCCAGAACGTGACCCGGCTCATCCGATCGAACGGCGGCGACACGTGCATCGCGCCGGTGACGAGGTCGACCCACCCGTCCGCATCGAGGTCAGCGCTGGCCAGCGCGAGCAGATGGGTCGGCTCGGTCGCCAGCGGCCGTAGCGTGAAGCCCATCGCGCCGTCGTTCTCGAACCACGCCAGCGACGCCGCGTCGGGCGCGTCCCAATCATTGAAGGCGCTAACCACGAAGACATCGAGGTCGCCATCGAGGTCGCCGTCGACCGCATTGGCGAAGTAGGCTCCCGGAAAGTCGCCGATGCGTCGGTAGGCGAAGTCGAGCGCTCCGACGTTCTCCAGCCACTGGACGCCGTGCCACGGGCGCGGGCCGGGCGGGATGTAGTCGAAGGCGTCGCCGTTCGTGTAGAGGACGTCAACGTCGCCGTCGAGATCCAGGTCGGCCAGCGAGATCCCGCTGCTGCCGAAATCGTCGTTCGTCGCGCCGTAGATCAGGTGTCGCTCGAAGCTGCCGGCCCCGTCGTTCTCGAAGACGTAGACCTCTTCCCACTCCTGCGAGACCACCGCGGCAATGTCCAGGTCACCATCACCATCGAGATCGGCCACCGGGGTGTGAATCGTCCCGGAGAGCGCCAGGAGGGCGTGGCTCTCGAACCGCCAGTCGCCGAGATTCTCCATCCATCGGATCTCGCCGTCGTCGTACCCGAACTGGCCGACCGCCAGGTCGATATCGCCGTCGCCGTCGAGGTCTCCCGGTTGCACGTCGGTGACGCGAGCCACATCGTCGAGCAGGACGCGTGTCGTGAACTGCTGCTGCCCGTCGTTCTCGAGCACGATGACGCTGCCGATTCGATCGTTGTTCGGCAGAATGGCGCCCATCTTCGCGACGAGCAGATCGATGTCACCGTCCAGGTCGACATCGCTTGGCGTGACGTGTGCCGGCGCCAGAATGGTGTCGCCGATCAGGATCTCCGTGAACGTGCCTTCGGTCGTCTGACGGATCCAGCCGATCCGATTCGTGGTCGCATCGCACAGCACGACGTCGATCAGGCCGTCCTGATCGAGGTCGACGACGTCGACATGGGTAATCCACGGCTGCGTCTCTCCGAGTGGCAACCCGATTGACCGCCGCTCGAGAAACGCCCGCGCGACCGCCGAGGCCTCAGGGTCGACCGCCGTGGACACTTCGCCCGACCCGAGCATCGCACCGAGCAGATCGGTGACCGAGCGTTCCTGGCGCGCGGCTTCCCGCGAGACGATCAGCCACGGCACGACGGTGACGACGGCGAGCGCCGCCGCCGCGAACAGGAGGGAGCCACGCGAGAGAGCCATGCCGCCAGTATAGCGTCGCCCGTCGCGCGAGGGCGTGCCGGCGGCGGGATCCGTGGAGAGTGGCGCGCGGACCGGCCGACGCCGGCCCGCGCCCCTGGAGAGGTCGCCGCGGGAGACTAGCGCCGGATGTACTTCTTCAGCGCGCGGGGACCGACCTCGGCGCCGTAGATGTTGCCGTCGGCGTCGACGGCGACGCCTTCCGCCGCACTCGTGCCGCGCGCGTCCACGTCGGGATCGGGAATGAACTCGGTCACCGTGCCGTCCTTCGCACTGCCGATCCGGATCCCGCGCAGCCAGTGCCCGTTGTCGGGCGAGACCGACCCCGACTCGGAGTCGGCGACGTAGATCATGTCGTTGGCATCGATGAACACCCCGCTCGGCCGGCCGAACTGATACCAGACGTCGAGGAAGTTGCCATCCTGATCGAAAAGCTGGATCCGGTTGTTGCTCCGGTCCCCGACGAACAGACGGCCCTGCGAATCCATCGCCAGCGCGTGGGCGCCGTTGAATTCGCCGTCGGCCGAGCCTTTGTGCCCAAACGTCTTGATCAGTTCACCGCCGGCGGTGAACTTCAGTACGCGGGCATTCCCACCGCCGTGCCCGTCGGACACAAAGATGCTCCCGTCGGGCGCGACCAGGACGTCGGTGGACTGATAGAAGTAGCCCGGCGCGGCCGCGCCGCCCGGCGTGCCGAGTGTCAGCAGCACCTCGCCCTCTGGGCTGAACTTGTGCACCTGGCTCCCCATCGTCGCGCCCGGCCGCGGCCCCATCCGGCTCCGATTCGCTTCACGTGCCGCCCGGGCGGCCTCCTGGTTCGCCGGCCGCTCCGGCCGCGGGGCGTCGTCACTCCAGTCGGTCACCCAGACGTTGCCCTCGCGGTCGACGTAGATGCCGTGCGGCGAAGCGATCAGGCCGGCCCCGAAGCTCCGGATGAGGTTGCCCTCCTTGTCGAAGTGCAGGACCGGATCGAGATCGGAGCCGAGGCAGGTGTTGGCGCCGCAGCGCTCGGCCACCCAGACCGTCCCGTCCGGGGCGATCTCGACGGCACTGGTCGAGCCCCAGGTCCGACCCGCGGGCAGCTCGGCCCAGCCCTCGACGGTCTCGTAGGGATTCGGCAGGTCGTTGATCGGCTCCATGTCGGACTGCGCGTGCAACGGCCCCGCGGAGACGGCGAGGGCCCCGACGATGACAGCGGACATGATGGCTCGTTGAGTGGCGTGTCGCATTCGCACTTGGCTCCTTCCGTAGGTTCGAACGACCGGCCGCGCTAGCGCGGCGCGCCCGTGACCGGTCGCTCCAGATCGAGAAACGTCGTGACCAACTCGGTGCCCAGCGACAGATCGAACTGGCGGTAGGCATTCTGCACCATGACCGCGGGATCGCCCGAGTGCAGCCGCTCGTAGAGCTGCTGGCGGCTGCCGTAGCCGTCACCGGTGAGATCCCACGCCAGCTTGCATAGTTTATAGCGGTCGAACGGCGAGGTGCCCTTGCCCCGCATGTACACGTCGAGATGCTTCTTCAGCTCTGGCACGGTCCAATCCTCCGCCGTCGGCAGGAAGATGAGCGAACTCGTGCCGACGTGCTCGACCAACTCGACGAACCGCTCCGAGACCATCGTGATGAGCGCGCGCCGCTCGGGCGCGGGCGCCGTCCGGTAGTGCCCGCCCGGCGAGCGGACGCAGTCGATCTCGCCGGCCCTGAGGTTCGTGCGCGCCAGCGACAGATAGGTGCACATCTCGCCGAGAATCGACACGACGGTCGGCCGCTTGTCGACCCCGGAGGTCGTGGCCAGTAGGTGCGCCACCGCCACGAGAATCTCCATCCGAAGCTGCGTCAGCACGGAGCCCGCATAGCTCGCCCACGACATCACGTTGCCGCGAAACAATCGGTTGGCCGCCAGCGGCTCACGGTAGAGGAAGACACGTTCCCAGGGGATCAGAACGTCATCGAAGACGACCAGCGAGTCGACCTCGTCGAAGCGCGCCGACACGGGGTGATCGGACGGGTTCCGTCCGGAGAACGCCTCGCGCGTGATCTGCTTCAGGCCCGGCGCGTTGCACGGCACGGTGAACCAGAGCGCGAACTCGGCTTCCTCCTCGGTGAACATGTAGGTCGGCGAGACCAGAATCTCGTTCGAGAACAGGCCGAAGGTGTTGAACCGCGCGCCGCGCACGACGATGCCGTCGTCGCGCTCCTTGACGACTCGAACGCACCGGTCGGGGTCCTGGGAGGGCCGCAGCGACTTGTCCATGCAGGGGTCGTGCAAGGCGTGCGACAGGCAGAGATCGTGATCGCGCGCGAACGCGAGATAGGTCTCGGTGTTCCGCGCGAGATCGGGATTCAGCTTCGCCAGTTCGCCGCGGATGTCGTAGTAGCCGATGACCATCGAGGCGCAGAAGTCGGGCAGGCGGCCGCACATGCCGAACACCTCGCGCACCCACACCTCGGTGTTTCCCCGCCGCAGCAACAAGTGCGCCGGCTCGGTCGGCAGCAGGTAGGAGTACGACGCGCGCAGGCCGCGCTCCTGCTCGTAGGTCATCACGTCCCGCGTCTCGGGCGCGTGCTGCATGTCGTAGATCCGCGCGACTTGCGACGCCATCTCGGTGAACACCGGGTGCGTCGTCACATCGGCGATCCGCTCGCCGCGGTACCACACCTCACGATCGTCGCGGAGGCTCTCGAGATACCGCTTGCCGTCGAGCGCACCAAGGCCAGTTGCTGCTGCGGTCGGCGCGATGCCGGGCCGCGGGTTGGTCGCGTCTGCCATCCTGTTTGCTCCCTTCACCTACCCACCGGGCGTTCGCTCACGCCTCGAACCTGGACAACACCGCCCGATACTTCTCGCGTACCTCGTCGCGCAGCTCCGGGCTGGCGCGCGCGACCGGCGCGAACTCGTCGCGCCATTCGAACGGTCGGCACGCGTCGATGATGGCGCGCGAGTTCATCCGTTCACCCGGGCGCAGCATCGGGTCGAGCGGCCCGCTCCACGTCTGGCGCAGAATCTCGATGTCGTCGACCGGGTTGCTCCGTGTGGATATCGCCCAGAGCACCTCGAAGAGATCGGTCGGGTCGATGTCCTCATCGACCACCACGACGTACCGGCCCAGGTAGCTCCCCGACTGGCACGACGCGGCCAGCAGCGCCGCCTGCCGCGCATGGCCACCGTAGGCCTGGCGGATCGACACGACGTTGAACAAGCGCGCCGCACCCGCCTCGTGGCACCAGACGCCCTGCACATCATTCAAGCCGGCGTGTTCGATCTCGTCCCAGATCATGCCCGACTTCATGACGCACTTGCTGAACGAGAAATCAGAGGGCGGCCGCATCGGGCTCGCCATCGTCAGGATCGGATCGTTCCGGTAGTACACCCGTTCGACGCGCACCACCGGCTCGTCGCTGACCTCGCTGGCGTAGTAGCCCGTGAACTCGCCGAACGGCCCCTCGGCCTTCGTGTCTCCCGGGTGCATCGCGCCCTCGAGCACGATCTCGCTGTCGGCCGGCATCGGCAGGCCGTAGCGCTCCGACCGGATCGTCCGCACCGGACGGCCGCGGTGGCCGCCGGCCCATGCGAACTCCGAGAGGCCGAACCGCACCTCGTTGCCGCCGCCGAGCGAGAGAAGCGGATCGTGGCCGCAGCTGATCAGTACCGGGCACGGCTTTCCCTCCCGGAAGTACTTCTCACGAATCTGCCGCCCCTGCTTGCCCGGCGACATCCACAGGCCGACCGTTCGCCGATCGTGCAGCATCGACCGGTAGGTACCGACGTTCACCCAGTCATCCTCGGGGTCGTGCATGATGACCAGGTCGTCCGTGCCGATGTAGCGGCCGCCGTCTCGCTCGTGCAGGAACGGCACCGGAAACTTCAGCAGGTCGACCTCGTCGTCGCGATCGACGTTCTGCAGCACAGGCCCGTCGTCGACGGTCTCCGGCGAGATCGGCGCGTGAGTCTTCATCCGGTCGCGATAGGCGCGGACGACGTCCATGGGCGTCCGCGGCACCGGAAAGCCGAGTGTCAGCGCCAGGCGCTTGCTCGAATTGCCGGCGCCCGACACGACGCGAAACCCTTCGGGGTACCCGGGGACCTTGTCGAACAGGATCGCCGGTGGATTCGGGCCCGCATGATGGATGAGCTCGGTCAGCGTGCCCATCTCCAGGTTCCACTCGACGCCGTCGACCCGAAGGAGTTCGTCGGCCGCCTCGGCGCGCTCCAGTAACTCGCGGAGATCGCGGTGGGGTCCGTCGTACGCGTTGTAATTCGCCATGGCGGATCCGGCGGTGAGTCGCTAGCTCGACGGTCGAGCCGCTTCGCTGCTCGCGGCGCCCCAGGCCACCTGCGCCGGCTCGCCGCGCGCGGCCTGTTCCAGCGCGGCCACGCGCTCGCGGTAGGTGGCCTTCACCCCGAGCAGTGCGAGCCCGGCGGCAATGGACACCCCGATGAGGAGGAGGAAGGCGTTCCGGTAGCTCCCCTGCACGTCGTGGATGTACCCGACGACCGGCGGCCCGAGGGCGAAGCCGACCGTGACGCAGGCCGTCAGAACGCCGATCGTCTTGCCGAGCACTTTCGGTCCGAAGCAATGCTTCGACAGCACCGGGATGTCCACGATCGCCCCGCCGTGCGCCAGCCCCCGCACGACGGTAAACGCAATCAACACCGGCAGCAGCTGCGCCGGGAACGCGAGGATCACGGCCACGGCCATGAGGAAGTAGCACAGCATCACGCCGTGGACCGACAGCTTGTCGTACAGCCAGCCGAAGCCCAGCTTGCCGACGATGCTGACGAAGAAGACGGCACTCAGAGTGGTGGCGGCCACCGACAGGCCCAACCCGACGTCGCGCTCCAGATACAGCACGAGGTGCTGCCCCATCGCCTGATCGACGAACCCGATCAGCATGAGCGCCAGACCGATCATCCAGAACGACCGGCTGCGCACGACCTCCGAGAACTCCATCTCGGCGGCGGCCAACTGCTCCGCGCGCGCAGGCGGCAGCGCGACCTCGGGTTCCGGCCCCGCTGATTCCTTTTCAGCGTCCTTGACGATCGCCAGGAAGGTGGGCAGCGCGATGGTCCAGATGCCGACGCTCAGCAGCGCAACGGTCATCCGCCAGCCATACTGCTCGATCAGCGCCCGCGCCAGGACCGGCGTGAACGTCCCGGCCACGCTGGTGCCCAGCAGCGCGGCGCCGATGGCGAAGCCCTGCCGGCGCATGAACCGCCGCGAAACGAGCACCTTCACCGCGATCATGACCGCAATCGAGCCGAGTCCGAGCACCAAGCCAGCCAGGTAGTACTGCCAGAGCGACTGCACGAGGAGGAAGCTCGCCATCGCCACGCCCGAGGTGATCGAGGCCAGCATCACGATCCGGCGGATCGAGAATCGATCGACCAGCGCACCAAAGAAGATCCCGAAGACCGCACCCGCGCCGAACTTCAGTGTCGCGACGAACGTCACCTGGGTGCGCGACCAGCCGAACTCGTCGATGAGCGGCGAGTAGATCACCGGCATCATCATCGTGGGCACCCCGAAGGTGAACACGATGCTCAGGAACCCGGCCACGACGATCCACCAACTGCGCGACATCGGTCTCTTCGCCTCTTCGCCTCTTCGCCTCTTCGCCTCGCAGCCTCGGTCACCGCAGGATCACGTCGATCGGACGCCCATCCGCGCCCCGAAAATCGACATCGATGGCCACGCTGGACACGGTCTCGGCATCGCCGAGCGGCAGCACGATGAGCTGCGTCGAATCTCCGTCGCCGTCGACGTAGGGAAACAGCTGCGACGGCGCGCCCGCACTGTCAGTCAAGACCGGGATTTCGGTCAAGATCTCGTCGGCTCGAAGATTCGTCGTCACGAGCCGCGACGTGATCGCCACGGGCACGTCCGACCCGAGGCTCAGCACGCCGGCGAACTGCACCCGGTCGAACAGGTCGCCAAGCGTGAAGTGGGCCTGAGCGCCGGGCAGGATCAGCGGCTCGGCCCGGTCGACTTCGTGGCCGTCGAGGTCACGCAGCACCATGCGGATCGACGCACCGTGTTCGCCGGGATTGGCAATGACCAGATGGAGCCGCGTCCGGCCGTGCCGAAGCAGATCGGGCATCGTGTTGACGGGCACGCGCGCCCGCAGCGTGATGGCCGCCGGCTCGACCGTCGCCGTCGTGATCAGCCTGTCGTCCGAGCGTGAGACCAGTGCCGCCACCGACGGCGAGACCGTCGAGCTGGGGTGGACGGCGACGTAGCGCGACCGTGGGATCACGCCACCGGCGGCGGGCTGCCACGTGAACGCCGTCCGAGGGGCGAGCGTGTAGCGCTCGCGCTCGATCTCCACGCCGGCGTCGTCCATCACCGACAACTCGCCGCGTGCCGGCTCGTCGTGCGGGTTGAGCAGCACGACGTCGGTACGATACCCGCCGCCGACCGTCACGTTGGGCAGCACGGTCGCCGGGGCCGCCGGGGCGCCGCGCACGATCGGCAGCACGCTGACCGGCTCCTCGCCGTACTGGTTGCGCGCCGTGCGCCACGCCTCGACCGACAGCGGCACGTCGCCCGCGATGTCGAGCGCGCCGGTGGACGCCGACGCCTCGAAGAGATCGCCCAGCTCTAGGATCACGCGCTCACCCGGAGCGAGGGCCCGCGAGACGCTGCTCACACCCCCGGCCTCGTCCTGACCCTGCCGGAGGCGGAACTCGACCTGCTGCGCCACCTCGGTCGGATTGGTCACCGCCACGGTCGTCTCGGCCCGGTCGCGCTGATCGACAAAGACCAGCGTTCGCCTCGCCGGCGGCGCCAGTCGCGCTGCGGTCTGGCTGATCAGGATCCGGCTCTGCTGCTCGGTCAACTCCTCGGTGCGTACGCGGCTACGCGTCCGCATCCAGACCGCGCCCGGCGATTCGCGCACGATGCCGTAGCCCGACGTCTGCTCGATGTCGGCCAGCACCAGAATCGGATCGAGCGAACTGAAGCCGGCCACTCCGTTCGGCGGCACGGTTGCGGAACGAGCGGTACTGGGGAAGTCGAACACCATGAGCCGCGCCCAGTGTGAATCGGTGACGTACAGCCGCTGGTTGATGCTGTCGAACGCCAGCCCGCGCGGGTCGTACAGCTGGTCCTGTCCCGACCGATCCCGCAGCACCTGATCGGACTGACTCGAATCGTCGGCCTGACCCAGGACCGCCAGCGCGGCCGGCTGATTCGCCATCCCCTCGGCGGCCACGTCGAAGATCATCACGCGGTCGTTGCCCTGATCGGAGACGTAGAGCCGCTTCAACGACGGGTCGTACGCCACGCCGTTCGGCGAGACGAACCGCGACGCGTTGATGATCTCCCCGGCGCCACGCTGGTCCCCAGGTGGGGTCGTGGTCGTCAGGTCGGGCTGGCCGAGGACCCATCGCGCCGTCTGGCCGTTCGCGAGCCGTGCAGGCGCGACGTCGAAGACGACGACGCGATGATTCCGGTTGTCGACCGCAAACAGCCGATCGTGATCGGCGTCGTAGGCCAGATGGCCTGGCGAACTGAGCCCGTCGGCGGTCAACCGCGCGGCGTTCGAGGTGAAGTCGGGCTGGCCGAGGACGGCCACGGCCGCCGCACCGCTGGCCAGCCGGTCGCGGTCGATGTCGAAGACGAGGATCCGGTGGTTGCCGCCGTCGGCGACGAAGGCCCGCCGGTGGTCGACGTCGATCGCGATCCCCACCGGCAGCATGCTCGACGCGATGCCTCGACCGATATCGACGGCGAAATCGAAGCGGTCACGCGTCGCGTTCGGCTCCTGGGTGTCGAAGTCGGGCTGGCCGAGCACGACCGCGGCCCGATGGTCGCCGCCGAGTGGCAAGGTCGCGGGATCGACATCGTAGACGAGCACCCGGTCGTTCCAGCCATCACCGACGTAGAGGCGCTCGTCCCCGTCGTCGTACGCGACGGCCAGCGGCACGTTCATGCCGACCCGCGACCGCGCGCCGCGGGCCGTGCGGAAGTCGGGTTGCCCGAACACCCAGCGCGCCTCCCGCTCGAGCAGCCGGTTGTCGCGGTCGAGCTGGAATCCGAGCACGCGGTTGTTGTACTCGTCGGCGACCCAGAGCCGGTGATGCCGAGCGTCGAGCGCCAGGGCGCGCGCCAGCGTCGTCGTCCGGCCGTCGAGCCGATCGTTGGCCATCCGTCGGGTGAAATCGTCGCGGCCCTCGTCGTCGACGTGGCCAATGACGTCGACCGCCGCAAGGCCGCTACGGAGCACCTCGGGGCGAATGTCGAATGTCATGACGCGGTTGCCGCCCGGAAAGCCTTCCGAGACATACAGCACCTGCTTCTCCGAATCGACGGACGGGTCCTTCGGGAAGGCGAACTGGGTCTGGGAGATGACCGGGTCGAACGTCTCGAAATCGGGCTGTCCGACGACCGCGAACGCTTCCAGGTTGTCCTGCAGCTTGTCGGGCGCCGCCTCGAAGACGAGAATCCGGTTGTGTGGCAACTGACTCACGAACAACCGCTTGTGCAGCCGATCGTAGTCGAGCCCGCCCGGCGTGATCGACCGGAGGCCCTCCCGTTCCTCGGGGCGGGCGTTCGCGCCGGCAAACCGCGGCGCGTTCGTGAAGAAGTCGGGCTGCCCCAGCACCGCGATCGCGTCGGGGTCGTTCGCGAGCCGGTCTGGATGCACGTCGAAGACGAGGATCCGGTTGTTGCCCTGATCGGAGACGAACAGCCGGTACTCATCGGAGTCGAGCGCGATGCCGTGGGCGCGCGTCAGGCGATTCGTCCCGAGGCCGCGCTCGCGGCTCTCGAAGTCGGGCTGGCCGATCACCAGCGCCGCGTCGGGGTAGTTCGTCAGACGTCCGGGGTCGACGTCGAAGACCAAGATCCGCGAGCCATCCTCGACGAACAATCGTTGGTTCGCCTCGTCGACGATGATCTCCGCGCCGCTGAACTTCTTCTGGCCGCCGCCCTGGACCATCGTCTCGAAGTCGGGCTGGCCGATGACGTGCGTCGCCGCCGGATAGTCCTGCATCCGGTCGGGATGGATGTCGAAGACCAGGATCCGGCTACGGTCGCGGACGAAGAGTCGCTGATGGACGTTGTCGACGGCGAGGCCTGTCTCGGCGCCGCCCGCGCCGTCCGTCCGATTCGTGACCGACTGGCGCCGGCGGCCGAGCAGGCTCCGATGCCCGATGACGTGGTCGGCCGTGTGGCGGATATGCCGGCCGTCTTCGTCGAGCTGGTAGACGAGTATCCGGATATTGCCGGGCTCCGGGACGAACATCCGATGATTGACGCGATCCAGCGCCACCGAGCCCGGTCACCAGACCGAGTGGGAATTCGGTCCGTTGTTGGTCACCCCGCCGCGGGGCGTCGGGTTCCCCCACGGGTCGAACTGGAGCAGCACGTCACTCGCCGGCTGGCCGGTTTCCTGCGCTCCGGCCACGTGGGCCGTCACCCCCAACGTCATCATCGCCAGCGGGGCCGCTAGCGCCCATCGTCTAATGTTCATTGCCGCTCCCCCGTGCTTCGGATGCCCTGCAGGGCGTCCTGCAGGTCGCCACCCGACGGGCTCTGGTAGACCCGTAGGTCGAACTCGGGCGCAATCGCCATGATGTGGTCGAAGATGTCCGACTGCAGGTCTTCGTATCGAACCCAGTCCGTATCGCGACTGAACACGTAGATCTCGATCGGCAGCCCCTGGGCGCCCGACTCGAGCTGCCGGACTAGGAATGTCATCTCCTGATGGATCAGAGGATGATGCCGCAGGTAGGCGACGATGTACGCCCGGAACGTTCCCACGTTCGTGAGGCGTCGAAGGTTGCTCGGCCGCGTGTCGTCGGCGTCGTGCTCGGCGTTCCAGTCGGCGATCTCCTGCCGCTTCCGTTCGATGTACGACCCCATGTGGCGGATCTTCGAGAAGCGCGCCAGACTCTCGTCGTCGCAGAAGCGGATCGAGGTCGTGTCGATCTGGATCGCCCGCTTGATCCGCCGCCCGCCCGACTCCGACATCCCCCGCCAGTTCTTGAACGACTCGCTGATGAGCGCATAGGTCGGGATCGTCGTGATCGTCTTGTCCCAGTTCCGCACCTTGACCGACGTCAGCCCGACTTCCATCACGTCGCCGTCGGCGCCGTACTTCGGCATCTCGATCCAGTCGCCCGGCGCGACCATCCGATTGACGGACAGCTGAACGCCTCCGACAAACCCCAGGATCGGATCCTTGAAGACCAGCATAAGGACGGCCGTCATCGCCCCCAGGCCGCTCAGGAGCAGCACCGGTGACTTGCCCAGGACCAGCGACAGCGCGGCGATGGCCGAGACGCAGTAGATCGTCAGCTTGATGATCTGCACGAAACTCGTGAGCGGGACGTCGCGCGCCACCTGCGAGGCGCGCAGGAGGTCGACGGTCGCGTTGAGGACGCCGTCGGCCACCATGACCGCGACGAGGATCATGTAGAGGAGGGACACCTCCTGGATGACCGCGCTCCACGTCTCGTAACCTGCCAAGGCCGATGACGCGAAGTGATAGACGACGATCGCCGGCGCCAGATGCGCCAGCCGGTGCACCGCCCGGCGTTGCATGATGGCGTCGTCCCAGTGGGTCGTCGTTCGCGCCGCCAGGGCCACGACGCCGCGGACGATGACCCGCCTGGCGACGACATCGGCCACGAACGCCAACAGCAGGATGGCGACGATGTCGGCCACCATCGTCAGCCGCGCGGCCAACGGCTCCGCCATCCCCTGGGCGAGCAAGAACTCGTATAAGGATTCGATCATGGGTCGGTGCAGATTATCCCGGAACTCGGCCGAGATTCCTAGACAGCTGCCGTGAGAGGATCCGGCAGATGCCCGCCGAGCGCGAAATCCGACTGTCCGAGGTCCCCTCGGCATTGTCGTACGCGCTGGACATCACACGAGGGACTGGATGGGTCGGGATACCACCGCGGGCTCCGCGGTGAGCAACTCTCACGGGACGCCAGAATCTTGGCGGCGCTCCAGAAGGAAACCGGCAGCGAGATTCCGCCCCGCCTGCATCGAGGCGCTCGGCCAGGTACTGGCCTGAGCCGGCTGCAACCTAGCCGCCGCTCTGAACCTGGTCGCCCTCGGCAGCCTCCCCGCTCACGAGACTACAGACCGCTGACTGCGACAGCACCTGCGTGACTTCGAGCTCGCCCACCTGATCGGTGATCCGATCGAGGACGTTGCCACTGGCATCCGTGATCTCGTCGACCACACGCATCACGGCATAGCGCTGCCCCACCTGCACGCCGGCATTCTGGCCGCGGTTGATGTAGAACGACCCGTTCCGCGACCCGACGATCTCACCGGCCGGCGCGACCGGCTTGAGCGCCGCGAACTGGTCGGCCTGCGCGACGATCTTCTCCACGACCTGCTCGATCGCGGGTCGCAGCGACTCCTGGGCCAAACCGACATCGAAGTCGCGCTCGGCTCCAGCGCTGCCAAAGGACCCTCCGCCGAAGCGCTTGTTGCCCTCGCCCTCCTCCGCCAACATGATTTCGCCGGTCGTCGTGTTGACCAACCGAACGTCAACGATCGATTCGGCGCGGGAATAGGAGCCGCCGAGGCGTCCGAACCTGCCCGATTGGCGCTCGATGGAGAACTGGGTGATCGACCCGGTGAGAACCAGCTGCGCCCCGAGTAACTGGCCAAGCTGCGCCGCGGTCGACGGGTTCACGGCACCGCTCGCCCCGAGATCCTGCTCGGCGAGAATCGTCGCCAGCTGGGCGCGCTCGATGACGCTGAATTCTCCCGACCGAAAGAGCTGGGTCGTCAGCTCGTCGGCCGCGGCGGCGCCCAGATTATCGCCCCAGTAGCCCCAGGTGCTGTTGTTCTCGAAGTTGAGGACCGCGACGCGAACCTTGTCACCCTGCGCCTGGGCATCAGCGACCGAGAACCCCTGCCAGGCGAAGGCAGCGACAAGACAGATGATGATGATCGAAAAACGTTGTCCTCTCATTGGCTCATTGGCGCCTCCTCATCGCGACACTATGCGACACTATAGCACCCGGCTGGGGCCGCGACCGCCCGAACTCCATGGAAGACCTGACCGGCCGAGCCTTTGGGCCCTACCGTATCGTCGCCCCCCTCGGCGAGGGCGGCATGGCGTCGGTCTACAAAGCGTACCAGCCGGCGGTCGAGCGCCACGTCGCACTCAAGATATTGCCGAGCCATCTGGCCCGGAACGCCACCCTTCTACCTGCCATAGCCGCGCTCGCGTCGATCTGGCCCATGCCGACGCCGAAGCAAACAACGGCGGCCTGGTCATGGCGCGTTTCCGGATGACCGCTCCGGCGTCTCGAGCCTGATCGCGTGCCGGCGTCAATCCTGCGTCGGCCAGGGCACGCCCCGGTTCGCGCCCCGTTCGACCCGTCCCAGCCCCATGTAGACGAACTTCTGCACCCGCTTCCCTTCCCAGGTCTCGGTCGTGTAGATGTTGCCGGCAGAATCGGTCTCGATGCTGTGCACCCCGTAGAACTGCCCCGGCTGACGTCCGCCATCACCGAAGGTGTAGAGCACCTCGAGCGACGCGCGATCCATCACATGGATCTTCCGGTTGATACCGTCGGCCACGTACATGAAGCGCTGCGCGTCGTCGCGCGAGAAGGCGATCTCCCAGGTCGAGCCCGAACTGAGCGTGCGCCCCTCGATGAACACCTCTTCAACGTAGGTGCCATCCTGCTGGAAGACCTGGATTCGATTCGACGTCCGATCGCAGACGTAGACGAGGCCGTCGTTCGACGGCTCGGCGCAGTGGACCGGCCCGCGAAACTGCTGCGCCGGCGGCGCATCGGGATCGAACCTGCCGAGGTCGGCGTCGTCCGGCTCGTTGCCGTAGGCGCCCCAGCTGCGCAGGAACGCGCCGGTGTCGGCGTCCACCACGACAATCCGTTTGTTGCCGTAGCCGTCGGCGACGAACGCTTCGTTCCCGTCGGCGTCGAAGGACACCTTCGCGACTCGTGAGAAATGGGTCGAACTGCTGGAGTCGGTGTCCTGGCCAGGCTCTCCGACCTGCATCAGGAACCGACCGTCGCGCGTGAACTTCAGGATGTGGGAGTCGCCCTGCCCGTTGCCGCCGATCCAGATGTTGTCCATCGGATCGACCTGCAGCCCGTGGTTCGATGTCGGCCAGGTGTAACCATCCCCGGACCCGCCAAAGGAACCTACGAGATTGCCCTCCGGATCGAACTCGAGCACGTTGGGCGCTGCCTCGCAGCATTCGGCATCAGGCTGATCCAGTCCCACGTTGCCTTCGTTGCTCGCGTTCAGGGCGCCCCGGCGGTGCACGATGAAGACGTGATCGCGGGAATCGACCCCGACGCCGATCGAATTGCCCAGAATCCAGTGATTGGGCAGCGGCTTGGGCCAGAACGGATCGACCTCGAACAGCGGCACCTCGACCATCCCGGACTGCACCACCTCCAGCTTCTTGTCGAGGAAGGTCTGGCCGGCGGCCACTGCGAGGATGAGCGCCAACAGGATCACGACGGGAAGCGTCTTTGCTTTCATCATCTCCTCCGTATGCTGCTCGGGAGCGACCTAGCGTCTCTGTGGTGTTTGGTGACGGCCATTCTAGGACTTCGCCCATGACCCGGCAAGGAGGCCCTTGCCGCCTTTGGCGAACATCGAGCGTATGACCTGATCTGTCACGTTCGTTCGCTACGCTGGACCCATCGACGCTGGGGGACCAGCCCCAGCCGGTCTGGAGGGTCGCCGATGTCGAGCAAGCAACGCCACCGTCGGTCGAAGCGGATCAGGATCTTGTGCGCGGCGTGCGAGGAACGGAAGGCCAGATTCCGGTATCGGGGCGAGGTGTGGGCTGATCGAGACCACACGCTCTGCTTCGAGTGCTACCGCGGGGAGATGAATCGGTTTCGGGTGCGCCGGCTCGCCGAAGCAGCACCTCCACCCGAAGCGCGGCTGCCGTTCGAGCCGCCGCGGCCGCTCACCCAGCGCCAGATGGCCCATCGTCAACGAATCAGACCTGCAGCAAGCCGCCCAGAAGCTCGATGCCTTCGTCCCAGGGCACACTTTTGGGCACAACACCCAGCAGTACCCTCTCACCGGAACGCAAGACCCGAAAAGTCTCTAGAGAAAGTTGGAGGCGCCGCCCGGATTTGAACCGGGGATGGAGGTTTTGCAGACCTCTGCCTTACCACTTGGCGACGGCGCCGTTTGGGATGCGCGTGACGGATGCGGAACGCTCGAAGAAAAGAATGGAGCGGGAAACGGGATTCGAACCCGCGACTTCGACCTTGGCAAGGTCGCACTCTACCACTGAGTTACTCCCGCGTGCCCGTGCGAACCGTTCAACTTTAGCATAGCCGTCGCGAGGCCATCAAGACGAGCAGCGCCCGTTTTCCGGTCACCGATCGACATCGAAGGCATTGGTGACATGCGCGATGTGAGGGCGTCTCGCGGGCGCGATCGTCACGCCGATGACGTCGAACCGGCACGGCCCCGCCCACGCACGCCGTCGGGTCATGTAGTCGCGCGCCATGGCCACGATCGTCCAGCGCCGTGCCGTGCGATTCGACGGCTCGGGCCTTCACTTCGACGAAAACAAGCGTGGCACGGTCGCGCGCCACGATGTCCAATTCGCCGAACCGCGTCCGGTAGCGCCGATCGAGAATTGCGTACCCGAGACGGCGGAGTGCCCGGCACGCGAGCGTTTCACCCTGTCGGCCGAGTTGCTGGCGGTCCATGCGCGGACCGATGCAACCTAGGGGCCGGTTCGGGTTACGTCCGCCAGCGCCTGGTCGAAGACGTCGATGGCGACGTCGGCCTGCGCCTTGGTGAGGACGAGCGGGGGTGAGAATCGCACGCTGTTCTGTCCTGCGCCAAGGAGCAGGACGCCGCGCCGGAACGCCGCCGCCACGACCGCATCGCGTTCGGTGGCGGCCCGCGCCTTCGTCGCGCGGTCGCGGACAAGCTCGACACCGATCATCAAGCCCTTTCCCCGCACGTCGCCGATGATCGGATGGCGGCCGGCGAGGTCGCGCAGCCCGGCGATGAGGTGCGCGCCTACCTCGGATGCGTTCTGGATCAAGCGGTCGCGGAGCAGCGCAATCGTCGCCAGCGCGGCCGCCGAGCACACCGGGTTGCCGCCGAAGGTGCTGGCGTGCGACCCGGGCGGCCACTGCATGAGGTCGGCCCGCGCCGACATGACGCCGAGCGGCATGCCCGAGGCGATGCCCTTCGCGACCGTGACCACGTCGGCCTCCAGATCGTAGTGCTCGCACGCGAACATCCGCCCGGTGCGTCCCATGCCCGACTGCACTTCATCGGCCACCAGCAGGATGCCGTGCCGCCGCGTCAACTCGCGCAGCCGCTGCAGGAACTGCTTCGGCGGCACGAGGTAGCCGCCCTCACCCTGGATCGGCTCGACGACGATCGCCGCCACTTCCTCGGGCGAGACCAGGTGCACGAGGATCTGCTCGTCGATAAAATCGAGGCATTCCGCCGCGCAGCTCTCGGGCTCGAGCTTCACCGGGCAGCGATAGCAGTCGGCGTAGGGCGCGTGGTACACGCCGGGCATCAGCGGGCCGAAGCCCTGCCGCTGGATCGCCTTGCTCGACGTCAGCGCCACCGCGCCGAGCGTGCGCCCGTGGAACGACCCCAAGAACGCGATGATGTTCTGCCGGCCCGTGGCGTGCCGCGCCAGCTTGATCGCGGCCTCAGTCGCCTCGGCGCCCGAGTTGCCGAAGAACGATCGGACCTCCCCGCCGATCGGGGCGATCTCGGCCATCTGCTCGGCCAGGCGCACCTGTGGCTCATAGTAAAAATCGGTCCCAGACATGTGGAGGAACCGCCCGGCCTGCTCGACGATCGCCCGGACCACGTCAGGATGCGAGTGCCCGGTCGAGTTGACCGCAATGCCGGCGGCGCAGTCGAGGAAGGTGTTGCCGTCGACATCCTCGACGAAGGCACCCTCGCCGCGAGCCATGACAAACGGGTAGCTGCGGGTGTAGGACGGCGACACGACGGCACCGTCGCGCTCGATCAGCGCCTTGGCCTTCGGACCTGGCAGCGGGGTCTTGATGTCGGGGCCGGTCACTTGCGCTTCCATCGGGTGCCCTGGGCACTGTCCTCAAGGACGATGCCGCGTTTTGCCAACTCGTCGCGGATCCGATCGGCCTCCGCGAAGTCGCGCCGGCTCCGCGCTGCCTTCCGTTCGCCAATCACCCGTTCGATCTCATCGACCGGCACCGGCGGCGCCGCGTCATCGGCGCGTCGGACGCTGATGACGCCGAGCACCTGGTCGAAGTAGTCGAAGACGTCACGGATCGCGGCGACGTCGTCGGTGCCGATCTGCCCGGCATCGATCGCCGCATTGACGGCTCGGACGAGTTCGAACATCACCCCGAGCGCGCCCGGCGTGTTCAGATCGGCGGCCATCATCTCCGCAAAGCCCTTACGCGCGGAGGCCACCTTCGCCGTGAGATCGTCGTGAGCGCCCGGGCGCGTCACCGCGTCGAGGCGCGCCAGGCAGTCCATGACCCGCGTCAAGGCTTCATCGGCCTGAGCCAGGCTCGCCCACGTGAACCTGAGCTGCTTCCGGTAGTGCACCGCGAGCAAGACGTAGCGCAGCGCAGATGCCCGGAACCCCTTCGCCAGGACGTCCTGCACGGTGAAGATGTTGCCGACCGACTTCGACATCTTCTCGCCTTCGCCCAGCAGCAGATGTTCGACGTGCACCCAGAACCGGCAGAACGGCTCGCCGGTTGCGCCCTCAGCCTGGGCGATCTCGTTCTCATGGTGGGGAAAGACCAGATCGACTCCCCCCGCGTGAATGTCGATCGGCGCGCCGTCGAGCAGTCGCAGCGCCATCGCCGAGCACTCGATATGCCATCCCGGCCGGCCCGGACCGGCGCCGAAGTCCCAGGTCGGCTCATCGGGCGTGGTCGCCTTCCAGAGCACGAAGTCGCGAGCATCTTCCTTGTCGTACTTGTCGGTGTCGATGCGGGCGCCTGGCTTGATCCCCTCGTGATCGAGGCGCGCCAGCTGCCCGTACTTCGGCAGCGTCGAGATCTTGAAGTAAATGGACCCGTCACTCCGGTAGGTGTGGCCGTTCTTCTCCAGCGCCTGCACCATCTCGGTCATCGCGCGCAGGTTCGCCTCGTCGGTGGCGCGCGGCGTCTCCTCCACGGTCTCGAGCCCGAGCGTCGCCGCATCCTCCAGGTACGCGGCGATATATTGATCGGTGTACTCACGCAGCGGTCGGCCAGCCTTCTGCGACTCCTTGATCGTGCGGTCGTCAACGTCGGTGTAGTTCATCACCTGGCGCACGTCGTAGCCTTCGAGGTGCTTGAGTGCGCGGCGCAGCACATCCAGGCAGACGAACGTCCGGAAGTTGCCAATATGGCCGCGCGCGTAGACGGTCAGGCCACAGGTGTACATCCGCACCTGCTGCCCGCGGAGCGGGGCGAACGGCTCTTCACTACGAGTCAGCGTGTTGTAGAGGCGCATCGGGTTCGCCGAGGGCGGGGCGGCTCGCCGCCACGCCGCAGAGTGCGATCGTCGTCAGGAGGCTCCGGGAAGCTTCCGCGAGAGCCGGCAATACTCGACCGAGCCGTCTCGACCGAATTCCACATCGGGCATCGCCTGCCGGATAACGTCGAGCGGCACGTGGCCGTCTCGCACCTCCCCCAGGGCCCGCTGCACGTCGGTCGCGGTGACGGGCGCCGCGCCGCCATCCGCGCCTCGGTACCCCACGTTGACCGCCAGGATGCCGCCGTCGGCCGAGAAGCTGATGTCGATCTGCTCGCACGCGTGGTCGGGATAGCCGTGCTCCATGACACCGAGGACGGCCGTTTCGACCGACCGGCCAATCTCGATCGCATCGACGGCGGAGTATCCCAATAGCTCGGCAGCGCGCGCGTACACCTCACCGACGATGCGATGGAACCGACGGTCCCCGGTCAGACTGAGTTCGAAGGGCGGCGTGGGGCCGCCGGCGGATTCGGCCATGCTCCTAGCAGAATTCTACAGTGAAATTTGGGCAAACAGATCGCGCGCCGCCCGGCAGTCTGCCTCGATCTGCGCCTTCAGCGCGTCGACATCGTCGAATCGCTTCTCATCGCGCAACCGGCGCACGAACGACAGGCGCAACGGACAGTCGTACAGGTCCCGCGAGAGATCGAAGATGTGCGTCTCGATGACGCGCTCGCCATCGCCGAACGTCGGCCGCCGACCGACATTGGTCACGCCGGCATGCACGACACCCTCGATGCCCACCAGCGTGGCATAGACCCCGTCGGGCGGCAGCAGCTCGTTGTCAGACCGGATGTTGGCGGTCGGAACGCCGAGCTGCCGTCCCCGACCGTCGCCGCGCACGACGAGTCCGTCGAGCGCGTAGTGGTGGCCGAGCAGCGCGCCAGCCTCGTCGACCCACCCCTCCGCCACCAACCGTCGCACGCGGGTACTGCTGACGACGAAGTCCTTGTAGCGAATCGGGTCAATCTTCTCCGCTCTGAAGCCGTAGCGCGCGCCGAGCGCGCGCAAGAGGGAGAAGTTCCCGGCGCGTTCATGGCCGAACAGGAAGTTGGCACCGACCCAGACCTCGCTGACCTGGAGCCACTCGACGAGGACCGCGGTGACGAACTGCTCCGGGTCCCACCGCGACAGTTCCTCCGTGAAGCGGACGACGGCGATGCCCCCGATTCCGGCGGCGCCGAGCGCCTCGAACTTCTGGACCGCCGTCATCAACAGCGGCGGCGCCTTGTCAGGTCGGACGACTCGCGGTGGATGCGGATCGAAGGTCAGCGCGACCGGCACGATCCCGCGCGCGCGGGCGCGCTCCCGCACTCGCTCGACGATCGTGACATGTCCACGATGCAGGCCGTCGAAGTTCCCGAGCGCAAGGACCGCCTGGCGCCATGCGGGCGGGCACTCGTCGTCGGGAAAATGGATGATCTGCACGTGACGATGGGCGTGGGCGCGAAGACCGGCGGGACCCGCGTGAGCGGAGACGCTCAGTCCGGTATGTCCAATCTCAATCCATCATACGCCAGCTGCATCTGCGACGGGAGGCGCTCGCATGTGGCCACGTGCGGCAGATCGTGGCACATGTGGGTGAAGTAGGTGCTCGAGGACCCGATGCGCGTCGCCGCTTCGACGGCCTGGTCCAGCGAGAAGTGCGTCGAGTGCGGCCGCGTCCGGAGCGCGTCGAGGACGAGCACGTCGACCCCCTCGAGCAGCGGCCACGAGGCGTCCGGGATCGCGTTGCAGTCGGTGAGATACGCGAAGTTCGCCACGCGGAAGCCCAGGATCGGCCGCCTGCCATGCCAGAGCGGCACCGGAACGACCATCGCCCGCCCGAGACAGAACGCGCCGCCGATGGTGAACGTCGTCAGCTGCGGGAGCCCGCCTCCCATCTGCTCGGCCGGCTCGAAGACGTACGCGAACATCTGCCTGATGTCGGCCATCGTCCTGGCGTCGCCGTAGCAAGGAATCGTTGCGCGCTGCAGATGATTGTAGCGGCGCACTTCGTCGAGGCCGAGCAGGTGGTCGGCGTGGCTGTGGGTGAAGAGAATGGCGTCCACCCGGTCGACGCCGAACCGAAGTGCCTGGGCGCGCAGGTCGGTTGCGGCATCGACGAGCACCGAGGTCCCGTCGGCCAGTTCGATCTGGATGGACGGTCGCCAGCGCTGGTCGCGGGGATCGTCGGAGCGACAGGTGGCACAGTCACACCCGACAATCGGCACGCCGGACGACGTGCCCGTACCGAGGAACGTGACACGCATCAGGCGCCGGGCGCGCCGCCGGGCGCGACGCGCTGTCTGACCTCCAGCAGCCGCAACCGCAACACACGGAGGGTCCCGACGAGCAGCTGCGCCTCGGCCTCGCTGAGATTGCCTTGCGTCTTCTCCTCGAGCAAGGCGAGCAGATCGATCATTTGCGCAGCCGCCGCGACGTTGGGCGTCGCCGTGGCGCCGGTCGTGCGGTCGGCGGCGTCACCGAGGTGCACGGCGGCGGAGGCGGCGAGCGACCTCACGAGCATGTCGAACGATACGTCGCCCGGCTGAACGGCCACGTTCCGATGCTAGCATAGCAACCGCTCGGCGAACGCCGAGCTACAGATGAGCGACCCAGACACGTTACGACCCCGGAGGCCCGCGTCGACCGGCGCGCGGTTCGAACGTCTCGTGGAGATCATGCGCACCTTGCGCGCACCCGATGGGTGCCCGTGGGACCGGGCGCAGACCCTGGCGTCGCTGCGACCGTTCGTCCTCGAAGAGACGTACGAGGTGCTCGACGCGCTCGACCGGGAGGACCTGTCCGACCTGCGCGGCGAACTGGGCGATCTGCTCTTTCAGATCGTCTTTCTTTCGCAGCTCACCGCGGAAGCCGACGGCTTCACGATCGACGATGCCGTCGAGGCGATCACCGACAAGCTCGTGCGGCGCCATCCCCACGTCTTCGGCCCGGACGGCGGTCCCCCGACCAGCCGGATCTCCACCCCGCACGAGGTGCGCGGACGCTGGGAGGAGCTGAAAGCCGAGGAACGGGCATCCGCTGGACGGTCCGACGGATTACTGGGCGGCGTGCCGGCGACGCTGCCGTCGCTGCTTTGCGCGTTCGAACTCGGATCGCGCGTCGCCTCGGTCGGATTCGACTGGCCCACCGGCGGTGACGTCGTCGACAAGATCGAGGAAGAGGTCGCTGAACTCCGCCAGGCGGTCGACACCGAGACCGCCGCGCGCCGAGAGGAGGAGATGGGCGACCTGCTCTTCTCCATCGCCAACCTCGCGCGCAAACTCGGCGTCGAGCCGGAAGCCGCGCTCCGCCGTGCGAACCAGAAGTTCTGCGACCGGTTCGCGCAAGTCGAAGCACGACTCGACGCCGGCGGCCGGTCGCTTCAGGACGCAAGCCTCAAAGAGATGGAGGCCGCCTGGCAGGCGGTGAAGCGGGAGGACTGAAGGCGCCCGCGAGAAGGATCCAGGCGCGCACGGCGCGCCTCGCGCCTACCCGGAGCGGTTGACCCAGTCTCGACCCAAAATCCTCTCCCTAGTTTTGGACCGGTTTGAGGGGGCACGGGCAGTTAGGCGCCATCGGTGGCGATTTCCGCGTGGTAGTCCTGCAGCGGCCGAACGTCGAGCGCCTGGGACCGCAGGGCCTTGATCGCGCTGACCGCGGCCACGGCACCGGTCAGGGTGGTAATGCACGGCACGGAATGCATCATCGCCACGCGGCGGACGGTCAGATCGTCGAAGAACGACTCCCGCCCGAGCGGCGTGTTAATGATGATGTCAATCTGACCGTTCAGTACCTGGTCGGCAATGTGCGGACGTCCCTCGTTCACCTTGAACACGACTTCCACGTCGAGGCCGTGGGCGCGGAGGTAGGCAGCCGTGCCCCTGGAGGCGACGACCGAGAAGCCGAGCGCAGCCAGGTCCGAGGCGATCTGCCCGACGTTGGCCTTGTCGTGGTCGTTCACGCTGATGAAGGCCGTCCCCTTGTCGGGCAGACGCTGGCCTGCGGCCAGCTGAGCCTTGGCGAACGCCGCGCCGAAGGTCTCGGCACCACCCATCACCTCGCCGGTCGACTTCATCTCGGGCCCGAGCAGGGTGTCGACGCCCGGGAACCGCACGAACGGAAACACCGGTGTCTTCACGAACACCCCGGACACGCCGAGGTCATCCACCAGCTCCAGTTCCTTCAGCGTGGCGCCCGCCATGACCCGAGCCGCGACCTTCGCCAGCGGCACCCCGGTGGCCTTTGACAGGTACGGCACCGTGCGCGACGCGCGCGGATTCACCTCGAGCACGTAGACCGTGTCGTCCTTGATGGCGAACTGGATGTTCATCAGGCCGATGACATTGAGCGCCCGCGCGATGCGCCGCGTGTGATCCCGGATGACGGCCAGGTGCCGTTCGGGCACGAGGTACGGCGGCACGACGCACGAGCTGTCGCCCGAGTGGATGCCCGCCTCCTCGATATGCTCCATGATGCCGCCGATGACGACGGCGCCGGTCGAATCGGCGACGGCATCGACGTCGAGTTCGAACGCGTCTTCGAGGAACTTGTCGATGAGCACCGGCCGCTCCGGCGATGCGTCGACCGCCTCGGTGATGTACCGATCGAGCGCCGACAGGTCGTAGACGATCGCCATCGCGCGCCCGCCGAGCACGTACGACGGTCGGACGACAATCGGGAAACCGATCGTGGCGGCGACGGCCCGGGCCTCCTCGCGCGAGGTCGCGATGCCGCTCGGGGCCTGCGCCACGCCGAGATCCCACAGCAAACGCGAGAAGCGGTCGCGGTCCTCGGCCAGATCGATCGAATCGGGCGACGTGCCCAGGATGTTCACGCCGGCGTCCTGCAGCGGCAGCGCGAGCTTCAACGGCGTCTGGCCGCCGAACTGCACCAGACACGACACCTCCCCGCCCACCGATCGCTCACGCTCGATGATGGCCAGGACGTCTTCGAACGTTAGCGGCTCGAAGTAGAGCCGATCGACCGAGTCGTAGTCGGTCGACACCGTCTCCGGGTTGCAGTTGACCATAACGGTCTCGAACCCTTGCTCCCGCAGCGCAAACGCCGCGTGGCAGCAGCAGTAGTCGAATTCGAGCCCCTGGCCGATCCGGTTGGGACCGCTGCCGAGAATGACCACCTTCGGCCGGTCGTTCGGGTCGGCCTCGCACTCGCGCTCGTACGTGCTGTACTGGTACGGCGTGAACGACTCGAACTCGGCGGCGCACGTGTCGATCCGCTTGTACACCGACCGGAGCCCGGCCTCCCGCCGCTGCTCGAGCACGGCGGCGGCGTCCGCGCCGGTGATCGCCCCGATATCGGCGTCGCCGAACCCGGCGCGCTTGAGCGTGGTCAGGAGCTCCACCGACATGTCGCGCAGCCCGACCAGTCCGGCCTCGCGTCCGAGTTCGACCAGATCCTCGAACTGACGCAGGAACCACCGGTCGATCTTCGTGACCTCGTGCACCTGCTCGACCGACCACCCGCGCTGCAACGCTCGAAACACGGCCCACAGACGGCGGTCGGTGGGCACGGCCAGGTGCCGCTGGAGCGTCGCGTCGTCCTCGGAGTCACCCTCTGGCTGAGCGAACAGCCGGCCCGACCGGCCCAGTTCGAGCGATCGAAACCCCTTGAGGAAGCTTTCCTTGAACGTCCGGCCGATGGCCATGACTTCGCCGACGGACTTCATCTGGGTCGTGAGCGTCGCGTCAGCCTGGGGGAACTTCTCGAACGCCCAGCGCGGAATCTTGACGACCACGTAGTCGATCGTCGGCTCGAACGACGCCGGGGTGAGGCGGGTGATGTCGTTGGGAATCTCGTCCAGGTGATAGCCCAGCGCCAGCTTCGCGGCAATCTTCGCGATCGGGAAGCCGGTAGCCTTCGACGCAAGCGCCGACGACCGGGAGACGCGTGGATTCATCTCGATCGCCACGACCCGCCCGTCCTCCGGATGCACCGCAAACTGGATGTTCGACCCGCCCGTTTCCACACCCACCCGCCGGATGATCCGGCGGGCAATGTCACGCAGTCGTTGATACTCCTTGTCGGTCAACGTCAGGGCCGGCGCAACCGTCACGCTGTCGCCGGTATGCACGCCCATCGGGTCGATGTTCTCGATCGAGCAGATCACGACGAAGTTGTCCGCCGCGTCCCGCATCACCTCCAACTCGAACTCTTTCCACCCGATGACCGACTCCTCGAGCAGCACCTCGTTGACCGGGCTGAAGCCGAGGCCGCGCTCGGCCATCTCGCGGAACTCCTCCACGTTGTAGGCGATGCCCCCACCCACGCCGCCGAGGGTGAAGGACGGCCGGATGATCACCGGGAAGCCGAGCGTCTCGACCGCGCCCAGCGCTTCGTCGAGTGTCTTGACGTAGGCGCTCGCCGGAACAGCCACATCGATCGAGTGCATCGCCTCCCGGAACTGCAGACGATCCTCCGCGACCTTGATCGCCTCGACCGATGCCCCGATGAGTTCGACCCCGTGGGCTTCGAGCACACCGCTCTCGCCGAGCGCCACGGCCAGGTTGAGCGCCGTCTGCCCCCCGACGGTCGGCAGTAGCGCGTCCGGTCGCTCGCGTTCGATGATCTGGGTCACGACCTCCGGTGTGAGCGGCTCGACGTAGGTGCGGTCGGCGACCTCCGGGTCGGTCATGATCGTCGCCGGATTGCTGTTGACGAGCACGACCTCGAGCCCCTCCGCGCGCAGCGCCTTGCACGCCTGCGTTCCCGAGTAGTCGAACTCACAGGCCTGGCCGATGACGATCGGCCCCGAGCCGATCACCAGGACGCGTTTCACATCTGTGCGCTTGGGCATTACCGAACCACGATCCCGACCCGCGAGCCCGCCGTCGTCAGCGCCGCTCCTCCATCGCGTCGAGGAACAGCGTGAAGAGATAGTCGGCGTCGTGGGGACCGGGCGACGCTTCGGGATGGTATTGCACGGCGAACGCGGGCCGGGACGTATGACGCAACCCCTCGACCGTACCGTCATAGAGGTTGAGATGGGTCACCGTCACATCGCCCGGCAGCGAATCGGGGTCGATCGCGAACCCGTGATTCTGCGACGTGATTTCGATCTTGTCGGTGGCGAGATGCTTGACCGGATGGTTGGCCCCGCGATGGCCGAACTTGAGCTTGTAGGTCGCCCCGCCCAGGGCCAGCCCCAGGACCTGATGGCCGAGGCAGATCCCGAAGGTCGGCACCTCGGCCGCCACCAGGGCCTTGACGTTCTTGACCGCGTAGTCGAGCGGCGCAGGATCCCCCGGGCCGTTGCTCAGAAAGACGCCGTCCGGGTCGACCGCCAGCAACTCGCTCGCCGGTGCCGTCGCGGGGAAGACCCGCACCTCGCACCCATGCGCCTGCAGGCGGCGCAGGATGTTCCATTTCATCCCGAAGTCGTAGGCCGCCACCTTGAGGGGCCGCGACGCGCGCCGCACGGGAGGTACGCCGAACGCGTCTGCGGCGGCCTTCCCCGGCGCGCCCCCCTCGGGCGGCCAGTCGAACGCTGCCGGGCAGGTCACCTGGGTGACCAGATCGGTGCCTTCGATCGGCGCCAGGGCGCGCGCACGCTCCACGGCCTGCTCCGGATCGGCGCCGGTCGTCGTGATGACGCCGCGCTTCACGCCGTCGGATCGGAGCGCGCGGGTCAGCGCGCGGGTGTCGATGTCGGCGATGGCCACGATGCCGTGGCTCGACAGATAGTCGCGCAGGGTGCCCGATGCGCGCCAGTTGCTGGCAATGGGTGACGCCTCGCGGACGACGAAGCCGGCGACCTGCAGCGCGCGTGACTCGACGTCGTCGTCGACCACGCCGTAGTTCCCGATCTCGGGGCAGGTCATCGTGACGATCTGCCCCGCATACGACGGGTCGGTCAGGACCTCTTGATAGCCGGTCATGCTCGTGTTGAACACGACCTCACCACCGGTATCACCGTCGGCGCCGACCGACTCGCCCTGGAACCACGCCCCGTTCTCGAGCGCGAGTATCGCCCTCGTCACGGTGCGCCTTCGAGCGAGGCGGCCACCCGCAACTGCTGCCCACTCTCGATCTCGACGGTCGTGGTCCACTCGCGGTACCCGGAACGCAGCAGTCGAATCGTGTGCGCACCGGTCGGCACGTCGACCAGCGTCACCGGCGTCGCTCCCAGGAGCCGCCCATCGACGTACACTTCCGCGCCGGCCGGACGCGTGTCGATCACGAGGGTTCCGGACTCACCAGCCAGCCCGGGCGCGGCGTCTGGCGACGGCGCCCCGGCCGGCGGCGCGGCGGCTGGCGCATCGCCCGACTCGATCAGGTCGAGGTTCAGCGCCGCGACCGGCTCGTCGGCTGAGATCGACACGCTGAGCAACTCGACGCGGTATCCGGCACGGCTGATCCTGATGACGTAGTCGCCATAGGCCAGGTCGGCCATGGCAAGAGGCGTGATCCCGGCCGCGGCTTCGTTGACGACCACCTGCGCGCCGGGTGGACTCGAGCGAATCAGGAGCCGGCCCACGACCGGCGCCGGTGCGACATCGGCGCGAAGACCCGGCGCTTCGCCGACGTCCACCTCGGGCTCGACCTCCGTGACCGGGGCGAGCTCGGGAGCCGCGGGGGTCTCGACGGGTGGCGCCGCATCCCCTGCGGCCACGTCGACCGTGGGTTCGGACACAGGTGCCGGCGGCGGCTCGGCGGCGACGACCGGCGGGGGTGGCTCGACATCGACCGCGGGTGGCACTTCCGGAGCGGCTGCGGCCGGCGCCTGTCCTTGTCCGGCCACGTCGGCGGCCGGCGCCTGCCCAGGCTCGGCCGGGTCATCCGAACGCAGGACGTAACCGGTGACGAAGGCGATGAGTATCGCAACGACGAGCGCCAGAGCGAACGGCAGCGAGGGCGCTCGCCGGGACGGCTTCTCTTCCTCGAGGTCGACCACCGGCTCGGGTGCGACCTCCGCTGGCGGCGGATCGTCAGTGGCACCAACACCCCAGTCATCCTCTTGTTGACCTGTCGATGCTTCTTCCTGGACGAACGGTGGCTCGGGCGCAGGTGGTTCGGGCGCGGGCGGCTCGGGCGCCGCCTCCTGCGCCTGGGGTTCCACCTCGTCGATCCCCCAGTCTTCGAAGAGCGAAGCCTTCGATCTCTCGGGCGCAGCTGGCGGCGCCGGCTTGACTTCGGCCTCACTCGCTTCGGGCGTGCTCAGAATCTGCTCGACCTCGGAGGCGCTCGGTGGCACCTCGGCACCCTTCTTCGAATCGCTCGACGCGAGCCACGCGGCCAGTTCGTCGTCCTCGGCGCTCAGCGCAGCGTCGGCCGGCGCGGTGGAAACCTCGTCGGCCTCGAACGCCGCCGGGGCGGCGTCTCCGGACAGCGTCAGCTCGGTGGCCGTCAGATCGACCGTCGGGGCCGGCTCCGCAGCCGCGGGCCGCGCCGCTGACCCGGGCGCACCGAGCGCTTCGAAGGCACTGGCGAACTCGTGAGCCGTGCGCGGGCGGTCATCCGGGTCGTCGGCAAGCGCCGACGCGAAGAGCGCCTCGAGAGCATCGGCATCGGCCGCAATACCCTCCTCGCGCAGTTGAGCGGCCACCTCGGCTCCGGTGCCGGCGGGCCGCTTCCCGGTCAGTAGCTCGAAGGCGATGACAGCGAGTGAGAAGATGTCGGCGCCCGGCCCCCACTCTCCGCCGCCGACGCGCTCGGGTGCAGTGTAGGGCCGCCGGACCGGCCCGCGCACCCCGATTTCCTCAAGCGCCGGCACGACCCCGAACCCGGTCGCCCGCGCGGAGTCCGGCGTCACGAAGACGTCACGCGGGTGCAAAGCGCCGTGCTGCGCGCCAACGGCGCGGGCACCATCGATCGCACCCGCCAGCTGTGAGATGAACGGCGCGGCCCGATCGATCGACGCGGGCGCGTAGTGCCGCAAGGCCACGTCGAGCGATTCCGCCGCGACATACTCCTGCGCGAGGTAGGCGGCGGTGCCTTCCACGCCGGCCGTCAGCGGTGCGACCAGACCCGGCTCGGACAGTCCGATCTGGGCGATCCGGTTCAGCTGTGCCGCCAGCGTTTCGGCCTGTTCGGGGGTGATGTCGACCTTGAAGACCTTCACGGCGACGAGGCGGTCACCGTCCGGATCATAGGTCCGGTAGACGGGACCGAGCACGCCCACCCCGATCTGATGCAACACCCGAAACGGGCCGAACGCTCCAGGCTGCGGGGATGAGCTCGCGTCGTCTGGTGTCAGTGCAGGTACTCCTCCGGAAGGTGGCAGAATGCTAACATGGAAGCTGCGTCGCTTCAACGAGTTCGCGTCGGACGCCGACCTCGCGCGCGGTTGCTTGACACGTCGCGCGAGCCTCTGAGAAAGTACTGATCACGACGCCCACGCTCGCCCAATCGGTGATTCCCTCGGACGCTTCCGTGCAACACGCCATCGATATCCGCCGGGTCCCGTGGATCCGGCGCCTGGCCTCCGACTACGCCTCCGACCACGGTGCGCTGGCTGCGTTCTTCGCCGGCGACCCGGCGGCACCCGAAGCCTGGCGCGCCACCATCGCGCGCCGGTCCGCCGCCCGGCCTCCGGCCCCGTTCGTCGACGTCCTCACCGCCCAGCTCGAGTCACGCAACGCGCCCGCCGAGGCACGGGCCTACGCCGAATCGCTGCGCCTCTCCGACGCCGTGGCCGTCGTCACCGGCCAACAGGCCGGACTGTTCGGAGGACCGCTGTTCACCCTCCTGAAAGCCCTGACGACACTGCAGCTCGCCGAACGGGTGTCGCGGGAGCATGGCGTCCCGGCGGTGCCGGTGTTCTGGATCGACGCCGAGGATCACGACTGGAATGAAGTGGCGGCATGCGCGGTGCTCGACACGGACTGGCAGGTGCAGCGCGTTGCGCTGGCGCCGCCGCCGGGCGCCGGCGAGGCCCCCGTCGGCACGCTGCAAGTCGGCGACGACATCGGCGGCGTCCTCGACGCCCTGACCCTCGCGCTCCCGCCCACAGAATTCACCGCCCCGCTCATCGACGATCTGCGGCGGTGCTACCGACCCGGCGCCGGCATGGCCGACGCGTTCGGCCGGTGGCTCGAGACGGTGCTCGGGTCGCGCGGCCTCGTCGTCTTCGACTCGTCCGACCCGGCCGCCAAGCCATTCGCGCGCGACCTCTTCGAACGCGAGTTGCGGGACGGCCGCACCGCCGCGTTGGCCGGCGACGCCGGCCGGCGGCTCGCCGCCGAGGGCTATCACGCCCAGGTCACGCCGGCCGCCGACAGCGTCGCGCTGTTCCGGGTCGACGGCGCGCGCCAGCCGATTCGCCGCACCACCGACGGTTTCACGATCGGGGCCGCGCCCGCCGCTCTGGGCGAACTGGTCGACGCGCTGGAGCGAACGCCAGAAGCGTTCGGACCGAACGTGCTGTTGCGCCCGCTGATGCAGGACACCCTGTTCCCGACGATCTGTTACGTTCCTGGGCCGAGCGAACTGGCGTACCTGGCGCAGCTCAAGGACGTGTACGAGCACTTCGGCCTGCCGATGCCACTGTTTCATCCACGCGCCAGCGCGACCTTGCTCGACTCGGCGGGTGCAAGATTCCTGGATCGGCACGACCTGGCGTTCGAGGCGCTACAGCCCCAAGACGAGGCCGCGTTGAACCGGCTCCTGGAGGCGCAGCTGCCCGCGGCGGTCGAGCAGTCGATCGAGGACGCGCGGGAGGCGATTCGGACGCGCCTCGCGGCGGTCGTCGACGTCGTGCCGGCAGTCGACCCGACGCTGGCCGGCGCCGCGCGATCGACGCTCGGCCGTATGGAGCACGACCTGAAGACGCTCCACAACAAGATCCTGCAGGCCGCGAAGCGCCGCGACGAGACCCTGCGGCGCCAGTTCACGCGCGCGCGCGCCCAGGCATTTCCCGACGGCCATACCCAGGAGCGCGCCCTCGGCTTCGTCGGCTTCCTGAACCGGTTCGGCCCGTCGCTGATCGACCGTCTCCTCACCGAACTGCCCCTCGACCCGGCGCACCACACACTCATAACGCCATAGCCCCGGCCGGCCGCGTGACCGCGCGCCCCGTGGCGCCCTGTGCCTGCGAGCGGGCCGGCCTCCGGCCGATACATCCAGTGAGGCCGATGCCCCGAACAACACCCGCTCCCCATCGCCGTCGTCGGTCCGTTCGAGCGCGCCCGCGTCGGACCTGGCCGCGCACGATCTGTGCGCTCGGGCTGATGGCGCTCGTGGTGGCGGCCGGCAGCTTCGCCTACGTCTACGCGCGTCTGTCGAGAGAGATGGACGCGCGGCTCGCCGCCGACCGCCTCCAGCCGAGACTCCAGGTCTTCGCCCAGCCGGTCCGACTCTGGGAAGGTCAAGCCATGAGCCGAACGGAGCTCGTGGCGAGCCTGAACGTGTTGGGCTACGCCGAGCGCGCCGGGCGCGACGCGCCAGGCGCGTTCGCCGTCGACCCCGACGGCACGCTCACCCTCGTGGCGCGCGGAGGTCCGCACGCCAGCCGGCACGTCCGGGTCGACTTCACTCGAGCGACGCCGCAGCCCCGCATCCGGCGACTCGAGGTCGTCGATGGCGAGCGGCTGACCGGGCTCGAACTGGATGCGCCGCTGCTCACCTCGCTCGAGGCCGAATCGCGTGAGAAACGACGGGCCACGCCGCTGGAGCACCTGCCGCCGACGCTGGTCGATGCCGTCCTGGCGATCGAAGACCGCCGCTTCTTCGAACACGCTGGGGTCGATCCCGTGCTCATGGTCGGCGCGCTCGTCACGAATCTTCGCGGCGAGCGGCCGTACCTCGTGGGTGGCAGCACGCTGACCCAACAGCTCGTAAAGAACACAGTGCTCTCCCCGGAAAAGACAGTGCAGCGAAAACTCATGGAGCAAGTGCTCGCCGTCAGTCTCGAACAGCGCCTGACGAAGCGCGACATCCTCGAGCTGTACCTCAACGAGGTCTACCTCGGACACCGGGGCTCGTTCGCCGTCCATGGGGTCGCGGAAGGGGCCCGGCTGTTCTTCGGACGCGACGTCGCGAACCTCTCGCTCGCCGAAGCCGCCACTATCGCCGGCGTCATCCAGGCCCCGCAGACCTATTCGCCGTTCCGCCATCCGGAGCGCGCCCGGGTCCGCCGGAACGTCGTCCTGGCGACCATGACCGAGGCCGGCTATCTCCCCGCCGACCTGGCTGCTCGCACCGCCGACGAGCCACTCGAGGTCGTTCGCTACGCGCTCGAGGACGAGGCGCCCTACTTTGTCGACTTCGTCGGGCAGATCCTCGCCAACCGACACCCCGAACTCCTGCGCACGGCCGACCCGGTGGAGGTGCACACGACGCTCGACCTGCATCTCCAGCGCCAGGCCCAGCGAGCCGTGCGAGCGGGCCTGGAGCGGATCGACGACCGCGCTAGAGCGGCACAGGCCGCGCTGGTCGCCACGAACCCGCGCACCGGCGAACTGCTGGCGCTCGTCGGCGGACGGTCGTATCGGACCTCGCAGTTCAACCGCGCCACCCACGCGCGCCGGCAGCCGGGATCGGTGTTCAAGCCGTTCGTGTATCTGGCTGGGCTCGAACGCGCGTTTCTCGAGCGCTGGACTGATTTCACACCCGCGTCGATCGTCGACGACGCACCGACGGCTTTCGCGACCGACAACGGTGTGTGGCGACCGGACAATTACGGCGATCGGTACGACGGCCCGATCACGCTGCGACGCGCGCTCGCCCGGTCCCGGAACGTGCCGGCCGTCAAGGTGGCCGAGATGGCTGGCTACGATCGCCTTGCCGGACTCTGGCGACGTGCGGGTGGCAGCCCGATCGATCCGTATCCCTCAATCGCGCTTGGCGCCTTCGAAACGACGCCGATGGAAATGGCGAGCGCCTTCGGCGTGCTGGCCACCAACGGCATCCGGCAGCCGCTGCGTGCGATCGCCTCGATGCGAGTCGGCGACGGAACCCTCGACGGTGCGGGGTCGGCACCCGAACGGATCGCGCGCGCCGACCTCACCTTCCTCGTCACTAACATGCTACGCAGCGTCTTTCGCGACGGCACCGGTACCGCGGCGCGCGAATCCGGATTCTGGCTGGACGCCGCGGGCAAGTCCGGAACGACGAACGAACTGCGCGATGCGTGGTTCGTGGGCTTCACGCCCGAACTGCTGACCGTGGTCTGGGTCGGTCGAGACGACAACCAGCCGCTCGGGCTCTCCGGAAGCCAGGCGGCCCTGCCGATCTGGACGGCGTTCATGGACGGCGCGCTCGCCGGCCGCCGCACCGGCACGTTCGAGATCCCGCCCGGCATCGAGTTCGCGCGCGTCGATCCGGAAAACGGCCATCTGGCCCGGCCAGGCTGTCCAGGCGTGATCACTGAGGCGTTTCTGGCCGGTACCGTGCCCGGCCTGTACTGCCGGAGCCACCGCTAGCACCCACGCGGGCTCGCCGCGCGACCCTGCTATAATCAGAGGAAACGCCCGCCAGGCTTGGGCCAGCGCCCGTTCCCGGCGCGGCGCGGCGCGGCGCACCGCCATGAATCAAGAAGTCTTCGAAGCTGTCGCGGAGGCGCTCGCCACCGGTGAGCAAGCCGCCCTGGTCACGATCATCAAGACGCAGGGCTCCACGCCGCAGCGCGTGGGAGCGAAGATGCTGGTCTACGCCGACGGCCGGACCGTCGGCACGATCGGCGGCGGATGCTACGAGAACGACGCGTTCTGGAAGGCTCGTGAGTCCCTGGAACGTCGGGAACCCCTCGTCGCAAGCTACGAACTGACCGACGACTTCGCGGAGGAAAGCGGACTCGTCTGCGGTGGACAGATGGAAGTCTATATCGAACCACTGGAGCCGGCTCCGCCCCTGTACATCATCGGTGCCGGGCACGTGGCCTACCACCTGGCGGCCATCGCCACGAACGTCGGGTTTCGGATTCACGTCGTGGACGATCGGGAGAAGTTCGCCAACGCCGAACGATTTCCCGGCGCCGAGGCGATCGTCGTGGACTCGATCCCCGAGTGGTTGCACCACGCGGACCTCCCGCCGTACGCCTACGCGGTCATCGTCACGCGTGGCCATCGTCACGATCTCGACGCGCTCCGCGCGCTGGCGGCACGAGACCTTCGCTATCTCGGCCTCATCGGGAGCCGCGCCAAGGTCTCTCGGATCTTCGAGGCGTTGACGGATGAATCGATGCCGGCCGAGTGTCTCCGGCGCGTCCACGCGCCGATCGGCCTCGACATCGGCGCGGTCACGCCGCAGGAGATCGCCGTCAGCATCCTGGCCGAACTGATCGCGGTCAAGTACGGCAAGGCCGGGCACGACGAGGCGGAGGCGACGGTCCGGTCGCTGCGATGGACGCCGAAGAGCCTCGAGACGCGCTGATGACTCCAGCTCCCCACTCACGCCGGCGCCGACCGGAGGACTCGCCACTGTCGAAGCGGTCCCGAGCAATTCTGGCCGCGGTCGTCAGAAGCTACGTCGAGCGCGGTGAACCGGTCTCCTCGCTCTGGCTGACGCGACACGGCCGCTTCGGCGTATCGTCGGCCACCGTGCGCAACGCGATGGCCGAACTGGAGCATCTCGGCTACGTGCACCAGCCCCACGCGTCGGCCGGCCGGGTACCGACCGACCGAGGATACCGGTGCTACGTCGACCTGCTCCTGGAAGCGCGGCGACCCGCGCGCTCGTCGGCCAACGTCGAGGCTCGGCTGCGGCGCGCCTCCACGGTGGACGATCTGCTCACCAACGTCTCTCACGAGTTGTCGCGGGCGTCGCACTCGCTCGGCTTCGCGCTGGCGCCGTCGGGCGACGCGGCGGCGTTCCGCCAGATCGATTTCGTGCCGCTCGACCGTCAGCGCGTGCTGGTGGTCGTCGTCTCGGCCACCGGGCAGGTCTCACACAAGGTCGTCGATCTGCCCGAGGCGATGCGCCCGGTGGACCTCACCCAGGCCGCGAACTATCTCAACGGCGAGTTCGCCGGGTTGCCGCTGCGCGACGTGCGGGAGGCCATCATGGACCGTCTCGAACAGGAACGGACGCTGTACGACGCGCTCCGCGCCCGCGCCCTGCAGCTGGCCCGCGACACGTTTCAGGATCTGCCGGAGAGTCTCCTGTTCGTCCAGGGCGCGCCGTTGCTGCTCGACGACGCGAGCGACGGGGATGACCCGTCGTCGATCGCGAGCCTGCGCGCCCTGTTTGCGATGATTGAAGAAAAGGGCCGGCTCGTGCGACTGCTGAGTCGCTACATCGACGACCCCGGACTGACTATCATCATCGGCACGGAGCATCGGACGCAGAACCTCCAGAGCCTCAGCTTGATCGCCTCCACCTACTTCGACGGGCGTCAAACCGGCTGCGTGGGCATCATCGGCCCGCGCCGGATGCGCTACGCCCGGTCGATTGCCGCGGTGGACGGCGTGTCGCGCACGGTGAGCCATCTCTTGGGCCCCACCGATGGCGACGCCTGGACCAACTGAACAACGAGATGACCGACGACGCAAATTCTGCCTCATCAGAGGAGGCGACCGGGCGCGACGCGGCCGCTGAGACGAGCGCCGAGGCCGCGCCTGACGCTGCGACCACGGCCGATTCGCCGTCCGTAGACGACGTCCAGCGCCAACGCGACGAGTACTACGACCTCCTGCTCCGCAAGACCGCCGAGTTCGACAACTACAGGAAGCGAAGCGACCGGGAGCGACGAGACCTGCTCGAGAGCGCCGGCGCGGCAGTGCTCGAACAGTTGCTGCCGATCGTCGACGACCTCGAGCGGGCGCTGGAGGCCCAGTCGGGAGACGAACGGGCCGACGCCTACCGTCAGGGTGTCGAAATCATCCACCGCCAACTCCTCGACCTGCTCCGCAAGCACCAGGTGACGCCGATGGAGGTCGTCGGCGCCGACTTCGATCCGCACGTCCATCAGGCCGTCGCCCACGAGCCGAGCGCCGCCCACCGCGACGGTGAAGTGATCGCCGAAATGCGTCGCGGCTACCGGCTGGGCGAGCGCCTGCTCCGGCCGGCCATGGTGAGGGTGGCGAAGGGTGAGTAAGCGCGACTACTACGAGGTCCTCGGCGTGGCGCGCGATGCCAGCGACCAGGACGTGAAGAGCGCGTACCGCAAGCTCGCCCTGAAGTACCACCCCGACCGCAACCCGGGTGACGCCGCGGCCGAGGAACACTTCAAGGAGGCGGCCGAGGCCTATTCGGTCCTCGCTGACCGCGAGAAGCGGGCCGCCTACGACCGCTTCGGGCACGCCGGCCTCGGGTCGGCTGGCGCGGGCGGCGTCGACCCGACGATCTTCGAGGACTTCGGCGACATTCTTGGGGGCCTGGGCGACGTCTTTGGCTTCGGCGATCTCTTCGGGGGCCGCCGCCGCGCCGGCCCCCGTCGGGGCACCGACCTCAGGTACGACCTCGAGATTCCCTTCGACGATGCGGCCGGCGGCGCCGAAACGACCCTGCAACTACCCCGCGAGGAGCCGTGCCAGACCTGCAGCGGGACGGGCGCGGCGCCGGGCAGTCGACCCGGCATCTGCATGCAGTGCGGCGGCCACGGTCAACTCCGCTATCAGCAGGGGTTCCTCACCGTCGCCCGCACGTGCAGCCGCTGCAAGGGCACGGGCCAGGTAATCGGCACGCCGTGCGAGACGTGCCGGGGCGAGGGCAAGACGCGGAAGGAGCGGAAGCTCACCGTGAAGATTCCGGCGGGCATCTCGACCGGCCAGCGGCTGCGGTTGCAGGGCGAAGGCGAACTCGGCGAACAGGGTGCGCCGCCCGGCGACTTGTATGTGGTCGTGCACGTCGCCGAGCATCCGTTCTTCCACCGCGACGGCGACGACCTTCTCTGCGTCGTCCCGATTCCCTACCCCACGCTGGTGCTCGGTGGTGACGTCTCGGTGCCCACGCTCAACGGCGACGAAGAGGTCGCGGTGCCGAAGGGGACACAGGTCGGCGCGCGGTTCCGCCTCAAGGGCAAGGGGATGCCGAACGTGACGGGCCGCGGCCACGGGGATCTCCTGGTCGAGGTCCAGGTCGACACGCCACGCCGAATTTCCAAGGAGCAGCGCGGGCTGATCGAAAGACTCGCCGAGACGATGCACGGCCACAAGGTCGAACCGCGCGCCCGCGAGGCGCAAGACGAGCGGCCGTTCTTCGAGCGGGTCAGGGACATGTTTGGGTGATCGGTGGCCGGCGCTGCGCGTCAGGTTTCGGGCCCGTGACCCTCAGCCAGCCGTGGATCTGACGCTCGCCCTCCTGGACGACTTTCGGCCCACCGGACTCGACACCTCGGACAACCCCTGGCAGGTCTACTTCGCGACCACCGAGGCGTGCGACGGCGCCCGTCTGGCCATCGTCGATCAACTGGCCGGCCTCGGCGTCTCCGCCGAAGCCGTCGACCTTCCCGACGAGCACTGGGCCGAACGCTCGCAGGCGGCGCTGCGCGCGGTGCGAGTCGGCCGCCTCGTCATCGCACCGCCCTGGGATGCGCCGGCCGGACCCGGCGCCGACACGATCGTCATCACCCCGTCGTTCGCCTTCGGCACCGCGCATCACGCCTCGACCCGGCTCTGCCTCCAGGCGCTGCAGCGCGTGCCGGTCGAGGGCCGGCGTGTCCTCGACGTCGGCACCGGCTCCGGCGTGCTCGCGATCGCAGCCAGTCGACTCGGCGCGGCGGGCGTCGTGGGCATCGAATCGGATCGCATGGCGGTCGACGCCGCTCGCCGGAACGTGTCGGACAATCCTGGCGCCCGAGTCGAGATCGTGTGCGCGGATGCCGTGGAGACGGCGATGCCGACCGCCGACATCGTGCTCGCGAATCTGACCGGTGCCACCGTCATGGCCATGGCCGACATACTGGCGGACACCGTCGGTGGCGGCGGCCACGTGATCGTGGGCGGCTGCACCCGCGATGAGGAACCGGCCCTCGACGCGGCGCTGGGGACGCGCCTCATCCGCGATCGAACGGACGACGAGGCGGGTTGGATTGCCCAGACGTGGCGGCCGCGCTGACTTGAAACGGTTTCACCACTTCTCAGGCCTCGTCCCAGAGACACGCCAACGCGGCAAGGGCGACGACGGGCGCGGTCTCGGCGCGCAGGACGCGGCCACCGAGCGTGACCGCCTGGAACCCTCGCGCGTCGAACCGGGTCAGTTCGTCCGGCGTCCAGCCGCCCTCCGGCCCGACAGCCAGCGAAACGGCCGTCGGCCGCGGGCGATCCAGGAGGTCTCGCACCCGCACCGTGTCGGCAGGCGTCCCACCTGGCTCGGCCAGGACCAGGTTGAGGTCGGACTGAGCCGCGTCGGCGAACTCACCGACCGAGAGCGGTTCGCGCACCTCGGGCACGATCGCCCGGCCGCACTGCTTGGCGGCCGCCACGGCGATCCGCCGCCAGCGGTCGGCCGCTCCGCTCCGGCGAGTCCCCGGCCGGCTCGATGCCCGGGGCGCGGCCTGCTTTTCGGCGACGAGCGGCTGGACCGCGACGACCCCGAGTGCCGTGGCGTCGCGAACCACGGCATCGAAGGTCCGCCCCTTGAGCATCACCGACGCCAGCGTGACGGCCACGGTCGATTCCGGCGCGGCCGTCGACCTCTCGACGAGCGCCACTGTGACCGCCTCGCGCCCGAGCTGATCAACACGCCCAAGAAACTCGAGGCCGCACCCGTCGAACACGCGCACCTCGTCGCCGACGCCGAGTCGCACCACCTGACGGAGATGCCGAGACTCGTCCGGCGGCAACTCGACCGATGCGGCCCGGCCGTCGAGTGACGGGGCGAAGAAGCGCGGGAGCATAGCAAGATTATAGAACCTGTTCTCGTGCGCGGGTTCGTCGAGGTCGCCGCCGCGCACGCCGGAGCGTCCGGAGAATCGCGCTATACTCCACCCACCAAGATGCTGGTCTCCGGTCAGACGCTCGGCAAGTACAAGATCATCGACACCCTCGGCAGCGGCGGGTTCGGTACGGTGTATCTGGCGAGCGACACGTGGATCGACAAGCAGGTCGCCCTCAAGGTCCCGCATAGGCAGAACCTGGATTTTGGCGAATTGCTGCGGGAACCCCGACTGCTCGCCAGCCTCAACCACCCCAACATCGTCTCGATCACGACGGCGGAGAAGCAGGACAACGTGTTCTTCATCGTGATGGAATACGTCCCGGGCGAGACCCTCGAGCAGACCATCGCCACCCATGGCGCGGTCGAGTTGGGCCAGGCACTCGACTTCACCTGCCAGATCTGCAACGCCATGGACCACGCGCACCACCAGGGTGTCCTCCACCGGGATCTTCGCCCCGCCAACGTGCTGGTCTCCGACAGCGGCGTCGTGAAGGTGGCTGACTTCGGCACCTCACGCTTCCTGGAGATCGCGGCGCACGGCACGACGGTGATCGGCAGCCCGCCCTACATGGCGCCCGAGCAGTTCCATGGCAAGGCCGTGTTCGCCTCGGACATCTACTCACTGGGCATCACGATGTATCAGATGCTCACCGGGATGCTCCCCTACGACACGCCGACCCCGGCCGACCTCGAGAAACTAATGACCGGCACGCTGGTCACGGCGCCGCGGCTCAAGAACAAGAAGATCCCGACACGCATCAGCGACATTGTGATGCGCGCGCTTGCGCCGGACATCCCGACACGCTATCAGCGCGCCAGCGACCTACTCGAAGCGTTGATCGCCGAGCGTCCGGCAGCCCGCCGACCGGCGGTGCGGACGTCGCGCACCCCGGCCGGCCCCGCGCTGCGGCCACCGCTCGCACGTACGACACCGACGCCACGCTTCTGCTGGCACTGCCGAAAGCCTCTGCACGCCCGAACCGACCGCTGTCCGTTTTGTCGGGAACTCCAGTAGTGCTAAACTTGCCCTGATTTCAGGGCGAAATTCGGCGCGCGGTCCGCTCGCTGCCGCCCACCGTCGCCCCCCGCACCAAGGAGTCTCCCTATGGGGTTTGCCGGCACCGGCAAGATCTGGATGAACGGGTCGTTGGTCGACTGGGCCGACGCGAATATTCATCTCGGCTCTCACGTCATCCACTACGGCAGCGGCGTGTTCGAAGGCGCGCGATGCTACGACACCGAGCGCGGCCCGGCCTGCTTCCGTCTCGACGCCCACGTGCGACGGCTGGTCGACTCGGCCAAGATCTACAGGATGAAGCACGCGCTCGGTCGGGAGCAGCTCGAGGAGGCCGTCCTCGACACGATCCGCGCCAATGAGTTCCGGGCCTGCTACATCCGCCCGCTCATCTATCGCGGCTGCGAGACGCTCGGCGTGAACCCGCTGCCCTGCCCCGTGGACGCCGCGATCATGCTGTGGGAATGGGACACCTACCTCGGCGAGGACGCGCTCGCGCGGGGTGTCGACGTCTGCGTCAGCTCGTGGACGCGGATGGCGCCGAACACCCTCCCGGCCCTCGCCAAGTCCACGGCGAACTACGCCAACGCGCAGCTGATCAAGATGGAGAGCGTCGCCAACGGCTACGACGAAGCGATCGCGCTCGATCCGGAGGGCACGCTGAGCGAGGGCAGCGGCCAGAACCTCTTCATCGTGCGCGACAACACGCTGTACACACCGTCGGTCGCGTCGTCGATCCTGCCTGGAATCACGCGCGACTCGATCATGACGATCGCTCGCGACCTCGGCTTCACGGTCGTCGAGCAGGCCATTCCGCGCGAGCTGCTCTACATCGCGGACGAGCTGTTCTTCGTCGGCACCGCCGTCGAGGTGACGCCCATCCGGTCGGTGGACAAGATCGTGGTCGGACAAGGTGCGCGTGGACCGGTGACCGAGGCGATCCAGCGAACCTACTTCGATGTCATCCACGGGCGGGTGCCCGATCAGTATGGATGGCTGCGCCCGGTGTACGCGGACAACGCCACCAAGCACCTCGCGAAACCCGCGGCCGCGAAGGCCACAGGCTGAGGCGGCCCCACTCCGGTCAGATGCGATGGACATCAACGATCTCCTGAAGCTGTCGGTCGAGCGCGGAGCGTCTGACCTGCACCTGAAGCCGGAAGGCAACGGCGACTCCTCGGAGATCGTCCGGTTCTAGCACGAACCCCTCGGTGAACCCCGCGTGCCTTTTCGCGCTCCCACCGACCCGTATACCTTCGGGTTGACCTTGCTGGCGAAGCGCGAACTGTCGGAACGCCAGCTCCGCCAGCGGTTCCGGAAGCGCAAGGTCGACTCGGCGGCGACCGACGCCGCCATCGAGCGCCTCAAGGGCGATGGCTCACTCGACGACCGACGCACGGCGTTCGCATACGCCCGCACCGCCGTCCGCTTGACGGCCCGCGGCCGCCGCCGCGTGCTCCAGGAGATTGTGGCGCTCGGCATCGACGATGCCTCGGCCCGTGACGCCGTGGAGGCCGCCTTCGCCGATGTGGATGAGGCCGAAGTGCTGGCGCGGGCGCTCACGAAGCGGCTCGACGGCCCGGTACTCGACGCCGCCCACCTGCGCCGCCTGCACCGCGCCCTCGAGCGCCAGGGCTTCCCGACGTCGATGATCGCGCGCGCGCTGGCCGACCGCGCGCGCCACTCGGCCGACACCCCGGACGAATGACGGCCCCGCGATCGCCAGAGCCGCGCACCCTACGGCCTGGCGCCGGACACTCGCTGTAGAATGACGCCATGACGGGGCGCGCCACTCGACAGAGCTTCCTGGACTACTTCGCGCGGAACGGTCATCAGATCGTCGACAGCGCCTCGCTCGTTCCCACGGGCGATCCCACGCTGCTCTTCACGAACGCGGGCATGAACCAGTTCAAGGCGGTCTTCCAGGGCCAGGAACGGCGCAGTTACACGCGCGCGGCCTCGTCGCAGAAGTGCATGCGCGTCAGTGGCAAGCACAACGACCTCGACATGGTGGGTCGATCGCTCAGACACCATACGTTCTTCGAAATGCTCGGGAACTTCTCGTTTGGCGACTACTTCAAGGCAGACGCGATCGCCTTGTCCTGGGCGCTGCTGACCGAGGAGTGGCAGTTGCCCGCCGGTCGGCTGCGAGCGACGATCTTCCGTGGCGACGACACGGCCCCGAGGGATGACGACGCGTACGCGGCCTGGCGCAAGTTTCTGCCCGAAGATCGGATCGACGCGCTGGGTGCCGCCGACAACTTCTGGGCGATGGGCGACACCGGGCCCTGCGGTCGCTGCTCGGAGATCCACGTCTTCCTCGGCGACGACCTGCCGTGCCCCGAACCCACGTGCCGGGGTACGGCGTGCCACTGCGACCGCTACATCGAACTGTGGAACAACGTATTCATGGAGTTCGACCGCCAGGCCGATGGCGCGCTCACGCCGCTGCCCACGCCGTCGATCGACACGGGCATGAGCCTCGAGCGCGCGGCCGCCGTCCTGGGAGGCGTGCGGTCGAACTACGACACCGACCTGTTCCTCCCGCTGCTGCAGGCGATCGCCGATGTGGCTGGCACGCCCTACGGCGACCGGCCCGACGCCGACGTGTCGATGCGGGTCATCGCCGACCACCTGCGCGCGATGACGTTTCTCGTCGGCGACGGGGTCACACCGTCCAACGAGTGGCGGGGCTACGTGCTGCGAAAGATCATGCGCCGCGCGATGCGCCACGGGAAGACGCTGGGCCTCACCGAACCCTTTCTGCATCGCCTGGCGGAAGTGATCGTCCGGGAGATGGCCGATGCGTACCCGGCGCTATCGCGCAACCGGGAAGCGATCGTCGGCACCATCCGCGAGGAGGAAGACCGATTCGACGTGGTGCTCAGCGCTGGACTCGCCAAGCTCGAAGCCGTGCTCGACCGCGCCAGCGCCGGCGACCGGCGCATCGACGGCGCGGATGTGTTTCGCCTCTACGACTCGCTCGGCTTCCCCGCAGATTTCGTCGAGGATCTCGCTACCGAACGCGACATCTCGGTCGACTGGGAAGGGTTCGAGCGCCTCATGGCCGAGCAGCGCGACCGCGGACGGGCCGCCAGCGGATTCAAGGCCGAAGACCGCAGCGCCCGCGCATTCTGGAACCCGGAGCAGCTCGAGGGCAGTCTGCGCGAGGCCAGAGATCGCTTCGACGGATACGACACGACGCAGGTCGACGGCGCCGAGATCCTCATGCTCTGGAACGATGCCCAGTCACCCCGCGACCAACTCGCGGAGGGTGAGTCGGGGTATCTGTCGCTCGACCGCAGCCCGTTCTATGTCGAGGCAGGCGGGCAGGTGTCGGATACAGGCGGAATCGCTTCGGCGGACGGCGCGACCAGGGCCAACGTGTCCGGGGTCGTCGGCTGGGGGTCGGCCCCTAGGGTGCACCAGGTGTCGGTCGTCGCCGGAACGCTGAGCCGGGGAGATTCGGTATCGGCTGTCGTCGACGCTCCGCGACGGAACGCGATCCGGCGGAACCACACGGCGACCCACCTCCTGCACGCCGCGCTCAGACAGGTGCTGGGCACCCACGTGACCCAGGCCGGCTCGCTCGTCGCCCCTGATCGGCTGAGGTTCGACTTCTCGCATCGCGCCCCGCTCAGCCGCGCGGAGATCGAGGAGGTCGAACGGCTCGTCGACCAGCAGATTGTCGCGAGCGCACCGGTCACCACGATCGAGCAGTCTCCGGACGAGGCGATCGCCGGCGGCGCGATCGCCCTGTTCGGCGAGAAGTACGGTGACCGGGTACGGGTCGTCTCGACCTCCGACTTCAGCAAGGAGTTGTGCGGCGGCACACACTGTCACTCGACGGGTGAGATCGGCGCGTTCTCGATCGAACACGAGAGCGGCACCGCCGCCGGCGTCCGGCGCGTCGAAGCCGTGACCGGGCCGGCGGCCCTCCAGCGGCACCAGGCGCGGCGCGCCCTACTAGGCGAACTGCTCGAGACGCTGGCCGCGTCTGAGGACCGAGCACCCGAGACGCTCCGGCGACTGCAAGCACAGACCAAGCAACTCGCGCGCGACGCGGGCGCGTTGCGGATGAAGCTGGAACTGGCTGCCGGGACCGACGCCCACATCGACGTTGACGGCCTCACCCTGATCACACGGCGTGCCGACGGCCTGGACAAGCGGGCGCTCCGGGTGTTGGCGGATGAGTTGAAGCGCGGAATCACAACCGGACTGGTGGTGGTGGCCTCGGCGACGGATGCCGGGCGCGTTGCGCTCATCGTGAGCGTCACCGCGGACGCGAAATCTCGGGTGCCGGCCGGCAAGATCGTCAAGGCGCTCGCACCGCTGGTCGGCGGAGGCGGTGGCGGCCGACCGGACTTCGCGGAGGCCGGCGGCAAGGACCCGGCGCAGATCGACGCCATGCTCGCCCGGAGCGAATCCGTCGTACGAGAGGCCCTCGACGCCGCGGACTGACGCTGAACCCAGTATCGGCCGACACGCTAAGCAGCCCGTTTGCCCGGTAGCGTAGGGCGAAGTACACTGCTCCATCGGATCTGATGTGCATTTACGCATGACTCGAGCCTTAGCAGCCCGTGGTGAAAGTGCCGCTGCATTCGACCGCCGATGCATCCCGCCCTGCGGCGTTGCTCAGCGGTCGAATACTCCCGGTATGCTTCCGCTTTGCGCCTTGCAGGGCGGGCGCCTCGACGGTCTCGGTACCACTCGGCACTTTCGCCACGGACTGCTAACCGTCGCGATCATCGTGGTGATCGTGTCGGCCGTCGCGGACACGGCGCAGGCACAGATCTACTCCTGGCGTGACGCGGCAGGCCGACTCGTCTTGTCGAATCGCCCGAAGGATCCGAACGCCTTGACGGTCGGCGTCGGCCGCTCGGGCGCGGTGCGCACGACCGCGAGCCTCCGACCGAGGACCGCCGGCAGATACGACGCGCTCATCGAGCATCATGCTGCAGCGGTTGGCGTCAGGCCGGATCTGGTCCGAGCCGTCATCCAGGTCGAGTCGGCCTACAACCCACGAGCGGTATCCTCGGTGGGCGCACAGGGTCTGATGCAACTGATGCCGGCGACCGCCGACGAACTCGGCGTGACCGATCCGTTCGATCCCGATCAGAACATCCGAGGCGGCGTCACCTACCTGCACCAACTGCTCGACCGCTACGACGGCAACGAGGAATTGGCGCTGGCCGCCTACAACGCCGGTCCCGGTGCCGTCGCGCGCTACGGCAACCAGATTCCGCCCTACCGGGAGATCCAGCAGTTCCTCGGCCGGATCCGTCGGCAAACGGAGGTCACGACCGTCTCTGGCGCGGCCTCGGGCATCTACAAGAGCTTCGACGTCGTCGGCGATCGCCGCGTGCCCCGCTATTCCAACGTGCGTCCGCCCGACCGAGACCCGCAGGCCGCCGAACGGCCTCGCCCCACGCCGTGAGCACCGGCGCCGCGTCGGCGCTCGACCGCCTGCGACTCGACCTCTGGCTCGACGTCACCTGTCTCTTCAAGACCCGCTCGGAGGCCCAGAAGGCGTGCAAGGGCGGGAAGGTCGACGTCAACGGCCAGCGCGCGAAGCCCCACCGCGAACTCGCCACGGGAGATCGCATCACCATCACGAGAGCCCTGGGCGGACGTCAGCAGGTGGTCGTGAAGGGCCTGGTGGATCGCCACGTGGCCAAGGCCGAGGCACGCGAGCTGTACGATGACGTCACACCGCCGCCATCGCCCGAGGAGGCGGAGTTGCGGGAACTGGTGCGGCTGGCCAGCCGGGCCAGCCGGCCCGCGCGCCTCCGGTCGGCGCCGGGCAAGCGCGAGCGCCGGACCCTCCGGCGCCTCAAGGGCATCGACGACTGACACGCGGCACCCGGACCCGCGGACAAGGCGGTACCGGCGGGTGGCGCCGGACCGGGGGGGTACGGGCGCGGAGGCCAAGCCCGAGGCCAGCGCCGCGGCGAGGGCGCGCCGGGCTCAGACACAGAGGTGGCGCGCCCCTTCAGGGGCGCGAAGGGGCGCGCCGAAGGGATCGCCCTGATGGACTTAGGCTGCGGCTTCGCCGCACCGTCCGCGGCCCCGAAGGGCCGCGCCACCCAGCGTCTCGCTCGCGGATGCGGCCGGGCTGCGACTAATGCTATAATCAGGGTTTGGCGGCGCGGAGGTAGCGCTGGCCGTGCACCCTTAAGGCTTCAAGGACGGAACTGGTGGCAAACCATAAATCGGCGGTCAAGGCGCACAAGCAGAACGTAAGGAAGCGGACTCAGAACCGGGAAGAGCGGACGAAGCTGCGCGGCGCGCTGAAGTCGATCCGCGCCACGCTCGGTTCGGGTGACGCGGCCGCGGCCCGCACCGAGCTGCAGCAGGCCGTCTCGCTCATCGACAAGATGTCCGGCAAGGGCATCATTCACGACAACACCGCCGGCCGCTACAAGTCGCGCCTGACGAAACAGCTCGCCAAGCTCTCAGCCTCGGCGTAGCTGCCGCCCCGGCCGGCCCGTCCCGCAGAGTTCGATCACGAGGCGCTCGAGCAGCATCCTCGCATCCCCGCCCGACGACTTCAGCGCCAGATCCGTCCGATACAAGGCCTCAACCGCTCCCGGAATCCGGGCGGCCGAGAGCTTCGTGCGCGCCACCCAGCCGAGCTGCCCGAGCACCACGGGTGGCACCGCACCGGCGTCGAGCATGAGCGCCAGCTCGCGGAGGGCGACGTCGGCAGCGCCCTGCTCGATGGCTCGAGCGACGGCCCAGTCATCCTGCGAGACCGCCAGGCCCACTACCGCCTCGACGTCGGAGCGCCCGATCGAGGCCTGACCCGACGCAAAGAGCGAAATGCGATCGAAGTCGGCCCGAAGCCTCACCAGGTCGGCGCCGGCTCTCGCGACGAGGAGCCGGACCGCATCGGCGTCCATCGCCAGACCTCGTTCCTTGAGTTGCGTCAGCACCCAGCGCTGCGCGTCGCCGGCATCGTCGAGTCCACCGCAATCGACGACGGTGGCGTGTTTGAGCAGCTTGATGACGACACGGCGTTGGCGATTGAGTTCGCCGGCCTCGAAGACGACCGTCGCGTGTGGCTCGGGTGATTCGATGAACGCTTCAAGGGCCTCGATGTCACGCTCAGCCTCCTGACTCTCGCGCTTCGGGATCAGCACGCGCTCCGCCCGAGACACAATGACGATGCGTCTGGAGGCCAGCATCGGCAGCGTCCTCGCCGCTTCGATCAAGGCGCCGGCCGTGGCCTCACCGCCGTACAGCCGCTCGACGTTGAACGGCCGGAGATCCTCCTCGACCACGTTCGCGAACTCGCTCGCCAGCCGCGAGCGCTCCTCGTCATCCTCACCGAGGATCAAGTAGAGGGGCGCCGTCTTGCCCGAGGCGATCTGCTTGCGGACGGTGGCCGGGTGAACCCCAGAGCTGGAAGCCGGCATCGGCTGCTAGAAGGCTTCGAGGATGGAACTGACAACCGTCGTCGCGAACTCGCCGGCCATCCGGTCGAGCGCGTTCCGATCCTGGCCGAAGAACGAACTGGCGTCGAGGGCGCCGCCGCCCGTCGCCACATCGTACTCCTCGGTAAAGATGAGCGAATCGTTCTCCCAGAGCACTTCGCGGGCCCTGAGATCGCGCATGACGATGCTGGCCGTCAGCGTGAACGCGTAGCGCGACGCCTGCTGCCGGCCGGTGAAACTGGTCGGCCGCAGCTGCACCTGCACGATGCGGCCGACGACGACGGCATCGACACCGGTCTCCTCGGGCACGACCTGGTAGTTGCCGCGTCCAATGAACTCGGTACGGACCGCCTGCGTCAGCGTCTGCTCCAGCTCGAAGAACGCGGTGTTGTTCACGAACAACGGGATACCGATCGTTTCGACGTACTCGGGGAGAAACGAACCCTGGCCGGCCAGGCTGTAGCCACACCCGGAGGTCGCCAGGCACGTGAGTGCCACGGTCGCACCCTGAACCCATCGACGCAGCCTCACGCGCATCCCGCCTCCTCGCACCTCGGTCATTTCACCACCACGCTCACGAGCCGGCCACGCGCCACGACGACCTTGGCCACGGTCTTGCCGGCGATGTGCGCCCGCACCTGTGGCTCCGCGAGCGCCGCCGCCTCCAGGTCAGCATCACTCTGGCCCGCCTCCACCGTCAAGCGGGCCCGGACCTTGCCGTTGACCTGCACCGGAACGACCAGGGTGTCCGCCTTGGCCACGGATCGATCGGCGTCCGGCCACGACGCGGCCGCGAGGCCGCCGCCGTGCCCGAGTCGCTCCCAGAGCTCTTCCGCGAGGTGCGGCGTGAACGGCGACAGCAGGAGCACCAACGCCTCGAACGCCTCGCGGAGCACCGACGCCGTCTCCGGCCGGAGTTCGGCGACCTCGGACGCCTGCGACGCCGGACTGCATCCCACCTTGTCGCAGAGGGCGTACAGATCGTTGACGAGCTCCATGAGCGCGGAGACGGCCGTGTTCAGGTGGACGCGTTCGAGGTCACTCGACACTCGCTGGATGGTCACGTGCGTCTTGCGCCGCGTCGCGCGCTCGGCATCGTCCAGCTCGCCGGCAGGCGGCGGCGCCTTCTGCACCCGCGCCGCAAGCGGCGCCACCAGCCGCCAGACGCGGCCAAGAAACCGGAAGCTGCCCTCGAGCCCGGTGTCGGTCCATTCGATTTCCTTCTCCGGCGGCGCCACGAATGTCTCGTACAGCCGCAGCGTGTCGGCACCGTAGGTCGCCATCATGTCGTCCGGGTCGACCACGTTGCCCTTCGACTTGGACATCACGGCGCCATCCTTCAGCACCATCCCCTGGGTCAGGAGCCGAGTGAACGGCTCGTCGTGCGCGACCAGCCCGAGGTCGCGCAGGACCTTGCAGAAGAACCGGGAGTAGATCAGATGCAGGATGGCGTGCTCGACGCCGCCGCTGTAGAAATCGACCGGCGCCCAGTAGCGCGCGACCTCGGGATCGAACGGCAGCGTGTCGTTCCGCGGATCGCAGTAGCGGTAGAAGTACCACGATGAGTCGACGAACGTGTCCATCGTGTCGGTCTCGCGTCGCGCCGCCGCGCCGCAGGTCGGACAGGTCGTGTTGACGAACTCCAGCACCTGGGCGAGCGGCGAATCTCCGCGTCCGGTGAAGTCGGTCACGTCGGGCAGTTCGACCGGCAGATCCTCGTACGGCACCGGCACCAGACCGCACGCCTCACAGTGGACGATGGGGATGGGCGTGCCCCAGTAGCGCTGCCGGGAGATGCCCCAGTCCTTCAGTCGATACTGGACCGTGCCCTCGCCGATCTTCCGGTCGGCCGCCGACTGGGTCATCGCGGAGCGCGCGTCCGCCCAGGCCATACCCGAGAACTCGCCCGACGCCACCAGGTGACCGGAGCCGGGGTGGGCCTCCGTCTGATCGTCGGCCGTGAGCGGCGGGCCATCATCCGGCTGGACGACGATCCGGATCGGCAGGTCGTACTTTCGTGCGAATTCGAAGTCGCGCTGGTCGTGCCCCGGCACACCCATGACGGCGCCGGTCCCGTACTCGCCAAGCACGAAGTTCGCCACCCATACGGGGACCTCTTCGCCCGAGAACGGGTTGATGGCCCGACGCCCGGTGTCGAACCCCTCCTTCTCGATCTCGCCGGTCAGCCGCGCCGTCCGGTCCTGCGCGCGAAACCGGCGCACCCGCTCGCAAAACCCCTCCGGATCGCTCGACGACGACGCGATCTCGTCGACCAGCGCGTGCTCGGGCGCCAGCAGCACGAACGTCCCCCCGTAGATCGTGTCAATCCGTGTCGTGAACACATCGATCGGCGCCGCAGGCTCCCCGACCAGCGTGAACGTGACGCGCGCGCCCTCGGATCGACCGATCCAGTTGCGCTGCATCGTCAGCACCTTCTCCGGCCACTCGGTCAGACGATCGGCACCCTCCAGCAGTTGGTCGGCGTACTCGGTGATGCGGAAGAACCACTGCTCCAGCGCTCGCGGTTCGACGTCTGACCCACACCGCCAGCAGTTCCCATCGATGACCTGTTCGTTGGCGAGAACCGTCCGGCAGCTGGGGCACCAGTTGACGGTCGAGCGCCGGCGGTACGCCAGATCGCGCTCGAACATCTTGAGGAAGATCCACTGATTCCAGCGGTAGTACTCGGGCAGGCAGGTCGCGATCTCCCGCTCCCACGCGTAGCTGATGCCCAGCCGCTGCAACTGCCCCTTCATGTGGACGATGTTGTCGAGCGTCCAGGTCCTGGGATGCACCTTGTTCTGAATGGCCGCGTTCTCGGCCGGAAGTCCGAACGCATCCCACCCAAACGGATGGATGACGTGGAAGCCGCGCAGCCGCTTCATCCGGGCGACGACGTCGCCGATCATGTAGTTGCGGACGTGCCCGACGTGCGCGTGGCCGGAAGGATACGCGAACATCACGAGGCAGTAGAACTTGGGCTTCGACGGCTCCGCCGAGACCTCGAACGCTCGGCTCTCGGCCCAGCGCTGCTGCCACTTCTTCTCGATCGTCTGCGGGGCGTAATCGGACACGGTTGGAGTCATTTGTGGGACGCGCGGCGGCGACCGGCCGTCACGTCGCCATTATAGCGTCTGTCGCTGCCTACCAGACGCCGCTCGGCCAGTGCGGACGATGAGCGGCCACAACCTCCTCGAGCACGGCCTCGAGGCGCGCCGTGGAATCCGAGAAGGTCGGCGCCTCACCCACGGGGCTAGCCCCGAGCACGTCGAGCGCCCCCTCCAGGCACTCGCCGAGTGCCTGGAGATCGTACCCACCCTCGGTCACGCAGGCCATCCGACCACCGCACACCTCATCGGCGGCGGCCCGAAGGTGCCGGGTCATGGCGCGGTACCCCGCCGTCGTGACTCGCATTCCGGCCAGCGGGTCCCGCTCGTGGGCATCGTAGCCCGCCGAAACCATGAGCACGTCCGGCGCAAACGCTCGGAGTGCCGGCACGATGAGCCTGGTAAACGCCAGGTCGTAGTCAGCGTCGGTGGCTCCGGCAGCAAGCGGTACGTTCAACGTACGCCCCTCCCCTGCCTCGCGGCCGACATCGGCCGCCGCGCCCGTCCCGGGATAGAACGGATACTGATGCGTCGACACGTAGACCACCCTCGGGTCGTCATAGAACATCCACTGGGTACCATTGCCGTGGTGGACGTCGTAGTCGACGATCGCCACCTTCGACGCACCCTGCGCCAGCGCGTGCGCGGCGGCCACGGCTACGCTGTTGAAGAGGCAAAAGCCCATCGCCCGGTCGGCCTCGGCATGGTGCCCGGGCGGTCGGACCATCGCCAGCGCCCGACCCCGACCGGCCATCGTGTGCTCGGCGGCCTGCACAATCGCACCGGCCGCCAGGCGCGCGACCTCGTCGGATTGTGGCGACGTGAACGTGTCCGGATCCAGGCTGACCGCACGGCCCGACGTCGCCGCAATCGACGCGACGTATTCCACCCCGTGCACTGCCTGCAGTTGGGCGTCGGTCGCCGGACACGGTTCGATGATGGTGCCGCCGGCCCGAGCGAACGCCTCCGCGGCCAACTGCATGACCTCGGCGCGGCCGACGCGCTCGGGATGGCCTGGCGGGGTGACGTGGTCGGCGAACCGCTGAGATGCAAACACCGTGAGTGCTGTGTCGGTCATCGGGCCTCCAGCAGTCGATCCGTCGTGCTCACCAACCCGCGGAGGGCCTCTTCCAGTTCGAGGCGCTTGGCTTCGAGTACCGCCTCATCGGCATCCGGCGGCACCTCGATCGGCGCGCCCACGGCCAGGGCCACACGACTGAACGGCTTCGGGATCTGCGTCCGATCCCAGCTACGCGCCACCCAGGACCGATCGGCTTCGAGATGGAACGGCAGCAATGGCTGTCCCGTGGCGCCGGCCAGCCAGACCGCTCCAGGCTGGGCCCGCTCGGCCGGCCCCCGTGGACCGTCCAGCGTGAACCCCGCCGCCTTGCCCTCGACCAGGGCCCGCTTGAGTTGAAGCAGCGCCCGCTGGCCTCCCCGAGAACTCGAGCCGCGAGCCGTCCCATAGCCGAACCGCTCGATAATCCGCGCGATCCATTCGCCATCAAAGTTCTCGCTGGTAATGACGACGATCCCGCGCCCGCGGAAGTAGTAGGTGGCCGAGAGGATCCGGCCGTGCCAAAACGCCATGACCGGTCGGCGCCCGCCGGCGGCGATCTCGTCGAAACGCTCCAGTCCGCTCACGCGCCACCGTAGCGTAGCCCCGAGCAGCGCGATGAGCGGATAGCCCAGCAGCGCGATGGTGGCCGCCTTCGCACGCTGCCAGGTCGTCAGCCGCGGCGTTGAGGCCTCGGACATCAGACGCGGCCCCTCCGGGTGCCGCCGGCCGATCGCCGCATCACATCCCGTCGTAGTGCGGGCCGCCGCCGCCTTCCGGCGGCACCCAGTCGACGATCTGATACGGATCGAGAATGTCGCACGTCTTGCAATGCACGCAGTTCGATGCGTTGATCTGTAGCCGCACGCCGTCGTCGGACTCGACCATCTCGTACACCTGCGCCGGACAGAACCGGAGACAGGGATTGGCAAACTCCTCGCGGCACCGCGTCCGGCAGATATCGAGGTCACGGACCAGCAGGTGCGTCGGCTGATCTTCCTCGTGACGCGCCCCCGAGAAGTGCACATTCGTCAGGCGATCGAACGTCAAGGTCCGATCGATCGGTACGGCCGCCTGTGCCGGCCCGGGCGGATCGCTTCCATGGTACGCCCGTACCGTCTGCATCCGCTCGTGGCCGGGGTGGCTGGGCATCGGATCGCGCAGCCACCACCCCCGGTTCAACAGCGACAGCCCGGCATAGGCCAGGCCGGCCAGCAGGCCGTGTCCAAAGGCCTGATGGACGTTGCGCACCGGATACAACTCCCGGCGGACCGGCCCATCGTCGACCTTGTCCCGAAACGCCTCGAGGCGATCGGCCGAGGCATCGCCAGCCTGCAGCGCGTCGAGTGCCACCTCGGCCGCGTACATGCCGGTCCGCATCGCCAGATGAATCCCCTTGAGGCGCAGCGAGTTGAGAAACCCAGCCGCGTCGCCGATCACGAGTGCGCCGTCGGCATAGGCGCGCGGCAACGCATGCCAGCCGCCCTCCGGAAGCGCCTTCGCGCCGTAGCGCACCATCTGGCCATCGGCCAGCAAGGCCGCGATCGCCGGGTGGCGCTTGAATCGCTGGAACGCCGCGTGTGGGTCGAACAGTGGATCGCGATAGTCCAGACCGGTCACGAACCCGACCGAGAGCCGGTCAGGTGCCAGCGCATAGATGAACCCGCCGCCGAACTCCTCGGCGCGCAGCGGATACCCGAGCGTGTGCACGACCGTGCCGGCCGCCAAGCGATCCGCCGGCACCTCCCAGAGTTCCTTGATGCCCAGGGCGTAGCTCTGCGGCTGTGATGCCGCGGCGAGCCGCAGCCGACCCAGCACGGTCTTGGTCAGGTTCCCACGCACGCCGTCGGCCAGGACGGTCACCGTGGCCCTGATGTCGACACCCTGCTCGAACGTCGGCTTGCGGCCGCCCTGCCGGTCGACACCGCGGTCGCCGGTACGCACGCCGACGATCCGCTCGCCCTCGTAGAGGACCTCGGTGGCCGCAAACCCGGTGAAGACATCGACGCCCTCGGCCTCGGCCTGCTCGGCCAGCCACCGGGCGAACCGGCTCAGCGAGATGACGTGACACCCGTGATTCTTGAGCGGTGGCGGGGTGATCGGAAACCGGAACGTTCGTCGCTCAGTCAGGAACAGGACGCGCTCGTCCTGGACCACCGGCCCGAGCGGCGCGCCGCGGGATTCGAAGTCGGGCAGCAGGTCCCGAAGTGCGCTCGGATCGAGGATGGCACCCGACAGCATGTGCCCGCCGCTCTCGCGGGACTTCTCGAGCACGGCGATGGCAAGCGGGTCGCCCCCGCTCGACTTCCGCAACCGCGCCAGATGCAACGCCGCCGAGAGCCCCGCGGGGCCGCCGCCGACGATCAGGACGTCGACCTCGAGCGTCTCTCGGTCCAGCGTCAGGCCTCCAGGGCGGCGATCATCGCAGGCACGACGTCGAACAGGTCGCCAACGATGCCATAGTCCGCGATCTCGAAGATCGGCGCGTCGGCATCCTTGTTGACGGCCACGATGGTCTTCGCGCCTTTCATGCCGATCACGTGCTGGATCGCCCCCGAGATCCCCAGTGCCAGATATAGCGTCGGGGCCACGGTCTGGCCCGAACTCCCGACCTGCCGATCCATCGGGAGCCAGCCAGCATCGCAGATCGGCCGAGACGCGGCGACCTCGGCCCCGAGCGCCTCGGCGAGCCGCCGCGCCAACTCGAGGTGCTCCTCACTCTTGATGCCCCGCCCCACCGCGACGATCCGGTCGGCCTGCGAGAGGTCGACCGCCTGCTTCGCCTCCTGAAAGGGCGCATCGGGCCGCTGGCGGATCTCCACGGCGTCGAGCGCGACGTCGATCGCCCGCGTCGGCGCGGCCTTCGCGCCGCGCGTCAGCCCCTCGGCACTGACCGCGCCGCCCTGAAACGTCACCAGGTGCGGCGCCGGCCCGAGCGGCACGACGTCGGCCATCAGCTTGCCCTGGAACATCGGGCGGCTGAACGCCAGTGTGCCGTCCCGGCGGACGGCCCGGACACAGTCGGTCACCAGCGCCCGATCGAGCGCCACGGCCAGCGCCGGGACGAAGTCGCGGGTCTGATAGGTGTGCGGCAGGACGACGAGCGCCGGCGCCTCGGCCGCGACGAGCGCGGTCAACGCCCGCACGAATCCATCGGCCGTGTAGTCTTGGAGTGCGGGCGCGTCCAGGACCAGCACCTCGGCCACGTCCGCTGCCGCCAGTTCGGCGGCCGCGGCGGTCAGCCCGGCGCCGAGGATCGCCACCTTGACCTCGTCTCCCATCCGCTGCGCCGCGGCCAGCGCCTCGCCGGTCGTTCGATTCAGCACGCCGTCGCGCTGTTCGGCAATCACGAGAATCATGGTCGCGCCTCGAGGACCCTCCGACCGCGCCGGCTCATAGCACGTGCGCCTCGTCGCGGAGAAGCTTGACGAGGGTCTGTGCCGCCTCGGACGGCGTCCCGTCAACGAAGTGCGTCTGCTTCTCCCGCTCGGGCGGGTAGAGCGCAACGATTCGCTGGCGCGCAGCCGGACCGTCTGCGGCACCCGCCGACGCCACCGTCCGAATCTCCTTCTTCTTGGCCGCCATGATGCCCTTCAGGGTCGCGTAGCGCAGCTGGTTGATCCCACTCTGGATCGTCAGCAGCGCGGGCGTCGGCATCGTGACCCACTGGAACCATCCGCCCTCGAGTTCGCGCTTCACCCGGAGGCTCCCGTCGCCGACCTCGACATCCATGATGATGGTTGCGTGCGGGAGCCCAAGCAACGCGGCGAGCAGCACGCCGGTCTGCGCGAAGCCATGGTCGTCGGATTGCAGCCCAGTCAGTACAAGATCGACCGTCTCGTCCTTAATGGCGTCGGCCAGTGCGGTCGCCACGGCGAAGCCGTCCATCCGCGAGACGTCATCGCTCCGGACGTGAATCGCGCGGTCTGCGCCGCGGGCCAGCGCCTCGCGTATCACCTGCGTCACCCGCGCCGGTCCGACCGAGCAGACCGTGACCTGCCCGCCGTGCTGCTCCTTGAGACGCAGCGCCACCTCGAGCGCATAGGCGTCAGGTTCGTTCATCTCGAAGCTGGCGTCCTGCTCTCGGATCCAGACCCCGTCGTGATCGGCCCGAACGGGCCAATCGCGGGTGATCACTTGTTTGATGCAAACGATGATCTGCATGTCGTCATCGGCGACGTGGTCGGAGGCGCGACGCCACCGACACACTGACGCGACGCACTACGCGCCGCACCGCTTGAAGAGCAGCACGGCGTTGGTGCCTCCGAACCCGAACGAGTTCGACAGCGCGACGCCGACCGTGGCCTGGCGCGCCGCGCCCGGAACGTAGTCGAGGTCGCAGTCGGGATCGGGTGTCTCGAGATTGATCGTCGGTGGGAGCGTCTGATGCTTCACGGCGAGCGCGGTGATCCCGGCCTCCAGGCCGCCCGCGGCGCCGAGCAGATGGCCCGTCATCGACTTCGTCGACGACACCGCCAGGCGTTTGGCATGCCCGCCAAAGACCCGCCTGATGGCGAGCGTCTCCAGCCTGTCGTTGTGCGGCGTGGAGGTGCCGTGCGCGTTGATGTAATCGACTTGCTCTGGCTGGCAGTCGGCGCGCGCCAGGGCCGCCTGCATCGCCCGGGTGGCACCGTCACCATTCTCGGATGGCGCTGTCACGTGAAACGCGTCGCCGGACATCCCGTAGCCGACGAGCTCCGCGTAGATCTGCGCGCCGCGCGCGCGGGCCCGCTCGAATTCCTCGAGAATGACGACGCCAGCGCCCTCGCCGATGATGAAGCCGTCCCGGTCGAGGTCGAAAGGGCGACTCGCGCGCGCGGGCTCGTCGTTTCGGATCGACAGCGCGCGCATCGCGGCGAACCCTCCAACGCCGAGCGGAGTGATGGCCGCCTCGGAGCCGCCGGCGATCATCACGTCGGCTGAGCCGCGGCTGATGATCTCGAAGGCGTCACCGACGGCATGCGCCGACGCCGAGCACGCCGTGCACGTCGCAGAATTCGGGCCCTGGGCACCGAACCGGATCGACACCTGGCCGGCCGCCAAGTTAATGATGGATGCGGGGATGAAGAAAGGTGAGATCCGTCGAGGCCCGTGCTCGAGCAAGTTGCGGTGCTCGCGCTCGATGGTGGCGAAGCCGCCGATGCCGGACGCGATGAACACGCCGACCCGCGCAGCGATGTCGGGCGTGACCTTCAGGTCGGCGTCGCGCACGGCGAACTCGGCCGCCGCAATGGCGAACTGGATGAAGACGTCCATCTTCTTGACGTCTTTCTTCGAAATGAACTGCAGGGGATCGAAATCCTTGACCTCCCCGGCGATGCGCGCAGCGTACTCCGCGGCATCGAACCGCGTGATCGGCCCGATCCCACTACGCCCCGCACACAGCGCATCCCAGTTCTGGTCCGTGCCGACGCCAAGCGACGACACGAGTCCTACCCCGCTGACGACGACTCGCCTGTTCACACAGCCTCCGGGTCCTTGCCGGCCTTACTTCTTGCCCTTGGCGTGCGACTCGATGTACTCGACCGCTTCCTTGACGCGCGTGATCTTCTCCGCGTCCTCGTCGGGAATCTCGATACTGAACTCTTCTTCCAGGGCCATGACCAGCTCGACCGTGTCGAGCGAATCAGCGCCCAGATCGTCGACGAACGACGCATCCGGGGTCACTTCTTCCTCGTCCACGCCCAACTGCTCCAGAATGATGCCCTTCACCTTGTCCGCAACGGCCATTCGCGCCTCCTACATGTACATGCCACCATTAACGCCTACGACTTGCCCTGTAATATACGCTGCCCCATCCGACGCCAGGAAACTCACCGCGTGCGCGACGTCGGCTGGGCTGCCCAACCGCCCGAGCGGGACGAGCGATTCCCACTGTTCACGCCCGTCGCCGGTCAGCGCCTCCGTCATGTCGGTCTCGATCAACCCCGGCGCCACGACATTCGCGGTGATGCCGCGTGACGCGACCTCCTTGGCGACCGACTTGGTAAAGCCGATCAGCCCCGCCTTTGACGCTGCGTAGTTGGCCTGACCGGCGTTCCCCATCTGCCCCACCACCGAGCTGATCGTGATGATGCGACCCGAGCGCTGCCGCAGCATCGGCCGCAAGACAGCCTGCACGCACGAAAACACGCCGGTGAGGTTCGTTGCGAGCACCTGATCCCAATCCTCTCGCTTCAACCGGAGCAGGAGCTGATCTCGCGCGATGCCGGCGTTCGCGACGAGCACGTCGACTCGCCCGAGCCGCTTCACGACATCCCGGATCAGATCGCTCACGGCCTCGGTCTCGGTGACATCGAGCGTCGCGACTTCAGCCCGCCCGCCTGCCCCAGCAATCGCCTCGACCGTGCCTTCGGCGTGGCGATCTCGGGCCGCAGCAACGACCAGATACCCCGATCGGCTCAGCGCTTCCGCGACCGCGCGGCCGATGCCCCGCGACGCGCCCGTCACGATCGCCACCCGGTCACTCGATTCGGTCATGCACCTGTCCGACGGCGCCGGGCGCCGCACCTATCCGATCGACTCCTTGGCATGATCAAGCGTGGGCAGGCTATCCGCCGCGACCGCCCGCAGCGAGCGATCGATCTTCCTCATCAGCCCGGTCAGGACCGACCCCGGCCCCACCTCAAGATACGTGTCGGCGCCGTCCGATGCAAGACGCTTGACCACTTGTTCCCACAGTACGGGCGAGGCGATCTGCCCGATCAGCGCCTCGATCGCCTCCGCCGCCTCGAGTTTCGGCTGTGCGTCGACGTTGGCCACGACGGGAACGGTGGGATCGGCCACCTCGAGCGCCCGCAGTTCCGGCGCAAGGCGGTCCGCCGCGGGCTGCATCAGCGCGCAGTGGAACGGCGCGCTGACGGTCAGCGGTACGACCCGCTTGGCGCCCAGCCGCTTGGACGCCTCGCCGGCACGGCCCACGGCCTCGCGGGCACCCGCAATCACGACCTGGTCGGGCGCGTTCAGGTTGGCCGGCGACACGACCTCACCCTGCCCCGAGTCGGCGCACGCCCGGCCGACCTCATCGGCATCCAGGCCAAGCACCGCCGCCATGGCGCCTTCGCCGACTGGGACGGCCTCCTGCATGTAGCGCCCCCGCCGCCGCACGATGCCCAGCGCGTCAGCGAACGCCATCGTCCCAGCCGCCACATGCGCCGAGTACTCGCCCAGGCTGTGGCCGGCTACGCACGCCGGCGCCAGTCCGCGCGCGGTCAGGCCTCGGTACATCGCCACGCTCGCGGTCAGAATGGCCGGCTGCGCGTTCTCGGTCAGAGTCAAGCGATCCTCGGGGCCGTCGAAACACAGCGTGCTCAGCGATTCCCCGAGCACATCGTCGGCTTCCTGGAAGGTCGCGCGGCACTCGGGGTACGTCTCCGCGAGATCGCGGCCCATGCCCACGCGCTGCGAACCTTGTCCAGGAAAAATGAACGCCAGCATTCTCACCTCACACACCACCCGTCACCGAGGCGGGGCCGTGACCGCCACGCGCATGGCCAAGCGAGCCGCACTGGCCCGTGACCCTCACACTGCCGGAAGAAGAGACGGCGACAGGAAGTCGCCCCCGAAATCGAGCAGCTGACCCAACGCGACCGCCGGCTAGACCTCGTCGACTTCTCGAACCTGGCGCCCTTTGTAGTACCCGCAGTGCGGGCAGACCTGATGCGGGGGCTTCATCTCATGGCACTGCGGGCACGCCCCAACAGGTGGGGCGTCGATCGCGTCGTGCGTTCGCCGCTTCGCGCTGCGCGTCTTCGAATGTCTCCGCTTGGGATTCGGCATTGTCGGCTCCTCGCCCGTCTATGTCTGGTCCTTCTCGGTTCTGCCGTGCCGCAATCCTTCGAGCACGGCCAGTCGGGGATCATGCCACTCGGCCGAACACCCGCACTTCGCAACGTTCAGATTCGCGCCGCAGACACTGCACAACCCGCAACAGTCTTCACGACAGAGCGGCTTCATCGGCAGCCCGAGGTAGAACTGCTCACGCATGAGCTGCGCGAGATCGATCTGCTCGTCGCGATAGAACGCCGTCGACAGATCGTCCTCGGCAATCTCGGCTTCGCCTGTGCCGGTGTTCCGCTCCTGCGGCACATACCGTAGGTCGAAGGTCGCATCCAGCGACGAGTCACACGGTTCGACGCACCGACAGCAGGGCACCCGGAGCCGCGTGGTCAACCGACCCACCAGCCGATACCCGTCACGCACCTTCTCGGCGTCGAAGCTCAGGGCGACCGGGTCGGCGACCACGAAGTCGTCCGTCGCGTCGAACGCCGACGTGGGATACGTCCGCTCCAGGTGCTCGCGCGGTTCGGTCAGCGCCTTGAGATCCAGCAGCATCAGCGACCCGCTACGCGTAACTCCCAACCCACAATTTTAGCATGAAAACCACCACCCCCGGGCCGCGAAGGCCCGGTGGGCATCAGCCCAACTCGACCCAGGGCTTCGGGATGAACAGCTGCTCGTAGAGGCCCACCGCGTACCGATCGGTCATTCCGGCCAGGAAGTCTCGCGCCGCGACATCGACGCCTTCGTCGTCGACGATCCGCTGGTCGAGGAAGGCCTCGGGCTTCGCGTGCACCTTCTCCCAGAGCCCTCCGAGAATGCCCGCTGCCTTGTGAAACTCGCTTGTCGCATCGCTGTTCTCGTAGACCGTTTCAAAGAGAAACACACGCAGATCCAGCAGCGCCTCGAGGACATCGTCGCCCATTCGGACCTGATCGAGACCGGCCGCGAGCGTCTGCTCCACGACGTCGGTCACGAGCCGCCCGATCCGCTTCGAGGTCGTCCGCCCCAGCAGGCCGATCGGCTCGGCCGGCAAGTCCGACTCGGCCAGCAGCCCGGCGCGTAGCGCGTCGTCGATGTCGTGATTCACGTAGGCGATGATGTCGGCAACCCGTGCGACCTGCCCCTCGAGCGCCGTGGACCGGTTCGCATCGGTCGCACCGACCGGCGCGCCCCGTTTGCCCTTCGAGTGCTTGGCGATCCCGTCGCGCACCTCCCACGTCAGGTTCAGGCCACGGCCGTCGTTCTCCAGCCGGTCGACGATCCGCAGACTTTGCTCGTAGTGATTGAAGCCGCCGGGAATCAGCTCGCGCAGCACACGCTCGCCCGCATGCCCGAAGGGCGTATGTCCCAGGTCATGACCCAGCGCGATGGCTTCGGTCAGTTCCTCGTGGAGCCTGAGCACCTTAGTGACCGTCCGCGCGATCTGCGAGACCTCGAGCGTGTGGGTCAGCCGCGTCCGGTAGTGATCGCCCTCCGGAGAAAAGAACACCTGGGTCTTGTGCTTCAGCCGTCGGAAGGCCTTGCAGTGCACGATGCGGTCGCGATCGCGCTGAAACGCCGGCCGGATCGGGTCCTCCGGTTCGGGCTGAAGCCGCCCGCGGCTGGCGTCGCTCTTCGCGGCCTGGGCCGCCAGCCATTTGTGCTCCCGCGCCTCCAGGTCCTGTCGGATATCACTCATGACTCACCCACCCCCGGCCGCGATGTCCGAGAGAACACTGACGCCCGAGCCGAGCTGCGGCAGGCCGAGCCCCTCGGCCAGGGTCTGGCCGAGGTCGGCGAAACTGGCGCGCGTCCCTAGATCGACCGCAGCCTGAAGGGACGCGCCGGCCAGCAGGACCGGCACGTACTCTCGCGAGTGGTCGGTGCTGGACGTCGTCGGGTCGTTCCCGTGGTCCGCCGTCACGACGAGCAGATCCTCCGGCCTCACGCGCGGCAGCAACCGGGCCAAACGCGCGTCGAATCGCTCCAGATTCGCCGCGTATCCCGAGACGTCGTTGCGATGGCCGTAGACGGTATCAAAGTCGACCAGGTTGATCATGAGCAAGCCATCCGGCACCTCCGACAGCGTTCTTTCGAGCGTGTCCATCCCGTCATCGTCCGACGCTGTGTGGATCGCCCGCCCGATGCCGCGTCCGGCGAACAGATAGTCGATCTTCCCGATCGTCGTCACCGGCACGCCGTTCGCCGTGGCCAGGTCGAACAGGGTCTCGCCGGGAGCCGCCCGCGCGAAGTCGCGCCGTTCCCTCGTCCGACGGAAGCTGCCCGGCGAGCCAACGAACGGGCGCGCGATGATCCGACCGACACCGAGGCCCTCGGCCATCACGTCGAAGGCGACTTTGCAGTAGCGATAGAGCTCGTCCACCGACGCCACCGATTCGTGCGCCGCGATCTGGCAGACACTGTCGGCCGAGGTATAGACAATCGGCGCCCGACGCGCGAGATGTTCCACGCCGAGTCGCTCGATAATCTCGGTCCCCGACGCGGCGACGTTGCCGAGAGTCGGCTGCCCGATTCGCCGCTCGAGTTCGGCGATGGCCGATTCGGGAAACCCGTCGGGATGGACCGGAAACGGCCGATCCAGCGTGACGCCAGTCAGTTCCCAGTGTCCCGTGACGGAATCCTTGCCCGGTGACACCTCGGCCATGCGTCCGAAGGCCGCGAGCGGCGGCGGCCGCGTGCCGCCCAGCTCGACGACATGACCGAGTCCCATCGCGCGCAGCGTCGGAATCGCCAGCGGCACCTGCCGCGCGACATTCCCCAGCGTGTTGCTGCCCTCGTCGGCGTACTCGGCCGCGTCCGGCAACCCACCGATGCCGGCGCCGTCGAGGACGATTACGATCGCACGGGAAAATCGAAGAGGCGAGGATCGCACCGAGGTAACCCCAGAAATCACGTGGGTTGGTGTGTCTGGCACAGGGATGGGCGACGAGGGCAAGGCACGACGAGGGAGTTTGGTGGGCCCAAATAACCGAGGAGTAACGACGCCCTCGGCGCCCAGAACACGCCAGATGCGTCAACCCACGTGAGTTCTGGGGTTCAACACACGCCGAGTGCCTCACGGCGCCAGGCGCGCCGGCCGCTGCCGCACGCGCTCGTGGATGATGCGCACCGCAGCGTCCGCGACCTGCGCCGGCCCGTCATCCACCTGAATCCACTGTAGGTTAGGCTCTTTCCTGAACCAGATCAACTGACGCCGGGCGTACCGACGATTGGCCCGCACGATCTCGTCGCGGGTTCCGGCCTCGTCGCCCACGCCGTTCAGGAACGCGAGCGCCTGGCGATACACCATCCCACCGAAGGGGGGCGCCGTGTCGGGCACTCCCGCGGCCCTGAGCGCGCGGATCTCATCGAGCAGGCCGGCCGCGAACTGCGCCTCCACTCGGCGCGCCACCTTGTCGGCGGTACGCTCGGACGTCTGGCGCAGGGCGATCCCGGCGATGGTGTACCCCGCCAGGGGAGACTGGGTCTGCGCGAAGTGATGGGTCAACGGTCGGCCGGTGAGGTAGTAGACCTCGAGCGCACGAATCAGGCGCTTCTCGTCGCGGGCGTGAATCCGGTCGGCCGATGCGGGATCGACCTGCCGCACCAGCCGATGCAGCCCATGCCTCTCGCCGATCCGCCGCAGCCGGTCTCGCAACGCACCGTCCCGCCCCGGCCCGGCAAAGAGACCGCGCGCCAGGGCTCGAAAGTACAGCCCGGTGCCGCCGACCAGAATGGGCACCCGGCCCCGCGCCGTGACGCCGCGAATGGCGGTCGTGGCCTCTCGGGCATATCGCGCCGCGGAGTAGATCTCCTGAGGGTCGGCGACGTCGACGAGATGGTGGGGGATGCCACGCCGGTCCACCTGCGACACCTTGTCCGTCCCGATGTCGAACCCGCGGTAGACGGCGGTCGAATCACAACTGATCACTTCGCCGTCGAAGCGCTCGGCCAGAAGGATGCCGAGCGCGCTCTTCCCCGTCGCCGTCGGGCCGACGACGGCCAGCAGCAGCGGCGCGTCGTCGGCTATCACCGCCATCGTGTTCATGAATCAGAAGTCAGAGCAGACTGCTCGCGAGCATGTAGATCGTGAGCAACGCCAGCACGATCGTCAGCCCACCCACCTGCGTCCACGTCGGCCACGCCATAGCCCCAGTCTACCGCCAGGTGCATCCGTCTGCTCGGGCGCGAGGCCCAGCCTCGTGCCCGACACACTGCAGAAGGAGGCGTCTAGTACGGCGGGCGTTCGTTGTAGTAGAAGGTGACGGTGAAGAAGGCCTGGTCCGAAGGGTACTCGGGCGGCAAGGGCTGGGTCGGATTCGACGCCAGCAGCGCATTGCGAGCGGACGAGTTGAACCCGTCGATCGCCGACGGATCGATCACCGTGACATCGGTCAACGCACCGCTCTTGTGCACGTTGAACGTGAGCACGGTGTGCCCCTGGAAGGCCATCGCCGCGTAGGGCACCAGCCAGTTGCGCTTGATCTGCGCGATGAACCGACGGATCCATGGCCCGAACTCCACACCCTTGGTATCGAACTGTATCGACGGCCCGTACTGCCCCCCGTCGCCACCAGGGTTGTCCAGGCTCTCTTGATCGACATAGCGCTCGAGGTTTCGGATCGCCTCGCCCAGCGCGCCACCCGAGAGCGGGGGCTGCACGGCGCGGGGGGACGTCCGGGACGCGATTCGAGGCGGGTCCAGGCCGGTCGTCCCGAGTTCGCCCAGATCGAACTCCCCGGCCCCATCGACCTCCTCCCGATCGCCCAGCGGGCTCTCGGCGTCGACCACCTGGTCGGCCTCGCTCGCCTCCATGTCGGCCATATCGATGTACTCGTCGGCGACGTCGCTGTCGACCGCTCCGTCCGCCTCGCCCTCGGCGGGCTCCAGCGCCGGGCCGTCGCCACGGGGTGTCTCCACCACGTCGGGCGCGATGACCAGATCCGCCGAGTTCCCGCGCGCGAACGGCAGCGGGTTCGTCGGGGCGGCGGAACGCTCCGGCGCAGTGGCAATGCGATCGCGATCCGACAGCATCCCGGTGTCCGGCGGCTCCGGCGCCTCGATATCGATCAGTGGTTCGACGAAGACGAAGCGCTGGGCCTGACGCTGCTGCTCGAGCTGCTGCTCGAGCAGCAGCGCCTGACGCGCCGCCGCTTCCTCGGCCCGGCGCTCGACCGCTTCCTTGACGAACGGCAGCGAGGGCCCCACCAGCACCAGGATCACCGCCACGAGGTGCCCGATGATCGAGATCAGGACACCCTCGCGGCGTGACATCACGCCGTCGAAGGACGGGGTGTCCGGTCGCAACTCGTCGAAGTCGAAGTACATCAGTCGGTTAGACGATTATAGCAGCCCGATGGTCTCCGCTCTCCGCGCCGTCTCGCCGCGTCGCCAGATGCAGGTAGACCACGCCGAAGGAGAGCGGAATGGCCCGGACGTCTTCGAAGCCCGACTCAGCGAGCAGCGCCGACAGGGCGGACGGCGAGAGAAAGGCCTTCACCGATGCGGGCAGGTAGGCGTAGGCCTCCGCGTGCCGGGAGACGAGGCGACCGACCCGAGGCAGGGCCCGCGTGAAGTACCACCGATAGAGCCCGCGAACGGCGGCCGTCGATGGCATACCGAACTCCAGAATCGCGAGCCGGCCGCCCGGCCGCAGGATCCGATGGATCTCGCGACAGGCCTCCAGCGTGTCGTCGACATTTCGGATGCCGAATCCGATGGTCACGGCCTCCGCCGACGCGTCGGCCAGCGGGATCTTCGACGCGTCGCCGCGCACCAACCGGACGGACGCCCCGGCGGGATGCTTGTGAAGCTTCGCAGCCCCGAAGCTCAGCATCGCGCCGGCGAAGTCGACGCCGACGACGCGGCGGGCGCAAGCACCCGGCTGGCTGATGGCGGCAAGCGCCAGGTCGCCCGTGCCGGTGCAGAGGTCCACGACCGTTTCCCGGCCACTCAGCGCGAGCGCGTCGATGGCCCGAGCCCGCCAACGCCGATCGAATCCGGCGCTCAGGAGTCGATTGAGCGTGTCGTAGCGGGGTGCGATCGCGTCGAACATGCCCGCGATGCGGCGGGCGTCCTTCCGCAGCGGCGTCGGGTCGTCCGTCATCCCTTCCAGGGCGGGTAGAGATCGTGCGACATCCCGAACGCCGAGAGGATCTTGCCAGCCATGAAATCGGCCAGATCCTCGAGCCGCTTCGGGCCCTGGTAGAACGCCGGCATCGCCGGCAGCAGGTGCGCGCCGGCCTCGGCGCACGCGACCATGTTTCGCAACTGCGGCAGACTCATCGGCGTTTCGCGCGGCACGAGCACGAGCGGACGGCGCTCTTTCAGCATCACGTCGGCTGCGCGCTCGACGAGATTCCGAGATAGGCCGTGGGCGACCCCGGCCAGCGTCTTCATCGAGCACGGCACGATGACCATGCCGTCACAGCCATGACTGCCACTCGCGATATCCGCTCCGAGATCCTTGTTCGAGTGCAACTGCAGCGACCCGCACTCGACACCTGGCCCGTAGGTCTCGGTGAGGTACGGCAGGAGCCGGTCGGCAGCCGCGGCCGTGCCGAGTTCCTCCGTCAGCAGCCGCCGACCGAAGTCGCTGACGACCAGCTCGACCCGATAGCTCCGTTCGAGCAAGGCGGCCAAGGTGCGCATCGCGTACATCGCGCCGCTGGCCCCCGTGACGGCGACCACCAGCGATCGCGGGGCGTCACCTGACATAGACCGCCACCGCTGTGGTCAGGAGGTAGAGCAGACCGACGTACCCGTTCAGATCGAACGCTTGCTTGACACGCGAAAGATCGTCGGCACAGACGAGCGACTGCTCGTACGCCAGGAGCGCGGCGACGGCGCCGACCCCGCCCAGATACACCGGCCCGAGGTCGGTGACTACGCCTAGCGCGCCCAACGCCATCACGGTCACGACATGCAGCACTCTGGCGATCCAGACCGCCCGGCGGACACCGAAACGGACCGGAATCGAGCGCAGGCCGTGGCGCCGGTCGAACTCGAGATCCTGGCAGGCGTAGAGCACGTCGAAGCCGCCGACCCAGGCGCCGATCGCCACCGCCAGCAGGACCGGCTCCCAGCGAATCGGCCCGCCGGCGGCGATCCATCCACCCACAGGCGCGACGGCCATGGCCAGCCCGAGGAACAGCTGCGCATACGTCGTGTACCTCTTCGCCAGCGAATACCAGAAGACTATCGCCAGCGCTACCGGCGACAGGACGAAGCAGAGCGTGGAGATCTGCGACGTGACCCCGACGAAGACCGCCGACCAGCCGGCGACGAAGCCGATCGCCTGCGTCCGTGAGATCGCGCCGCGTGGCATCTCGCGCGCGGCGGTTCTCGGATTCAGCGCGTCGTGCCGCGCGTCGACGAGTCGGTTGAAACCCATCGCGGCCGAGCGCGCCGCCACCATGGCGGCGACGATCCAGCCGGCCCGGCCGAGCGTCACGGGCGCGTACTGCGAAGCCAGCAGCACGCCGACCAGGGCGAACGGCAGCGCGAACACCGAGTGGCTGAACCTGACGAACGAGGCATAGGTGCGCAGCCGCTCGATCATGCTTCGACACTCCACGATCGGCGCCTGCCACACTCGCGTGCTCGCCTACTCCACATCTTCGACCCAGGCAATCTGCGACGCGTCGATGCCACTGAGAAGATATTCTTCCACATCCACGACCGTCGCGGGCAGCGCGACCGCGATCAGCGCGGCGCGCTTACCAGGCTCGATGGTGCCGAACTGGTTGTCCCAGCCGAGCGCGCGGGCGCCCGTGATGGTCGCGCCCGCCAGAAACACCGATGCCGCGACCTCGGGTGCGAGCGCGCGCAAGCGAGCCAGCTCGGCAAACAGGTTCAGGTCCGGCGCGCTCGCCAAGCTGTCGGTACCAACCGCCAGACGTACGCCGGCCTCGACGAACCGCTCGACGGGCGGCGTCCCCGCGCCGGTCCACTCATTGCTTCGGGGGCAGGTCACCAGCGTCATCCCCCGCTGCGCGAGGACGGCCAGTTCGACCGCCTGCAACTGCACCCCATGCACCGTCACCACTCGGGAATCGAGCCAGCCGACACGCTCGAGGAACTCGACCGACCCGCACGCGGGTGGCCGCCAGGATGGGTTCCAGACGCCGAGCCGTTCCAGCAGTTGACGCCACGGCCCCCGCCCATCGGCCAGAAAGCCCAGCTCCTCCGCCGACTCGGCCAGGTGCACCGTCAGCGGGACGTCAGGGTCTCGCGCGGCCGTCACCCGCCGCAACGCCTCGAACAGCGACGGCGCCACGGAGTACGGCGCGTGCGCCGCCAAGCTGACGCGCACATCGCCGTCGCCTGACAGATCGATTGTGTCGGCCGCGCGCGCGGCGGCCGCATCGGCGTCGGAGGGATTGAAGCCAAGGATTTCGTGAAAGACGACCGCCGCCAGCGGTGACTGCCGCAGCGGGTCCACAGTCGCCAACGTATTGCTGACATCACCGACCAGCGCCGTCCCGTGGCGGCGCAGGTCGACGATCGCGCGCTCGATCGCAGCGTTCACCTCAGGCTCAGGCGCCTCGCCAGCGCCGGAGGCCGCATCGCGCCGCGCGACGAGCAACTCGGCGACCCATTGCGGCATCGTCGCGGCCGGCGCGACGCGGCCGGCGAGCGCCGACAACTCGATGTGGGTGTGGGAGTTGACGAGCCCTGGGAGAACGACGACCGATCCAAGCTCGACATCGGCCTGGCCGCCATCCGACCCGACCGACACGATACGGCCTCGGTCAATCGCGAAAAGCGCGTCCTCTATCGGCGGGCCGGCGATGGGAAGCGCCCACGCCGCGCGGTAGCGACGCATCTCGACCGCGATCCGCTACCGCGGCGCGCGCTGGCGCTTGCCGGACGGCGTCCGAGCGCGGTAGCGGACCAGTTCCTCGGGCACCGACGCATCACCGGCCGCCCGCGCCTCGACCAGGGCGGTCATGCGCGGGACGTCGCGCTCCCACGCGATCGGGTCGCCCAGCAGCTCGTAGTGCATGTTCCGCCGCCTCGGGGTAAAGCCGGCGTTCTCGATGTTCCTCACGATCTCCAGCTCGTCCATGCAGAACGTGGCGCCGGCCGCCCGCACGACGTTCTCCTCGATCATGACGCTCCCCATGTCGTTCGCACCGAACGACAGGCTGAGCTGCCCAACCTTGCCGCCCTGCGTGACCCACGAGGCCTGCAGATTGTCCACGTTGTCGAGCACGAGGCGCGCCAGGGCCAGCGTGCGCAGATACTCCACGCCCGTGGCTTCCGTGCCGCCGCGCTCGGTGTGGGATGGTTGGAAGCTCCAGGCGATGAACGCGGTGAAGCCCCCGGTCTCGTCCTGCAGGTCGCGCACCCGCATGAGATGCTCGACCCGCTCGTCGAGTCGCTCCACCGTCCCGTACATCATCGTCGCCGTCGTCCGCAGGCCGGCGCGGTGCGCGTGGCGCATCACGTCGAGCCACTCATCCGCCGTCGCCTTGCCGAGGCAGTTCAACTCCCGGCGAACCCTATCCACGAGCACCTCGGCACCCCCGCCGGGAATGCTGTCGAGGCCGGCCGCCATCAGACGCTCGATCACGACCGACACCTCCACCTGGCCAAGCCGTGAGAGATGAATCACTTCCGGCGGTGACAGCGCGTGCAGCCGAAACGCGGGATACCGGGCCTTGACCGCCCGGAACAGATCCTCGTACCACTCGAGCGGCAAGTCGGGATTGTGCCCACCCTGGAGCAACAGTTGCTCGCCGCCCACCGCAATCGTGTCGTCGATCTTGCGGAACAGTTCTTCGAACCCCAGGACGTAGCCGTCCGCTGCGCCCACCGGGCGGTAGAACGCGCAGAAGTTGCACTGCGCCACGCAGATGTTCGTGTAGTTGACGTTGCGATCGATGATATAGGTGACGACGCCGGACGGGTGGCGCGCGGCGCGCACCTCATCGGCCAGCCGACCGAGCAGGTGGGTCGGCGCCTCCGCGTAGAGCGTCAGGGCCTCGGACCGGCTCAGGCGCCCGCCATCCCGTACCTTCCGAGCCAGGGCGTCGACGGCCGGCGAGCTCGTGCTCACAGCTCGTAATACTTCAGTGGGGGAAGCAGTTGAACGACGCGCTGATCCTTCGCCGCCTCGAGAAATTTCTTGAGCCCGGCTCGCGCCGCGTCGTCCAGAGTGAACGCAATGTTGTCGCGGAGGTAGTCGACGGCAATTTCGATCTTGTCTTCATCGCCTTCGCAGAACTCGGTCGCGATGGTGTCGCTGGCCGCCACGCCGGCGTCGCGCGCCGCACGCAGCGCTGCCACATCCTCGGGTGTCGCGACGCCAGGCCGCCCGGCCCAGAACGCCCAGACGAACGGCAGGTTCGTCATCGCCGTCCATTCCTCACCGAGGTCGGTCTTCTCGATTCCCAACGCGTCGTGATCGGTGAACAGCGCGCCATCGCCGATGAGCAGCGCGGCGTCACAGCGCTTCAGCATCGCTTTGATGTCCGGCTGCATCGTGACGAACTTCGGCTCGATGTCGAACGACTGCGCGCACAGCACGCGAAGCAGCGCCACCGAGGTGCGCGAACTGCTGTCGACCGCGATCGAGCGAACAGCGGTGATCGGACGGTCGGCAAAAACGGCCACCGAGGCCACCCGCCCGTTCGACGTGATCGCCACACCCGGCACGACCTGATAGTCAGAACGCTGCGTGACTTCGATCGACGGAATCAATCCGAGGTCGACCTCGCCGCCGTGCAACAGGGATGCGCACTTCGACGGCACGTCGAACCGAAGCGAGAACCTGTCTAACTGCTGGTCGAGGCCCTGCACCAGCGGCCTCGCGTTGAGGTAGGCGACTGCCCCCAGCCGAATCATGGCGTCACACTCTCGAAAGCGCCGTCCCGTTCAACCGGCACGAACGACGCAGCCCGGATGTTCCTCCGGACGTCTTCCAGCGACGTGCGTCGCGGGCCCAGCTCGTCCGCGTCCACCGCCGGAACCGCATCGATGTCGTCGGCCCCGAACGTCAGCGCGACCTGGGCCAGTTTCGGGCCGTGCAACGCCCAGTCGACCTGGATCGAGTCGATATTGTCAACTAGGAGACGCGACAGCGCAACCTGACGCACGTCGTCGTACCCGGTTGCCGGCTCCGACTCCGGTGCCGTCTTGCCCTCCGCGCGCGGCAATGGCGCGAACGCCTGCACCGCCCGCGGAGGGAACGACCACCCCGCAACCGTCCGCACCCACGCCAGCCTGGCGTCGCCTCGCGCATCCTGGATCGTCAGACGGGATACCGCCAGGCCCGCATCGGCGACCACCGCAACGGCCGATTCTGGGTCCTCCGTGCGATCCACAGCCAATTCGGACACTGCGACCAGGCCGGCATCGCACAGCACGCGCAGCAGGCGCGCAAACTCGGCGGCGTGATCGCTCGCCAGCCCCATCAGGTCGTGGAGTGCGAAACCGGTCACGGGCACGCCCTGGCCGGCGACCGCCCGCACCGCGGTCTCGGCGGCCTCGACCGACGCCGGAACGCCGGTGACCCTGATCTCCCTGGCCTGACCGAGAGATTCGAGTGCCGAGGCGTCCACAGCCACCTCGGCCACCCGTACGAACGTCGTCTGCTGGCCATGACGGCGTTGGCGAGCCTCGTCAGCGAGCATACCCAGTGAGAGGAGGTCCGTCGAGTCCAGCAGGCGCATCTGGACCTCGTCGAGCCCGCCATCCGAGGCGAGTGTCTCGCGAAGCTCCGCCATCAAGGCGTCGTCAGACATGTTCGGCAATTCGCTCGGTAATCCGCTCGGCCAATTCGAGGGCGCGGCGCCCTTGCGCGCCGTTCACGCCCGGCTCGCGCCCGTGACACACCGCAAGCATGAAGTCCGCGAGTTCGCGTTCGAGCGGCTCCCCGCCCGTCACCTCGAGCTTGCCCCCCTCGATGGAGGGCTCCCCCTCGTCGTCGGTCGTCAATCGCCACGCTTCGGCCGACTGCGCGGCGTAGTCCACTGACAGGTAGGCCCCCGACTGGAAGAACCTGATCTTGCGGACCCGGTCGCGGCTGATGCGACTCGCGGTGAGATTCGCGATGCAGCCTGACTCGAACCGAAGCCGAGCGTTGGCAATGTCGATACGTTCACTCAGAATCGGCACGCCCACCGCCTCGACCGAGGCCACGTCGGAGTCGAGCACGCCAAGAATGACATCGAGATCGTGGATCATCACGTCGAAGACCACGTCGATGTCGAGGCTCCGCGACGGAAATGACCCCAGCCGATGCACCTCGATGAACCTTGGCTGATCGACGAGCGGCGACACCGCTGCCAGCGCCGGATTGAATCGCTCGGTGTGCCCCACCGCCAGGCAGGCGCCGGACCGCTTCGCCGCGGCCAGCATCTCGTCGGCTTCGGCCACGCTACTCGCCATTGGCTTCTCGACGAGCACCGGGACCCCCGCCTCGAGGAACGGCTTCGCGACCTCCAGGTGCTTCTCGGTAGGCACGGCGATCGTCACGGCGTCGACCTGCCCCTCGATCGCCTTGACATCCGTCTCGGCCCTCGCCGACGTCCCATGGGCCACCTCGAGCGCCCGTTCCTTGTTGAGGTCGACCGTCGCCACCAAGTCCACGTCCGACAGCGACGAGAGGAGGCGCGCATGGTGACGGCCCACGTGCCCGACCCCAACGACCGCGACCCGCAGCGAACGTTCGGTCACCTGACCTCCTCGCGCGGCCGTCCCACCACCGAGAGTCCGGCCTCGTCCGCGGCACGGACGAACGCGTCTCCATCGACGATCAAAGTCTTCCCCGCATCGATCGACAGCGCCGACGCCTGGGCCTCGCGCATCGCATCGATGGTCGGTATGCCGACGACCGGCACGTCGAAACGCATGTCTTGATTCGGCTTGGCCACCTTCACCACACGAACGCCTGGTCCGGCGAGGCGGCCGGCCCTCGCGATGACTTCATCCGTGCCCTCCATCGCCTCGACGGCCACGACCGCCTTGTCCTTGACGACGACCGTCTGACCGACGTCGAGGCCGGCGACGGCGTCGGCCATCCGGCACCCGAATGCGAAGTCCGCCGACTCCTCGGCCGTGGGCTCGCGCTCGGTCAGCGTGCCCGACGCCGCCAGCAGCGGCTGGAGGAACACCGTCGAATCCACGAGGGTGATGCCGTGGTCCGCGAGCACGTCGGCGATCGCCGAGAGCAGGGCGTCGGTCGACTTCACGCGGAGGCGCCCGAGCACCGACAGGAAGGTCAGGTCGGGCATCACGCCCGCGAACAGCTTGGCGTGCTTCACCTGACCCGCCATGAGGGCCTCGGTGACGCCCGCCTCTCGCAGCACGGCAATGCACTTTCCCAGCTGCCCCAGCGACACCCAGTGGACGGCCGTGTCCGACTCGTCGGCCGCCAACTGGTTCAGCTCGGGGTCCGCCTCTTCCTGGATCGCCACCACGGTGACGGCACGCCCCAGGCGGCGCGCGGCGTCGAGCACCAGAAACGGAAAGCGGCCGTTGCCGGCGATGACCCCGATCGGCGGCCGCGCGCCCGCCGTCTGACTAGTCATCGAGGGGCATCTCGTCGTCGTGCAAGCGCCGCGCTGGCCGTCGGAGGCCGATGCCGCGCTCCGACGATCGGACGAACGCGATCAGATAATCGACCTCCGGGCACGCCAACTCAGCATCGCCTTCGATCTGCCGCAGCGCCTGGCTCGTGTTCAGCTTCGATTGCAGCAAGTAGCGGTAGGTCCGCTTGAGTTTGGTAATCAACTCGGGCGGGAAGCCACGTCGCACCAGCCCGATCGTGTTCACGCCGTACACGCGCGCCCGATTCCCGACCGTCCGCACGTACGGCAACGCATCACGCGTGACGACCGAGAACCCACCCACGAAGGCGTGGGCGCCGACACGGCAAAACTGGTGGACGCCGGACAGGGCGCTAATCGTCGCGTAGTCCTCCACCGACACATGGCCACCCAGCGTCGCGCCGTTCCCGAAGATGGTGTGATCGCCGACCTGGCAGTCGTGGGCAATGTGCGCGTACGCCATGAACAGGTTGTCGTCGCCGATGCGCGTCTCGCCGCCGCCGCCATCGGTGCCCCGATGGACCGTGACGAATTCCCGGAAGATGTTGCGCGCACCGACCTTGAGGCGGCTCGACTCGCCATGAAACTTGAGATCCTGCGGAATGAGGCCGATCGACGCGCAGGGAAACACCTTCGTGTCATCGCCGATCTCGGTCCAGCCGTCCACGATCGCGGACGCGCCGATCTGGCACCGTCGACCCAGCGTGACGTGCTCGCCGATGACGGCGTGTGGCCCAATGACGCTGCCGGCGCCAACCGTGGCGCCCGCCGCCACCCTGGCCGTCGGATCGATGTCGACGTCGTCGTCGGTCAGGCCAAAGAGCAGCTTCGCCTCAGCGACCAGCTCTTGATCGACGAAGGCCCGCCCTTGGACCCGCGCTTCGGTGGTGGTGGCCTCGCCCATCGTCACCTCGAGCCTGAGGCGATCGCCGGGAACGACCTGGTGCCGAAACTTCGCGGCATCCACGCCTTGCAGCCAGGCCCGCTGCGCCGGACGGTCGGTGTCCTGGAACAGCAGGATCGTCGCCACCTGGGCGAACGCCTCGACCATGAGGACGCCCGGCATGAGGGGTGTCCCCGGAAAATGCCCCTGGAAGAATTCTTCGTTGACGGTGACGTTCTTCATCCCGACGATGCGCTGGCCGGGCTCGTGGTCCACGACCGCGTCGACGAGGAAGGACGGGTACCGGTAGTTGAGCCTATCGAGCGTCGCCGGGATGTCGATCGGCACGGGGGGTTCCTGGGGCCGTGTGGTGGAGATGTCGCGAACCGGCAAGCGGCGCCGCTGCCGCCGCCCGCGGGCTCGCCGCGCGTGGGGCGTGCGCTACGGCTGTTGCTGAGCAGCGCCCCCGGCCGCGGCGTGCGCGGCGTCGAACCGAGTGATCACATCGTCAGTGATGTCGAGGCCAGGCGCGCTCCAGACGACGCCGGAGTCACTGACGCTCAATACGAGATGCAGCCCTTTCTCGGCTGACACCTCGGCGATGACGGGAATCAGATCGTCCTGAAAACTGACCTGCAGCTGCTCCTGGAGGGTCTGCACCTCGATCTGGGCATCTTCCGTGGCGCGCTGAATGTCGACCTGCATCCGGCCGATCTCCCGCTCGAGCTGCGCCCGGGCCGTCTCGCTCATCACCGTACCGCCCTGCTGGAGCTTCTGCTGACTCGCCTGGAGCTCCTCGTTCATCGTGTTGAGCTCGGTGAGCTTCTCCTCGTTCAACGCCTGCACCTGCGAGGCCAGCTCCTGCCCGCTAACCGACTCGGCGGCGATGCGGGGCACGTTGACCCAGGCCAGGACGGCCCCCTCAGGTAGCGTCGCCTGGGCCTCCCGCCCAGCCGCCCACGCCTGGCCGCCTCCGATACCAAGCACGAACAACGACATTGCGACGACACTCGAGACTTTCATCGACTGATTCCCTTTCAGGGGATGCACACACACCCCGCAACATCCATTCACCGTCGACCGCGCCACGGCCGACGACCCACCATCAGATCAAAACAGCCCGCTATTGTACACCGTTCTCGGTAGATCTGTCCGATTTCGGTGCCAGACTCACCAACCCAAGTGCGTTCTGGAGTTAGAAGGACGAACCCACGGCGAACCGGAAATTGAACGCCTGCTCCGGCCTGTACGAGTTGTCCAGCACGCCGTCACGGTGCGGGTTGAACGCGAATATCAGACGGAACGGCACGTTCATCACCGGCATCAGGAACCGCAGCTCGGCCCCAGTCGACGTCTTGAAGTCACCGAGCGAGAAACGCTGGCCGGTGTTCCGCACCTGACCGGTGTCGTAGAAGAAGATCAGCCGCATCGGCTGGCCGAGCATGATCAGGTACTCGCCCGTCATGAGCAGGCTCTTGTTGCCGCCCAGCACGAGTCCCGTCACCGGATCGCGCGGGCCGATCGTCCGCAGGTCGAACCCCCGGATGCTGTACTCCCCGCCGAGGTAGAGCCGCTCGAACAGCGGCAGGATCTGCGTGTCGCCGTAAGGCGTGATGTACTCGGTCTCGAACCGGAGGCCGAACGACGTTGTCGGTGTGTGGGGGATGTACCAGATGCTCTCGAACCGCGGCTTGTAGAAGGCCGTGTTGCCACCCAGCCCCGCGAGCTCGATCGCCCCGATGATCCGCTTACCGGCGCTCGGAAAGATTGGGTGGTCAATCGTGTTGTGCAGCAGCCCCGGTGTCACCTTGCTGACCTTGCGCTTACCGTTCACGCCGATCAACAGCGAATCCTGGAGAAACGGATTGAACTGCAGCACGAGCGGGTCGCTGAACAGCGGATTTAGCTCGCTGACGCGCACCGATTCGTAGCTGTAGCCGAACGAGAGGCGCGTGAAATTGGCGATCGGCTTGCTGACATTGAAGTTGCCGCCAAGCGACGCTTGCGTGAACTGCCCGATGAACTGCAGCTTCGTCTTGTAGACACTGAAGCCGGCCGCGATGTTGCGGTCGAACAAGAACGGCTCGGTGAATCCGACGACGAAGTTCTGTGCCCGGGAACCGCTCTGCAGCGACACCGTCACCGTCTCGCCGCGACCCAGGAAGTTCGACGTGCCGAACGACAGCTGCCCGAAGAAGCCGTCGAATTCCGAGAAGCCGGCACCGAACGTCATCTGATTTCGGTTCTGTTCTTCGAGCGGGAAGCGCAGGTTGACTTCGTTCTCGTCCTCGCCGTCCTTCTCGACGTCGACCGCATCCTCTTCCAGTGGGAGAAAGTACCCGAGCTGATTCAGCCGGCGGACGCTCATCTTGAGCATCTCCGTGTTGAAGACACCGCCCTCGAAGACCCGCATCTCCCGGCGAATGACCTTGTCGCGTGTCGTCGTATTGCCGGCGAACTCAATCCGGTTGACGAAGTACCGCTCGCCTTCTTCCGCCCGAATCATCACATCCACGACCGGCGGCACATCGAGGCGTTCGACCGTGCCGTCCTCGGCGATCTCCTGATCACGGGGTGAGAGATCCGGAAAGGCGACGAACTCCATGTACCCGCCGGCACCGTAGAGCGCCTGCGCGTGCTCGATGCCCGCGCGAATGATCGCTTCGTTGTAGAAGTCGTCTTCCTGGATGTCGAACTGGGCGCGGAGTGATTCCTCCCGCAGGATCTCGACGCCTTCGAACTCCAGGTTGCCCAGCCGATACTGGCGACCCTCTGAGACGGGGATCCGCATCTTCACGAAACGCCTCCGGCCGTCCTCGGAGTCCTCGAGCGTCGTCAGTGCGGGCTGCCCCACCTGGGCCCGCACGTAGCCCTGGTTCCGATAGTGCTGGACGATGGCATCGGCGTCTTCAGCGAACCGGTGCTCCTTGTAGGTGCCCCGGTCGGAGAACATGGAGATTGGCCAGATGCGCGGCGTGGTGTTGGCCGTCATCTGCTTGCGCAGCGCACTGTCGCTTTCGTTCTCGTTCCCCGAGAACTCGATCTCGCGGATCTGCGTTTCCGGGCCATCCTCGATCGTGAAGACCAGGCGGACACGCTTCGGCCCACCGGCCACAGCCTCGATCTCATGAGTGACCACCGGATCGTGGAAGCCGGCCTCGGCGAGCATGATGCGAACAATCGTCTTCGCCTTCTGGATGAGCGCCGTGTCGATGAAGGTGTCGAGCTGAATCGCGGCCTCGGCCTGCGTCAGCGCTTCCTCGATCTTCGACCGGTCGAGTTCGTCGGACCCCTCGAACTCGACGACCCGGACCCGCTCGCGCTCCTCCATGTTGTAGATGATGTTCCGACCGATGACGCCGTTCGGATACGGCTCGTCGTTGTACTCGATCGTCAGATCGTCGAGGAAGCCGGTGGCCCAGAGATTCCGAAAGTCATCGAGCACCCGCTGCTCGTCGTAGTCCAGCCAGACATCCTCCGACGGGCGGCTCGGACGCGTCGCGAGGTAGAAGAGGTAGGTCGACGGCTCGATGGAGGGAACGTTCCCCTGAGCCGGAAACGCGATCTGGATCGTGCGGACGACCGGTGGCGACCCCTCGGGCGGCATCGGCACGGCGTTCTGGGCATCGGCCGCCGCGATGAGCGCCGCCGTCCCCGCCTGCGCTGCCGCCGTACCGGGCCAGAGCCCTGCAAGGAGCAGCGCGGCCGCCGCCGCCATGGCCCAACCGGCGGGCCGTCCCGTCGTGCGTCGCCGCTCCATCCTCACCGTTCGCGTCATTCCTGTTCCGTTCCGCCACCACCGAGGCCTAGCGCCCGCCTGTTGGGCCCGTCAGCCGCCGCTCGACTCGCTCAGGACGCCCAGCCCGGACCGCCCAGGCTCACGCCGACCGACTACTCCTAGAGACTTTAGACGTCGTGCACCAGCCGGCGGCCTTCGAGCTCGCCGTCGGAGGCGCGGTAGGCGAGCGACCCGCCGTCGAGATAGACCTCGACGTCGCCGCCTTTCAGGCGGCCCCGAATCAGCTCCTCCGACAGCGGATCCTCGACATAACGCTGAATCGCACGGCGCAGCGGTCGCGCGCCATACGAACGGTCCTTGCAGGTCTGCTCGATAATCCAGCTGATCACCTCGGGCGACAATGCGATCGACAGCCGGCGGTCGGAGAGATGTTCGTTGAGCTGGGCGACCAGCAGCCGGGTGATCTGCTCGAGGTCCTCGTCGGTCAACGCCTCGAACACGATCGTTTCGTCGATCCGGTTGATGAACTCCGGATTGAACGTCCGCTTCACCTCGCCCATCACCATGTCGCTCACGCTCCGGCTAATCTCCTTGGCGTCGGCCGACTGGAAGCCCAGCGACGCCCTCTTCTGGATGTACCGGGCGCCGATGTTCGACGTCATGATGAGGATGGTGTTCTTGAAGTTCACCTTGTTCCCCAACCCGTCCGTCAGGTGGCCATCCTCGAACACCTGGAGCAGGATGTTGAACAGGTCGGGGTGGGCCTTCTCGATCTCATCGAGCAGCACGACCGAGTAGGGATTCCGCTTCACCTTCTCAGTGAGCTGGCCGCCCTCTTCGTGTCCGACGTAGCCCGGCGGCGAGCCGATGAGCTTCGACACCGAGTGCTTCTCCATGTACTCGGACATGTCGAACCGGATGAGCGCCGAATCAGCCCCGAACAGGAAGTTCGCCAGCGCGCGCGCCAGCTCGGTCTTTCCGACGCCGGTAGGCCCGAGGAAGACGAAGCTGCCCACCGGCCGGTTCGGCGATTTCAGGCCGGCCCGCGAACGGCGAATCGCCCGCGCCAGGGCCGAAATCGCCTTGCCCTGACTGACGACCCGGCGATGCAGCTCATCCTCCATCCGCAGCAGCTTGTCGCCCTCATCCTGATTGATCGACGTGATCGGCACGCCGGTCCACTTGGACACGACCTCGTCGATCTCTTGCTTTCCGACGACGGCGCGACGGGTGTTCGACTTCACATCGAACTTCTCACGGACGAACTGGAGGTTCTCGCGAGCGATGACCTCCTGCTCCCGAAAGAACTGGGCCTTCTCGTAGTCCTTCTGCGCGGCGGCGTTCTCCATCTGCTCGACCGCGACGCGGATGCTCTTGTTGATCTCGCCGAACTCCTCGCTGCGGGCGGCATCGCGCAGCTTGGCGCGCGCACCGGCCTCGTCGACCAGATCGATCGCCTTGTCCGGCAGGAATCGGTCGGTGATGTACCGACTCGACTGGTAGACCGCGGCTTCGAGGGCATCCTGCGTGTATTCCACGTGGTGGAACGCCTCGTAGCGGTCCTTCACGCCCAGCAGAATCTGAATCGTCTCGGCCTCGGCGGGCGGGTCCACCTTGACCGCCTGGAAACGGCGCTCGAGCGAGCGGTCTTTCTCGATGTACTTGCGATACTCGGCCGGGGTCGTCGCCCCGATGCTGCGGATCTCGCCCCGCGACAGGGCCGGCTTGAGAATGTTTGCCGCGTCCAGGGACCCCTCCGCCGAGCCCGCGCCGACCAGCGTGTGCAACTCGTCGATGAAGACGATGATGTTGGGGTTCTCGGTCAACTCCTTCATGATCGCCTTCAGCCGTTCCTCGAACTGCCCGCGGTACTTCGTTCCCGCAACGATCAGCGAGATGTCGAGCGCGAGCAGTCGCTTGTCGGCCAGGAAGTGCGGCACGTCGCCGCGCCCGATCTTCTGCGCCAGGCCCTCCACGATGGCGGTCTTGCCGACCCCGGGCTCACCGATGAGCACTGCGTTGTTCTTCGTCCGGCGGCAGAGCACCTGCTGCACCCGTTCCAGCTCGGTGTCGCGACCCACGAGCGGATCCAGCTGACTCTTCATCGCCGAATCGGTCAGATCGCGCGAGAACTCCGCCAGCAGCGGGGTCTCCTTCACCCGCGTGACGATCGTCTTCTCGTTGAGAAGCGCGACGATGTCCTCGCGAACGCTATTGAGCCGCATCCCCTTCTCCATCAGGATCGACGCGGCCACCGAGCGCTCCTCACGCAGGATGCCCAGCAGCAGATGCTCGGTCCCGATGTAGTTGTGGAGCAGCCGGTCGGCCTCCTCGGCCGCAAACTGCAGGACGCGCTTCGTCTCGCCGCTGAACGGGATTTCGACCGACGTCGACACCTTCTCGCGAAAGACCGTGCGTCCCTCGATCTCCTTGCGGATGTTCTCGAGCGACAGGTGCGAGCGCGCAAAGATCCGGCTGGTGAGCCCCTTGCCCTCGCGGATCAGTCCCAGCAGCAGGTGCTCGGTCTCGATGGAGATACTCCCGAGCTGACTCGCCTCGTAGCGCGCGAAGAACAGCACGCGCCGCGCCCGCTCCGTATACCGTTCGAACATACTGATCTCGAGTTCGCGAACCGCGCTGCGGCTTCCTCGCGAAGCGCCCGCGCCTTTCGATCATTATACGGCATCGACCGCGGAACAGCGCGGCCAAATGTGCCGTAACCCCTTCGTCTTCTTGATACTTACGCCGGCCTGAGTGCTCCGGCTTCGAGCCGCAGGACGCGGTCGCAGCCATCGGCCAGACGTTGATTGTGGGTGGCGATGACCGACGTGAGCTTCCGCTCGCGGTGCATCTCGCGGAGCAGCCGATGCAACGCATCGGCCGTCCCCTCGTCGAGATCGCCCGTCGGCTCGTCGGCCAGGAGCAGCGTCGGCTCCATCGTCAGCGCGCGAGCGACCGCCACGCGCTGCTGCTCGCCGCCCGACAGCATCCCCGGACGATGATCCAGCCGTTCCCCCAGGCCGACGCGTTCGAGCAGCGCGGCCGCCCGCGGCCGCGCCTCGTCAGCCGACATTCGGCCGATCCGCAGCGGCATCTCGGCATTCTCGAGCGCGCTGAACTCCGGGAGGAGGTGGTGAAACTGAAAGATGAACCCGACCTGCGCATGACGGAAGTCGACCCGCGCCGCGTCCGAGAGCGAGGCGACATCGACGCCGCCGATCCGGATCGACCCGTCGTCGACGCCCTCCAGTCCGCCCAGCAGGTGCAGAAGCGTGCTCTTGCCCACGCCTGACGCCCCTACCACCGCCACCATCTCGCCGGTGTCGACGGTCAGATCGAGCCCGCGCAGCACGGGCAAGGCCCCGCGCTCGGTCGGATACGACTTGGACAGCTGCGCGACCTCGACGTAGGCCATGTCGCTCACTGATATCGCAGCGCCTGCGCGGGATCGAGACTCGACGCCTGGCGCGACGGGTAGATGGTGGCCACGAAGCACACCACGACGGCCGACGCAAGGACCAGGGCCAGGTCAAGCGGCTCGAGTGTGAACGGCACATACGTGACCTGATAGACGTCGCTCGGCAACTGCACCAGCTGGTAGCGATCAAGAATCTGTGTCGCGGCCACGCCGCCGATGGCCCCGATCGCCGTTCCCACGAGTCCGATGATCAATCCCTGCAGCATGAAGATCACCATGATGCTGCGAGCGCTCGTCCCCATGGTCTTGAGAATGGCAATGTCGCGGCTCTTGTCCATGACCAGCAGCACGAGCGAGGCGACGATATTGAGCGCGGCCACCGCCACGATGAGGCCGACCGTGATCGAGATCGCCATCTTCTCGAGCCACAGCGCCGAGAACAGCGACCGATTCAGATCTGACCAGTCCTGCGTCAGGTAGTTCGTGCCCATCTCCCGCATGATCCACGACGCCACATCGGGTGCGGCGTAGACGTCATCGACCTTGAGTTCGAGGAAGTCTGCGCCGGAGCGGTCCAGCAGCCGCGCCGCCACGTCCAGCCGAACGTAGGCGTAGGCCGTATCGAATTCGTGCAGCCCCATGTCGAAGATGCCGACGACGCGGAACCGGCGCGTGCGCGGCATCACCCCCATCGGCGACAGCCGACCCTGCGGCGTCATCAGCGTGACCTCGTCACCGACGAAGGCACCCAGTTCGGCCGCCAGCCCGTCGCCGATGACCAGGCCTTCGGGCGCGCCGGCGGCCTGCGGCTCGAGTGCGTCGAGACTGCCGCTCCGGATCGCCGCGCCCACCTCGGTGACGTCGGCTTCGAGGGCCGAGTCGATCCCCTTGATGGTGATGAACGCCTCCCCGGTGCCGCTCGTCACGAGCGCCTGCCCCAGAATGACCGGGGCCACGCCGATGACCCGCGGGATCTCCCGGAGCCGATCGATTTCGCCGTCGTACTCGACCAACCCGGCCTCGCCGAGCTTCCAGACGTAGACATGCGCCGTCGAGCCGACGATCCGGTCCCGCAGCTCCTGCTGCAGCCCGGTCATCAGCGCCAGCGCGATGAGGAGCGCCATCACGCCGACCGCCACGCCGATGGTCGAGATGACCGAGATCAGGGAAATGAAGGCCTGCCGGCGGCGCGCCAGCAAATACCGCAGAGCGACGTAGAGTTCGAACGGCAGTCGCATGGTCGTCGACGGCTCACTCGGAGCGCGGCCGCATCAGCGGAAACAAGATGACATCGCGGATGGAGCGGCTATCGGTCAGCAGCATGACGAGCCGGTCGATGCCCACGCCTTCGCCGGCGGTCGGCGGCAGGCCGTACTCGAGCGCGCGGAGGTAGTCATCGTCCATGACGTGCGCCTCGAGGTCGCCCTCCTGGCGCTCCTGGCGCTGGGCTTCGAATCGGCGCCGCTGCTCGGCCGGATCGTTCAACTCGCTGAACGCGTTGGCAATCTCGAAGCCGCCGGCGTACAGCTCGAACCGTTCGACGGTCTCCGGATCGTCGGCACGCTGCTTCGACAGGGGCGAAATCTCCGTGGGATAGTCGTACACGAACGTCGGCTGAATCAGCGCCGACTCGCACAGTTCCTCGAAGATCGTGAGCACGATCTTTCCCGCCGTCGCCACCGGCGGAACCTCCACGCCGAGCTCGCCCGCCAGCGTCACGGCCGACTCGCGGTCACGCAGCGTGGCATCCTCGACCGCACGGCCGAGCCGCTCGGCTGCGGCCTCGCGCACCGCGTCGCGAAGCGCCACGCGGGCAAACGGCGCGGTGAACGAGATCCGGTGCTCGCCGTAGGGCACGTCATCGCTTCCGGTCGCGTGGCGTGCGACCTCCGACAACATCTGCTCGGTCAGCACCATCAGGTCCCGGTAGTCGCTGAAGGCCTGGTAGAACTCCAGCATCGTGAATTCCGGGTTGTGCTGCGTGGAGATCCCTTCGTTCCGGAAATTGCGGTTGATCTCGTAGACCCGTTCGATCCCGCCAACCACCAGCCGTTTGAGGAAAAGTTCGGGCGCAATTCGAAGGTACAGGTCGAGGTCGAGCGCGTTGTGGTGGGTCTCGAACGGCCGCGCCAGCGCGCCGCCCGCCACCCGCTGCATCATCGGCGTCTCGACCTCGAGGTAGTCCCGGGCGCCCAGAAACTCCCGCAGACCGGTCAGGACGCGGCTGCGTACCTCGAACACCCGCCGCGCGTCGGGATTCACGATGAGGTCGAGATAGCGCTGCCGGTAGCGGATCTCAATGTCGCTCAATCCGTGCCACTTCTCGGGCAGCGGCACCAGGCACTTCGCCAGAAACTCGATGCGCGACGCCCAGATCGTCAGCTCGTCGGTCCGGGTCCGAAAGATCCGGCCCTCGACGCCAACCAGATCACCGAAATCGAGGAGCTTGAACAGGGCAAAGTCGTCGGCCGACACGCCGTCCTTGCGGACGTAGACCTGGATGCGCGCCCGGCCGTCCGACAGCACGAGGAAGTTCGCCTTGCCGAAGCTGCGAATGCCGAGAATCCGTCCGGCCGTGGTCGTCTGCGGCTGGGCGGCCTCGAGCGCCTCACCGCTCTCGCCGCTGTGGCGATCGACGAGCGCCGCAATCGTATCGGTGCACCGGAAGGCATGCGGGTAGAGATTGCGCCCGAGCTGGGCGACCTCCTCCATGTTGCGGCGGCGCTGCGCGAGCTGGTCGCTGTCGTTCGTCATCCCCGAACCTAACCCACTCGAATCGGCTGTCAGTCGGCCGGCGACTGTTTCCCCTCGCCTCCGTCCAGGCGCTTCCTGATGTCGTCGAGCACGCCGTTGACGAACGCCACCGCTTCGTCAGCACTGAACGTCCGGGCCAGCTCGAGGGCCTCGTTGATCACAACGGGCCGTGGCGTCTCTCCCGCGTAGAGAAACTCGAACACCGCCAGCCGCATGATCAGCCGGTCGATGACCGCCATGCGCGCCAACCGCCAGTGCTGGGCGCTGCTCGTGATGAGCGGATCGATCTCGTCGAGGTGAGCGGCGGTGCCGCGCGCGAGCCAGGCCGCGAACTCGCGCTGCGGCGGCGCCGACTCCAGCTCTGCGAACACCTCGAGCGCGGTATCGACCGGCATCTTGCCGATCTCGCTCTGGTATAGCACCTGCAGCGCCGCCTCGCGGCTCTGATGGCGGCGGTCGCGCCGCCCCGCGGTCGTCACCCCCCGGCTCCCATCGGGTCACCCCGCAGGAGCCGCCGGCAGACCAGGGCCAGTTCGACCGCGGCCACGGCCGCTTCCCACCCCTTATTTGACGGTCCGTCACCTGCACGCGCCAGCGCCTCCTCGAGCGTGTTGGTCGTGAGGACACCGAACGCCACGGGAATGCCGGTCTCGGCCGACGCGGCCGTGATGCCGTGGGCCACGGCCGAGGCGATGAACTCGAAGTGCGGGGTCTCCCCCTTGACCACGCAGCCGAGGCAGACCACCGCGTCAAATCGCCCGGTCTCGGCTGCCTGGCGCGCAGCCAGCGGTAGCTCGAACGTCCCCGGCACCGCCAGCGCTTCCACGGCAGCGTCGTCGGCGCCAGCCTCCGCGAGCGCGGCCCGTGCACCGTCGCGCAGGCGGTCCGTCACGTCCTGGTGGTACCGCGACACTACGAGCGCGACGCGCAGCCCGCGCGCGTCGGGCATGGTCGGGGAGTCGGATGATCGGGTCACGGGCGGACGGCCTCACGCACCCTTGAAGACCGGCTTGCGCTTCTCGAGAAAGGCCCGGGTGCCTTCTCGCATGTCCTCGGTCGAGGCGACCAGCCCGAACAGCGCGGCCTCGTGCGCCAGCGCCTGTGCGAGCGGCATCTCCGTACCGTCATTGACCGCCGCGACGATCGCCCGCACGGCAATCGGGGCCTTGCCCGCCAGATCGGCGGCCAGTGCGCGCACCTCGGTCATCAGATCGGACGCCGGCACGACCCGGTTGACCAGGCCGATCCGGTGCGCCTCGGCGGCGCCGATCTGGTTGCCCGTCAGCAGCATCTCGAGCGCCCGCCCCTTACCGACGAGACGCGGCAACCGCTGCGACCCCCCGTACCCCGGCATGATACCCAGGTTGATCTCGGGTTGCCCCAGCTTCGCGGCGTCCGACGCCACGCGGAACGTGCAGGCCATCGCCAGCTCGCAGCCCCCGCCGAGCGCGTAGCCGTTGATGGCCGCGATGACCGGCTTGCCCAATCGTTCGATCAGATCGAGCAGGGCTTGTCCCCGCTGCGCATGGGCGCTCCCGCCCACCGGTGTCTGTTCGGCCAGCTCGTTGATGTCGGCGCCGGCCACGAAGGCCCTCTCGCCCGCGCCGGTCAAGACGATGCACCGGACCGTCTCGTCGCCGGCCGCGGCCGTCATCGCCTGCCGCAACTCGTCGACGGTCTGACTGTTGAGCGCGTTCAGCACCTTCGGCCGGTTGACCGTGACGACGAGCACCTCGCCGTCGTGCTCTACCTGAATGTTGTCAAACGTCATCTCGTATCCCCGTCGCGTCGCGTGGCCGACACGCAAGCCGCAGGAGTCTCATCCCCGGCAAGGGAACGCGGTCGGGCGTCACGGGAGTCATTCGGTGGAGGTCGGCGCGGCGTGGCCCGCGCGTCGCGTGGCATGCGCTCGACTCACCACGATTATACTCCACGCCCACGCCGTCAGTACGACGACGGTCGCCGCGAGGCCGTCGACCACGAAGTCGCCGAGCTCAGGCGTCCGGCCCGGCACGAACGACTGGTGCCATTCGTCGGATGCGCCGTAGGCGATCGTGATAGCGACGGCAGCGGCCGCGGTCCCGGCCGTCACGCCTGCCCAGCGCCCACCCGCGAGCGCGCGCAGCAGCAGCCCGGCCAGCAGCCCGAAGACCGCGCCGTGTACGGGCTTATCCGGCAGCACCGACGGCACCGCCGAGCCTGGCATCGACGACGACCCGTAGATGAGGACCACGTGAGCCCAGACCGGGACCCACAGCCACCAGCGCCTCATCAGAGCGGGAACGGGTACATGAGCCAGCTCAGAACGACGCCCGAGCCCACGAACGCGGCAAACAGCATGGCGCCGAACCGAAGCTGGTCGCGAGGCTCGTCGCGCATCAACGCAGCGAACACAACCGACACGAACCCCGAGAACAGCGCCATCAGGAAGAAGTGGCTCGTCATGCTACTTGCGGCCGAGCGCGATGTCGTACGCGTCGATCACGACCAGCGCGTTGAGGAGTCCCGCGACGATCAGAAACGAGTTCCCGTATTCGTAAGTCGTCGCCACCACGTTGCCCGCGCCCAGACCCGTCGCACGGGCCACCAGATACACCGCGCCGATCCCGAGGTCGGCCAGCGAGGCGAGCGCAACCAGCGGCTCGGATGGCTCGAACGGAAAGATCCTGCCTTCCAGCCAGAAACCGATCGCGAACATCAAGGGCAGTGTGACGAGGAAGATAACGCCCTGGCGCACCCGACCCAGCCAGAGATGCCCGGCGCCCGGCACGACCCACGCCGCCAGGCAGACAAGCCACGCCTGGCCGCTGTCGGTCGCCGGAGCCGCTGGCCGCGCACGGGGCCGCTTCGAGGCTTTTCCCACGTTGGGCTCGCACGATAGCACACGGCCCGGCCGCGAGGCGGGCGGCTAGAGCGCCTCGAAGTGCGTGAGCCGCTTGAATTCCTGGAAGCGTCGCTGGACGTCCTCGGGCGTCACCGTGAGCAGCCGGTCGAGGCCGAACGCCTCCACCGAGAACGACGCCATCGTACTGCCGGCAATCACGGCGCGCGCCAGGCTGTCGTCGGCAACCTCGGGAGATCCCGCCAGATAGCCGAGGAAGCCGCCGCCGAACGTGTCCCCCGCGCCGGTCGGGTCGTAGACGTCCTCCAGCGGCAGGCCGGGCACGGCGAAGAAACCGTCGCCGCGGGTCATGAGCACGCCGTGCTCGCCCCGTTTGATGATGAGCAACTTCGGCCCCATGGCTTGAATCGCTCGGACGGCCTTCACCAGGTTGGCTTCCCCGCTCAGTTGCCGCGCCTCGGCATCGTTGATCACGAGCGCGTCGATTCGGGTCAGGACCTTCCGCAACTCCTCGGGTGCACGCTCGATCCAGTAATTCATCGTGTCGGCGGCCACGAGGCGCGGCGACTCGACCTGATCGAGCACGTCGAGCTGCAGCGCCGGGTGGATGTTGCCCAGAAAGACGAACGGCGACGACCGGTAGGCCAGCGGGATCGTCGGCCGGAACTCCTCGAACACATTGAGAAACGTGTAAATCGTTTCGCGGTCGTTCAGGTCGTAACTGTACTTGCCTTTCCAGCGGAACGTGTCGCCCGCCACCCGCTGCAACCCCGCCAGGTCGATGCGCCGCCCCTCGAAGATCTGCATCCGCTCGTCATCGAAGTCATCGCCGACGACGCCGACCAGCCGAACGTCCGTGAAATGCGCGGCCGCGACGCCGAAGTAGGTGGCCGCGCCGCCGACCACGCGGGAGGCCGAACCAAACGGCGTCTCGATCGAGTCGAACGCCACTGAACCAACGACGAGTATCGGATGCATGAGAAACACCTTCTCGTAAACGGGGGCACGATGTCAGCCGGGCAGCTGACAGATGTCAGGCCTTCACGTACTTGCCGATGATCGGTTCGAGTTCAGCGCGCGTGGCCGCCGGCATCGCCTCGGACTGGGTGATGATCGCAGCCGCCAGCGCCGACTCGCAGCCGCACGTCCGTGGTTCAGGCAGTCGAGCCACGACGTCGCTGATGATCTGCTGCGCCGTCGCCGCGTTCTGCGTCAGGTTGGCGATGATCATCTCGACCGTCACCTCGTCGTGCGACGGATGCCAGCAATCGTAGTCGGTGACGAGCGCCAAGGTCGCGTAGCAGATCTCCGCCTCGCGGGCGAGTTTGGCTTCCTGGAGATTCGTCATGCCGATGATGTCCATGCCCCACGACTGATAGAGCTTGGACTCGGCCAGGGTCGAGAACTGCGGTCCCTCCATGCAGACGTAGGTCCCGCCCTGATGGGCTCGCACCCCCGCCGCCGTCGCGACCTCGAACGCGGCCGCGCTCAGCTGGGGACACAGCGGTTGGGAAAACCCGACGTGAGCGACGATCCCGCGTCCAAAGAACGTGCTGATGCGCCCGCGGGTCCGGTCCAGGAACTGATCCGGTACGACGATGTCGAGCGGCCGATACGACTCCTGCAAACTGCCCACCGCGCTGGCCGAGAGAATCCACTCGACGCCGAGCATCTTGAGCCCGTAGATGTTCGCCCGAAAATTGAGCTCCGACGGCAGCAGCCGATGGCCGGCACCGTGGCGCGCCAGGAACGCCACCCGCCGACCGCGCAGGGTGCCGACAATGTAGGGTCCCGAGGGATCGCCGAACGGTGTCGGGACGGTGATCTCTTCGCGCTCGGTCACCTCCGCCATGTCGTAGAGTCCGCTGCCGCCGATGATGCCAATCTGAACCGTCATGTCCCGGGATCCACCTGCTTGAGTTCGACGAGTACGCCGTGAGCACTTGCGGGATGAACGAAGGCGATGCGCGATCCGCCGACGCCAAGACGGGGTTGCTCGTCGATGAGCGTCACGCCGTGCGCGCGTAGGTGCTCGAGCGTCCCAGTCAGGTCGTCGACCGCCAGCGTGATGTGATGCAGGCCCGGACCGCGCTGATCCAGGAACCGGCCCACCGGCGACGTGGAATCGGTCGCCTCCAAGAACTCGAGCGTGGGGCCGCCGGCCTCGGCTTCGGTGACGCGCACCCGCTGCGTGGCCACCGACTCCGGGGCGGACACCTCCAGTCCCAACGCGTCGCGAAAGAACCGGAGCGCCGCCTCGAGGTCCTGGACGGCGATGCCGACGTGATCCAAGCTGACCTTCATTGCATCCTTGCGTTCACGGTGTGCACGACGGCTACGGCCGCGGCGGCCGGGTCCGCACCAGGAGCGACTCCGCGGCGGCATACGGGTCCAGTTCGCGCCGCGCGAGCTGCGCCGAGATGGCGCCGAGCTCCGATTGCCCGATGGTCTCCTCGACCTGCCGCCAGCAGAGCTCCCCGATCAGCCGGCGCAGCGCGTTCGCCTCTCGCTGGCGCCGTCGCTCGAGTCGAAGATCGTCGGGACGGTCGCGGAACGCGTCGAGCACGACCGCCAACTCCTCGACGCCCGCCCCCGACGTGGCTTGCGTCCGCAGGACAGGCGGGCGCCACTCGCCGCTCGGCGGCTCGGCGAGCCCGAGCATCGTCTCGAGTTGAGCCACAGCCCGATCGGCACCGTCATGGTCGGCCTTGTTGACGACGAACACGTCGGCAATCTCCAGCACGCCCGCCTTGATCGCCTGCACGTCGTCCCCGAATCCCGGTGCGACGACGACGACCGCGACGTCGGCGGTTCGCGCGATCTCCACTTCGTCCTGCCCCACGCCGACGGTCTCGATGATGAGCGGGTCGTATCCGGCGGCGTCAAGGACCAGCGCCGCCTCGTGCGTCGCGCTCGCGAGACCGCCGAGCTGGCCGCGAGTAGCCATGCTGCGGATGAAAACGCCGTCATCACCGGCACGGCTCTGCATCCGGACGCGGTCGCCCAGCACCGCGCCGCCACTGAACGGACTCGTGGGATCGACGGCAATGACGCCGACACGGCGCCCCGTGGACCTGAACCGTGCGATGAGCCGATCGACCAGCGAACTCTTGCCGGCGCCCGGGGGGCCGGTCACGCCGACCAGCCACGCGCTGCCGGTCTGGCCGAACAGCTCGCGCACGAGCCGAGCACCTTCCGGCGCACCGTCTTCGATCAGCGAGATCGCTCGAGCTACCGCTCGGGGATCGCCGCCGAGCACGCGCGTACTCAGCGCGCTTTCGCTGCCTGCGCCCATCGGCTCGCGCAGCACTCTATCACAGCGATTGTCGGCGGCCGGGCGCGACGGAGCCCACGGCGTGGCCGCGAAATCGGGCGTATACTACTAGCTGGGTTGTCCGCCGCATTCACGCTCAAGGAGTAACCGCATGTTCGCACGGGCCAGGGTGTTCGCAGGAGGCATGGTGGTCATGGTGGCGCTGGCCTTCGGCGCGTCGGTCGGCCGCGCGCAGGATCGCGTCTTCACCGGCCAGGCCGGCGTGCTCTTCCATCCGATTCTTCAGGACAAGACGGCGGACTTCGAGGATGTGATCACGCGAGTCCGCGACGCGCTGCGCAACAGCACCGACGAAACGAGGCGGGCGCAGGCGGCTGGGTGGAAGGTGTACCGGGCGGCAGAACCCGGACCGCCCGATCAGAACTCGGTGCTGTACGTCTTCATCATCGACCCGACCGTCGCCGCCTCCGACTACACGATCGGTGAGTTGCTTCGCCAGGAACTGCCGCTCGAGGCCCAGGAACTCTACGAGAAGTTCGCCGCGTCCTACGCGTACAGCCCGAGCCTGATCAACCTGACGCTGCTGGCCGACTTCGCGGGTCAGGTCCAGCCCGCCAGCCCAGCAACGGTACCGCCCGCCGCTCCGGTGCCATAAGGCTCCATGCGAGTCTTCACGGGCACCCACTCGCGAACGAGCCTGACGGCGGCCGCAGCGACCGCCTTGCTCCTGTTCGCTCCCCTCGAGGCGGCCGCCGATGCAACCATCTTCACCGGCGTGAATACGATGCCCTCCAACCGGGCCGTGCGGGGTTTCGGCGTCGGGATCTCCCTGCTCGTGATCGGCTTCGAGTTCGAGTACTCGAGCAACGGCGAGGACGAACTGGAAGGGGCGCCGTCGCTCCGGACGGGCATGTTCAACGTGCTCGTGCAGACGCCGGTGCCGCTCGCGGGTCTGCAGTTCTACGGCACGACCGGTGCCGGCGTCTACCGGGAGGAACTCGCCAACGTGCTGGAGACCCACATGGGGTTGAACTTCGGCGGCGGGGTGAAGATCGCGCTGGCCGGGCCGCTCCGTGCCCGCATCGACTATCGCGTGTTCACGCTGCAGGGCTCGCCCGTCGAATCGAGACCGCAACGGATCTACTTCGGCCTCAACTTCGCGTTCTGACCCACCCCCCCCCGGATCGGGCACACCACGCAGAGCACGACCGGACGACCGCGAGCGCTCGTCGCGCTCGCGGCCGGTCGGTCGTCTTCGAGAATCGTGGAGGTCGGAATCGAACGGATGTGCGGCGGCTACCGGCTGAAGTCGTTCACGAGCTGGAGGTCGATCGGCACCACACCGCCTTGGAACGCGTTGCTGAACGTGTCGTACAGCTGCTGCGCTTCGGCCGGGAACCCTTCGGCCAGGATTGTCGAAATCGTGTAATCCCCGTCGGGAACGGGCGGGTCGATAACGTGGAAGTAGAACACAACGCCCTGGGGACCTGGCGCCGAACTCTTGAAAGTTCTCCACGAGCGGCCCTGTCGCTGACGAACCGGGTTCTGGCTGTCGCGCAGCGCCTCCTTGACCTTCTGCATCACCATCTCAAAATCGGCGGTGGCACCGCCCTTGATGGTGTTCTGTATCAACCCAACCTGGCCGCTGAACGTAGTAGCCCGGTTCTGCTGCTGCGCGCTGGCGAGCCCGTGCACGCCGAGCACCGTGCCGACGACCACCGCCACCGCGACGGCCGCCCCGATCCAAGCCGAACGACGAACCGGATTCTCCTCACGTGAGCGCATCCACGACCTCCTTCAAGCAATTGCGAAAGCGGGTATTCTACCGTACTCCGGCGCTAGACGAAAACCGCCATGACCTCATTGGCAAGCAGCATCCCCTCGCGGGTCAGCCGTAGCCGATCGCCCTCATCGACGAGTTGCCCGCCGTCGACAAAGGGCCGCAGCGCCTCGCCGTACCGAGCGCGCACGTCGATCGCGTGGCGCTTCTCGACAGCCGCCAGGTCGACGCCGTCGGCCAGACGCAGCCCCATGAACAGCGCTTCGGACGCCTGATCGGCCGCAGACCGCCGCTGGCGAGCCTGGGTCGGGTCCTCGCCGGCCTCGAGCCGCGCCACGTATGCCTCGGCGTCCGGGATGTTCGACCAGCGGTCGGCGCCGAGGGTCGAGTGCGCGCCGGGACCGAAGCCGACCCAGCTGCCGTCGGCCCAGTGCTTCAGGTTGTGGCGAGAGCGGTGGCCGGGCCGCGCAACGTTGGAGATCTCGTACTGACGAAATCCCGCCTCGTCGAGTCGGCCAAGTGCCGCCAGGTACATCTCGGCGGCGACGTCATCGGGCGCCTGGGTGGAAGCCGTCCGCACCATCTCGTCGCGGAGCGGCGCGTTCGGGTAGACCTCGAGCAGGTAGAGCGAGACGTGGTCTGGCGCGAGCGCGATGAGCGCATCCACCGACTCGAGCCACGCATCGACGGTCTGGCCCGGCAGCCACATCATCAGATCAAGGCTGAGGTCGTCGAAACCTGCGTGGCGAGCCCGATCGATCGCGTCGCGAGCGCCACGGCTGGTGTGCAACCGCCCCAGCAGCGCCAGTTCGGCATCGCGGAACGACTGCACGCCGAGGCTGAGCCGAGTCACGCCAGCGGCACGGTATCCATCGAGCCGAGCCGCCGTCGCCGACTCGGGATTCGCCTCCATCGTGATCTCAGCGTCCGCGCCCACCTCCCGCGATGACCGGCAGGCGTCGAGGATCCGCTTCACGTCCTCGGGCTCGAGCACGGACGGCGTGCCGCCTCCGAAGTAGATCGTGTCGGCGGCCCGGGCCGTCGGTGCCGCCGCAATCTCGGCGATCACGGCCTCCACGTAGCGCCGCACCAACGTCGCGTCGAACAGGCCGCGCGTGAAATTGCAGTAGGTACAGATCGCGTCGCAGAACGGAACGTGAACATAGAGGCCGAGGCCGAGCGGCTCGTTCGCGGCGTGGGCTTCCGCCGGCGGCGCCGCCTCGACCGGCGCCGTCGCCGTCACGACGAGCCTGCCTTGCCGCCAGGCCAGCGGACGTCCGCGCTGCCTTCGCGCTGCTGCGCCTTCAATTGACCGGAGGCGCGCCGCCGGCCGCTGCGACTCGGGCGCTTCTGATTCTTGAACAGATTGAGCAGGTCGGCCGGCGTGGCCGGGCCCTGGCCTTCCCAGAACCGGTAGTCGGCCCCTTCGAACTCCAGGAACTCGCACATCTCGTGCAACCGGGACACCATGCGAAACCCGACGCGCTCGAGCAGCGACGGCTCGAGGTCGTTGTCGGGGTACTCGTCGTAGTTGGACGTGAAGATCGTCGGCCGCCGCTCGTTGTAGCGGGTATTGACGATGAGATTCAACGTTTCATCGACCCATTCGGACGTCTTCTCCGCGCCCAGATCATCCAGCACGAGCAACTCTGCCTCGATGACCGGCTTGAGGATATCCGCCTCGGTCGTCCGCACGACGGGGTTGTAGGTGCTGCGGATGACGCGGAGCAGTTCGCGTGTGTCGTAGAAGAGCCCACGCGCGCCGCAGCGTTGAATGACCGCTTTCAACACCGCCACCGCCAGATGGGTCTTGCCGATCCCGGGCGGGCCGACGAAGAAGAGTCCCTGCTCCACGACGGGAAACGCCTCGGCGAACGCACGCGCCCGCGCCACGGCCTTCTGGAGCTTTTCGTTTGGGTAGACGACGAAGGCGTCGAGATTGCAGCGATGATACCGCGGCGGGATGCGGGCATCCCCGAACAACCTTCCGGTCAGCGCTTCCCGCCAGCAGTCGCATCGGACCACGCTGCGGACGCCATCATCCTCGACTGGCTTCCATCCGGTATCGTCGCAGTGCGGACAGGGCATGGGGTTCGGCTGCGGTCCTCGCGATAGGCGCGGGCCACATTGTAGCGCGAACGGCGCGCCGAACAACCCGAGGATCTGCCGGGGCGCGGCGTCACGAACGCCGACGACTCGTCCGCCCCTCGCCGCCCCTCGCCGGACGCGACGGTTTGACCGAGGCTGCGCGAACCAGATCGGTCGGCGAGGCCTTGACGAGCGCCGTGCCGAGACGCTGCTCCCAGTCGCCGAGGCCGCGGGTCAATTCCTGCTTGACGTAGCCGACGAACTCGTTGACCTCATCCTGCATCTGCTCGATCTTCTGCCGCATGTTGAGGATGATCTCGACGCCGGCCAGGTTGACGCCGAGATCGCGGGTCAGCGCGAGAATCGTCTCCAGTTGTTCGAGGTCGTCTTCGCCGTAGAGCCGCGTATTCCCATCGGTTCGCGACGGCTTCAACAGTCCTTCGCGCTCGTACAGGCGCAGCGTCTGCGGATGAATGTCGTACTTCTGCGCCACGGCGCTGATCATGTAGTGGGCCTTACTCGCGCGTTTGATCGACATGGCTGGTGTCTCTATTCGGCATCGACCACGGCGCGTGCCGCGGCCTCGAATTCCTCACGCACGTTGTCCTCGTTGAGTCGTCCGAACTCCCGAAGCAGCGCCTTCGATCGCTCATCGACCAGGCGCGGCAGCACGAGGCGCGCCTCGACAACGAGGTCACCGGCCGTGCCGCCTGGCCCGCGAGCCGGGACGCCGCGGCCCCGCACGCGGAACCGTTGTCCCGACTGGGTGCCCGGCGGGACCCGCACGCGGGCCACGCCGTCGAGCGTCGGCACGTCGATCTTGGCGCCCAACGCGGCCTCGTGGACCGCCACGGGCAGCACCAGCTGGAGGTCCTTCCCCTCGCGCGTGAAGAGCGGATGCGGCTCGATTTCGACCGTGAGATACAGGTCACCCGGCTGCGCACCGCGCCGGCCCGCGTGGCCGCGTGCCGGCACTCTGACCCGCCCACCATCGGTCACGCCCGGCGGAATCCGGACCGTCACCGAGTCGGCCCTCGAGACCGTGCCCTCGCCACTACAGCGCTCGCAGAGACGATGCTGTTGACGCCCGGAGCCGCCGCAGTGCGTGCAGCTTCGCGAAAACACCATGTGCCCGCGGGCCCACCGCAGGCTCCCGCTGCCCTTGCACTCGATGCATCGCCCCTCGGTCATGCGCAGCACACCGGCGCCCCGACACGCGCTGCACTGATCGAGCCGGGTGAGCGTGACGGCGCGCTCGGCACCTCGAATCGCCTCTTCCAGGCTGATGCGAACGGCCAGATGGAGGTCGGTGCCCTCGGCCTCCGCCGCGTCGCCAGGCTCCCCCGCCTGGAAGACGTCGGCGAACAGATCGCCGAAGGTCGACGCGTCGTCCCCCTCGGCCGTCGCCGAGAAGTCGAACCCCTGAAACTCGAAGGACGATTCGGGCGAATCGTCCGGCACGGAACCCCGGGCATCGTAGCGCCGCCGCTCGGCCGGATCACTGAGGATCTGGTAGGCCTCGTTGACGCGCCGGAACACGGCCGCCGACGTGCGGTCTCCCGGATTGATATCGGGATGATACTTGCGCGCCAGGCGGCGATAGGCCCGCTTGACCTCGCCCAGGCTCGCGCTCCGTTCGAGACCGAGAACGATGTAGAAGTCCATTCCTCACCCGTTCCCAGAGACGCCCGCGCTCACTTCTTCTCGTCCTCGACGACCTCCGCATCGATCACGTCGCCGTCTGCGGACGTCCCGCCGCTTGCCCCCTCGTCCGGCGCCGCGTCGCCTTCGGGCGCCGGCGGCGCCTCCGAGGCCTGCGCGGTCTTGTACAGCGCCTCAGCCGCCTTGTGCTGTGCCGTATTCAACCGCTCCATCGCCTGGCTGATCGCGTCGGCCTCGCCGTCCTCGAGCGCCTTCTTCAGATCGGCGATGCCGGACTCGACGGCGGCGCGATCGGCTTCGGGGATCTTGTCGCCGCTGTCTTGCAGCATCCGCTCGCCGACGTAGACGGCCTGATCGGCCTGGTTACGAGCCTCGATCTCCTCACGCCGCGTCTTGTCGTCCTCGGCGTGGACCTCGGCTTCCTGCATCATCCGCTCGACCTCTTCCTGATTGAGGCCGCTCGACGACGTGATCGTGATCTTCTGTTCCTTCCCGGTGCCTCGATCCTTCGCCGAGACATTGACGATCCCGTTCGCGTCGATGTCGAACGTCACCTCGATCTGCGGAATACCGCGCGGCGCCGGCGGCAATCCCACCAGATGGAACTTGCCGAGCGTCCGGTTGTCGCGCGCCAGCGGGCGCTCGCCCTGCAGAACGTGCACTTCGACACTCGTCTGGTTGTCGGCCGCCGTGGAGAACACTTCGCTCTTGCGGGTGGGAATCGTGGTGTTGCGCGCAATCAACGAGGTCGACACGCCACCGAGGGTCTCGATGCCCAGCGACAGCGGCGTGACGTCGAGCAGCAGCAGATCCTTCACCTCGCCCGCCAGGACGCCGGCCTGAATCGCCGCGCCCACGGCCACGACCTCGTCAGGGTTCACGCCGCGGTGGGGTTCCTTGCCGAACAGTTCCTTGACCAGTTCCTGCACCCGCGGCACGCGGGTCGAGCCACCCACCAGGACAACCTCGTCGATCTTCGACGCGTCCAGGCCCGCGTCGGCCAGCGCCTGCTTAACCGGGCCCACGGCCCTCTGGAGCAGTTTCTCCACCAACTGCTCGAACTTCGACCGGCTCAGCTTCATGGCCAAATGCTTCGGCCCCGACTGATCGGCCGTGATGAACGGCAGATTGATGTCGGTCTCCTTGACGGTGGACAACTCCATCTTGGCCTTCTCCGCCGCCTCCTTGAGGCGTTGGAGCGCCATCCGGTCCTGGCTCAAATCGATGCCGGATTCCTTCTTGAACTCGGTCACGATCCAGTCGATCACGCGCTGGTCGAGGTTGTCCCCGCCGAGATGCGTGTCGCCATTGGTCGCCTTGACCTCGACAACGCCCTCGCCTACCTCCAGGATCGAGATATCGAACGTGCCCCCGCCGAAGTCGAACACCGCGATCGTCTCGTCGCCCTTCTTGTCGAGGCCATAGGCCAACGCGGCGGCCGTGGGCTCGTTGACGATCCGCATGACCTCGAGACCGGCGATCTGGCCGGCGTCCTTGGTGGCCTGGCGCTGGGCGTCGTTGAAGTAGGCCGGCACGGTGATGACCGCTCGACTGACGGGTTGTCCGAGGTACTCCTCCGCCGACTGCTTCAGCTTTTGCAGGACCATCGCCGAGATCTGCGGCGGCGTGTAGGGTTCGTCGTGGCCACCGATCTTGATGCGCACGTCGCTGTTCGGTCCGGCCACGACCGAGTACGGGACCATCGTCATCTCCTCGGTCACCTCGTCGGCCTTGCGCCCCATGAACCGCTTGATGGAAAAGACGGTGTTCTCGGGATTCGTCACGGCCTGACGCTTGGCGACCTGCCCCGTCAGCCGCTCATCCGTCGACGTGAAACCGACGACCGACGGCGTCAGCCGTCCCCCCTCAGGATTCGTGATGACGACGGGTTCCCCCCCCTCGATGACGGCGACGACCGAGTTGGTAGTTCCGAGGTCGATACCGATGATTTTGCTCATTTCCGCTTTCCTCGAACGCGGGAGGCCCCATGGGGTGCCTGCCCCTCTTTCATCTCAATGATGATGACGCCAACGATCTGTATGAGAAATACTATAAAATATGAGTCTACTATTGTCAATGTCAGGCCGGGTCGACCTGACGCCAGATACGGCCTAATCCTCTGCAGGAACGTCAGTTGTACCGTGGTGCTATAATTACAAGATAATCCGCCGGACGGCCTTCGCTCGGCTGTTCGGCCTCCGCCTCAGGGGGCCTCGTGGCTCGCTACGTCATCCGCATCGCTCGCCAGGCAAGCCTCATCGCGGCCTTCGTCGGCGCCGCGTTCTTCGGCATCGTCAGCGGGGTCCTGTTCGCCTTCGCCGGCGACCTGCCCCGGATCACGGCGCTCGACGACTATGCGCCGAGCGTCATCACGCGCGTGCACGCGGTGGACGGCTCGCTCGTCGCCGAGTTCGCCACGCAGCGGCGCGTGGTCATCGCCTACGAGGAGATCGCGCCGCGCCTGCGGGAGGCGATCATCGCGTCGGAGGACGGCAGCTTCAACAGCCACTTCGGCGTCAGCATCCCGCGCCTCGTCGTCACGGCCGTCCGCGATATCTTGAATCAGGAATTGCGCGGCGCCAGCACCATCACGATGCAGCTGGCGCGCAACCTCTTTCTGACGCTCGACAAGACCTGGACGCGCAAGGTCCAGGAACTGCTGCTCAGCTTCCAGATCGAGAAGCGCTACACCAAGCGCGAGATCCTGACGCTGTACTGCAACCAGATCCTCTTCGGTCACGGCGCGTTCGGCGTCGAGGCCGCGGCGAGGATGTACTTCGACAAGTCGGCCGGCGACCTGGCTCTCGAGGAAGCCGCGCTGCTGGCCGGCATCATCCAGACGCCGGCTCGGCAGAGTCCGTTCGTCAATCCGGACCTGGCGCGGTCGCGCCGGAGCTACGTGCTGGGCCGGATGGAGGCCGACGGATACATCACGGCCGAGGAGGCCGACGCCACACGCGCGATGCCGATCGAGGTGTCGGACCGGCGCGGCGAGAGTTCGATTGCCCCCTACTTCGTCGAGGAGGTCAGACAGCATCTCGAGAGCAACTACGGCGCCAAACAGCTCTACGAGGGTGGCCTCTCGGTCCACACGACGCTCGACGCCAGGCTGCAGCAGGCGGCAAACGTGGCAGTCCGCAAGGGATTGCACCGTCTGGACAAGCGCCGCGGCTACCGTGGCGCCACCGGGAACGTGCGTGAGACGGAAGGCGGCTCGGTCGACGGCTACGAGCACCCCCGCTGGCGGCGGCCCATCGTCGAAGGCGATCGGGTGCCGGCGGTCGTCACCGGGGTCACGCCCGATCGAATCGCCCTGCGCGTCGGCCGCTATCGCGGTGACATCGACCGCGACGGCTTCCGCTGGACTCGCCGGGAATCGACCCAGCTCATCGAACCGGGCGACCTGGTGCTGGCGCAGATCACGGCGATCGACGAAGCCACACTCACGCTCACGGCCTCGCTCGATCAGGAGCCCCTGGCCGAGGCAGCGCTCATCGCGATCGAAAACCGGACGGGCCACATTCTGGCGATGGTCGGCGGCTACGACTTCGAGCGCAGCAAGTTCAACCGGGCCGTGCAGGCCAAGCGCCAGCTCGGTTCGCTGTTCAAGCCGGTGCTCTACGCGACGGCGATCGACCGCGGCTACACGCCGACCTCGATCATCATCGACGAACCGGTGAGCTTCCCCGCCGGACCGGACCAGCCCAACTATGAGCCTCGGAACTACGACCAGGAGTTCGAGGGGCCGGTCACGCTGCGCCACGCGCTCGAGGATTCCCGCAACATCCCGGCCGTCCAGATGATGGCGGAGCTCGGCCCCGAGCAGGTAGTGGGCTACGCTCGGCAGATGGGATTCACGTCGGAGCTACCGCCGTTCCTGTCGGTCGCGCTCGGCGCCGCCGAGGGTACGCTGCTCGAGATCACGAACGCGTACACGATCTTCGCCAATCAGGGTGTACGGCTGGATCCGTTCCAGGTCCTGACGGTCGAGGACCGTGACGGCAACACGCTCGAGGACAACCGGCCAATCGCGCACGAGTCGCTGCCGGCCGACACCTCATTCATCATGACGAGCCTGCTGCGCGGCGTGGTCCAGCGTGGGACGGCTCGGCGGGCGAACACGCTCAACTGGCCGCTGGCCGGAAAGACGGGCACCGTCGACGAGTACACCGACGCCTGGTTCGTGGGCTACGATCCCGACGTGACGGTCGGGGTCTGGGTCGGTCACGATCAGAAGACGACCCTGGGACCGGCGGAAGAGGGCGCCACGGCGGCGCTGCCGATCTGGATCGAGTTCATGCAGGCCCATATCGGTGAGCGCACGGAGCGCCCGCAGTTCCTGCAGCCGGCCAACATCGTCTACCGATCGGTCGATCGCCGGACCGGTGAGATCACCGAACCTTCGGCGCCCGATGCGATCCGCGAATCCTTCATCGCCGGCACCGAGCCCGGCATCGCGTTTCAGTAGAAACGGGTTCTAGCGCTACGTCGTACTCCCGGCAGCCTTCTGCATCAAGTAAGCCTTGATGAAGCCGTCGAGGTCGCCGTCGAGCACACGGTCGACGTCGCCGACGTCGACCTTCGTCCGGTGGTCCTTCACCATGCGATAAGGATGCAGCACGTAGCTCCGGATCTGGCTCCCGAAGGCGATCTCCTTCTTCTCGCCCCCGATCTGCTCCAGCTTCGCCTGCTGCTGCTTCAGTTTCAAGTCGTAGAGCCGCGCCCGTAACACTTTCATCGCCGCGTCGCGGTTCCGATGCTGGGAGCGCTCGTTCTGGCACGACACGACGATGTTCGTCGGCAGGTGGGTGATCCGCACGGCCGAGTCGGTCACGTTGACGTGCTGCCCTCCCGCGCCGCTCGATCGGTAGGTGTCGATCCGGAGATCCTTGTCCTCGATCTCGACCTCGACGTCGTCCGGGAGCTCGGGCCAGACGAACACCGACGCGAACGAGGTGTGCCGCCGCGCCGCCTGGTCGTACGGGGAGATGCGGACGAGCCGATGCACGCCGGCTTCGGCGAGCAGAAGCCCGTAGGCGTAGTCGCCCGTCACCACCAACGTAACGCTCTTGATGCCCGCTTCCTCGCCCGGCTGCAGGTCGATGATATCGCGCTTGAAGCCCCGGCGCTCGGTCCACCGCAAGTAGAGCCTGAGCAGCATCTCGGTCCAGTCCTGCGACTCGGTGCCGCCCGCACCCGGGTGAATGGTGACGATGGCGTTGCGGCGATCGTGCTCGCCGCCGAGCATCTTCTTGACCTCGGCGGCCTCGACCTCGGCCTCCAGCTCGTCGAGCCCGCTTCCCAGGTCGTCGTCGACCGGCTCGCCCTGGGACGCCCACTCGACCAGCACGGCCAGATCCTCGCAGCGCTGCTTCAGCGATGCGGCGAGTGCCCGATCGTCCTCCAACCGGCGCCGCCGCTGCAGCACCTGCTGCGCGGCCGCCTGATCCTTCCAGAAGTCCGGAGCGGCCGCCTGCGCCTCCAACTTGGCCAACTCGTCCGCGGATCCTGCAGCGTCAAAGATAGCTCCGCAAGTCGTCGGCTCGCCTGCTCAAGTCCTCGAATCGCTTCAGTTGTTCGTCACGCGTCACTGCCACGCTCATCTCCTCCGCGTCTCACCGGGCGCCGGCGCACGCCCGCGACCACCACGCCGAACACCAGCGCGGCGCATCCCCAGGCGAACAGATCCCCCGTTCGGCCGTAGACGGTCCGGGCCCGAATCCATCGCACGTCGGCCACGACTGTAGCATGCTCGAACAAGTCGGTCCGCGCGAGCACGCGGCCGTACGGGTCGACCACGCCGCTGATCCCGGTGTTGGCCGAGCGCACAAGATAGCGGCCCTGCTCGACCGCCCGCATGGCCGCTTGCGCGAAGTGCTGGTACGGCGCCGACGTCTCACCGAACCAGGCGTCGTTGGTAATCGTGGTCAGCAGTTCGCTGCCACCCGCCACGAACGACCGGACCAGGTCGGGATAGACGACCTCGTAGCAGATCGCCGTGCCGAGGCGATGCCCGTCGATCGAGAACGTGACCGGGTCTGTGCCCGGCGTGAAGTCAGCCACGCCTTCCACCAACCGGCCGGCGAAGAACAGCCAGCGTCGGAGCGGCACGTACTCCCCAAACGGGACGAGGCGGATCTTGCGGTAGGTCGCGGGTGCAAACCCTGTCGGGCTGACGTGGAAGGCCGCGTTGTAGTAGCGGGCGACGCTGTCGCGGTCGACCTCCTCGCTGCCCAGGACGACGTCGGCGCCGGTGCGCGCGGTCAGGTCGAGGATCGCGGCGCGGCTCACGCGATCCTCTTCGACCGGTTGCGGCGTCGCCGATTCAGGCCAGACGATCAACCTCGCGCCATCCGCGGCGGCGGCCTCACTTCTGGAGAGGTAGGTCTCCAGAATCGAAGCGCGCAGGCCGGGATCGCGCTTGTCCTCCTGGGCGACATTACCCTGAATCATCGCGACGCGCACCGGCTCGGCGCCCTCCATGAGCGCGCTCCGCGAGAGGCGCCACTGGCCCCAGACCGCCACCGTGGCTGCGACACCGACGGCAACGCCAAGCACCGTGAGTCGCCGGCGTTCGGTCCGCACCAGCGCTCCCGCCAACGCGGCGTTGACGAGCACCACCAGAAACGAGACGCCGTAGACGCCGAAGACGCTCGCCAACTGCGCAATGGGCAGGACGCCGACCTGCGAGTAGCCGAGCAGAGCCCAGGGGAACCCGCCGAACAGGTAGCGTCGGCCCAGTTCGCCGACAATCCAGGCCGCCGAAGTGGTGACGATCGCCGCCGGGCCGACCGCATCGATGCCGCGTACGGTCAGCACCGCGAAGAGCCCGATGAAGAGCGCCAGATACGCGACCAGCAGGAAGTTGACGCCGACCGCCGTCAACGGCGCCAACCCGCCGTAGGTGGTCATGACGCCGGTGACCCAGTACAGCGTGCCGGCGAACGCGACACCACCCGTGACGACGCCGAGGGCGAACGCCCGGTGGGACCGCGGCCGGGGCGTGCGCTCCAGCACGACCAGCAGCGGCACCAGCGCGACCCACGCCAACGCGGGGTGACCGAATTTCGGGAAGCTCAGCGCGAGCAGGACGCCGGAAAGGATGGCTAGCGCGTAATCCAGGGCTTGAACTGTTCTTCCTGCTCGAGGCGGCGGAGAATGTCCTCGGCTTCGGCGCGATCCGCATACCGACCGACGCGGACGCGAAACACCGCAGCCGGCGCGTCGGCCGCGGGCTCGACCACGTAGGCAGGATATCCCTTGCGCGTCAGCTGTTCTCGAATCGCCTCCGCGTCGCTCCGCCCGCGCAACGCAGTGACCTGAACCGTGAAGCCCTCCACAGGGGCCGCCCCGGACGCTGCTGAGGGGCCGGCCAGCGATGGCGGCGCTTCGGACGGTGGCGGGTCGGACTCCTGTGAATCAAGCGCCGGATCGGGCGCCGGCAACCCTTCAAGAGTTTCCGTCACGGGCACATCGCCAAGGAGGCGGCCGAAGTAGCTGAGGGTCCCCGCGTCATCGATCGCCTTGGCCGCGCCGGCGGCTCCGGCGCCATCGTCCGCCTCCCTGTCGAAGCCCAGCGCACCGACGGGACCTGCGCTCCCAGTAAACGTACTGAGCGCCGGTGCCTGGCGCGCCCGCACACCCCGACCGACGAGCACACCGCAGAGAAAGATCACCACCGACACGACCGTCGTGGCCATGAACAGAAAAACGAGTTGCTTGCCGCTCAGCTGGATCTCGTGAAAACCGTCGTCCGACATGGCCTGGCGTCCCTCACGCCGACGACCCGCCCTCGGGTGGCGTCCGCCTAATCATATTCAACAACTCTATCGGCAGGGGGAAGACGATCGTCGAGTTCTTTTCGGAAGCAATTTCGGTCAGTGTCTGCAGATAGCGCAGCGTGATGGCGTTGGGTTCCACGGCAAGCACGGCCGCAGCCTCCGAGAGCTGCTTTGACGCGGTGAATTCACCTGAGGCGTGGATGATCTTAGCACGCTTCTCGCGCTCGGCTTCGGCCTGACGCGCCATGGCGCGCTGCATGTCGGGCGGCAGATCGACATGCTTGACCTCGACCGAGGAGACCTTGATCCCCCACGCGTCGGTGTTCTGATCGAGGATCACCTGAAGGTCCGAATTGAGCTTCTCGCGTTGCGACAGCAACCCATCGAGCTCAACCTGCCCCAGCACGCTCCGGAGCGTGGTCTGGGCCAACTGCGATGTGGCGTAGTGGAAGTTCTCGACCTCGACGATCGCTTTTTGGGGGTCCATGACGCGGAAGTAGACCACCGCGTTCACCTTGACCGAGACGTTGTCGCGCGTAATGACGTCCTGCGGCGGTACGTCCATTACGATCGTGCGCAGGCTGACCCGCACCATGCGATCGATCGGTGCGAAGACGAGGATGACTCCCGGCCCCTTCGACTGCCGCAGCAGCTTCCCTAGCCGAAAGATCACACCGCGCTCGTACTCGTTCAGCACCTTGATGGAGCTGAGCAGGTACAACGCCACGATCAACGCGAACACTGCAACTGGGGACAGACTCATGGATGTTCTCCTCCCTGCAATACCGAAGCGGGGCGACGGACCGTCAGCGTCAGGCCGTTCACCGCGACCACCTGGACCTCTTCACCCTCGGCAATTGACTCGGCGGCCGTCGCTGCCCAGATCTCGCCGTGGGTCGTGACCCGACCTGCCTCGCCGGGCGCGAAATCGGTCAGCGCGCATCCGATCGCGTCGATCATGCCCGACCGGCCGGTTACAGCCCTGCGGCGCTGCGCCGCCACCACCAGGCGGGTCAAGAACAGCATGATGGCCGACAACGCGACCGTCACCGGCAAAATGAGGGACAGGCCGACCTGCAGCTCGGGCAGCGGCGAGTCGATGAGGATGAGCGAGCCGAGCACGATGCTGACGATGCCGCCCGCCGCCAGCAGCCCAAAGCTCGCCACGAACGCTTCCAGCGCCAGCAGCCCGACGCCGAAGCCCACCAGGGCCACGCCGGCCAGGTTCACGGGCAGGATCTGGAAGGCAAAGAACGCCAGTAGCAGGCAGAGCCCGCCGACGACCCCCGGCAGGATCCCGCCAGGATTCCACAGTTCGATCGTCAGCCCGAGCGTGCCCAGGCTGAACAGCAGATACGCCACTTCCGGCCGCGCGATGCCGCTCAGCACGCGCTGACGCCACGTCATCCGTAGCGGCTCGACCCGCGCATCGGCCGTGCGCAGCACGACCTCGCGTCCGTCGAACCGGGTGATGGTCTGACCGTCGAGGGCGGCCAGCAACTCATCGAGATCGGCCGCGATGAGGTCGATCAGTCGCGGATCGGCCTCGGCCGCCTCGGTCTCGGTGAAGGCCTGGCTCTCAATCACGGCCAGTTCGGCCAGTTCGACGTTCCGATTCCGCTGGGCCGCCAGCGAACGAGCGAACGCCGCCACGTCGGAGGCGGCCTTCTCGGCAGTCGTCTCGTCGAGTTGCTGACCACCCCCACTGACCGGATGCGCGGCGCCGATGTGGGTCCCCGGAGCCATCGCGGCCACGTCCGCGGCAATCGTGATCAAGAAGCCGGCCGACGCCGCCCGGGCGCCGCTCGGCGCGACGAATACCGCCACCGGCGTTTCGGCTGAAATCATGCGGCTCGTGATCGACCGGGTCGACTCGACCAGGCCGCCTGGCGTGCGCAGCGTGAACACGAGGAGATCGGCGTTGGCCGCATCGGCGCGGTCCATCGCCTGCATCATGTATTCGGCTGAAACGGGATGGATGATCGCCTCGACCTCGGCCACCAGCACGAGCGGGCGATCCGATGCCGGCGCCTCGGGCGTCTGCGGGGCGAACGACGCCACCGCGCTCGACAGGAGCGCGATCAGGATCGGGGCCAGGCGCCCCGCGGTGAGTCGACCGAGCAGCACCTGCAATCCGTACCTCCGGGTCTCGCGGAGCGTGGCTGGCCGCGCCACCTCCTCGACCCTGCGTCGTACGCTAGCGGAGCCCGCAGGCGGTGTCAACGCGACGCGGGCGGGTCCAGACCCTAGCAGCCCGTCGCGAAAGTGCCGCTGCATTCGACCGCCGATGCATCCCGCCCGGCGGTGTTGCTCATCGGTCAAATGCTCCCGGTATTCTCTCTCTTCGCGCCTTGCCGAGCGGGCGCCTCGACGGTCTCGGTGCCGCTCGGCACTTGCACGACGGGCTGCTAGCCGAGGGCACGCACGGCCTCGGTGGCGACCGGCTCCGCGTCAGCGCCGAGCGCGGCCGTGACGATACACGCTTCCCCACCCGCGGCCCGGCAGTCTTCGACGTCGGCCCGCGCCTCGATCCCGTGGCGGGCAAGTACTTCGGCGAGTACCGCGGCGTAGAAACCACACAGTGGCACCTCGACAGGCTCGCGCACCTCGCAGAACGCCGACGCTGCGATCCGGATCCGGGCGCGCTTCCGTCGGACACTAGCCGTCGCCAGGGCCCGGACGTCAGCCGCCGCGATGACCCTCCGGGCCCGCCACACCGCGGCACGAGCCTGTAGCGGGAACGGCAGCCAGCCGATCAGTCGGGCGGGCAGCGGCGAGGCCCCGTCGAGCGACCAGGCGGCAGCGTAGCGGCCGGCCCGGCTGACGACGGCGGGATAGGCAGCGTCCTCCTGTCGAAGGAAACTCAGGACCGCCCGGAAGGCCGCGACGCCGATCGTGCCGTTTCGGAGGCCGGCGGGATGCAACCAGTGTTCGTAGTAGTCGAGCCGAGCCGGCAACTCGTCGACGATCGCCTGGTGCACGCTCGCCGGCAGCATCCGTCCGATACGGGCCTCACGCATTATTTGATAAGGTTACTCTGGCGGATGTGTACGGCGGCCATCATCGCCGGCGGCGAAGCTCGTCGTCTAGGCGGGCGACCCAAAGGTGCCCTCGCATTCGGCGCGACCAGCGTCATCGAGCGCCAACTCGCGGTTCTGCGAAGCATCACCGAGACAGTGTTCGTCGTCGCCAACGACCCGGGGCCCTACGCGGACCTGGGCGTGCCGATCATCACCGACGAGATCCCGGGAACGGGCGCACTCGGCGGAGTGTACACGGCCCTGGTGCACGCCACGGCGGACCCGGTCCTGGTGGTGGCCTGCGACATGCCGTTCATTCATGCGGCGTTCCTGCGTCACCTGGTCGAGTCCATGGGGTCGGCCGACGTCGCGATTCCGAAGACCCTCGCGGGCTACGAGCCGCTCTGCGCGTGCTATGCGCGGCGATGCGCTCCGCGGCTGCGCCAACAGATCGACGACCGCGTCCTGAAGGTGCAGGACCTACTGCCACACGTAAGGGTGCACAAGGTCGGCCCAGACGAGATCGCACCGCATGACCCACACGGCGTACTGTTCTCGAACGTCAACACGCCCGAGGACTACGCGCGAGCGCTCGAACGCCTTGACGCGCACCGCTCGGGACCCGTGGCGCCCGGACGCGACCGGAAAGTATAGATGATTCTCCCGATTCACGAGGCGCTTCGCGCCGCGCTCCGCTCGGCCATCACGCGACTCTACGGCGTCGACCGCGACGGAATGCCGTCCATTGCCGTGCAGATGCCCCCCAACCGCGGCATGGGCGATCTGGCCGTGCCCGTGGCCTTCGAACTGGCCCGGATCGCGCGCAAGGCGCCGCGGCAGATTGCGCAGGAACTGGCGGACGACCTGAGCGCCGTCGACGGGGTCGCCGCCGTGGAGCCCGCTCCGAACGGATACGTCAACGTCTTCCTCGATCGGGTCGCGTTCCTGACCGGACGCGCCGGCGTGCCGGACGCTGAGCCCGCCGCCGACCCGAACGGCCCCAAGACGATCGTCGAACACACGGCGATCAACCCGAACAAGGCGGCCCATATCGGCCACCTCCGCAACGCGGTCCTGGGCGACACGCTCGGCCGGCTGCTGCGCTTCCAGGGCAGACGCGTCGAGATTCAGAACTACATCGACGACACTGGCGTCCAGGTAGCCGACATGATCGTGGCGTTCCGGGAGCTCGAATCGATGGGGCCCGCCGATGTCAAGACGCGCGCGGCCCAGCCCGACTTCGACTACTACTGCTGGGACGTCTACGCGAAGGTCACCGAATGGTACGAGGCTGATTCGGCGCGCTTGGCGCTCCGCGCCGAGGCGCTGCACGCACTCGAGGCCGGCGGTAATGAGATGGCCGACACCGCGGCCGTCATCGCCGAGCGGATCGTGCGACGGCATCTGGCGACGATGGCGCGGCTCAACATCTGGTACGACCTGCTCACCTGGGAAGGCGACATCCTGCGGCTGAAGTTCTGGAGCCGCGCCTTCGACATTCTCCGCGACGCCGGGGTGATGACCCGACCTGAGACCGGCAAGCTGGCGGGTTGCTGGGTCATGCCGATCGAGGAGGCCGGCGCCGAGGAAAATGAGACTGAGTCGGGCGCCGCCGACGAACCCCGCGAGAAAGTCATCGTCCGCTCGGACGGTACCGTCACCTACGTTGGCAAGGACATCGCTTACCAGTTCTGGAAGTTCGGACTGCTGGGCACCGACTTCCACTATCGACGGTTCGTGGAGACCGGCGACCCACCACTCTGGGCCACCAGCTCGACCCCGACCGAGGGGACCCCGCCGTCGTTTGGACAGGCCGACGCGGTCTACAACGTCATCGACACACGCCAGGCCTACTTGCAGGAATTGCTCGCCCAGGCGCTGCGGGCCATGGGCCACGCCGACGAGGCCGAATGCTCCGTGCACTTCTCCTACGAGATGGTCACGTTGTCGCACGGCGCGGCGCGTGCGCTGGGGTTCACCGAAATCGATACGACGCGGCCGTTCGTGGAGGTCTCCGGACGCAAGGGCCTCGGCGTGAAGGCCGACGACTTGCTGGACCGGCTCGCCGACGCCGCCTCCCACGAGGTGATCAAGCGAAACCCGGACCTTTCGGGCGACGAGTCCTCGCAGATCGCCCGCGTGATCGCGACGGCCGCCGTGCGGTACTTCATGATCAAGTACTCACGCGGCAAGGTGATCGTCTTCGATATCGACGAGGCGTTGAGCTTCGAAGGTGAGAGCGGCCCCTACCTCCAGTACGCCGTCGTGCGCGCGGCCAACATCTTCCGGAAGCTGCACGAACGGACCGGCCTCGACGAAGCGGCGGTGGTCGCGTCGCTCGCGTCGCTGCCCGGTGAGGCGCTGGCCCGCGGCGAGGGCGACGACCTGTGGGGACTGGTGCTGGAGGCCGCGCGGCTCGACGAGGTCGTCGACCAAGCCCTGCGAGGTCTGGAACCCTCGGTCCTGGCCAAGTATGCGTTCGGTCTCGCTCAGACCTTCAACGCCTTCTACCACCACGCACCGATTCTCAAGGAAACGCAGGCGGATCGCCAGCGCTGGCGGGCAGCGGCCGCCTTGTACTTCAAGGCCCAGATGACGCGCGCCCTGGCCGTTATGGGGTGCGAGGTGCCATCGAGAATGTAGCCGGAGTCAGGCCGCCGGAACCCCCACACGGGCTGCTAGCGTTCGAGTGTGGCGACAAGTTCGATGTGCGCCGTGTTCGGGAAGAGATCGAAGCCATCCAGGCGACGCAACGCATAGCCGGCCGCCGTCAGCGTGCCGAGGTCGCGCGCGAGCGTGGCCACGTCGCAGGAGACGTATACGAGCCGTGGTGGTCCCACGGCGGCGACGCGACCGCGCGCGTCGCGCGACAGACCGGTCCGGGGTGGATCGACGATCCAGACGCCGGAGGCCGTCGGCCGCCGACCGCGCAGGTAGCGCTCGACGCTGCGCCCCACCACCCGCACCCGCCCACCCGCGCGCTGCGCGTTGCCCGCGAGATCCTCTCGCGAGACCGGATCCTCCTCGACCGCTGTGACGTCGTGCGCGCCGCAGGCGGCGACCGCCAACGCGAACAAGCCGACCCCCGCATAGAGGTCGACGACGGCGCCGTCCCCAATCTCGCCGAGCACCCGCTCCACGAGGGCCGGCAGCAGGAATCTGTTGCCCTGGAAGAACGACGCGGGCCGTCGGCGCAGTTCCCCGCCCTCGCTGGGCCGCGACGGCAGGATCGCCGACCACGATTCGGCGACGATCGGCTCACCCGCCACGACGCGCGGAGGCTCGCGACGCCGGACGGCGGCCGCGACACCGGTCACGCCTGGCACCTCCGCCAGCGCGCCGAGCGTCGCCTCGCTCGCCTGATGCGCGCGGTCCAACCAGACCTGAATCGCCCGCTGATCGCCGCCGATCGACTCCGCGAGATCGATACCGCGCACGCCATGGCCGTCTCCGCGGTTGCGAAGCACCTGTTCCAACCCGGCCACGACCTCTCCCGTGGCCGGCGCGAGTTGCCCGGTCCGCGTGGCATCGCAGGGGAGATGAGACCCCGCACGCAGGAAGCCGAGCCGGGCGCCCGCCGCATGCAGACGTGCGCGGAGGCGGTAGCCGTGCTCGGGTGACGGGGCGATCGTCAGGGGCCCAGGCGGCGTCAGGCGGCCGATGCGGGCGAAGGCGTCGGCCACAATCTCCGCCTTCAGCGCGAGTTGGCGGGGGTAGGCGATGTGCGCGAAGACGTTGCCGCCGCAGGTCGCATCATCCGCGGCGGGTCGCCGATCGGCATCGGCGACGACGACCTCCTCGACCGAAGCCAGGGGCACATCGCGCCGCACCCAGTCGATGCGAGCCCGAACTCGTTCGCCCGGCAGCGCGCCGGCGACGAGGATGATGCGCCCGCCGTGCCGGGCAATCATCCGCCCCCCAACGGCCGGCTGGTCAATCGTCAGATCCACCAGATCGCCGGGGGTCCCCTCGGCGCTCGCGCCCGGCATCGTCCGTCTGCTCCGACTCGCGGTCTCCGGCACCAAATCAGTCCGTACTCAGGCGCGGCAGGCCGCTCCGCGCGCGCAAATGGTGCGCGACCGCTCGCGAGGTCGCCTCGACGAACGCCGGCTCGGTCATCCGATCGCGATACGTCTCGAGGTCGGCGCCGGCAGCCGCACGGGCCTGCGCGAGAACGCCCTCGTCGGCTCCAGCCTCGACCTCCTGCATCATCGTGTCGTCGAGCGCGCGCAACTCCTCGAGCAACGCGGCCCGGGCCGCACCGCGCACGGTCTTGACCTTCGCGCCTAAGGGATCGAGTGCGCGAACGGTACGATCGACCGCGGCGTGAAGCCCAGGCCATGGCTCAGGCGCCATGAGGACCCCCGTCAACCTCGACATGACGCCGGTCAGATGTTTCGGCAGGCTCTGGCCCCGCGCCGGCCGGCCTGTCACACCGACGTCGGGAACCGCGCCATCGGGCACAACCTCCGACCGCATCGTCGGTCCGACCGCGAGCCGCCATTCGTCGAGTGCGCGTAGCACGTCGTCCTCGCAGAACTCGATCTGGAGCGCACGGCGCCGCCCGCCCTTGGCCTCCCGGCGTGCGACCCGTGCGTCGATGCCGCGCATCACCACTTTCAGCGGCACGCCCTCGGCAGCCCACCCGCGGACCAGCTCGAACGCCGGTCCGACCAGGCGTATCAGGTGTCCGTGATTCTGTCGGCAGAGGTAGGCTTCGACAGCCCGGCAGTATTCGGCGGGGTCACTCACGACGTCGCCTTGGCGCCGAGGCGGACCCAGACCATCTGCAGTCCCTGCAGCGTCAACTCGGGCTCCACCGCCTCGATCACCGACGTCTCCGCCGCCACGACGCCGGCCATCCCACCCGTCGCCACGCAGCATGCCGAGCCTGTGCCGTCGCCCTCGAGCTCCGCGCGGATGCGGGCGACCATCCCTTCGACCATGGCGACGTAGCCGTAGAAGAGTCCAGACTGCATCGAGCCGACGGTTGTCCGCCCGATGACCCGCTCCGGCTTGCGGACGTCGACGCGCGGGAGACGCGCGGCGCGCTGAAACAGCGCGTCGGCGGAAATCTGCACGCCGGGACAGATGACGCCGCCGAGGTACTCGCCCCGCGCGGAGATGCAGTCGAAGGTCGTGGCTGTGCCGAAATCGACGATGATGACCGGGATGCCCTGCATCCGGCCGAACCGTTCGTAGGCCGCGATGCCGTTGACTAGACGATCGGCACCGACCTCGTCGGGCTGGTCGTAGCGCACCGGCATGCCGGTGTCGGCGGCGGGGTCGACGACGACGACTTCCCGGTCGAAGTACCTGGCGATCATCTCGGACACCGGTCCGGTCAGCGCGGGCACGACCGACGCGACGACCACGCCGCCGATCGACGCCTTGTCGAGACCGCGCGCCTGAAACAGATCGCTCACCAGGATGCCGAGCTCGTCGGCGGTCCGCTCTTTGAGCGAAGCGAGGCGCCAGCTCTGGGTCAGCGTCTCACCGTCGAAGACCCCGAGCGTGACGTTCGTGTTGCCTACATCAATCGCCAGCAGCATGACGTCTTGCTTCATCGGCGCAACCCTGGGCGGGGAGCCTAGACCCACCGCACGACTCCCGCGACGACCCGCTCGATCTCGCCCTCGACCCGCACGAGCAGCGCCCCGTCCGCGTCGATGCCGGCCGTCGTGCCACGTCGCGCCCCCCCAGACCCGGCCAGTTCGACGGCTGCGTCGACGCTCGAGGGTGAGAGCGCCCGCCAGCGATCCAGGATAGCACCCGTCTGCCCCGCGACCATCGCCGTCCGACACGACACCAGGGCCGCCAGTACCTCGACCAACAGGGTTTCCAGGGGCGGCACCGAGGCGCCTTCAGCCTCGATCGACGTGGCGTCCCCAGCCTCCGCGTCGGGTCGCGGCGCCGTCCGCACGTTGATCCCGAAACCGACCACGACGTGGGCGAGCCCGGATGCCGACGTCCCGGCCTCCGCGAGGATCCCACCTAGCTTCCGCCGCCCCAGGCGCTCGACGACGAGATCGTTGGGCCACTTGAGGGCGACCTCGAGCTCGGTCAGCTGCCGCACCGCGTCGGCAATCGCGACGCCGCACATCAGCGTGACCAGCGGCGCCAGCGCCGGTGGCCGGAGCACCACCGACGCGTACAGTCCGGCGTCCGGAGGCGACGACCAGACCTGCCCCCGTCGCCCGCGGCCGGCCGTCTGGCCACCGGCCACCACGGTCGTACCTTCGGGTGCACCGCCCAGCGCCAACTCGATCGCCTTGTCGTTCGTCGACGCGGTCTCTGGGAGGTAGCCGACCCGCTCGGCGAAGCATCCGAGCCGCGCGGCGGCGGCACGCAGGGCCTGACTCAAACGGACCGCGGGATCCGAGTCACTCACGGTTCGCGACGCTCGAGTTCCAGCCCGAAGTCCACGGCCGGGGCCGAATGGGTGAGCGCACCGATCGACACGAAGTCAGCTCCGGTCGTGGCGATCCCGGCCATCCGCTCCAGTGATACACCGCCCGAGACTTCCACCGTGGCTCGGCCGCGGCTGCGGCGGACCACTTCACGCACGTCGCTGTCGGCCATGTTGTCGACCAGCAGCCGATCCGTGCCGGCCGCCAGCGCCGCGTCGGCCTGCGTCAGGCTCTCGACCTCGACCTGAATCGGCCTCGCGCCGTTGGCCGCGCGCATCGACCGCACGGCCGGTTCGACGCCGCCGGCCAGCACGATGTGGTTGTCCTTGATCAGCACACCGTCATCGAGCGCGAACCGGTGATTTCGTCCGCCGCCTACGCGCACGGCGTACTTCTCCAGCTGTCTGAGCGTCGGGGTGGTCTTGCGCGTGTCGAGCACGGTGACGGCGCCGGCGACCGCGACGAAGGCGCGCGTGAGGGTCGCGATGCCAGAAAGCCGCTGCAAAAAGTTCAGCGCGGTCCGCTCGCCGGTCAACAGCACCCGCCCGCCACCGGATAGATCGACCACGACGTCGCCGGCCGTGCACCCGTCACCGTCGGCTCGGCGAGGCGCCACCACGATGTCCGGATCGAGCTGATGGAAGACCTCGGCGACAATGCCGAGGCCGGCCACGACACAGGAGGCGTTCGCGACGATCCAGCCCGCGGCCCGGGCGGCCGCCGGCACCACCGCTGCGCTGGTGACGTCGCCCGCCCCGACATCCTCTTCCAGCGCCCGCCGGACGAGCTCGCGATAGATCGCTGGCTCGAGCGGGCGCGTGGTCACCGGGACAGCTCCTGCAGCAGTGTTTCGAGCTTCTGTCGCTGCTCGGTCACGCCCCGGAGGCGCGCCTCGGTCTCGGCGACGATCTCGAGTGCGGCGCGCTCACGGAACTTCGGGTTCCCCAGCTTCGCCTCATCCGCAGCCTGCTGCTTACCCACCTTGGCCAGTTCCTTCTCGATGCGTCGCAGTTCGGCCTGTCTATCGACGATGCCGGCAAGCGGCAGGTGTAATTGCAGCCCGCGCACGACGCGCACCGCCGTCTCCGGGTCACGCGCCACGCGCTCTTCGAACTCGAATCGTTCGAGCCCGGCCAGACGCATGAGGTGATCCCGGCTGCCCTCGAGCGTTGCGCGCGTGGCCGCGTCGGCTCCCTCGACAAATGCCACCAGCTTCTTGGCGGGGGCCACCCCCCATTCCGACCGGACCGTCCGGATGGCGGTGATGACCTCCTGCAGGACCGCCATCTCGGCGACCGCGTCCTCATCGAACCACGCGGGCTCCCCCATCGGGAATGCCGCGAGCGTGAGCGTCTGGTGCTCGCCGTCGGCCGTGCGGCCGTCGGCCGGTCGCCGAGGCAGCTGCTGCCAGACCTCCTCGGTGACGAACGGGATGATCGGGTGCAGCAAGCGCAAGGTCCGGTCGTGCACCTCCAGGAGCACGGCCACCGCGGTTTCGCGATCGGGCCCATCCGACTGGAGATACGGCTTGACCAGCTCGATGTACCAGTCAGCGTACTCGTGCCAGAAGAAATGGTAGAGCCGGTCGGCGGCCACGTCGAAGCGGAACGCGTCGAGCGCGGCGTTGACCTCGGCGCCCATGGCGCTGACGCGATGCAAGATCCACCGATGCGCGAGCGCGGCCGGCCGAGCGGGCGGCTCGGGCCGGGTCTCGACCTCCCCGATCTGCAGCAGCACGAAGCGTGAGGCGTTCCAGATCTTGTTGACGAACTGGCGATAGCCCCGCAGCCGGCCCTCGGACAGCGAGATGTCCATACCGGGCGAGGCGAGCGCGGTCAGCGTGAACCGTAGGGCATCGGCGCCGATCTCGTCCATCAACTCGAGTGGATTGACGACGTTGCCCTTCGACTTGCTCATCTTCTTCCCGTGCGCGTCGCGCACGAGCGAGGTGATGTAGACCTTCCGGAACGGCACCTCCTGCCCGAACTTCAGGCCGAGCATGATCATCCGCGCCACCCAGAAGAAGATGATGTCGAGGCCGGTAATCATCACGCTGGTCGGGTAGTAGCGCTCGAGGTCGGCCGTGGGCTCCGGCCAGCCCATCGTGCTGAACGGCCAGAGCCCGGAACTGAACCAGGTGTCCAGCACATCGGTATCCTGCCGAAGAGCACCGCCACACGCGCAGCGTGCGGGCGTCTCCTCCGCCACGATCGTCCGGTCGCAGGCATCGCAGTACCACGCCGGGATCCGGTGCCCCCACCAGAGCTGGCGGGAGATGCACCAGTCGTGGATGTTGGTCATCCACTCGAAGTAGGTCTTCTCCCAGTTCTCGGGTACGAACGTGATCCGGCCCGTGCGCACCGCATCGATCGCCGGCTCCGCCAGCGGGCCGATGCGGACGAACCACTGGGTCGACACGAGTGGCTCGACGACCGTCCCGCAGCGCTGGCAGTGCCCGACCGCATGCCTGTGGTCTTCGGTGTGGTCCAGCGCGCCGTCGCGCTCTAGTTGTTCGACCACCGCGGCGCGCGCTTTGCGCCGATCGAGGCCGGCAAACGGCCCCGCCACCTCCGTCATCCTCCCGTCTTCGTCGATCACCGACTCCTGCGGGAGATCGTGGCGCTCGCCCATCGCAAAGTCGTTGGGATCATGGGCGGGGGTCACCTTGACGGCGCCGGTGCCGAACTCCGGTTCCACGAACGCATCGGCGATGATCGGCAGCTCGCGGCCCAGAATCGGAAGCCGGAGGCGCCGACCGACGGCAGCTCGGTACCGCTCGTCGTCCGGATGCACGGCCACGGCGGTGTCCCCGAGCATCGTCTCGGGACGCGTCGTCGCGACCATCACGTATCCGTCACCCTCGCCCTCCGCGTACGGATATCGCACGTAGTAGAGCGAACCGTTCGTCTCCTTGTGCACGACCTCCAGGTCCGACAGCGCCGTCCGACACCGCGGACACCAGTTGACGATGTACTTCCCGCGATAGATCAAGCCCTCGTCGTAGAGCGTGACGAACACTTTCCGGACGGCACGCGAGAGATCTTCATCGAGAGTAAACCGCTCACGGCTCCAGTCGACCGAGGAACCCAGCGTGCGCATCTGGCCGATGATCGTGCCCTTGCTCTTCCGGGCCCAGTCCCAGACACGAGCCTCGAACGCGTCGCGACCCAGGTCGTGCCGGGTCTTCCCCTCGTCGGCCAGGTGGCGCTCCACGACATTCTGGGTGGCGATACCGGCGTGGTCCGTGCCCGGAAGCCAGAGGACATCGTCACCGCGCATCCGGCGCCAGCGCGCGACGATGTCGGGCAGCGTCTGATTGAGGGCATGCCCGATGTGGAGCCACCCGGTCACGTTGGGCGGCGGCAGCACCATGCTGAATGGCGGCCGGCCCGAGCCGGGATCGGCGCGAAACGCCCCGATCGACTCCCAGAAGGCGTACCACTTGGGATCGACTTCGCGATGCTCGAACGTCTTTGACAGCTCGACCTTGGGCATGGGCGCTCTGATCGTATCAGGCTCGGCGGAGATCGGTCCCGGAGGCAGGGCGGGGGCGGAACGGACTAGGTGGCGTCGGCGTCGGACTTGATCCGGTCAATCTCGTCCTGGACGAGCCGCTCGGCCACCTGAGAGACCTCCCGCGTGACCGCATCCTCGACGACCTGATCGGTCAGCTGATCGAGGACTCGTCGGGTCACCGCAGCCGCCAGGCGTTCGGTCGCAAGGCTGGAGGCAGTTCGGTCGCCGGCCGTGGGTGGCGGCGACGGCCAGCCCTGCTCCGCTGCGAGCAGCGCGGCGAACGCCTCGGCCAGCGACACGGGTGCCGCGGGCGCGGCCGAGGCGATCGGCGACGAGGCGGCGGCCAGGGCCGTCGTCTCGGCAGCCGGGCCGCCGACCTCGCGTATCGGGGCGGTGGCCGGCGCACCGACGCCCGACACCTCATCGTCGAGCGGAGCCGTCCAGAGCGACGCGGGTCGCTCACCCGCGAGCAGGTCCCGGACACGGTTGATCACCATCTGCGGCTCGAACGGTTTCTCCATGACGCCGTCGCAGCCGATCCGCTTCGCGCGCTCCTTGTCGACCGGTTCGTACGCCCCGGTGAGGAGGATGACCGGAATGCGCGACAACACCGGGTCACCCTTCACGAACTCCGCCACTTCGTAGCCAGTCTTCTCCGGCATGCCGACGTCGGCGAGCACGATGTCCGGCGGTTCCGCGCTGATCTGATCGATCGCCTGCTGGCCATCGCCCACGGCGGTGACCGTCACGTCTTCCTCTGTGAACGTCAGCTCGATCACGCGCTGGATCGTCACGGAGTCGTCGGCAAGCAGGAGGCGGTGGGGCATATTTTCTGGAGCGTATCCGCCGCTGCGTGGAACGTCAAGCGACGACGCGTTCGGACGTGGCTCGACTCACGAGGTCGCGGCCTCGGGTCGGGCGTGCTGACGAATGAACTCGACGATCGCCTGCATCGACGTGCCCGGCGGGAAGACGCCCGTGATACCAATCGCGTGCAGTTTCGGCAGATCAGCATCGGGAATGATGCCACCCACCACGACGAGCACGTCCGGGATCTTCCTGGCCTCCAGCAACTCGACGACGCGAGGGCAGATATGGTTGTGCGCGCCCGACAGAATGGAGAGCCCGATCACGTCGGCGTCTTCCTGAAGCGCGGCGTCCACGATCTGCTCCGGGGTCTGGCGGAGGCCGGTATAGATCACCTCCATCCCGGCGTCACGCAGCGCCCGGGCGATCACCTTGGCGCCGCGGTCGTGCCCGTCCAGGCCAGGCTTGGCGATGACGACGCGAATGTTCCGCATGCCCGCTAGAGCGCTCAAATCGCCGGCGCCTCCTCGTATTCGCCCCAGACATCGCGGAACGCATCGCACATCTCGCCCAGCGTCGCATAGGCGCTGACGCAGTCGAGGAGCTTCGGCATCAGGTTCTCCCGTCCGCGCGCGGTCTCGCGCAGCGCGTCGAGCGACCGTGTCACGCGGTCACCATCCCGTGTCCGTCGAAGGTCGGCGAGTCGCGCGACCTGATCGTCGGCCACGCCTTCGTCGATGTACAGCGTGGGCACGCCGGGCGCGGTGTCGTCGGCATGCACGTTGACCCCAACGATGCCGCGCACGCCCTGCTCGACTTCCGTCTGGAATTTGTACGCGCTGTTCGCGATCTCCCGCTGGGGATATCCCTGCTCGATCGCCGCGACCATGCCACCGAGATCGTCAATCGTCTTGAAGTGCTCGAAGGCGCCGGCTTCGAGCTCGTCCGTGAGCGCCTCGAGATAGTAGGAGCCCCCCAGCGGATCGGCGACGTCGGCCAATCCGCTCTCGTGGGCGAGGATCTGTTGCGTCCGCAGCGCTAGCGTGGCGGCCTCGACGGTCGGCAGCGCGAGCGCTTCGTCCAGCGAATTCGTATGCAGCGAATTCGCGCCGCCGAGCACGGCGGCCAGCGCCTGCACCGCCGTCCGGATGACGTTGTTGTGCGGCTGCTGGGCCGTGAGCGATACTCCGGCCGTTTGCGCGTGAAACCTGAGCTTCCACGACCGCTCGTCCGTCGCGCCGAACCGGTCGCGCATCACGCGGCTCCACAGCCGGCGGGCCGCGCGGTACTTGGCGATTTCCTCGAAGAACTCGTTGTGGGCATTGAAGAAGAACGACATCCGCGGCACGAACGCATCGACCGCGAGACCCGCCTCGATCCCGTACTCGACGTACTCGATCCCGTCGCGCAGCGTAAAGGCCAGCTCCTGCAACGCGGTCGAGCCGGCCTCCCGGATGTGATAGCCGCTCACCGAGATCGTATTCCAGCGCGGCCCCCGCTCGGCGCAGAAGCCGAATACGTCGGTCACGAGCCGCATCGATGGCCCGAGCGGATAGATGTATTCCTTCTGCGCGATGTACTCCTTCAGGATGTCGTTCTGAATCGTGCCCGAGATCTCGCGCCAATCTGCCCCCTGCTGCTCCGCCACCACGAGATACATGGCGAGCAGTATCGCCGCGGGCGAATTGATGGTCATCGACGTCGTGATCGTCGAGAGCGGGATCTGGGCGAAGAGCCGCTCCATGTCGGCGAGCGATGCCACACTGACGCCGCACTTGCCGACCTCGCCCAGCGACAGGGGATGGTCCGGGTCCCGCCCCATCAGCGTCGGCAAGTCGAACGCCACGCTGAGCCCGGTGCCCCCCGCGTCGAGCAACTGCCGATACCGCGCGTTGGTCTCGTCCGGTGTGCCGAAGCCGGCGAACTGCCGCATCGTCCAGAGCTTGCCGGCATAGCCGCTGGGGTGGATGCCGCGGGTATAAGGAAACTGGCCGGGGTCTCCCAGGTCCTGATCGTAGACCAGATCGGCGGTTGCCGCCGGGCCGTACACCGTCGCGATCGGCAAGTTCGAGATCGTCGTGAACCGCTCTGGCCGTGGCGGACGAGCGGGAGCGTGATTGGGCGGCGCGTCTGACCTGACGGGGTTCATGGTGGGCACGCAGTGTCAACGTCGGGCGGCACCGATGCGTCAGCATAGGCGCGGACGGCGGTGGAAATCAACGTTCACGGCGGCGCCCACCCGCGAGTGCAGTAGGATCTTGGGTGATGCGCTCGCTGGCGGGCGCGACGGGAGACCTCATGAGTCAGAACGACAGCATGTTCGACGCCATGCTGCAGGAATTCAGCGGCGCCGCCAAGCGCCTCGACCTGGAGCCGAGCATCTGGGAGATCCTCACGAACCCGATGCGCCAGATCATCGTGTCGTGCCCGGTCCAGATGGACGATGGTTCGGTGCGCGTCTTCAAAGGCTTCCGTGTCCAGTACAGCATGATGCTCGGGCCGTGCAAGGGCGGCATCCGCTTTCATCCGGGCGTCAACCTCGACGAGGTCACCGCGCTCGCGGCCTGGATGACGTGGAAGTGCGCGATCGCGCACATCCCGTTCGGCGGCGCCAAGGGCGGCGTCGTGTGCGACCCGGCGACACTGTCCAAACGGGAGATCGAAGCGCTGACGCGTCGCTACATCGCAGAGATCGTCGACGCCATCGGCCCGGAGAAGGACATCCCGGCGCCTGACGTCAACACGAACGCCCAGGTCATGGCCTGGGTGATGGATACCTACAGCATGCACCACGGTCGCACCGTGACCGCGGTCGTCACCGGCAAACCGGTCGAGCTCGGCGGCTCGCTGGGCCGCCGGGAGGCGACAGGGCGCGGGGTGACGATCATCACGCACGAGGCGGCCAAGCATCTTGGGCTCGACATGACGAAGGCGACCGTGGCCATCCAGGGCTTCGGCAACGTCGGATCGGTTACGGCGGCCCTGCTCACCGAACTCGGCGCGAAGATCGTCGCCGTGACCGACCACGGCGGCGGCGTGCATGACCCGGAAGGCATCGATGTCGCCGCGCTGCAGCGCCACGTCGACGAACACCGAACCGTCGCGGGATTCCCGCACGCGGATCCCCTCGACGGCCCGGCGCTCTTCGAATTGGACGTGGACGTGCTCGTGCCGGCGGCGTTGGGCAACCAGATCACGGCCGACAATGCACCGCACATCAAGGCGAAGATCGTCGTTGAGGGCGCCAACGGGCCCACCACTCCCGACGCGCACGCGCAGCTCCACGAACGGGGGGTCTTCGTCGTCCCCGATATCCTGGCGAACAGCGGCGGCGTGACCGCGTCGTACTTCGAGTGGGTGCAGGACCGCTACGGCTACTTCTGGACCGAGGCGGAAGTGAACGACCGGCTCGAGCGGAAGCTCTGTGAGGCGTTCACGGACGTGCTGGACACCTCGATGGCCTTCGACACGGACCTCCGGGCGGCGGCCTACATCGTCGCCATCAGGCGCGTCGCGGGCGCGACCCGGATGCGCGGCCTGTACGCCTAGGGCGAGCCCGGAGCGGCGCCGGGTTTGAGGATCACGCCGCGATGCTGCTGCCCGTTCATCTTCACGACGAGCAGCCCTTCGAACCTGAGGTGGCGCACGTAGGTCATCTCGGTTGTCGCCGGCTGCGCGGCCAACCATCCCCAGTCGACCGACCCCACGCCCGCTTGCGGGTTCACCGTGAAGTAGCCGATCTGACTGGCCGTGATGTTCTGGAAGAAGTGCGAGCCCTCGGACGGCGCCACGTGCATATCCTCGAACCCGGCCTCGACGATGGCGCGGGCACCCGAGATCTGATCCCACGTGACCGGAATTCCGAGGTGCGGGTCCCGCGAGCCCCACCGGCCGAGGCCCATCAGAACGTAGGGCCTCCCCTCATTCTCGAGCACCGCGTTGAGCCTGGCGATCTCCACCGCGACATCACGCGTCTTGGCGCGATCGAACCGCTGAGGGTCAACGTAGACCAGATCGTGCACGTCCTCGACCAGACCGTGTCCGAGGACCGCGTCGCTCGTGCAGACGAGGTCGCCGGGGTCCTCGTCACCCATATCCAGTTCGCTCAGTTCACGGGACAGCGCCAGTGGACGTAGCTGCAGGAACGCGAACTCGGCCGGCTGATCGTCGGGCAGGCCCAGGTTGCACGCAAACTCGATCGCCACCGGTCCCCCGGTCGCCGCGCGGCCCACCTCGAGCAGTGACTGGAGCAATTCCGCAAGCGGAAACACCTTGTGCTTCAAGATCGGCGCGAAGCTGACGAGGCGGACGCCCGGGCGGGCGACGCCGTCGTAAATCGCGTCGTTCTCGGGCGAGAACGTCGACCCCACGAATCGCAGGCTGCCATCGGCTTCGGCAGTGTCCAGCCCGAACTGCTGCAACTCGAACTGTGAGCTGCCCACCTCGTCGGACCCGTCCTGGCCGAGCTGGAGCGCATAGAACGAGCGCTGGGAGTTGGCGAGCATGTCGTCGACCGACGAGAACTGCACGACGTGCTGCGGATACGGCGGACAGAATCGGAAGCACGCCTCGCCATCGACCACCGTTGCGCCCAGCCCGAGCGCCACCGCGGCCACGCCGTCGGCCGCGGTGATCGGCGCGACCGGATAGAAGTTGTGCGACCGCGCGACGCCCGCCACATCGGGATAGAACCGGTCGGCGTGGTGCATGCCCATGAGCTTCTGGATGATCACCGCCATCTTCTCTTCTTCGAGCCGATACGGCGAGGCGTGCAGATAGCGCTTCGACCGCTGGCGAAACATCGACACGTAGACGGTCTTCACGGCATCAAGAAGCCGCCGAAGCCGCCGCGTCGGATCCGCGTCGTCGTTCGGCAGCATCACCGTCTCGTACACGCCCGCGAACGGCTGGTAGGGCGAATCCTCGAGCAGGCTCGACGAACGAACCGCCAACGGGTAGTCCATCAGCTGGATCAGCTCGCTCAGCTGCTGCTGAATCGGTGCCGGAAAACCGGCCTCGCGGAATCGCTCGACCAGCGCGTCGTCGTCGTCGCACTCGATGGCGAAGTCGCGCAGGTCGTTCGCGTCGAGGAAGCGGTCGAACACCTCCGTCGCCAGGACCACGGCCGGCGGCACGCCGAGCCGGATCCCCGGAAGCCGCGACGCGGAGATCTCCTCGGCCAAGAGCGAATTCGCGAACGCCAGGCCGCGCCCCTTGCCGCCGAGCGATCCGGCGCCGATCCGGCCGAACGTCCGAGCCGGATCGAAGTGCTCGCGGTCGAAGTCAGCGACGATTCCCCGGTGGCGCTGTTCGTTGTAGTCGTGAATCGCCTGTATCAGCACCTCGCGCAGGCCCTCGACCGTGTCGTAGTCGGCGAGCTTGCGTGGCCGCAGGAAGTGCGCCAACTCGAACTCCGTCCGCGCCTTGAGCCACCGCGAGAAATGATTCCGCTCACCGTGAAAGGCGACGCTGTCGCCCGGCGCCTCGCGCAGTTGGGTCTCGAGCTGGCGTAGGTCCTTGGCAACCGAGACGACCGACCCATCGGGGCGCCGGAAGACGAAGTCGCCGAAACCGAAACCGTCGGTCATGAACTGCCGCAAGCTGTGCAGCAGGAACGGCGACCCCTTGCGGACGTAGAAGACGTTGGCCTCCTTGGCCCGCGCGACATGGTCGGATGAGCCCGAGCCCGACTGCAGCATGATCGGCACATCCGACTGCAGGGCTCGAACACGCCGCGCGAACTCGAACCCGGCGTTCTTGTCGACTTCCCCGCCCTTGGGAAAGCCCACATCCGAGATCACGCCGAGCACGTCAGCCTGGTACTGCTCGAAGTAGTCCCACGCCTCCTCGTAGGAGGTGCACAGCAGGATCTTCGGCCGGGCCTGGATGCGCATCAGCTTGTGCGACCGGTTCATGCCGTCCGGCAGCAGGTTGTGCGTGTGGTGTACCAGTTCGGTGTAGATGACCGGCAGAAACGACGAATAGTAGCGGACGCTGTCCTCGATGACGATGATCGCCTGGACGCCCATCTCGCCGGTGTCGCGGGCGACGTTCATCCGATCCTCGACGTACTTCACGATCGCTAGGAGGATCCGTACGTCGCCTTGCCAGAGGAAGACCTTGTTGATCGCCGAGATCTCGGTCGCCGGCGTGAACCGATCCAGGTCGCGGGTGTCGTAGGCCAGGCCGATGACCGGGGTTTGCAGGCCGGCCGCGGCGATCTCCCCCGCCAGCTTCGGCGCGTCCATGTCGCCGACGTGCAGCGACGTGATGATGAGGTTGTACCGGCTCTCGGCGCGGGCGAGCGCGACCGCCTCGGCGCCCGTGGAGACACGGGTCAGGCGCGGCGTGTGGTGCAGATCGAGGTCGAGGAACTCGGTGAGCATGACCTCGCTGAGGCGGCCGTCCTCGGCGAGGATGAACGAGTCGTAGAGGGTCGAAACGAGGAGGATGTCGTTAACGCGGTAGAGCCCGAGGTCTTGGAAGCTGCGCAGCCGGCTTCCCGAACTGAACGAGAGACCGTCCGGCCGCGTTTCGGACATGGTGGAAAGCCTTGGGAACGGTGCCCCGCGCGGGCCGGCCGACCGCCGGCCCATCGCGGGGAACCCTGAGAACGCGCCGCCGCGTGGTCGCCTCGGCCGGCCTAGACGAGACCCTGGTCGAGCATCGCGTCGGCAACCTTCACGAAGCCGGCGATGTTGGCACCCATGACGTAGTTACCCGGGTCGCCGAACTGCTCCGCGGTCTCGTGACAGGCCCGGTGAACCGCCTTCATGATCGACTGCAGCCGTCCGTCCACTTCCTCGCGCGTCCAACTCATGCGCAGGCTATTCTGCGTCATCTCGAGCCCAGAGGTCGCGACGCCGCCGGCGTTGGCAGCCTTTCCCGGCCCGTACATGATCTTCGCGTCGAGGAACTGCTTTACGCCGTCGAGTGTGACCGGCATGTTCGCGCCTTCGGAGACAACCGTGACGCCGTTGCGCAGCATGTTGGCCGCATCGGTGCTGTTGATCTCGTTTTGCGTCGCGCTCGGAAACGCGCACCGCGCCTTGTGGTTCCAGAGTGGATTGTAGTCTGCCGACGGATCGGCAGCCGTGAAGACGACGTTCTCGAAGTGGTCGGCGTACTCCTGGATCCGGCCGCGCCGCACGTTCTTCAACTCCTTGACGAATGCCAGTTTGTCGTCATCGAAGCCGGCCTCGTCGTAGATGTAGCCGCTGGAATCGGAAAGCGTCACCGGTCGGCCGCCCAATTCGAGCAGCTTCTCGACTGTGTACTGGGCGACATTGCCGCTACCCGATACCAAACAGGACTTGCCGTGGAGCGTCTTGCCCTGCGTGGCGAGCATCTCGGCGGCAAAGTACACGGCGCCGTACCCGGTCGCCTCGGGTCGAATGAGCGAGCCGCCCCAGTTCAAGCCCTTGCCGGTCAGGACGCCGGTGAACTCGTTCCTGAGCCGCTTGTACTGTCCGAACATGAAGCCGATCTCGCGGCCGCCCACGCCGATATCACCCGCCGGCACGTCCGTGTTGGCGCCAATGTGGCGCTGCAACTCGGTCATGAAGCTCTGACAGAACCGCATGACCTCTGAGTCGCTCTTGCCCTTCGGGTCGAAGTCGGACCCGCCCTTCCCGCCGCCGATCGGCAGCGTGGTCAGGGCGTTCTTGAAGATCTGTTCGAACGCGAGAAACTTGAGGATGCCGAGGTTGACCGACGGATGGAATCGCAGGCCGCCCTTGTAGGGGCCGATGGCGCTGTTCATCTCGATGCGGAACCCTCGGTTCACGTTGACGTCGCCCCGGTCGTCCTGCCACGGCACCCGGAACATGATGACGCGCTCCGGCTCGACGACCCGCTCCAGAATCTTCCCGCTGCGGTAGTCGGGTCGCGCCTCCAGCACGGGGCCGAGCGACTCCAGCACCTCGCCAACGGCTTGATGGAACTCCGACTCCGACGGATTCTTCGCCACGACCTCCGCCATCACGTCGGCGACATAGCCCGACACTCCCGACCCCGCTCCCGCGCTCTTCGTCACCATGAGACCGTCCTCCTCGATGAACCGTGGAACCCAACGCGCTTATGAGTACGCCTCGAAGGCGTGACAACCTCCGAATATACCACGCATGAGGCGTCCTGTTGTGGAGATCGCCGTGGCCGGACGCCGCGTCAATCGGGGTCTGTCGTGGGAATAGGAGCCCGCCACCGCCGGCGGCGGGCTACTAGCTCGTCACGCGAATGGCGATGAGCTGCTCGGCGCTCGCGTCGGCCATCGCCGCGGTGAGCGAGATGAGGTACTCGCCGGGAGCCAGGCTCGCGAGCGGGAGATCGAGTACGTAGGGCGCGGATGCCTCCGTCGGGACCTGGACGGGCAGGTCGGCCATCGACTGGCCGCTGCGATTCAATAATCGCGCCGTCACCTCGGGCACGGCCGTCCCGGGCCCGTACGCCTCGACGTGAACGAGCAGCCGGTCGGTGCGTCGAAATTCCCGCCCGGTCTCCGGAATCGGATTCGGATCGGTTCGCAGCTGACGCATCTCGAACGCATTCTGCGCGCGGAAGACCCGCGGCGACCCGAGCGTGACCTCCGTCCCGGTGAAATCCTGAACGTTGAAGTGCAGCAGGTCGTTGTCGATGACGCCGCCGCCGACGCCGCGAACCGACAGCGCCAACTGCAACGCGCCCGGCGCGACGTCGAAGACCGCCCACCCCGGATCGGCTGTGCCGTCGTCGGAGAGCACCACCGGCCCGTCGGGAATCTCGCCCTGGAAGACGCTGACACCACCGTTCCCACTGACGGTCAGGCCGACCTTCGCCGGCTCGGCCCGCCGCCGGCCCGGCACGCGCGGCGCCGGGCGCCAGACGAAGGTCACGCGCGTGAGCCCATCGTCACCCTGGCCCATCCCGATCCAGGTCTGCACGAACCGCTGGTTCCGTCGGGCGCCGAGCAGCGACAGCGCCAGGTCGACCTCGGACGGCGTCTCGGGCGCCGCGGACGTCGTCTCGATCCGCTCGAGGTCCTCCGGTGACATCGCCCAGAAGCCCCGGCGCGCCCGCACCTCGACGTCATGGCCGGGCACCCGCACCTTGATCTCGTGAAACTTCCCATCAGCCGGCGCGTCGGCCGAGTTGTAGCCGAGCAGATAGTACGTGCTGGCGTCGCGTACCGCCCGCTGGAGTCCCTGGCGGGGATCGTTCGTATTGACGATGGCATAGCCGTCGGTCGTCTCGGAGATCGACCGCAGCGTGTTGATCGTGGCGTTCAGCGTGTTGCGATCGCTCCCGAAGCTGACGCCTTCATTGATGTCGAACTCGAACGAGGCCAACCCGCGCGGATCCAGCGAGTAGATCGACGTGTTCGCCCGGTTCGCCCCATCGAACAGCCGTTGCAGGTCGGTCTGCAAGGACAGATCGGCCGTCATCTGCATCGCCTGTTCGCGGGGGTTGCCACTCGTCACGAACGGGTTCTGCTGACGGGGGTCGGCGAGCTGGGTCGCATCCGTCCGGCGCATCTGCGGCGGCAGGATGTTCGTGAAGCCCTCGCTGACGAGGATGACCGACTTCCGGCCCTCGCGTAGCCCGCCGAGACGGGTCACGAGCGCGCGCAGCCCGGTCAGCGAAACTTCGTTCCGGATCTGCTCCACCGTCATGGCGGGCGCTCGCGCGTACTGGAACTCGAACTGATTCCGCGGCTCGTAGTCGTACTTGCGGCCCTGGAACCGCTTGATCTCCTCGATGATGGCGGCGTGGTTCCGCGTCATCCGCAGATCCACCAACGACGTCAGCGGATACATGATGCCGACCATGTCGGTCGGTGCGAGCGACTCGACGAACTCGATCAGCGGTTCACGGACGCGCAGGCTCGCGCCCAGACGCACGTGGTAGTCGTCGAGGAAAATGGCGAACAGCCGAACGTCGGGCCGTGCCGCCTCGCGTTCCTCGTCGAACTCGTTGCGGATCGGGCGAACCGGGTCGTCAATCAGCGAGTCGGGTGTGATCTGGACCAGCTGAAATGTCTCGAGCGCCTGGAGTTGGTCATCCTCGTAGACTTCGAAGTCGTCGATCGTCAGTTCGGTAACCGGATTGTCGTCGTCGTCGGTGACGATGACGTCGACCCGGACGAAGTTGACGCCGGTGCGGAAGACCGGTTGCTGCGGCGCGTCCTGAGCCTGCTGGGGAGTTGCCTCGGGCTCCTGTGACGCAGCCTGACCCTGGCCGGACGGGGTCGACACCCACGCCAGCACGATCGTCAGAAACACCCAGCGTCTCATCGATCTTTCGGCCTCGTGACCGGTCCTGTCCCTATTAGACGCCATGATAGCATTCTCGGACTGGCGCCCAGTCCCGCTGCGCGGTGTGGGCTGGCTCACTCGTGTTCCGACGGAAACGCCTCGCGCTCGTGACCATGCCCGTCGAGTCCCCGGCACCACTCACGACGCTCACCGAAGACGAACGGCTGCTGCGCGACAGTGTCCGCGCGTTCGCCGAGGGCGAGATCCGGCCGCTCGTCCGTGAGATGGACGAGCAACAGACCATTCCGCGCACACTGATCGACGGGCTGTTCGCGCTGGACGTGATGGGCATCGAGGTGCCCGAGGCCCTGGGTGGAGGCAACGCCAGGTTCTTCCACGCCGTGCTGGTAGTCGAAGCCCTGTCGCGGGTCGACCCGGCGATCGGGGTGCTCGTCGACGTGCAGAACACACTGGTGGTCAACGCCATTCGCCGCTGGGGTCGGAATGAGGTGCAGTCGCGCTACCTCCCGCGCCTGGCCGCCGACACCGTCGGCGCCTACGCGCTCTCGGAGGCCGGGTCGGGCAGCGACGCGTTCGCCATGGCCACCCGCGGAGTCGAACGGGGTGACGGCTTCGACCTGACCGGCCGCAAGCTCTGGATCACGAACGCCGCCGAGGCGGACGTGTTCGTCGTCTTTGCGAACGTCAACCCCGATGCGGGGTATCGCGGGATTACCGCGTTCATCATCGAGCGCGGCGCACCGGGCTTCACCGTCGGCGCCAAGGAAGACAAGCTCGGGATCCGCGCGAGCAGCACGTGCGAACTTCTGCTCGACAACTGCCATGTGCCGACCGGTCAGGTGCTCGGCGAGGTCGGCCAGGGATACAAGGTCGCCATCGAGACGCTGAACGAGGGTCGCATCGGTATCGGTGCGCAGATGATCGGCCTGGCCGATGGCGCGCTCCAGCACGCCATCGCCTACACGCAGGAGCGGAAGCAGTTCGGTCGCCCCGTCGCGGATTTTCAGGGCGTCCAGTTCCAGCTCGCGAAGGCCGCGACCGAACTGGAGGCCGCACGACTCACGGTGTACAACGCCGCGCGGCGGCGCGACGCCGGCGAGCCGTTTCTGACCGAGGCCGCCATCTGCAAGCTCTTCTCGTCGGAGGTCGCCGAACGGGTCACGTCGCTGGCCGTGCAGCTGTTCGGTGGCTACGGCTACGTCAAGGACTACCCGGTCGAGAAACTGTACCGCGACGCCAAGATCGGCCAGATCTACGAAGGCACGTCGAACCTGCAGCTGCAGACGATCGCGAAGCAGATTCTGAGCAAGGGCTGAAGGCTCAGGGCTTCGCCTGCGGCTCGCCCAGGCAGGGCTGCTCCCCGCTCCGCTGGAGGCCCCGTCATCATCAGAGCTGTCGGAAGGGGCAAGCCCTGCCCTACTCCATCGTCAACGCGCCAGCTTGGCGAAGAGCGGCCGCAGCTTCTCGGCCGAGCGTTCCAGCGTCTCGGGCAGGACTCGCGACTCCGCCACCGAAGTCATGAAGTTCGTGTCGCCGTCCCAGCGCGGCACAACGTGCATGTGCAGGTGGTCGACGATGCCGGCGCCACCGGCCCGGCCCAGATTGATCCCGACGTTCATCCCGTCCGGCCGGTACGCCTCACCGAGGGCCCGCTCGGCGAGCTGCGTCAACTCCATCATCTCGGCACGCTCCGCGGCCGTGGTCGCCGCCAGGCTCGCGACGTGCCGGGCCGGAATCACCATCAGATGGCCGTTGGTGTAGGGGTAGAGATTGAGAATGACGTAAGACGCGACACCGCGGAAGACGACGAGCGGCGCGTCCGGCTGGGCCGCGGCATCGCAGAACACGCAGCCCTCGGGTCGTTGATCGATGCCCGACACGTAGGAGAATCTCCAGGGAGACCAGAGCCGTTCCACAGCAGACGGGGCGACCGCGACGCCGCCCAGGCGGCGCCGAGATCAAAGACGACTCAGTACTGGGGAAGGCCGGTGCCGGGCACTGGGGTCGGCGGCGTCGGCGTCACCGGGGGTGTCGCTTCGGACGCCCGGTTGATGAGCTCCTTGAGCCCCTTGCCTGGCTTGAAGTACGGCACCTTCTTCGGCGGCACATCAACCTTGTCGCCTGTCTTGGGATTCCGCCCCTTGCGGGGTTCGCGTTGCCGGAGCCGGAAGCTGCCGAAGCCGCGCAACTCGATCTTCTCGCCGCGATGCAGCGCGGTGATGATGCTCTTGAAGACCGTATCGACGATCACCTCGGAATGCTTCTTCGTGAGGTCGGACACACGGGAGACCTCCTCGACAAGCTCCGCCTTCGTCATGCTGCCTCCTGCTCGCCAACCGGACAGTCGCCGGCGGCGGCGATCGACGCGCCTACTCGCTCCGCTTCATGTGATCGCCGAGCGTTACTGAGCTGCTCGACGTGCTGTAGGACTCCCAGTCGTGCTCTTCGTCGGACTTGAGTGCACGGATGCTCAGTCCGATCTTCCGATCGGCCGGGCTCAGCTTGATGATCTTCATGCTGTACGACTCGTCCACCTGGAGCTCGACCTTTTCCTCGCCGTGGCTGTCGTCGAACTCCGAGACGTGAATGAGCCCTTCGATGCCGTCGGCAAGCTCCACGAAGGCGCCGAAGTTGGTCATGCGCACGACCTTGCCCTCGATGACATTGCCGGCCTTGTGATTGGCGAAGAACTCATCCCAGATGTCGGTGGCCAACTGCTTCAGCCCCAGGGAGAGACGCTGGTTCTCGGCGTCCACGTTCAGCACCATCGCCTCAACCGTGTCGCCCTTCTTCAGCGCCTCGGACGGGTGCTTCAGCCGCTTGCTCCAGGACATGTCGGAGATGTGAATCAGCCCGTCGATGCCCTCCTCGACCTCGACGAACGCGCCGAACTCGGTGAGGTTGCGCACCGCGCCGTTGATCCGCGTACCGACCGGATACTTCTCGGCCAGCTCGAGCCAGGGGTTGGCCCCGATCTGCTTGAGACCGAGCGAGATGCGCCGGGCCTGCGAGTCGACGCCTAGCACCTTCGTCTCGACGATATCGCCGACGCTGAGAATCTTCGACGGATGCTTGACCCGCTTGCTCCACGACATCTCGGAAACGTGAATCAGGCCCTCGACGCCCGGCTCCAGCTCGACGAAGGCGCCATAATCCGTCAGGCTCACCACCTTGCCGCTGACCAGGCCACCGGCCGGATAGCGCTCGGCCACGACCGTCCACGGATCGGCGATGAGCTGCTTGTAGCCCAGCGACACCCGCTCGGTCGCCGGGTCGAACTTCAGCACGATCACTTCGACCTCGTCGTTCACCTTGAACAACTCGGACGGATGGGACACGCGCCCCCACGACATGTCGGTGATGTGCAGCAGTCCGTCGAGCCCCCCCAGGTCGATGAACGCGCCGTAATCGGTGAGGTTCTTCACGACGCCTTGCAGCACCTTGCCCTCGACGAGCGTGGCCAAGGTCTGGGTCTTCTTCTCCGCGTTCTCCTCTTCGAGGAGTGCCTTGCGGGAGAGCACGATATTGCCGCGCTTCTTGTTGACCTTGATGACCCGCATGCGGAGCTCCTGCCCCCGCAGCGAGTCGAGATTCCGGACGGGTCGCACGTCAATCTGCGAACCGGGCAGGAACGCGCGGACGCCGATGTCCACCGCGAGTCCGCCCTTGATCCGCTCGATGACGCGACCGATGACGACCTTGCGCTCGGCATAGGCCTTCTCGACCTCGTCCCAGATCTTCATCTTCTCGGCTTTTTCGCGCGAGAGCACGATGTGGCCCTCGCGGTCCTCGGTGCGCTCCAGGAGGACATCGACCAGGTCGCCGGTCTGGACCATCACCTCGCCGTTCTCATCCCGGAACTCGTCGAGCGCGATCATGCCCTCGGACTTGTATCCGACGTCGACGATGACCTCCGAGCCCGAGACCTGCAGGACGGTACCTTTGATGACTTCGCCCTCGGCGATGTTGCGGAAGCTGCTGTCGTACAGAGCGACCAGGCGGGCATACTCCTGCGGGTCCATCCCAGCCTCGTCGGTCTGGATGACATCCGGCTCGGAGCTCACGGCCACTTCAGTAGCACCTCCTTGAATGGGTTCGACGTTGACCGTTTCGTCTGCGCTCGCCATGCGTTGCCGATCCTCCTCTAGCAAGATTTTCAGGTGGCCGCGCTCCCCGAACCGCATCGTCGCGTGCTCAGTGAGGCCCACCGGATTTGCGATAAGATACAGACTATACAATACTTAGCGATCAGGCGTCAAGCCACGTCGGCGCTCTTGCGCCACGCACCTGACCGCCTGAACCGGCCGGATCGAAGACGCGACAATGGCCAAGAAACCCTCGAAGTCGACACGCCGCAAGGCGGCGAGCGGAGCGCGGAAGACGACCTCGCGTTCTGCCCGAGCCAAGGCGGCACGTGGTCGCGCGGGCCTGAAGAAGCCGAAGGCCAAGAAGAAGACCGCGAAGTCGGCCTCTCGCCGCAAGCCGCAAGTGTCGGCAGCCGCGAAGCGCAAGACCGCGAAGTCGAGGGTCGGGAAACCCGCGAAGTCCACCAGTTCCGCGAAATCGAAGAGGGCACGATCGAAGGGCCGAACGCCCAAGACGGCAAAGACGAGGCCCGCGCGCTCGCGGACCACCACGTCGAAAGCCGCCAGGCTGAAGGCGACCGGACGGAAGACCGCCGCGCCGAAAACGGCCAAGATCAGGACAAGGACGGCGAGGTCCAGGCAGCCCGCTTCCCCACAGGCGGGTCCGGGCGCGGTGCCGCTGCAAGCGTTGCCGGGCCGCCGGCGTGGCGGGCGACCGCGCCGCCC
>PCAK01000022.1 GCA_002730525.1 Acidobacteriota bacterium | reverse complement strand
CCCCCCCCGGGTGCGGACTGCGTCAGCCTCGGGCCGCGGCCAGAATCTCCGGCCAGAGGGTCTCGAGGTCGGTGCCTTCGGCGCGCCGGGCGAACTTGTCGGCCAGGCGGTGCGCCTGCTCCCGACTGAAGTGGTTCACCCAATCGCCGATCTGGCCCTTCCTGATGAACGCCGGCATGCCGTCCGGGCGCTTGCTCGACCAGCGCTCCGGGTCCTTGCGCATGCTGTCGAAGCTCGAGTGCCGGATGATGCTGTCGAGCGTTGCGGGATCGTGGACGGTTCGAGCCGGCTCCGGGCCGAGGAACTCGCCCATGGCGACGACGGCAGCGGCCGGGGCGGCCTTCATCTGCTCGTAGGTGAGGAAGAGCAGATTGTCGTCACCCTGATGGGCGAACCACGGGACGAGGTTGTCGAAGTAGTCGCCGAAGTCGATCTCGCCGGAGAGGAAGCATTCGAAGAACTCGTCGAAGGTGCCGTCGGCGAAGTCGTACAGCTTCACGAACCCGCGAGTGTGATGGAAGAACGAGACGGCGCAGTCGAATGGGTTGCGCGCGACGTACAGATACCTGGCGTCGGGATGCCACGGCGTAAGGTCGAAGGGGAGGTGGGTCTTGATGCAGCGCGGTTCGGCAATCCGCTCCGCCGCCGCCTTGCCGACCTCCTCGAGATGAGGGATCTCCTCCGTCATGTTGCGGCCGGCCGGGAGCGGGTCGCCGCGGTGGAGGATGAGGTAGACGATGTGCTGGGCCCAGGTCGTGCCGCACTTGGGATAGGTGGCGATGAAGACGTCGCCGGGCCGGGCTCGATACTGCAGTCCGGAGCGAAACCCGTCGATCGGAAATCCGGCGGGCATGCGGAACCCGTCGTTGACGACGTAGCGTGGTGTGGCGGTCAATGGCCAGGGTTGGTGCCGAGGGGCAGAATCGAACTGCCGACACCACAATTTTCAGTCGTGTGCTCTACCAACTGAGCTACCTCGGCTCTTGGGAAATCCGACCGGCAGGACCTCGACTATACCATACGGTCCCGCCGACACTGAGCGCCGCGCAGGCCGATCCGACGAGCGTTCCCGCGACGACGTCGAGCGGATAGTGAACGCCGAGATAGAGGCGCGAGACGGCGATGAGCGCTGCGAGGAGCCAGAGTACGATGCGCGCGGTTGGGAGGACGCGGGCGAGCGCGTAGGCGCCGGCGACGGCCGTGGCGGCGTGGCCCGAAGGCATCGCGGGGTTGGCCGGCGGCTCGGCGTCGGTCAAGGCGGCGATCGTCGGGTTGGCGTCAGATGGCCGGGCGCGGCCGATCGCCGGCTTGAGCACCACGTCCACGGCCAGAAACACGAGGACGATCGCGAGGACGACCTGCCAGTAGGCCATCCAGGAGAGCCGGCCCCAGGCGGCGAGGACGACACCCAGGGCGAGCCAGATCCCGGCGTGGTGGGCGACGGCGCTGGCGGCCGCCATCAGCCAGTCGAGCCACTCGGGGTGCGGCAGCGACAGGATCCAGACGAGCACGCGCGCGTCGATCGTCGCGAGCGTCTCCAGCATCTGCCAGCCGCGTCTGCTACGAGGGAATCAGCGAAGCGAGTCAGTCGGCCGTGACCGGCGCCTGCGCCGGTGTCGAGTCGGCCACCGGTGCCGTGAGTCCGAGTTCGGCTCGCACCTTGTCCTCGATCGTCTGGGCCGTTTCGGCGTTCGCGACCATGAAGCGCTTCGCATTCTCGCGGCCCTGGCCGAGTCGGTCGCCCGAGTACGAGAACCAGGTTCCACTCTTCTCGACGATCTTGTGCTCGACCGCCAAGTCGAGCAGGTCGCCCTCGCGCGAGATCCCCAGACCGTACATGATGTCGAATTCGGCCAGGCGGAAAGGCGGGGCGACCTTGTTCTTGACGATCTTCACGCGCGTTCGGCCGCCGACGACAGTGTCACCGTTCTTGATCGCGCCGATCCGCCGGATGTCGATCCGGACCGACGAGTAGAACTTGAGCGCACGGCCACCGGTCGTCGTTTCGGGGTTGCCGAACATGACGCCGATTTTCTCGCGGAGCTGGTTGATGAAGACGAGGCAAGTCTTCGACTTCGATACCACGCCTGTCAGCTTCCGCATCGCCTTCGACATGAGCCGGGCCTGCAGGCCGACCTGCGCATCACCCATCTCGCCATCGATCTCGGCGCGCGGCACCAGGGCGGCGACCGAGTCGACCACGATGACGTCGACGCCGCCGGAACGGACCAGCGTCTCGACGATCTCGAGCGCCTGCTCGCCGTTGTCGGGTTGGGACACCAGCAAGTCGTCGAGGTCGACGCCGAGCGCCGAGGCATAGGTCGAGTCGAGCGCATGCTCCGCGTCGATGAACGCGGCCATGCCCCCGGTCTTCTGGGCGTTGGCGATGACCTGTAGGGCGAGGGTCGTCTTGCCCGACGCCTCCGGGCCGAAGATCTCGATGACACGGCCCCGAGGCACGCCGCCTACGCCGAGGGCGTAGTCGATGCTGACGGCTCCGGTGGAGATGCTGGGGAGCTGCTCGATGGCCGCGGACGAACCCAGCCGCATGATCGAGCCCTTGCCGAACTGTTTCTCAATCTGTCCAACGGCGATTTCGATCGCCTTCGTACGGTCGCGCTGGGTTCGGTCCTCGGCCATGAGACGTGACGCTCCTTCAATATCGAGATCGCTGACTGGCAGTCGCAGGCTGGTCCGGCGCTGCACACCACTGCACGAGACTGCAGGCGGCCCGACTTTCGTGTTCGCGCGACCCTCGAAGAGGTATTCTAAGAACGTGCCGAGCGTAAGTCAAGCGAAACTGTTCGGCACTACCTCCGTATTCCCCGTGTTGTCTGGCTGTTACGGATGCGGAGACTTTCGCCATGTCAGGTGAGATTCGCCGACTGTCAGACGATGGTAAGGCGAAACCCAGGCAGGAACTGCCATGTTAGGGTGTGCCACGATGCGTCCTGGGGTGTCGCTCCTCATTGCAACCAGCTCGCTGGTCATGGGGGTGGCCGCCGGGGTCGACCCGACCGGGTACGGCGCGGCATTGCCCAGCTTCGACTCGGCCAAGCTGATCGAATCGGTCACGGGCTCCGTGGGAGTGAGGTAATTCCCTCCCCGGTCGGGCACTTCCTGGGCGGCGTCGTTGGCGGCTTGGCCGCGGCGCGCCCGGGGGGCGTCGCCGCGTCGCAGTCGGCCTGGCGAGCGGGCACCATCTTCGGCCTGCTCGGCATCGCGCCCGACCTCGATTTTCTCGTTGGGGCGCACAGCAGCTACACGCACAGCCTGGGTGCGACGATCCTGGTCGGCCTCGCGGCCTGGGCGCTGTTCACGCCGCGCTCGGTGCCGTTCGCCCTGGCGTGCGCGGCGGCGTGGGGGTCGCACCTGCTGCTCGACTGGCTCGGGACCGATGGGTCGGTGCCGATCGGCGTCATGGCGCTCTGGCCATTCGACGACGGCTACTACCTGTCGTCGGCCGGCTGGTTCCTGCCGATCCACCGTGACTTCGCGCAGCCGGGGATCGTCGCCCACACGTTCCGAGCGATCGCCTGGGAACTGCTGCTGCTCGGCCCGATCGCGGCGGCGGCGGTCTGGTTCCGGCGCCGCTGAACCCCGTGTCCGCCTCTTCCCGGCACCGCCCGGGAACGTCCTTGCCCGGCCCCAGGCGCTGCGGTACAGTGCCTCTTTTCCAACCTCTGAAACGTGTTCACAAGGAGCAAGCCGTGACTGCAGTACGAACCGGTGTCCGCGGGTTCCTGGTGTGCGCCGCGATCTGGCTGGTGGCGGGTCAATTCGTCTCGACCCAATCGGCCGAGGGTCCGGCGACGCCTTTCGACACCCTACGGTTCCGCGAGATCGGCCCGGCGACAATGGCGGGCCGGATCGACGACCTGGCGGTGCTCGAGAGCGATCCGACAGTCTTTTACGTCGCCACCGCGACGGGCGGCCTCTGGAAGACGACGAACAACGGCACGACGTTCGAGACCGTGTTCGACGACGAGTCCACCGCATCGGTCGGCGACGTGGCCATCGCGCCCACCGACACCAATCTGGTCTGGGTCGGTACCGGCGAGAACAACAATCGGCAAAGTTCCTCGTGGGGCGAAGGTGTCTTCAAGTCGACTGACGGCGGCCAGTCGTGGGACAACATGGGATTGGTCGACTCCCGACAGGTGGCGCGGATCGTCGTCGACCCGGTCGATCACGACGTCGTCTACGTCGCCGCACTCGGCAACCTGTGGGCGTCGGGAGGCGACCGCGGCGTCTACCGCACCGCCGACGGCGGGCTGACGTGGGACCTGGTCCTCGAGATCGACGAGGACACGGGTGCCACCGAACTCCTCATGGATCCGACGAACAACAAGGTGCTTTACGCGGCGACCTATCAGAGGCGCCGGTCGTCGTGGGGCTTCAACGGCGGCGGGCCCGGCAGCGGCATCTACAAGACGACCGACGGCGGCGAGAACTGGACCGAGCTGGTCGAGGGCCTGCCAGAGGGACCGAAGGGCCGGATCGGGCTCGACATCTATCGGAAGGACCCGAACGTGCTCTACGCGCGGGTCGAGCATCCGGACGCCGGCGGCATCTACCGGACCGACGACGGCGGGGCGACCTGGGAGCAGATGAGCGACACCAACCCCCGGCCGATGTACTTCAGCCAGATCCGGATCGACCCGGGCGACGATCACCGGATCTACGTCCTCGGCGTGCAACTCTTCGTGTCGGACGACGGCGGGCGCACCTTCCGGAACACCGGCGCGCCGCGGATCCACGTCGACTTCCACGCGATGTGGATCAACCCTGCCGACTCACGGCAGATTATCCTCGGCGGCGACGGTGGCGTGGGGATTTCCTACGACCGGAGCGAGACCTACGTCTTCCTGAACAACATGCCGCTGGCGCAGTTCTACCACGCGAGCTTCGACATGCAGTCGCCCTACACCGTCTGTGGCGGCTTGCAGGACAACAACACCTGGTGCGGCCCGAGTGCCACGCGCAGTTCGCGCGGCATCGTCAATGACGACTGGTTCATCGTCGGCGGTGGCGATGGCTTCGTCGCGCTCGTGGACCCGACGGATCCGAACACGCTGTATGCCGAATCGCAGGGCGGCCGAATGAATCGCGTCGACCGCGCCACGAACGAGCGGAAGGCGATCCGGCCCGAACCGGTGCCCGACGCCACGGCGTATCGATGGAACTGGGACGCGCCGATGGTGATGTCGCCGCACGATCCTGGGACCATTTTCGTGGCGGCCAATCGCGTCTTCAAGACGACCGATCGCGGGCACGTCTGGGAGACGATCAGTCCGGATCTGACGACCGCGACCGACCGGGACGAACTGCCGCTCATGGGCGTCATGGGCAGCGAGATCGCGATCGCCCGAAACGATGGGGTGGGCGCCTACGGCACGCTGACGACGTTCGCCGAGTCGGCCCGGCGGGAAGGGACGTACTACACCGGCGCTGACGACGGTCAGGTCCAGGTGTCGCGCGACGGTGGCGCGACGTGGACGAACGTGACCGGGAACATCCCCGGCGTGCCGGCCAATACCTACGTCTCGCGGGTCGAAGCGTCGAAGTTCGCCGACGGTACGGTCTACGCGACGTTCGATGGACACCGGTCGGGCGACTTCGAGGCCTACGTCTACGCGAGCCGTGACCACGGCGCGTCGTGGGAGTCGATCGGCGGCGGGTTGCCCGACGGCGAGGTGGCGCGCACCATCTCCGAGGATCTCGTCAACGCCGACGTGCTGTATCTCGGCACGGAGCGCGGCCTGTTCGTGACGATCGATCGTGGGGCGACGTGGACTCGCGTGAAAGCGAACCTGCCGACCGTGCCGATCTACGAGGTCGCGCTGCACCCTCGCGACAACGACCTGATTCTCGCCACGCACGGCCGCGGAATCTGGATCCTGGACGACCTGACGCCGTTGCAGGAGTTCGAGCGCGCCGAACGCTCGGCGACGCATTTCTTCTCGCCGGCGCCCGCGGTGTCGTTCAACGTGGCCGGCGACCGGACGAACTCGACCGGCGACCGATGGTACCGGGGAGACAATCCGCCGGCGGGCGCGGCGCTCAGCTACTACCTGGCAGACGATATCGAGGAGGTCACGCTGACCGTGCGTGACGGCAGCGGGGTCGTGGCTCGGACGTTGGCGGGCGACGACGTCGAGGGTCGGACGTCGGCAGGCATCCAGACCGTGCACTGGGATCTGCGGGTCCAGCCGGTGCCCGACCTGGGACTGGGTGGGGGATTCGGCACCACGCTCAACGGACCGTTCGTGCTCCCAGGCGAGTACCGGGTGACGCTCCACGTCGACGGCCGTGACGTCGGCACCGAGACGGTCAGAGTCGCGGGCGACCCGGCGGTCGAGATCGCCGACGCCGATCGGCGGGCGCAGTTCCAGGCCGCCATGGCGTTGCACGCGTTGCACGAGCGGGCCGACGAGGCGTTCAGCGGTGTGACGGTGGCTTACGAGCAGGTCGAGGCGTTGCGGGAGGCGCTCGGTGAGGGAGGCGATGACGTGCCGGAGGCCGTCAGCACCCGTCTCGAGGAGATCGCGGAGGCGCTGGAGCCGGTGCGGCAGCGGTTCGGCGTGGCCGTCCGCGGGTTCGGGCAGCAGAATGTCCGGAGCCAGGTGACCCGCCTGAAGCGCGAGATCGTCAGTTCCACGTCGCGGCCGTCCGAGACCCAGGCGCGGCGGATCGGCGAGTCGCGCGACGCGCTGGGTGAGGCGATCGGCGAGGCCAATGTCGCGATTGGCGAGGTGCGTGACTTCTACGGCGACCTGGTCGCTCAGGGCCTCTATCCGGTGGACCTGAAGCTGATCGCGCCGCTCGCCTCGGGCACGCGGTAGCAGATTAAGGAGCGCCGGCCCGACGACTTGCGCGGCAGGCCGGCTCTTCGCTATCTTCAAGGGGTCCGGCCGCCGAGGCCTTCCGGACGTCAATCCGATATGGCGTTCCGGGCGCGCCCGCCTGCGGCCGCACTATTCGATACCGTCCTGGCCACAGGGGCTGCGGTTCGACGACCGAAGCGCAGGGCCGTGGAGTCGTGCCCGGACGAGCGGCGGAGGGAGAAATGACCAAGGACCCGAAGGTGATGATCGAGGCGAAGGGGCTCAGCAAGTACTACGGCCCGTTCGTCGCCGTGCAGGACGTATCCTTCGCGATTCCAGAGGGGCAGATCGTGGCCTTCCTCGGGCCGAACGGTGCGGGCAAGACGACGACGATGAAGCTGCTGACGGGTTACCTCGCGCCGAGCGCCGGCCACGCGGCCATCGCCGGTCACGACGTGCAGAGCGATCGCATCGCCGCCTCGCGCGCGCTCGGCTACCTGCCCGAGAATGGGCCGCTGTACCCCGACATGACGCCGCTCGAGCTGCTCGAGTTCTTTGGCGAGGCCCGCGAGATCGAGCCGGCGCGCCTGAAGCGGCGGATCGAGGAGGTCGCGGAACTCTGCGCGCTCCGCCTGGTGCTCGACAAGCCGGTTGGGAAGTTGTCGCGCGGGCTGCGTCAGCGCGCCGGATTGGCCCAGGCCCTCCTGCACGATCCGGCGGTGCTCGTCATGGATGAGCCGACGGCCGGCCTCGACCCGAATCAGATTCGGGAGTTTCGCCTCAACATCCAGGAGCTCGGCCAGTCGAAGACGATCCTGATTTCGACCCACATCCTGCAGGAAGTGGATGCGATCGCCGACCGGGTGCTGTTCGTACACAATGGCCAACTCGTCTTCGATGGCGCGCCCGACGAGCTGCGGGAGGACGGTTCGCTCGAGCGGCGCTTCCATCGGTTGACCCGGATGCCGCCCGGGGCTCCGACGCCCGCGGCCCCGGCGAGAGGAGCGGCGTCATGAGCGACCTGGTCAACGTCGCGATCGTTCGGGCGATCGTCCGACGGGATCTGCGGATGTACTTCAGTAATCCGTCGGGCTACGTCTTCATCACCCTGTTCATCTTTCTCAGCGCAGCGGCGGCCTTCTGGCAGGATCAGTTCTTCCTGAACAATCTGGCGAACCTCGATCAACTCAGCCGACTGTTTCCGTACCTCCTGATGTTCTTCGTGCCGGCCCTGACGATGGCGGTCTGGGCGGAGGAGCGTAAGCAGGGGACCGACGAACTGCTGCTCACCTTACCGGCGCGCGACATCGAGGTCGTCCTCGGCAAGTATCTCGCCGTGCTGGGCGTCTACACGGCGTCGTTGGTGCTGTCACTGAGCCACGTCTTCGTCCTGCTGTTCCTGGGCAGTCCCGACCTCGGCCTGATGATCGGCAACTATCTGGGCTACTGGCTGCTGGGCGCGGCGTTGATCGCCGTGGGCATGCTTGGCTCGCTGCTGACCGCCAATGCGACCATCGCGTTCATTCTCGGAGCGGTCTTCTGCGGCGCGCTGGTGAGCGTCGAGGCCACGGCCGCGCTCTTCAGCGACGGTCTGGCGCGCCTGGTCGCGCCGCTCGGCGTGCTGGGGCACTTCGGTGACTTCGCGCGCGGCGTGGTCAGCGTCAGTGGGCTGTTCTACTTCCTCACCGTCATCGGTGTCTTCCTGTTCCTGAACGTCCTGCTCATCGGGCGGCGCCACTGGCCGAGCGTGGCCGATGTGCTGCCGATGTGGGGCCATCAGACGGTGCGCGCCGTGGCGGTCGTCATCGCGGTCGTCAGTGTCGGTGCGGTCGTGGCGCGCGCGAGCTTGCGCCTCGACGTGACGGCCGAACGGCTGCATTCGCTCAGCGGCGAGACGCGCCGCCTGCTGTCCGAGTTGCCCGGTGACCGGCCCGTGTTCATCCAGGCCTACGTCAGTCCGACTGTGCCCGAGCAGTTCGTGCAGACGCGGGAAACGGTCCTCGGCCTGCTTCGCGAAATCGACGCGGCGGGCGGCGCGCGCGTGCAGGTCCGCATCGAGGAGGCCGAGCCGTTCACGGAGGCAGCGCGCGACGCGCGGGAGACCTTCGGCATCACGCCGCAGCGGATACCCGACCTCGCGGGCGGCCGGGCCGGGTTCAACGACGTCTTCCTCGGACTGGCCTTCACCTGCGGGGCTGAAGAGCAGGTCATCCCGTTCTTCGATCGCGGTCTGCCCGCCGAGTACGAGATCGCCAGAAGCATCCGCGTCGTCGCCCGGACCGAGCGTCGCCGCATCGGTGTGGTCAACACCGGGATCCGGCTGTTTGGCGGTCTCGACTTCCAGACGATGCAGAGCACACCGGCCTGGTCGGTCGTCGAGGAACTGCGCAAGCAGTACGAGGTCGTCGAGATCACCCCTAGTGAGCCGATTGCCGACGATGTCGAGGGGCTCGTGGTCGTGCTGCCGTCGTCGCTGACGCAGGAGGAGATGGACCAGGTCGAGGCCTACACAGCGGCCGGCCGGCCGACGCTGATGCTGGTCGACCCGATGCCGACCATCGATCTGAGCCTGTCGCCGGCCGAGGAGCCGGGCGCCAACCAGAACCCGTTTGTGCAGCAAGGGCAGCCGCCATCCCCGCCGAAGGGGAACGTGCAGGCCCTGATGGCACGCCTCGGCGTGGCCTGGGATCCGGCGCAGGTGGTCTGGGATGCCTACAACCCGCATCCCGACCTGGCGCAGCTGCCTCCGGAAGTCGTCTTCGTCGGTGAGGGGAACGAGAGCGAACAGGCATTCAATCTCGAGCACGGCGCGACCTCGGGGCTGCAGGAGTTCGTCACGCTGTATCCGGGCCACCTGCGTCCGGCCGTCGGCAGCGAGTACGACTTCCAGCCGCTGGCCAGCTCGGGCCGTGTCTCGGGCACGTTTCAGTACTTCCAGATGGTGCAACGCAGCTTCTTCGGCACGCAGCTGAACCAGAACCTGCCGCACCAGCCCGATTCGAGCGAGTACGTCCTTGCCGCCCACGTCCGCGCGGCGCCGGTGCCCGGCGATGCCGACGCCGAGGAGGCATCGACGGACGACAGTGATGCGAGCGAGGAGTCCGAAGACGAGGCCGCGGGGTCAGACGTGACGGCCGCGGGCGACGCCGAGGCCGATGGCTCCGGCGGGTCTGACGGCGTGAATCTGATCGTCATCGCCGACGTCGACTTCATCTCTGAGCAGTTCTTCCAGATTCGCCGGATGGGCGCGGGCAACCTGAACTTCGACAACATCACGTTCCTCCTGAACGCGATCGACGTGCTCGTTGGCGACGAGTCGTTCGTGGCGCTGCGCAACCGCCGGGTGCAGCACCGGACGCTCGCGCGCGTCGAGGCCCAGACCCGCTCGTTCATCGAGCAACGGGCGAGCGAGGAAGCCCAGGCCGAGGGCGAGGCGGAGCAGGCCCTGGCCGAGGCGCAGGGCAGGCTCGACGAGCGGGTGGCCGAGGTGCAGAACCGTGAGGATCTCGACGCGCGCGCCAAGGAGATCATGGCGCGCAACCTTCAGGAGGTCGAGAACCGTCGCTTCGAAGTGCTGCGGGCGAACATCGACGCCGACAAGGAAGCGAAGATTCAGGCCAGCATGGAGACGATGGAATCGCAGGTCCGGCGGATTCAGAGTTCGATCCGGACGCTGGCGGTGTTGCTGCCGCCGATTCCGGTCTTCGTGCTGGGGGTCATGATTTTCCTGCAGCGTCAGCGGCGCGAGCGGGAAGGCGCCGTGGCGGCGCACCGGATGCGGAGCTAAGCGGTAGACGGTGAGTGGTATGAGCGAAACGAAGACAACGATGACGTGGAGTGCGGCTGCGGTCGCGCTGGCCGTTCTGGCGCTGGCGACGGCGCCGCGGCTGGCGACGCCCGATGCGTTCGTCGATCGCGGCGAGCCGTTCTTCCCAGAGTTCACCGACCCGAACGTCGCGCGCGCGCTCGAGGTCGTCGAGTTCGACGGGGAGACGGGATCAGCACGCCCGTTCCAGGTGGCGAACCGTGACGGGCTCTGGACGATCCCCTCGCATCACGACTATCCGGCGGACGGCGCGGATCGGTTGGCGCGGACGGCGGCGGGGGTCATAGGCATCACCCGCGACGATTTCCGGTCCGACAACGTCGCCGACCACGAGGCACTGCAGGTCCTGGACCCGTTCGACGAGGCCGAGACGTCGCTGGGTGGGCGGGGCACGCGGGTCACGTTGCGCGGCGCCAACGACGTGGCCCTGGCGGACTTCATCATCGGCGGTGAGTTGGAGGACCGGCCGGGTTTCCGCTTCGTGAGGTTGCCTGAGCAGAAGCGGGTCTACGCCGTTCGGATGGACATCGACCTGTCGACGAGCTTCGCCGACTGGATCGAGCCCGACCTGCTGCTGCTCGAGCAGGCCGACATCGACCGCCTCGAGCTGTACGACTACGCGATCGATGAACGGACGCTGAGCATCAACGACCGCGACACCGTGACGCTCGAGAAGGCTGACGGCACCTGGACCGGCGACAGCCGGATGCCCGCCGACCGCGAGGTCGATTCGACCAAGGTGACCGAGTTGCTGTCGGCCGTCGACGGGCTGTCGATCGTCGGTGTCCGCCCGAAGCCGGAAGGGCTGTCGGCCAACCTGCAGCGGGTCGACGAAGGCGGCATCACCCGCGCCGATCTGGCGTCGCTGCAGAGCCGGGGCTACTACCTGACCCGCGAGGGCGATCTCCGCTCGAACGAGGGCGAGCTGCGGGTGCGCACCAGCGACGGCATCCTCTACACGCTCCGGTTCGGCGAGGTGCTGTACGGCGCCGGGGATGCCGTCTCGGCCGGCGGCTCGACCGACGCGAGCGCCGAGGAAGCGGGACCAGGTGAGAACCGCTACCTGTTCATTACAGCGGAATTCGAGCGCGATCGGTTCCCTGAACCGCCGGCACCAGAGAACATGGAGTTCGAGGGGAAGGCTGAGGCCGATCTGACCGACGGGGATCGCACGAACCAGGACCGCCACGAGATTCACACCGAGTGGGCGGAGCAGGTGGCCGCCGGCGAAGGGCGGCTCGAGGAACTGGAGGCGCGATTCACGCCGTGGTACTACGTGATCTCGTCGGAGAGCTTCGAGAAAGTCAGGCTGACGCGAGCTGACGTCACGAAGGAACGGGAAGCCGAGGACGCGTCGTCGTAACGTTCGCGTCAACCGGCCACACGGCACACGCCCCTGTAGGGCAGGGCTTTGGCCCTTCCATGAGAGAGCCAGCCGGTGTCAAGGCCGCCGGTCGGTCAGGGGGTACACGCTTCCATCCGCACTCTCGAGGAT
>PCAK01000021.1 GCA_002730525.1 Acidobacteriota bacterium | reverse complement strand
TGAAGGAGACGGCCGACCGGGCTGGCTCATGGGAGGGGAAATCTGACCCGACCTCTCTCATAATCAATGGACCACCAAGGGGGGCAGGGCACCACCATCGCGAGAAGTCAGGTTAATGCTTCTGGATCCGAGAGAACTCCATTGTGATGGTCTCGTTCTTCAGATCCCACTTTTCGATGCAGAAGTTGGGGTAGCCGTCAGAAACGTCGTCGAGTGAATAGACAGTGCCCACAAGGCCATCGCTCGTGAATACCCCGCGGCGTTCCCCTTGGTTCCTGGTGCCGTCCGCCGTGATGCCCCAGCCGAATCCGATGAATGACCCGGTGTCATCCTGGGCGGGATTGTTCGTGAAGTTGTATGTGAGAAAGACCTTGCCGTAGCGTTCGACGGTGCCAGTAGCGTTAACCTGCACGCCATCCTTGGTGCTGGTCATCGATGTGATCTTCAGCCGGAACGAATTGACTTGCTCTTCAAGTACCAGTTGATCAGACAGAGACATAACTTGGCTCCTATGGTTAAGTCAGAACAATATCTCCGACTATACACTCCCGCTGCACGTCAATCTGGAAATTCTGCGCCTGCACCGGCACCCCAGCCGTCAGCGCGACCAGGACGGCAACACGAGCAACGAACCGGACGAAGTGAGCCATCTATCCATCTCGGTTCCGACGATGTGGCTGGAGGGCTAGCTTCTACCGCTGACTGGTGGAGGATTCAACGCGATTGAGCATGGTCCGGTTTACCAGAAGGAGATCGCCACACGGATCGCCCTGGGTGCCGGACGCGGCCGGGTCGTCAGCCAGCTCCTGACCGAAAGCCTGGTGCTCGGGCTGCTGGGCGGCGGCGCCGGCGTGGTCCTGGCGGCCTGGGGCCTCAGCGCGCTGCCCGCGCTGACACCCGAACTGCCGCGTATCGACGGCATCGCGCTCGACGCCCGGGTGCTCGGCTTCACCGCGCTCGTCACGCTGACCACCAGTGTCGTCTTCGGCCTGATGCCGGCGGTCCAGGCCTCCCGACCCGATCTGGTGGGCGCACTCAAGGAAGGCGGGCATGGTGCCAGCGGCGGCCGTGGCCGGCGCCGTGCGAGAAGTCTGCTCGTGGTGGGCGAGGTCGCACTCGCGCTCGTTCTTCTGATCGGCGCTGGCCTGCTGATCAGGAGCTTCTGGCTCCTCCAGCAGGTCGATCCGGGCTTCGACGCCGATAACGTCCTCGTCGTCGGCCTGAGCCTGCCCGACGCGACGTATCCCGAGCCGGCGATGCCCGATCCTTCTACCGACAACTCGTCGATCGCATCGCCACCGCCCCGGGCATCCGGGCCGTCGGTGTCACGCAGTCGCTACCGTTCTTCGGCGACTACGTCCTCGGCTACCGGGTGGAGGGACGTCCCGAGCCTGAACCCGGCCAGATGCCGCTAACGAACCATTACGTCGTCACGCCAGGCTACTTCGAGGCGATGGGCATCACCCTGCGTCGGGGCAGGTTCTTTACCGATCTGGACCGTGAAGACGGCGTGCCGGTGCTCCTGATCAACGAGACGATGGCGCGGCAGGAGTTTCCCGACGAGGACCCGATCGGGCAGCGGATCCATGTGACCCACGGGCAGGGGACCGTGGGTCCGCGAGATCGTCGGCATCGTCGCCGACGTCAAGCAGTACGATCTGGCGTCGACGGCGCGGGCCCAGACCTACGAGGCGTTCTGGCAACGGCCCTTCCAGTTCACGTCGATTGTCGTCAGAACCGACTCCGACCCGCGGGGACTGGCCGGCGTCGTGCGCCGTGACGTCCTGTCGATCGACGGCGATCAGCCGCTGTCACGCGTGCTGACGCTGGAAGAGATCGTCGGCAGGTCGATCGCGCAGGAGCGCGCCTCGAGCCGGCTCCTGACGCTCTTCGGCGGCATCGCGCTGCTGCTCGCCGCCGTCGGCATCTATGGGGTCCTAGCGTACTCGGTCGCGCAGCGGACGCGGGAGTTCGGCATCCGGATGGCGGTCGGCGCCGACCGTGGAGCCGTGATGCGACTGGTCCTCGGGCACGGGCTCGCGCTGACGGCGATCGGCATCGCCGTCAGCCTCGCCGCGGCCGCCGCCCTGACCCGGGTCATGGCGAGCCAGCTCTACGACGTGGCCCCGATCGATCCGGCCACCTTCCTCGTCGTTCCGCTCGCCCTGTTCGTGGCGGCGTTCGCCGCCTGCTGCCTCCCGGCGCTCCGCGCCACGCGCGTCGATCCGCTCGTCGCGTTGCGCAGCGAGTAGGAACGAGACTCCCTCACCAGGGCATCGTCCGCCCGGTGTGACGTCTCCCCCGCTCCGCCGCGGCCTCGTTCGCGGCACCGATCATCACGCCCCCGTCGATCATCGCCTCGACGTTGTCGGGTGTGACCGCATTGAGGAACGGGATGCCGGCCGCTTTCGTCGCGTTCAGCACGCGCGCTCGCGCGGCGGCCAGCACCGCTGGCCAGGCGCCGTCGGCGTTGCGTGACAGGCCGAACGACATCGCCATGTCGCCCGGACCCCACTCGGCGAAGCCGATGCCCGGCACCTTCGTCAACGCCTCGGCGTTCTCCAGCGCATGCCGGTCCTCGATCTTGAGCCCGAGGAGGATCTCGCCGTCCGGATTCAGGGGCCACGGGTCGGCAACCTCCAGGTACTCGGTCGAGGAGATCCCCCAGATCCGGGCCGCGTTCCCCTGCGCACCGCTCCCCCGCAGCCCTTCGGCGAGGCCAACCGTCGCGGCCTCAGCGCGACGCGGGAAGCGGGCGGCCTCGACCATCGCCCGCGCCGCGTCGGGTGACCGCGCGTGGACGAGCAGCACGCCGTGGACGCCGGCCGAGAGTACCTGCTCGACCATCCAACCGTTCGCCCGCATCGTCGGCCCGTCGAGGCCGCGCACCGGCAGGACGCAAATGACGGTCGGTGTGCGGTGGCCGCTCTTCGTCGGCCCGCCCTCGACCAGCCCGCGCATGAACCCTTCGAGAGAGGCGATGTCGAAGGCCGAGTGCTCGAGGTTGTAGGTGATGTAGTCGGCGTAGGTCTGGGCCAGCGCCAAGCCCTCGTCGTAGCCGCCGCGATTCACCTGCGTGTAGTAGATCGGCTGGCCCTGCTCCAGTAGCTCGATCGCCTTGTTGATCCGCTTCGGCGTCGGAGTCGACTGCGAGCCGGCCAGGGCGACCATTCCACCGGACACCAATACCGCCGAGAACATCACCTGTCTCATCATGTACGCCATGGCGAACCTCCCTTCGCTCCAGCACCCATATAGGCACCAGCCGCGCGCTTGTCAACCGACCGACGCCCATGCGATCCCGTATGATCGCCGGACCATGCCCGACAAAGACCTGCCGCCAGCACCTAGACGCACGCCGGGCCCCGGCACCCTGTCGGTCTGGGCCGGTGAAGACGAACCGGCACCGGGCGCCGGGACGCAGGTTCCGATCGTCCGGAGCGTGGCGTTCGGCTACCGAGACGTCGCCCAGTGGGAAGCCGTCGGCCGCGGCGAGGCGCCGGGCGACATCTACAGCCGGAATACCAACCCGACCGTGCGGGCCTTCGAGCAAAAGATCCAACAACTCGAGGGCGCCGAGAGCGCGACCAGCTTCGCCAGCGGGATGGCGGCGATCAGCAACACGCTCTTCACCTTCCTCACGCCTGGCGACCGCGTGGTGTCAATTCAGGACACCTACGGCGGGACCAACAAGATCTTCCTCGAGTTCCTGCCGCGCCAGTCAGTCGAGGTCGCGCTCTGCCCCACCGACGACGCCGCGGTCGAAGCGGCCGTGGCGAAAGGCTGCCGCGTGCTGTACCTGGAGACGCCGACGAACCCGACGCTGAAGATCCTCGACCTCGCACGGCTCATCGACGCCGGCCGCCGCGCGGGTGCCGTGACCATCGTGGACAACACGTTCGCCACGCCGATCAACCAGCGGCCGCTCGATCTGGGCGCGGATCTCGTCGTGCACAGCGCGACCAAGTTTCTCGGCGGGCATGCCGATGCGCTCGGCGGCACCGTCTGCGGCGGGCGCGATCTCGTCGCGCGCATCTACCACTACCGCGAGATCACCGGCGCCGCCCTCGACCCTACCGCCGCCTACCTGCTGCTCCGCGGGATGAAGACCTTGCAGCTGAGGATCGAGCGTCAATGTCGTTCAGCACTGACGATCGCGAGACACCTGGCTGACCATCCGGCTCTCGCGCGGGTGCACTATCCCGGCCTCGACAGCGACCCCGGGCATGCAGTGGCCCGGAAGCAGATGCAGGGTTTCGGTGGGATCGTCAGCTTCGAGCTGGTCGGCGGCATCGAGGCGATGCGTCGGGCCCTCCCGCGGCTTCGCTACGCACACCGCGCGGCAAACCTCGGGTCGGTCGAGACGGTCGTCGGGCCGCCGTCGACGACGAGCCATGTCGAATTGACGCCAGAGGAGCGCGCGGCCGCGGGCATCCCGGAGGGGCTGGTTCGCTACTCGGTCGGGATCGAAGATCCGGAGGACCTTATCGCCGACCTCGACCAAGCACTCAAAGCTTGACACCGGCTGGCTCTCTCATGGAAGAGCCAAATCCCTGCCCTACGCATCTTCAGTGGCCCGCAGCTCGCCCAGCCAAGCCCTGCCCTACCGGATACGCTGGGTGCCGGACTCGAATTCGAAGATCGCCGCCGACACCGCCATCTCGGACTCGTCGATGAAGTGCATGAAGACCGGCACGACCCGGCCGTCGAGCGCGTCGATGCCGGTGTAGTCGCCGAAGAAGACGGCCGGATTGCACTCGAACGCGTCCAGGTCGATCGTGTAGTTCACGAACGTCTCGCCGCCGTCCACGCTCCGCGCCAGCGTCACGGCCGTCGACGTCCCCTCGAGATCGCGCCGGTCGTAGAAGACGATGTTCACCGAGCCGTCCGACGGGTCGACGGCCATCCAGGTGAACATCTGCGCCGCACCGTTACCCACCGGGTCGTCGTTGACCCGCACCGGGTCGGACCACGTCGCGCCGCCGTCGGGTGACGACATCACGAAGACATCGGGATCGCCATGCCGTTCATCAATCCAGTTCACGTACAATCTGCCGCGCCGCGCGCCGTCGCTCCGATCGACGCCGGTCACCGGCATGCCGTTGTGCCGGGCGAAACCATCGACGTCGATATCCCACCCGCCGGGCGTCTCCTGAATGACCCGGTCGTCGCCCCACGTCCAACCGCCGTCGTCCGATCGATCGAAGGTGAGTCCCCTCGGGCCGGCCCAGACGAGGTAGACCTCACCCGCCAGACCGACCGCGGGCACGGCGCCTTCGAGCGTGCCGTCGCTGTCGAGGGTGTCGCCGCCGACGTCCGACACCCGGACCGGCGACGTGAACGTGGCGCCCCGGTCGGTCGAATGGCTGACGAAGATGTGCGAGCGGTCGTCGGGATGCGCGCTGCCGTAGACGTCGAACCGGGTCCAGGCGATGTAGACCGCGTTGCGATGCGGCGACCCCGCGACCTGGTCGACGACGAGGTACGGCTTGTCCTCGAACGGCGTGATCGCGTTCGTGTGGTCGAGGACCGCCACCGGCGCCGACCACGACCGGCCACCATTGCGCGTCGTCGTCACGAAGATCCCGTTCGACGGCGCCTCCGGCCGCTCCTGGCGGAGGCCTTCAAACGAGATATAGGAATGATGCGCCCTGCCGTCCGCCGCCATCGCAATGGCATCGTCGCCATGCGTCCGCCCGCGCGGGCTCTCGGACCGGCGCGTCCGCCAGGTCGCGCCGCCATCGCCGCTCACGTACTCGAAGTTCACCGAGCGCCCGTTTCGTTCGGCTGCTCTCGACACCGCGATGATCCGGTCGGGATCGGTCGGGTCGATCGCGATCGACACCTCGTTGGGGTTGCGGGCACCGGCCTCGGTCACGCGAACCACGCGATGAGCCTGCGCCGCCGCCGACCCGCACACCAGCAGGGTCGCGCCGACGATCCAGCCGGCCCGGGTTGTCACGATTCGGGTCACGATCCGGTCGATCCTATGCGTTTTCCGCTGGGTTCGGCCAGCGTGGATGGAGGTCGGGTGCTGCTATAATCCTGGCCCCGTCTTGTTCGGCGGCCGCGTCGGCCGCCCTGGAGGTTGTCTGATGGCCCGTCGAACCACGCTGCGACTGTTCGTCGCCCTCGTCCTGCTGGCACTGCCGATCGCGATCGGCCAGACCGCGCGCGTCAAGGCCGCGCCGGACGTCCCGACCTACGCGCTGGTCAACGCCCGCATCGTGCCGGTAAGTTCTCGACCGATCCCGTCGGGAACGCTCGTCCTGCGCGACGGCAAGATCGCCGCGATCGGCGCGAACGTCGACCCCCCGGGTGACGCCATCGTGATGGACGCCGATGGCTGGACGCTGTATCCGGGATTCGTGGATGCCCACTCGGCGCTCGGCATGCCCGATCCGCCTACGCTGCCCCAGGACAACGCGGCCCGGGCCCGCGCCATTCAGGCCCGCCAGCGTGCCGGCGAGCCGACGCCAGGCCTCACGCCGCAGCTCGAGGCCGTGTCGTCCTACACCGCCGACCGCGACGCCCTGCAGGCAGCCCGCAACGCCGGGATCACGGCCGCCGCGATCGCGCCGCCGTTCGGTGTCTTCAAGGGTCAGAGCACTATCGTCACCCTGCGCGACGGCCTCCTGACCGATCAGGTCGTGCGCGGCCAGTGGGCGCAGCACCTCGGCTTCCAGCGGCTGCGCGGCGAGTACCCCGGCACGCTGATGGGCACGATGGCATCGATCCGCCAGCACTACCTCGACGCGCAGTGGTACGACGCCGCGTGGACATGGTATCGCGAGCAGCCGGCCTCGACGGATCGCCCCGCCTACGACGAAGGGCTCGAGGCGCTGCAGAACTCCGCCGGTGGCGCCCAGCCGGTCGTCTTCACCGCCTGGACCGAGAACGAGATCCGCCGCGCCCTGAAGCTCGCGGACGAGTTGGGACTCGACATGATCGTCAGCGGCGCCGTCGAGGGATGGCGCGCCGCCGACGCGTTGCGCGCCGCCGATCAGCCCGTGCTGGTCTCGCTCGACCTCCGGCCGCGCAGCGGCCCGGTCGGCTTCGGCGGCGGCCTCGCCACCAGCCCGGTCGACGATCCCACCACCGAGGATGTCGCCGACGCGGCGGCGAACGCCGGCCGCCTGCACGCGGCGGGGGTCACCGTCGCGTTCACCGGCGCCGGCCTGGACGATCCCGCTGACTATCTCGACAACTTCCGTACCGCCGTCGGCGCCGGCCTGTCACGCGACGGCGCGCTGCGCGCGCTGACGATCGCGCCGGCTGAGATCCTGGGCGTGGACGACGTGCTGGGCTCACTCGAGGTCGGCAAGGCGGCGAACGTCGTCGCGGTCGAAGGCGAGATCTTCGACGCCGAGGCCCGCGTGAAGGCGGTCTGGGTCGACGGCGCCCGCTACGACGCAGACGACGACGGCGCGCGCGGAGGCAGGCAAGCCAGCGCGGACGACGAAGAAGAAGACGACGCCGACGACGACGATGCCGAGGCGCCCAGCCGCGCCGAGTTGGAGCGGCGCGCCCCCTACGGTCCGCTCGGCGGCGAGGTCCCGGCCACGGCGGTCCGCCACGGCACGATCATGACGGCCGCGAACGGCACGATCTCGAACGGCACCGTCCTGATCGAGAACGGCACGATCACCGCCGTCGGACCCGATGCCCAGGTCGTCATCCCCGCCGGCGCGCGTGAGATCGACGCGACCGGCATGTGGGTCACGCCCGGCCTGCTCGACGCCCACTCGCACATGTCGATCGAGGGCGGCGGCAACGAGGGCGTCAACTCGGTGACGCCGGAGGTCCGGATCATCGATGTGATCAACCATCGCGACGATGCGATCTTCAGGGCGCTGGCGGGCGGCGTGACGACGATCAACGTCTTGCACGGCTCGGCGAACGCGATCGGTGGGCAGAACGCAATTCTGAAGATGCGCTGGGGCAAGTCGGCCGATGAACTGCTGTTCGACGACGTCGCCCGCGGCGTGAAGTTCGCGCTCGGCGAGAATCCGACGCGCGCCAGCCGCCCGGCCACGCCGGGCGTCGATCGGCGGTATCCCGGTACCCGCATGGGGGTGGAGTTCCTCCTCCGGAAGAGCTTCGCCGATGCGCGCGAGTACCAGGCCGAATGGGACGAGTACGAAGGGGCGCGGGCGCGCGGCGGCGACCCGCTGGCCCCGCGGCGCGATCTGCGGCTCGAAGCGCTGTCCGAGATCGTCTCGGGCGAGATCCAGGTCCACGCCCACTCGTACCGCGCCGACGAGATCCTGATGCTACTGCGGGTTGCAGAGGATTTCGGATTCCGGATCAAGACGCTGCAGCACGTCCTCGAAGGGTACAAGGTGGCCGACGAGATCGCCACCCACGGGGCCGGCGCGTCGACGTTCACCGACTTCTGGGGCTACAAGATGGAGGCGTGGGACGCCATCCCCTACAACATGGCGATCATGCACGAGCGCGGCGTGACCGTGTCGGTGAACTCCGACTCGGACGAGCGCGTGCGCCGGTTGTACATAGAAGCGGCCAAGGCGGTGAAGTACGGCGGGGGGCCCGAGCAGGAGGCGCTCCAGTTGGTCACCCTGAACGCCGCGAATCACTTCGGCATCGACGATCGCGTCGGCTCGATCGAGGTCGGGAAGGACGGTGACCTCGCCATCTTCACGGCGCATCCGTTCGTGGGCAATACGCGCGTCCAGTACACCCTCATCGAGGGCCAGATCTACTTCGACCGCAGCCAGGTCGAAACGACCGAAGATGCCCTGTCGACGCTGACGCCAGAGGCGCCGGCCGGTGGTGGTGAGGGCGGCATTCAGCAGGACGTCGACAGCCCGAACGCCCGGATCGCCGACTGGACGCCGCCCACGCTGCCCCCCGCCGTCCGCGCCGAGCTGATGCCGGCGAGCTACGGCGACGTCGCCGAGCCGATGCTGACCGACGACACGACGCCAATCGCCATCGTGGGCGGGCGGATCCTCACGATGACGGGCGCGCCAATCGAGCGCGGGACGATCATCATCCAGGGCGGTCGGATCACCGCCGTCGGTGAGGACGTCCGCGTGCCCGATGATGCGCAGGTCATCGACGCCGCGGGCATGACGGTATCGCCGGGAATGATCAACGCCGGCACCTCGGTCGGGCTCTCCGAGATCGGCGCCGTGAGTGAGACGAACGACACGAGGGAGATCGAGGAGATCAACAGCCACGTGAAGGCCTCGGTGGCGATCCATCCCGACTCCGAGATGATCCCGATCGCGCGCGCCAACGGCGTCACCACCGCGATCGCCGCGCCCGCGGGCGGCCTCATCCAGGGCCAGAGCGCCCTCATCGACATGGCGGGCTGGACCGGTCCGGAGGTGGTCGCACGCAGCCCACTGGCGATGCATATCAACTTCCCCGAGATCGGGGGCGGTGGCGGCGGTCCCGGCGGCGGCGGCGGAGGTCCTTCGACCCAGGACGCCGTGGATGAGCAGCTCGCGACGCTGCGCGACTGGATGCACCGGGCGCGCGCGCACGCCGGCGCACTGGCCGCGGGCATGATCGCGCCGACCGAGCAGACCTACACGCTGGATGCCCTCGTGCCGGTGGTCATGGGTGAACTGCCGGTCGTTCTCGAGGCGTCGACCGAGGACGGCATCAAGGCGGCGTTGGCGTTCCTCGAGGAGTTCCAGCTTCGGGGGATTCTGGCCGGGACGCGCGACGTCTGGAAGGTGGTCGACGAGATCGCCGAAGCCGGCGTGCCGGTGATCCTGGGCCCGATTCAGGCCCAGCCGGCCGACGGAGATCCCTACGACTCCATCTTCGTCACGGCGAAGCTGCTGCACGACGCCGGGGTCCAGTTCGCCTTCCGGACCGGCGGCGCCTCCGCGGCGCGCAACCTGCCGGACCACGCCGCGCTCGGTGTCGCCTTCGGCCTGCCACGCGACGCCGCCTGGCATGCCCTGACGCGCGGCGCGGCCGAGCTCCTGGGCATCGGCGACCTCTACGGCTCGGTCGAGGAAGGGATGATCGCGAACCTCGTCGTCTCGGAAGGGGACCTGCTCGACATTCCGACGCAGGTGAAACACGTGCTCATCCGCGGCCAGGAAGTCAGTCTCGAGACGCACCACACGCGCCTCTGGGAGCAGTATGGCGGACGGCCCCGGCCGCAGCAGTAAAGTGCGCAGTATCAAGATCATCGCGGCCTGTCTCGTCGTCCTCCTCGGATGGGGAGACTTCCCCGCCGAGGCGCAGGAGGCACGGCGCCGGTGGGAGCGGCTGAACCAGATCCGTCGCGAGAAGTTCGACCAGGTTCTCCCCGAGGCGATGCGGGAGAACCGGATCGACATGTGGATCACGATGATCCGCGAGGCCAACTACGGGACGCTCTGGCTCGACTTCGGCCAAGGCTATGCCGGCGGCACCGGCTACTACGTCTTCACCGACCGGGGCGGCGACCGGATCGAGCGGGCGGCCCTCGGCATCAACGGCTATCGGATCCGCGAGTCGGGCGCCTACGACCTCTTCGAGTCGGCCGACCGGCTGGCCGAATTCGTGCGCGAGCGTGACCCCCAGCGGATCGGGATCAACACGTCACGGGCGATCGGCCCAGTCGACAACCTGACATATACCGGCCACCAGCAACTCGTCGAAACCCTGGGCGAGCCGTACGCCGCCCGCCTCGTCTCGGCCGAGAAGCTCGTCTCCGATTTCCGGTCGCGCCGCACGACGACCGAAATCGCGGCGTTCGCCGAGGCCGGTGAGATCTCCCGCGAGATCGCCGAGCGGGCATTCTCGAACGAGGTCATCACGCCGAACGTCACGATGCTCGAGGATGTCGCGTGGTGGATGCTCGATCAGCTCCTCGCACGCGGCCTCGACACGTCGTTTGGCATGCCGTCGGTCTACGTCACCGGCCCGGACGGCATCGCCGCGACATCGAATCGCCGGATCATCCGGCGGGGCGACCTGCTGATGATCGATTGGGGCGTCGGCTACCTGAACATGTACACCGACATGAAGCGGATTGCCTATGTGCTCGAGGAGGGCGAATCCGATGCGCCGGCCAGTTTCCAGCACGCCTTCGACAAGGGCCGGGAGGCGCGCGCCATCATCACCGAGACGATCCGACCTGGCATCTCCGCCGCGCAGGCCGAACAGGAGATCTACACCGCCCTGGCAGCGGCCGGGTTTCAGAAGATCGCCTTCAACCAGCCGAGCGACGACCCAGCCATCACCGATGTCGTCGTCGGGTCGCACTCGGTTGGCAACTCCGGCCACGGCATCGGCCCGTCGATTGCGTTCTTCAACCCGGTGCGGATCGAATACACCCTGCGCCCGACCAACCTGCTCTCGATCGAGCTGTTCGCCTACACCGCCGTCCCGGAATGGGGCGATGCGAAGGTGCGGATCCCGCTCGAGGACGACGCCGTGCTCACCGTCCGCGGCGTCGAGTGGCTCTACCCCGCCAACGAACGGATCCTGCTGATCCGCTAGGTCGGCCGGCCGGTCGATTTTCTCCTTGCATCTCGCGGCTAGTTCCTTTACGATACGGTATAGTAATTATACCAGAGCACTCAGTCAGGAGACGGCGACCGAATGATTCCATCCAGCGAAACCGTAGGAAGCACGGGGCCAGGCCGGCCACGCGACCCAGGCGTCAACCGGGCCATTCTGAAAGCCGCGCTCCGGCAGCTGGCCGAGGACGGCTACTCGCGGATGTCGATGGATGCTGTGGCGAGCGAAGCGGGCGTGACCAAGCCGACGGTGTACCGGCGCTGGTCGAGTAAGGCAGACTTGGCCACGGCGGCGCTGGCGGAGCTCCAGGGAGCCGAGCCCATCCCCTCCACGGGCTCGGCCCCCTCCGATCTCAAGACGATCCTCGCCGCCCTCCAGAAGACGTTGTTCCGGCCGAACGGCATGGCAATCATCGGCGCGGTCATGGTCGAGGAACGCCACACGCCAGAACTGATCACGCTTTTCCGGGAACGGGTCGTGCACCCGCGCCGCCTGCTGCTGCGGGAGGTGCTCGAGTCAGCCGAAGCCGGGGGCGCATTGCGCGCGGGAGCCGATCTCGACGCAGCGGTCAACATGCTCATCGGCTCGTTCTACGCCCACTACCTCACCGGCGACAAGATGCCCCGTACTTGGGCCCGCCGGATCGTCGATACAGTCTGGAAAGGGATCGCCAAGCCCGGCCGCCACCGGCGAGCGACCCGTCGCTGACCCCCTACCCTCTCCACCCAGTGGGCGGTACGCGCCCACCAAATGGGTGTATGCTGTCGGCCGTACCCGACCCATGTTCACGATCGAAGGAGATCGACATGACCGCGCATGCACGACCTGATAGCAACGGCATCAGCCGGCGTAGCTTTGCCCGACTTCTGGCCGCCGGCGGCTCGGCCGCTCTGCTCGGCCGAACCGGACTCGCCTTCGAGCGACCGGCGCCGTTGCCCCAGACCCCGGCCGCGCCCGACGAGGAGTTCTGGCGCTCGGTACGCGAACAGTTCCTGATGCCAATGGACGTCAGCGTCATGAACGCGGCCAACCTGTGCCCGTCGTCGCTGCCGGTCATCGAGGCGATGTACGAGAACACCAAGGACATCGACCGGGACGCGTCGTTCCAGAATCGCGGCAAGATGAGCGCCGGCAAGATCAACACGCGGAAGCTCCTGGCCGAGTTCCTCCACACGACGCCGGAACAGATCGTCATCACGCGGAACACGAGCGAGGCCAACAACCTCGTCTCGAGCGGCGTCGAGTTGACGGCCGACGACGAGGTCATCATCTTCAACCAGAACCACCCGAGCAACAACACGGCGTGGAAGGAGAAGGCGAAGCGCTACGGCTTCACCGTGACCGAACTCGAAGTCGTGAGTCCGCATCCGGGCGCCGACTACTACGTCGACCTGGTCCGGCGGTCCATCACCGGCCGGACGAAGCTGGTGGCGATCACCCATCACACCAACACCGTCGGTGACCTCTTCCCCGCGAAGGAGATCTGCCGGGTCGCACGCGACCGCGGTGTGCTGTCGTTGGTCGATGGCGCGCAGAGCTTCGGCCTGATGGACGTCGACCTGAGCGACATGCAGCCCGACTTCTACAGTGGCAGCGCCCACAAGTGGCCATGCGGCCCCAAGGAAACCGGTGTGCTCTTCGTCAACGAGCGGGCACACGACCAGATCTGGGGCACGATCTTCAGCGCCGGCCGCGGCGATGTCGGCATCTCCCAGAAGCTCGAGAGCTTCGGCCAGCGCGACGAGCCCGCGATCATCGCCTTCGGCGAGGCGCTCAAGTTCCAGCAGCGGATCGGCATGAAGACGATCCAGGCCCGCTCGCAGGAGCTGGCTCAATCACTCATGGAGCAGGTGAGCGCCATCGACGGCGTGACGCTCTCGACCAGCCAGGACTCGACGCGGTCGGTGGCGGTCGTCGTCTTCGCGATCGACGGCCTCGATGGACGCGGCCTCTTCAATGCGTTGTACGAGAACGAGCAGATCGGCGTCACGGGCCGCGGCAACGGCCTGCGGATCTCGCCGCACTTCTACAATCTGCATTCGGAGATCGACCGCACCGTGGCGGCGATCAAGCGCTACAAGGCGACCGGCGTCTAGCGGATCGGCCGCCGTACAGAGGCCTCTCGGTGGCGCGGGCCTTCAGGCCCGCGAACGGGCAATCCGCGAGGATTGCCCTGTGTGTCGAGGCGCGGCATCCGCCGCGCCGTTCGCGCCTCTAAAGGGGCGCGCTACCCTCGGCGAGGAATGGGCCTGCCCCCTCCTAGTCGTGATACTTCAGTTCACCCGCGGCGACCCTGACGCTCAACCGGTTCTCGGGCAGCGGGAGCGGGCAGGTAGTGTACGGGTTGAACGCGCAGGGCGGGTTCACCGCCTTGTTGAAGTCGATGACGACCTCGCCGTTCTCCAGCACCTCAGACGTCAGGGAGCGCGTCGCCGGGTAGGTTTCCTTCCCGCTCGTCAGGTCACGGAAGATGAACCACAGCCTCCCACCGCGACTGCCGATGCCCTTCAAGCTGTAATGCCTGACCGTCGATCTCGAAGTGCGCGAACGCAGTTGCCGTGTAGCGCTCGATGTCGCCGAGGACGTTGGGCACCTCGATCGGCTCCGGTGCGGCAAGCGGCTCGTGCCGCACGACGACGCGGAACTTCTCATCCGCCGGAAACCACTTTCGACCGGTGAACGAGCGGCGGATCTCGCTGTTCGGGTCGCGAATCCGGATCGCCCTGCGGTCGCCGCTGATGTGGACCCACAACTCGAGGTCGCCCACCGTCACCTTGTCGGCGCCGCGCTCGCTCAGGCTCGGGGTGAGCACCGTTGAGTTGACCTGCTCGCCATTGACCGCGATCGTGGTGCCCGGCCGCGCGCGGACGGTCGTCTCGCCGTCGCGGTACTCGAACACCCCGACCTCTGCCGGCGCCGAGGCCTCGGGCAGCACGAAGTCGTTCAGTGTGCTCGCGCCAAACCGATAATCGCCTTCGACCAGGAAGAACAGACCGCCCATGGCGAGCCAGCCGGTGTCGCTACGTAGACGCTCTTCCTGCTGGGCACGGAACGCCTCGATCTCCGCCTTGTACTCCGCGGCGCCAAGCGGCACGACGCTCACGGCCACGATGGCCGCCGCCACGAGAAACCACGATGGACGCACACTCATTGAGACTCTCCTCACGCAATCGCCACGCGGCCGACGCCGGCGGGCGGTTCTCACAACGAAGAACTATTGGGGAATTCGGGGAAGATCCCTTGCGCGCGGTGCAGAAGGCACCGGGCAAGAGATCAGCTACAGATGCAGCAGGGCCTGGTGCGGAGCTGGAGTTCGCTACTGAGTATCATTCGAATACCTGATGTAAGGTCAGACGCCGCGCCGGGCCAAACGGATCCCGGCCGCTGGCCTCGACCTCACGGTCAGCGCCGGCCCGCTGACTGGATGCCCCCTCGCCTCGGATCGCCCGGCGCCGACTGGGTGTCGTATGATGGCGTGCGATGCCGATCTACGAGTTCCGCTGCGGCGCGTGCCGTCGCCAGACGAACGCGCTCGTCATGAACCGCGACCGGACCGGGGAGGTGCGCTGTCGCCACTGCGGTAGCGACCGGCTCGAACGGCTGGTCTCCCGATTCGCGACCCCCAGGGGCGATGACGCTCGCATGGAAGCACTCGCCGCGTCGGCGTCGGCATCGGCATCGGCCGAAGGCGTCGATCAGAACGACCCGAAGAGCGCGGCTGCCTTCATGAATGAAGATGAGCCGTGACATGGGCGACGAATTCGGCAGCGAGTTCGACCAGGCGATGGACGAAACGTTGGCGTCCGACGGCGGCGCGGACTCGGACGACGACGCGGGCGGTCTGTGACGCTATCGGATTCATCGCCTCGAGCCCTCGCGCCGGCGCCAGTGGTGGGGACGGCGAGCCCGCCGGCAACGGCGTCGCCGACCAGCACCCCTCGGGTCGTCATCGAGACGGTCGCACCGGCCGTCGACGGCGGCCGCTATCCAGTCAAGCGGATCGCCGGGGATCGCGTCGAGGTCACGGCCGACATCTTCACCGACTCGCACGACGCGATCGGCGCCGTGGTCAGGCATCGACACGCGGGCGACACCTCCCGTGCCACGACACCGTGGTCGGAGGTCGGCATGCGGCGGCTCTCGAACGATCGCTGGGCCGCCGAGTTCACCGTCGACACCCTCGGCACCCACGAGTTCATCGTCGCCGCCTGGATCGACGACTTCGGCACGTGGCGCAAGGCCGTCCGCGCGCGCCATGCGACCGATCGAGTCACCGATCGCGATCTTCAAGACGGCGCCGTCGTCATCCGCGACGCCCTCACGCGCACCGCCCGACACGACGTGACCTGGCTGGACGCGCGGGCACGTCTGCTGGAGGCGCCGGGCCCGACCGGCGCCAGAGTCACCGCCGGCCTCGCCGACGAGTTGCGGAGCCGCATGGCGCGGATTCCGCCCCACCACGGCGTGGCGACCAGCGCGCCGCACCGGGTGCACGTCGAGCGCTCGCGGGCGAGATTCGGCGCGTGGTACGAGATGTTCCCCCGTTCGGCCGGCACCGATGCCACGCGCAGCGCGACGTTCGGCGACGCCGCGGCTCGCCTGCCCGACATCGCGGCCATGGGGTTCGACGTCGTCTATCTGCCGCCGATTCATCCGATCGGCATCACCGATCGCAAGGGGCGCGGTGGCGACCGGCCGGCCGCGGCCGGCGACCCTGGCAGTCCGTGGGCCATCGGGGGACCGGCCGGTGGACACTTCGCCGTCGAGCCGGGCCTGGGAACTCTCGCGGACTTCGATCGGTTCGTGGCGTCCGCGCGCGACCTCGGCCTGGAGATCGCGCTCGACCTGGCCTTCCACTGCTCACCCGATCATCCGTACGTGCGCGAACATCCGGAGTGGTTTCCTCGCCGGGCTGACGGGACGCTCCGGCGGGGTGAGAATCCGCCGAAGCGCTACGACGACATCTGTCCGTTCCGGTTCGACGGGTTGAGTGCGCCGAGCCTGTATGCCGAACTACACCGGATCGTCGCGTTCTGGATCGGGCGGGGCGTCCGCATCTTCCGGGTGGACAACCCCCACACCAAACCGTTCGCGTTCTGGGAGTGGCTACTCGCCACGGTCCGGCGCGATCACCCCGACGTCGTCTTTCTGGCCGAAGCCTTCACGCGGCAGAAAGTGATGCTCCGGCTTGCCAAGCTGGGGTTCTCGCAGTCGTACACCTACTTTCTCTGGCGTCACTCCAAGTTCGAATTGACCTCGCACCTCGAGGAACTGGCGGCGGCGCCAACCCGCGAGTATCTCCGCCCCAATCTCTTCGTGAACACCCCCGACGTGCTGCCGACCTGCCTGCAGACGGGCGGCCGTCAGGCCTTCGAGCTCCGCCTGGTCCTGGCCGCCACGCTGGGCGCCAGCTACGGGATGTACAGCGGGTTCGAACTGTGCGACAACGAGGCGATCCCTGGGCGCGAGGAGTACCAGCATTCGGAGAAGTTCGAGTATCGGGTCCGCGATTGGAACCGGCCGGGGCACATCAAGCCGCTCTTGACCGCGCTCAATCGGATCCGGCGCGCGCATCCGGCGCTACAGACCGATGCCGGCCTCCGGTTCCACGAGACCGACGATGACACGGTCATCTGCTACAGCAAGGTGTCCGGCGACCGACGCGACATCGTCTGCGTCGCCGTCGCTCTCGACCCGGGACGCGTCCGCACGGCGACGATCGAGATTCCCCGGGAGGCGTGGGCCATCGCCGCGGACCGTGCCCTAATCGCCGACGACCTCCTGGACGGCAGTTCCGCGGTCTGGCACGGTGCACGTCAGACGGTGGAGATCGATCCCACCGTTCGCCCGGCCAGAGTCTGGCGGATCGCGCCGGTCGAGCCACCGCTCGACCGCTCGCGCCGGAAGGTCCTACAATAAGACTGCACGGCGGTCGACGATCCGGACTCGTGCCCCTGGAGCCTCATGCCTAACACCCTGACGATTACCGACAACCGCACCGGCAAGCAGTACGAGGTGCCGATCGAGCGCGGCGCCGTGCGCGCCATGGACCTCCGCCAGATCAAGACCGACGCGGACGACTTCGGGCTCAAGACCTACGACCCGGCGCTGGTGAACACCGCGAGCTGCGTCAGCCGGATCACCAACATCGATGGCGACCGCGGCATCCTGCTGTACCGCGGCTATCCGATCGAGCAACTCGCCGAGCACAGCGACTTCCTCGAAACCGCCTATCTCCTGTTGGCGGGCGAGCTACCCACCGCGGCGCAGCTGACCAAGTGGAAGACGAAGGTCGCGACCCACACGATGCTGCACGAGAACATGAAGAAGTTCATGGACGGGTTCCGGTACGACGCCCATCCGATGGGCATATTCCTCAGCACCGTCGGCGCGCTCTCGACGTTCTATCCCGACGCCAAGGACATCTTCAGCGAGGACTCACGACGCACCCAGACCCTGCGTCTCATCGCCAAGGTTCCGAGCATCGCAGCCTACGCCTATCGCCACAGTCAGGGCCGACCCTACGTGCAGCCCGACAACGAGCTGAGCTTCACCGGAAACTTCCTGAACATGCTGTTCAAGATGGCCGAGCTGAAGTATCAGCCGAATCCGGTGCTTGAGCGGGCGCTCGACGTGCTCTTCATCCTGCACGCCGACCACGAGCAGAATTGCAGCACGAGCGCCATGCGAACCATCGGCAGCGCGCATTCCGACCCGTACTCCGCCCTGACGGGCGCGGCGGCGGCCCTCTACGGACCGCTGCATGGCGGCGCGAACGAAGCGGTGCTCCGGATGCTGTCGGAGATTGGCTCGATCGAGAACGTGCCGAAGGTGATCGAGAGCGTCAAGAGCGGCGAGCGGCGGCTCATGGGCTTTGGTCACCGTGTCTACAAGTCGTACGACCCGCGCGCCAAGATCATCAAGCGGATCGCCGATCTCGTCTTCGCCGTGACCGGGCATAACCCCAGGCTGCAGATCGCGCTCGAACTGGAGCGGATCGCCCTGCAGGACGACTACTTCGTCGAGCGGCGCCTGTATCCGAACGTCGACTTCTACTCGGGCTTGATCTACGAGGCGATGGGATTCCAGCCCGACATGTTCCCAGTGCTGTTCGCCATCCCCAGAACTGTCGGCTGGATCGCTCAGTGGGAAGAGATGCTGCTCGACGAGGAGCAGCGCATCACGCGGCCGCGGCAGATCTACACCGGCGCCGCGCAGCGCGACTACGTGCCAAGGGAGAAGCGCCGGTAGCCGGTATTCACCGGGGCAAGCGGAAGCTCAGCCCCGTCCCCACGAAGACATCGTCGACCGACCCGTGGAGGCCGGTGCCGACGAAGACGTCGAGTTGGACCAGCGGGGTCAGCAGAACCGTGAACCCACCGTCCAGTGACAGGCCGGCGTCGATCTGCTCCCTCGCCGGCTGGTCGCCGAACAGCTCGACGAATGTGCCCAGGCGCTCGGTCAGTCCGATCCCGACCGCCAACGAGTACACCACCGCCGCGTCGCGGTCGGCTTGCTCGGGTGACGACTCCCACGCCGCGCCGAGGTTGTAGCCGACGGAGACCCGCTCCGACACTTCGTGCGCGAATACGACGAGAAACGACGGGTCGACGCCGTCGCTCGAGAAGCCGGTCTCACCGGTTGGGAGCGACAGCCCACCCAGCACGGCCAACTCCGGCCTCCAGCCGTCCGCCTGCTCGATCAGATTGACCTTGATGCCCAGCGTGCTGTCGCTCCAGCCATGACGACCCTCGCTCCCGACGACACCGCCATGGCCGAGCCGAAGTTCCGTCCGCCCCCCGAGACCGACACGCACCAGCGTGCCCGGCACTTCGTAGCCGCCCACGTCGTCCGTGCTGGCGAAGAGATAGCCGGTCTCGACCTGCACCAAGCCCCTACCGACGACCGTCGCTGACTCGGTCGAGTCGGGCCGATCGGTCACGAGGTCAGACGTCTGAGCGCCGGCGATGCCGGTGCCGGCCAGCATCACTCCGCAACCGGCGGCCAGTCGCACGAATCCCCGCACGCCTCGCACTGCTCCACGCATACCGCTCCTCGAACGAATCGTGAGCCCTGACCCTACGCCGGGCTCGTGATTCTCGACGGACCTCGCCCACACACGAGGTCCGATCCGCTCGTTGTCAGAAGATGTCAGGCTCGGAAGCGGCGCGCCGGACCCCAGAACTCACTTGGCTTGACCGTCGGGCTCGGCAGCAATCAGCGCTTCGACCTCCGAATCACTCAACACCCGGCTCGCCGACTTGGCGCCCGCGAACACGCGGTCCACCGCTTCATCGGTGACCGGCACGCCGTGCCGTTCGAACCAGAACACGACGTTCGAGCGGCCCGACATCGGGCCCACGTCGATCGTCTGCTCCCGGCCGACGAGCCGCGCCGGCACGCCTGAGTATACGGCGTCGGCCAGATCCGGATCGGCCTTGTGCAGCGCCTTGATGACCGCCGCCGCATGGACGCCGGTCGCCGTCCGGTAGGCATCGGCGCCCATGACCGGATAGTTCGTCGGAATCTCGACGTCACACGCGAGCGCCACCGCTCGGCAGTAGTCGGAGAGCCGCCCGAGGTCGCGGTTGATCCAGCCGAGCAAGACCAGATTCACCAGCAGCAGGTCCATCGGCGTGTTGCCGACGCGTTCACCGATGCCGAGCGCGGCGGCGTGCACGCGCGTCGCACCAGCTTCCAGGGCGAACAGGCTGTTGCAGACGGACATGTCCCGGTCACGATGGCCGTGCCAGTCCACCTCCACCCCATCGCCGCACTCGGCCGCGACGTCGCAGACGAACCGGACGACGGCGCGCGTACCATCCGGTGTGGCGTGCCCGACCGTATCGGCGACACAGACCCGCGACGCGCCCGCTCGGATCGCCGTCGCATAGAGCGCGCGAAGCGTCTCGGGATCGGCACGGGTGGTGTCCTCGGTCACGAACATGACCGGCAGCCCCTCGCCGACGGCGAACCCGATCGCCTCCTCCGTGTACGCGAGGAGGCGATCGAGCGACCAATCCTCCGTGTAGCGGCGGATCGGGCTCGACCCGATGAACGTGCAGCACTCGATCGGCAGCCCGACGCGTTGCGAGATCTCCGCGATCGGCTCGATATCGGCGCGCGTCGTGCGCGCAGGGCAATTGGGCCGCACCGACAGCTTGGCGCTGACAATCTCGCGGGCCAGCAGCTCGACGTCGCGCGCGACCTGCGGCCCAGCACCCGGCAGCCCGAGGGCGACGGACTCGATGCCGAGCGCGTCGATCAACTGGAGGATCTCGATCTTCTGCTCGATCGAGGGGGTGGTGACCGACGGCGACTGGAGACCGTCACGCAGCGTCTCGTCGTTCAGCACGACCCGCGACGGGATCGGTGTGGGGTTCGTCGTGTTCCAGTCGTGAATCAGCCGATGCATATGGCGCTCGGGGGGACGCCGGCCTGAGCCGGGCTAACCGTCACCGAGATAGCGAACGACCATGGCGGTCATGTCGTCGTTCTGCTCGGCGCCGATCGTGAACTCGGCAACGCTCTCGAACACCGCCTCGAGCATCGCCTGCGTCGAGGCATCTTGATTGGCGCGAATCGCCTCGAGGATCCGATCGTCGCCGAACTCCTCGCCATCCTTGCTGAGCACCTCGGACACGCCGTCCGTGAACACCACCAGCACGTCGCCCGCCTGCAGCTGCAGGATTTCCTGCTCGAACTCGGCGCCGCCGAACAGCCCGACGATCAGACCGCCCGTCTCCAGCCGGTGAACGCCGCTCGACCCAACGAGGAACGGTGGATTGTGTCCGGCGTTGCAATAGGTCAGGTGGCCATCGGGCCGCAGGACGCCGTAGAGCAGCGTCACGAACCGCGCCTCGACCGCCCGCCGGAACAACGCCTGATTCACTCTGGCGATCGTCTCGGCCGGCCCGTGGGCCATGTAGGCCTGTGCCGAGAGCATGCCCTGCAGCATGGCGGCCAGCAGCGCCGCCGGCGGCCCCTTGCCGGCCACGTCGCCGAGCGCGAACCCGAACGAGCCGTCCGGGAAGTCGACGTAGTCGAAGAAGTCGCCGCCAATCGACCGGCACGCCTCCATGACCGCCGAGGCCTCAAAGTACTTCGCCGTGGGCGCGGCTCGCGGCAGCAGCGCCTGCTGGATCTCGGCCGCGATACGCATCTCCTGATCGAGCTCCGCCTTCTCGAGCGTGGCTCGGTACAGCCTGGCGTTCTCGATCGCGACGGCGGCCTCGGTCGCCAGGGTGTCCAGCGCCTGCAAGGTCGAAGTCGACGTCAGCGTGCCCTTGTCGCGCGAGTCGAGGTAGAGCACGCCGATCCGCTTCTGTTCCTCGAGCGAATGCGCCTCGTCGACGTAACGCACCAGCTTGAGCGGCACACAGAGCACGTTGCGGATTCCAAGCGCGACCGTACCCATGTGCACGTTGGCCAGGTCACCGTCCATCAGGTCGACCTCGACCCGGGGTTCTCCCGTCGCGAAGACCTCCTCGGGAATCTTCCGGCTGGTCTCGAACTTCGACCCCGCCAGGGCGGCCCGGTCGCGCCCGCGACCGAGTTTGAACTCCAGTTGGCCCTCGTCGCTGGCCAGCATGATGAAGCCCCGCTCCGCGCCGCTGACTGTGATCGCGGAGTCCATCACCATCGAGAGGACATCGTCCAGCACCCGGCCCGAACCGAGTGCGTGCAGACCTTCGAGCAGCGCCGCGATATGCCGGAAATCCGTGACCGCCGTCATCGTATTTCGATCGGGCCCCGTCTCAGCATCCTGCACCAGGAAGATGATCTCGGCGCCACCGCCGCGCCCGAGGCGAATCTGGTCGCCGTGCTCCAGTACGTGGTCTCCGGAGACGTCGTCGTTGACGTAGGTGCCATAGCGCGACTCGCAATCCTTCACGAAGAAGGCGTCGTCCTTGCGCACGATGACAGCGTGGTCACGCGACACTTCCGATCCCTGTAGGCGTAGATCGTTGGTGTCGCGCCGGCCGAGCGAAAACTCCGCCTTGTCGATCGGGACGATCCGCCGCCCGAGCGCGTCGGTCACTTCCAGCCGCGCGTCAGCCATCGATCGCCGTCCACTGGGTCATCGGAAACGTCATGTTAGCGTATCGCCCGCGGCGGCGGCAATCGGGCGCGCCGTCACCGCCGCTTCAGCGCCGAATCAGACCAAAGACCAACCCCGTCAGCGCCAATCCCACGATGGCCCAGGCCGCCAGGTGCGGTACCCCGGGCGCCACCCACCCGCCAAGAGCGGCGCCGGCACTCGCCAGACCGACCGCGCTCACGACGGCCAGCGCCCACCGCCGACGTCGTGGTTTCGGCGGCCGCCTGACCGATTGCGCCGTCGCCACGCCGCAGCGGAAACAGATGAGCGCCCGTTCGGCGATCTCCGTGCCACAGTTCGTGCAGATCATCCGCCGCGCTCCCGCCCGGGACCGGCAATGCCCTCCGCTATACTCAGGTGATGATCCCGCTGCGGGACGTCATTCCGTCGCGCACGACGCCGTTCGTCACGATGCTCCTGATCGCGCTGAACGCGCTGGTCTTCGCCTACCAAGTCTCGCTCGGTCCTGGCGCGCAGGAAGCCTTCATCCGGTTCTTCGGCCTGATCCCGGCGTCGTTCCAGGTGGCGACGCTCGTGACGTCGATGTTCCTGCACGGCGGCTGGCTGCACTTTCTTAGCAACATGCTCTACCTGTGGATATTCGGCGACAACGTCGAGGATCGGATCGGCCACGGGCGCTACCTGGTCTTCTACCTGATGTGCGGCATCGCCGCGGCCCTGGTGCAGGCGTGGTCGGCTCCGAACTCGGCGATCCCGATGGTGGGCGCCAGCGGAGCCATTGCCGGCGTGATGGGCGCGTACTTCGTCCTGTTCCCCAGGTCACGCGTCCTCACCCTCATTCCGCTCATCATCGTCTGGGACGTCATCGAACTGCCGACGATCTATTTTCTCGGAATCTGGTTCCTGATGCAGCTGGTCGCCGGACTCGGATCGCTCACGCCGACGGGCGGTGGCATCGCATTCTGGGCCCACGTGGCCGGCTTCGTCGCGGGCGGAGCGTCGATCTTCTTCTTCCGGCGGCCGGAGCGCCAGCGCGTCGAGTGGTGGGGTTAGCCTCCGCGCAGGCCACCGATCACGAGCGGATGCGGATTTCTCGCGACACGCGCGCCAGCTCCAGCAGGAGCCGTTCAAGTTCGGCGGCGTAGGCGGCGTCCGTCAACTGGTCTCGCCTGACCTTCAAGTCGTCGACGGCGCGTTCGAGATCGAGCCGGCGATCGAGCAACGCGGCCAGCGCCGGATCCGTGGTCCGCACCGCCTCCTCCGACCGGTCCAGGAACAGGCGGCGCGCCGTCGTCCCGTCGATCCCGGGCGCGCCCGCTTCCTTGCCCACGCCGTCACCGGTGTCGTCGAGCACCGGCCGCTCCGCCGACAGGCGGCCCTGCTGCTCGTACCACCGCACCACCTCCATGCTGGCACCCGAAAACGCCTCCCAGATCGAGACGCGCCCGTCCTTGTCGAAATCGCTCCGCTCGACCTTGAACGCATCGACAAAGAACGCGGGAAACCGCGTCTCGTACCTCTGCTCCGGGCTGTCCGTCGCGGTGATGACGATCCGATCCTGGCCGGCCAGCTGCGCCATGAACGGGAAACTCGCCGAGGACGTGTTCGCGAACACGAGCCGACCGGGTAGCCGATCCAGCAGGCCGCGCCACTCGCTGGCGTCGAGATCAGGTCCGACGAGGTTGAACTTGGCGTCGCTGCCGTCGAACGTCCCGTGGCCGATCAGCACCACGAGCAACGTCGCGTTCTCCCCGAGGCGCTCGCCCAGCGTATCGATCGCCGCCCGGACGCCCTCGCGGGAGGCCCGGCCCACCCCGGGGCCCGGCGTCTCGGCCAGGACGAACAGGTGTTCATCCTGGAAGCGCAGGTCGCCGCGAAGCGAGGTGACCAGCGCGCCGCGCCAGGTATCGTAGCGTTCGGCGTAAGGCGCGCCGCCGGACGCCCCCGACACGATCAAGGCGAACCGCTCCTGCGCCCCCACAGACGTTGACGCCGCGGTCGTCAGGCCGACGACACACGCGAGGCACGCCACGAACCGCCGGGTCATCGGAGCCCCCACTGGCGTCTGACGATCCACTCGGTCGACGGCAGCAGCACGAGCAGGGCGAACACCCAGACGTTGTGCCAGAGGTCGTGGCGCACCGGTGGCGCCGGATCGGCGGAGCGATCGCGAAGCTGCTGGGGCAGATCGCCCAGCGCCTCGGGTGACACGACCGCCCCACCCGTCGCCGCCGCCAGGCGAGCCAGCGCGTCGCCGTGAAGCCGCGGATCGGTCAACTCCCGATCGGCGCCGCCCACCAGCACCCAGCCGTCGGCGTCGCCGAGGTTGACCGCTGCCTGATCGGCCGTGGCGCCGACCTGGTAGACGCCCGTCTGCGTCGGTGTGAACTGGGTGACGTAGCGACCCGCGGTCGCGTCGGCCAGCGCCGGCCGGAACTCCTGTAGCTCTCCCGCCGGATCGACGACGCGTACCGTCACCGAGGCGTCCGCAACGGCCGTGTAGGTCGAGTCCCGGCTCGTCACTTCCAAACGGACCGTCTCTCCAGGCACCCGGCCGCCCGCGATCGCCAGCGTCACGGGCCCGGGGGTGCCGTCCGTGAGCCAGCGCGCCGATTGCCGCCAGAACGTGTCGTACGTGTCGTCGGCGGACGGCAAGAGCATCTTCCAGCGCCACGAGGCTTCCCCGGTGAACACCATCGCGCGACCGCGGCCGTATCGGTGGACCGCTACCAGCGGATGCAATCCGCCGCCCGCGCCCACCGTATGGGCGAGGACCGATGCGCCGGGTTTGGGATCTCCGAGCGCCGCGACGCCGGCCAGCGGGGGCGCCGCATCCCACCGCGCCCGCGTCGCCATCGGCGTCGCGCCGAGACGCATCAGCCCGTGGTGGGCGCCGTCCTCGGTGAGACTGACGGTGTTCGGCACGCGCGCGGCGGGCGGCGCGATCTGCGAGGTTCGGCCGGACGCGTACAGCGGCAGGACTTCCTCGAGCGGCGTGGCTGCGAACCCTCGGCCCGTGAAGGTCTGCGCGCCCAGCACGAGCAACCCACCGCCGCGAGTCGACACGAAGTCGGCCGTCATGGCGAGTTGATCAGGCGTGAAGAACTCCGCCGGCACGTTGGCCAGGACGACCGCGTCGTAGGCGAAGAGCGCGGGGCGATGCTGCGGATAACCCGCGGCGAGAGCCGGCGTGCGGTCCGGGTGACCCTGAATGTAGAACGTGTCCTGTCCTCGATCGTTCACGCCCTTGCGTACGACCGAGTCGAGTTCGATCGCTTCGTCCTGCAGCCACGCCCGCTTCAGGAAGCTGTGCTCGTAGCCCGGCGCCCCTTCCACCAGCAGGATCCGACGCGGGCGCCCCGCCGGCGGCACCAGGACGCGCTGGGCGTTGTTGCCGTGCGTCAACTCTGAGCCGGCCTCAGCGACCTCAACGGTGTAGAGGGTCGCCACGTCCGGCTTCGGTGAGACCCGGAAGGCGATCGCCATCGGCGCGCCCGTTGCCGTCGGCGTCATCTGCTCGAGTTGGACGAGGCGCCCGTCTTCGAGCAGCCGCACCTCGATCGGCTCGGCATCGAACCCATGGCTGGCGATCGACGCGCGGAGGTCAATGGCGGAGTTGGTGAGGGTCGGCGCCCCGACCGTGACGTCGAGCACCTCGCGATCGCGTGCGATCGTCGGACGCCCGACGCCCACGGCGAAGACCGGTGGATCTCCATCCTCGGGCTGCGTCGATGGATCGCCGCCCGACTCCCCCCCATCCGACACGACGACGATGCCGGCGATCGATCGCCCACGATAACGTTCCCTGATCCCGCGCAGCGCCCCGCCGAGATCGCTCCGGCGGCCATCGGCCCTGAGGTCGCCGGGATCGACCGGCGCCAGCGATTCACCAAAGCCCAGCACCTCGACCTCGAAGGCCGCGGCGACGGCGGGCGAAAGATTCTCCACGATCCCCGCGGCCTCGTCGATCCTCGGCCGATTCCCAACACTCGTGCCAACATCGTTCAGGCGCATGCTCTGCGACACGTCGACCAGGATCGGGACGATCGCGTCACGCCGGTCGTCCGAGGGCTCGAGCAGCACCGGGCGCTGCAGAATCAAGATGATCAGGAAGAACAGGCATAGCCTGCAGCCCGCCAGGACGAGACGGATCCGAGGCGACATCGGCACGACCGGTCGCGCGTAGGCCCGCGCGGTCACGCCGACCGCCCCGGCAACGAGGATCGCCAGCGCCCACCAGGGCATCAGCGCGTCGAACGCCATCATCGTCGCGGCGGCTACCGCCGCCTCCCGGCCGCGGCCAACGCCTCGTAGTAGGCCTCGACCAGGGTGCGGTAACTCTCGGGCACCCGCTCGTCGGCGCCGCTGCTCAGCCGACCGCGCAGCTCCTCGATGGACAGCTGCCGCGACCGGCCGGCGGTGTAGCGCTCGAGCGCATCGTCCACGTCGCCCCGCAGTTCGTCCCAGCGTTCGAAGTCTTGCTTGAACGCCTCGGTGCCAGGCGCCGAACGCGTGTACTGCCCGGCAGCCGCGGCGAGCCGGCCCCCGAGCGATGGGTCGTCACGGCGCAGCTCGGCCACCAATTCCTCGGCCCAGCGCAACTCTTCCTCGTAGGCCGCTTCGAGGCTCCCCAGGTCGCCCGATGGCTCGCCCGGGGCGGCGGCCTGGGCCTCGGCATCAATCTGCCGTTCCAGGTCGGCGAGCCGTTCCCGCAGCGCCTGCGCCGACTCGAGTTCCTGCGAGAGCCGGCGCGCGTCGGCCATCTCGCCGCCCGGCACCCGACCGAGGCGCTCGGCCGTTTGCGACAGCGCGTCTGCCAGCGCGCGCTCGGACTCGGCGAGCTCCTGGTCGACCTCCGCCGTATCGCCGCGCAGCGCCTCGGCCGACTCGCGGAGCCGATCGGCGATCCGTTCGGACGCCAAGGCCTCGCCCGCCGCTTCCAGCGCGGCCCGACGGTCGGCATCGTCGTCGGCTCGTGCCAACCCCTCCGTATCGGCCTGCAGTTCGTCGACGCGGTCGGCTATCCCGAACTGCTCGTCGGCCAGACGCTCGCGCGGACCGCGCGCGGCCTGGCCGCCGCCGAGCTGCTCGACCTCATCCGCGATGCCGGCCTGGGCATCGGCCAGCTGCCTCGCCTCCAGTTCCAGTTGGCCCAGGGCTCGACGACGTTCGTCCGGATCGAGCGCGCGAAGCTCCTGCTCGAGCGAGCGGAGGCTGTCGAGCGCCTGCTGCCCCTGGGCCGCCGCGCTTTCCAGGTCCTGGCGCCGCAACTCACTGGTCGCCCCGCGCATCGCTTCCGACACCCCGCGCATCTGTTCGCCGCCCACGCGCGCCGTCTGCTCTGCCGCTTGCCCGCCGGGTCGCTGGCTCGAAGCCTCGCCCAGCTGGTCGAGCGTGCGCGCCAACTCCTCCGCCTCGCGCCGGAGCTCGGTCTGCTCGCGGGTCAAGCGGTCCAGCTGGCGTTCCAGTTCCTCGGGATCCAGCTCGCCACGGCGGCGCTCGAGGTCTCGCTGGCGCCGCGCGAGATCGTCCTGACGGCGGGCCAACTCCCTGACGCGCGCCAGCGCTTCGCTCTCGGGCGTGTCCCGCCGCGCCGACGAACGGGTCTCGTAGTTGGTCTGCTGCAGACGGCGCAACTCCTGATCGAACAGGGCCGAGAGGTCCTGCCCGGCGCGGCCCTCCCCGCCTCCGGTCGCCGACCGCTGCCGCGCCACCTCGCGGCGCCGAACCTCGGCCTGCGCGCGCAGCAACTGGTTGAGCGCCGTCATCTCATGCGGCAAGGCGGCCTCGGTCTGCACCCCGTCGAGTTCGGCCTCGGCGTCGCCCATGGCCTGCACTGCCAGCGCCAGCGGATCGCCGTCGGCCGCCGGCCCCGGCGGCGGGCCACTCCCTGGGGATCCGCCGCTGAATTCCTCGAGCGCCTGCTGCGTCCGGAGCTTCAACTCACCCTGCGCGCGCGCCACCGTGCGCACATCGTCGTCGGCCGACATGTCATCGGGCCGTCGATCGAGCTTCCAGGTGGCAACGATGATCGCCCGCTGCGACGCGGTCAGATCCGCCAGACCGGTGCCGCCGTCGCCATTCTGCGACTGGCTCTGCGCCTCGACAAACTCCTGCTCGAACGGCGTGACATCAAGGAAATAGATGTCGCTGCGCGCCTCGGTGGAGGCCTTCGCCCGATTCACGTCGATCGCGCGCGCGTAGTAGGTGACGAAGTCCCCAGGCACGACGTCGAGATCCTCGACGTAGAGCGTATGCGTGCCTGCGCGCGTGGACAGGCCGGTCGACCCCGGGAACGGCACGGCCCGTTCCTCGCCGCCGCGCACCGCGTAGACGATCTCGAAGCGCTCGAGGCCGTAGTCGTCGTCCGCCCGCGCCTCGATCGTCACCTCCTCGAGCGGCGTGACCACACGGTCGCCTTCGGGCCTGAGAATGCGAACGTCGGGCGGGCGATCGTCGATCGCGCGGATGAAGTACTGCACCTCTCCAGGATTGCTCAGCCCCTCATCGTCGGACAGTTCGAGACGATACGCGTCGTCGGCGGTCACCTCGAACTCGGCGCTCAAGGTCACCGTGTCGTCCTTCAGGGCCAGGGGCACGCGGCTGCCGCCGCCCAAGACCATCGCGCCTGCCTCGACCGGCTTGTCGGCGTGAACCGTCAGCGTGACCGCCGTACCCGCCGGAGCATAGATATCGCCGCCGTCGACTTCCACGCGCCGCTCAAGCCCGGTGAACGCCGGGTAGTCGTACTCGACATCGATCCGGGCGACGCCGGGCAGGACCATCGCGACGACCTCGTAGATCTCGGAGCGCGCGCTCGCCGCAGCCACGCGATACCTGAAGCTCTCGCCGACCGACGCGAACTCGAACTGGAAGCCCCCACCGACCGGCACCATCTCGACATCCTGCCAACCGTCGTCGGCCTCGACCTGCAGCAAGGCCTGCGTCCTACCCGAAGCCTCGGCGACGCCCGAGACCTCGGCCCTGATACTCAGCGGCTGCCCTGCCATGATTTGCGCATCCCCTGGCGACACCTCGAGGCGGACGCTGTCAGGGAACGCATAGAGCCACGCGGCGCCGACGGCTCGACGCGCCGGGTCGGCGGCCAGCCCCAGCACCACAGCAAGGGCGATGCCCGCGGCCGATCCAAGGGCGATTGCCCGGGTGATCTGCGCGCGCGCGATGATCCGTTCGAGATCGATCCCGCCGACGCGCCGCGCGGCGTCGGCCACGATCAACCGGTGGATGCCGGCGTCCGCTCCCGGTTCGCCGAGATCGGCGGCGCTGGCCAGCCAATCCTCCAACTCCGGCACCTGTTCCTCGACGAACCTGGCGACCTGCCGGTGCGAGGGCACGCGGTGCAGCGGCCAGAGCATCCAGGCGGCGTACCCCAGCGCGGCACCGATCGCAACCACCCCCAGCACCACGAGCGGCAGGTCCGAGGGCAGCCAGACGCGATCGACGATGACCGCCGCCAGCACGATCGCACCGCCACCTGCCGCGGCGCTCGCCGCCGCGCGCAGGATCGCGGTCATCGTCCAGCGTCGCCGGACGCGTCCAAGAAAACTGCCGAGTTCGTGGTGTGACAGCGACATCGCCTATCCCATTCGACTGCCGAGCAGGCTCTCGGCCGCGAACGCCAGCGCCATCAGGCCGAGGCCGTAGCGCCAGTATCCTTGATCTCGCTCCTGCTCACCCTCGGCATCGCTCGTCGACACCGCCATGGCACCGCGGGCTTGGGCCACGGCCGCGTCGAACTGCGCCACCGACATCCGGGTCGGATCGGATTCGGCCCGATTGACGTTGACCGCCACGCTCACCCCATCGGCGAGCGTCATGAATCCGGTCTCTTCGACGCGGGCCGCCGGACCGTCACCCACGAGCAACTCGCGCCGCGCCCGTCGATCTCCACCCAGATACCGCAACATCTCGTGCACGAACGGCACGAACATCGGATGACGCGGGAAATCGTTCCAGGCGTCGTCGAGATCCGAGCCGAAGACCAGGAGTCGCCCGCTATCGAGGTCCTGCTCCACCAGCGCCGCCGCGCCATCGCTGAACCACGCCAGTACCCGGGTCTCATCCGTCGGCTCGATCGCCCGCGTCCGCGCGTAACGGACCTGCGCCAGGTTGCCGACCCGCTCCCCGAGCGCCTGGAAGATCGGGTGCCGCCCGCCGGCTGGCACCAACTGCCGGTCGGCCGCCGCGTCACCGGCGGCCGGCGCCGGCTGGCCGACCCCGCCGAGGCCGCCGAGCATGATCGGCTCGAGGTCGGGACCCGCGACCAGCAGTACGCCGCCACCGGCCCGCGCGAATTCGTCCAGCGCCGCGACGCCCCGGCGATCCAGACCTCGACTGGTCAGCACCAGCACGACCGCCGGCGCAGCCCCGGGCTCGGCCAACCGCGCCGCCAGCCGTGAGGCGGCCACCGGCTCGATCGCCAGTCGGCCCTGGGCATCGGCCACCTGCAGCGCCTGATGCAGAAAGAAGGCTTCGGCCGCCGCGTCACCGGCGGCGGTGACGACTGCCACCTCCAGCGGCTCTGGCGGCGCCAGCAGCAGGTAGCGCGCGTTGTCGGCCGGGTAGCCGGCGTCATCCTCCACGACGACACTGGCCTCGCCGCGGCGTGGGAGCACGACCGGAAAGTCGACCTCGGCGCTGACACCGGCCGGTACGGTGACGGAGGCGCGGTCCACCTCGACCCCGTCCACCAACAACGTGAGCTGCGCCAACCGTGACCCGTCGCCGCCATTGAGGATGGTCGCGCGCGGGCCGGACGGCCCACCGCTGACGGCGGTCACCGCGAGATTGCCGGCCGGCGAGCCCACCGTCACCGCCGTGACGGGAATGCGATCGGGCACGACCCCTTGCCCCTCGGCGCCCCAGCCGCTGCGCTGCAGGTCGGTCACGATCACGATCCGTCCGGCGCGCGTCCCGATCACCTCCGCCGCACGGCTCAGCCCGACCCGGTAGCGGGTCGCGCCGGCGCCCGCCGACACGCCCTCGATCGCCGTCAGCGCTGCCGGTCGACCGGCCGACGGCTGGACCACGACGGTGGCGGTCTCGTCGAACGCCACCACGGCGACCGCGTCCCCAGCCGGCGCCGCGTTCACGGCTTCCCGCGCCAGTTCCCTCGCTCGCGCGAACTGGCCCGCGCTGGACATGCTGAACGACCGATCGAGCGCGACGACCGTCACGCCACCGAACTGGGCCGTGGTGTCCACCAGGTAGGGTCGCGCGAAGGCCAGGGCCAGGAGCACTAGCGCCGTGACCCTGAGCGCCAGTAGGATCCACTCACGCAGCCGACGACGCGCTGCCTGTTCCACCGGCGTTCGCTTGATGAGAAAGACCGCCGCGAACGCCCGACGCACCGCCGTCTCACGCTTCAGGAGATGCAGGACGATCGGAATGGCGGCCGCGGCCAAGCCCACCAGAAACGCCGGCACCAGGAACGACACTCCGAACATTCGGGCTCCGAGCAGGCGCCTACTGGTGGCGGCTGCGAGTCGACAAGTAGCTCATCAGCGCGAAGTCCAGCGGTTTCGACGTGTCGACCAGATGGTAATCGACGCCGACGAGCCGCAACTCACGCTCGTACCGCGACACGAGCGTGTTGATCTCGCGCAGGTAGTGGTCGCGGATCTCGAGCGGCGCGGCCAGCACTTCGTCCGCCGTCTCCAGATCGCGAAAACGCGTCACCCGCTCGAATGGAAACGTCAGCTCGTCGTGGTCCAGCAGCTGGAACACGACGACGTCGGCGCCGCGGAACCTCAGGTGGCGAAGCCCCCGGATCACCTGCTCCGGCTCGTCGAGCAGGTCGGACAGCAGCACCACGATGCCACGCTTGACGAGCGCATCGGCGAGCTGGTGCAGCGGCTTCGCGACGTTCGACCGGCTCCCCAGCTTCACCTGATCCAGCTCGAGCAGGACCGACCGGAGGTGGCCCGGCCGCGCGCTGGCCGCCAGATGGGTCACGATGTCGTCGTCGAACGCCATGAACCCGACCGCGTCGCGCTGGCGATTCATCAGGTAAGCGAGCGCCGCGGCGAGATACGACGCGTACTCGGCCTTCGTCCCCCCAGTCGAGCCGTAGCCCATCGACCCACTGACGTCGAGCAGCACGTGGCAGTCGACGTTGGTCTCCTCCTCGAACTTCTTGACGTAGTGCCGGTCGCTGCGAGCGTAGACCTTCCAGTCGATCGTAGAGAGATCGTCGCCCAGCAGGTACTGCCGGTACTCCGCGAACTCGACGCTGAATCCCTTGAACGGACTGCGGTGGAGACCGGCGAGAAAGCCTTCGACGATGGTCCGCGCCTTCAACTCGATCGAGCCGATGCGCGCGATGACGGCCGGGTCGAGAAACCGAAGCTCGCCCCCCGTCGCTCCGACCACCATCCTACATCTCGCTCCGCGGCGGCGGGACCGCCTCGAGGAGCTGTGCGACGACCTTGTCCGAATCGACCTTCTCGGACTCTGCATAGAAGTTGGTGATGATCCGGTGGCGCAGGATCGGTGGGGCGAGCGCCGCGATGTCGGCGACCGAGACGTGGAACCGTCCCTGCATGAGCGCGCGGGCCTTGCCCCCGAGAATCAACGACTGCGACGCGCGCAACCCAGCACCCCACTTCACCCAGCGCTGGACGAACTCGAGGTTCGCGCCCCGACCTGGCCGGGACGCATCGACCAGCCGCACGGCGTAGCGCGCGATCTCTTCGGAAACGAACACCTGCCGGATCAACTTCTGGAACTCCAGGATATCATCGCCACGCAACACGCACGCCGGCGGCTCGCGATCGGCGCCGGTCGTCGCGGTCACGACCTGCACCTCCTCGTCCTCCGACAGGTAGTGCATGACGATGTTGAACATGAACCGGTCGAGCTGGGCCTCGGGCAGCGGATAGGTGCCCTCCAGCTCGATCGGGTTCTGCGTGGCCAGGACGAAGAACGGCCGGTCGAGCTGGTACGTGCGGCCGGCCGCGGTCACGTGATACTCCTGCATCGCCTCGAGCAGCGCGGCCTGGGTCTTCGGCGGCGTCCGGTTGATCTCGTCGGCCAGGAGAATCTGCGCGAAGACCGGCCCCTTGACGAAGCGCAGCGCGCGGTGCCCGCCCTCCTCGTCGAGGATCTCCGTGCCCGTGATGTCAGCCGGCATCAGGTCGGGCGTGAACTGGATCCGCCGAAACGTCAGATCCAGGATCTCGGCGATCGTCTTGATCAGCAGCGTCTTGGCCAGCCCAGGCACCCCGGTGATCAGGCAATGCCCGCCGGTGAAGAGCGCGATCAGGACCTGGTCGATGCACCCGTCTTGCCCGACGATGACCTTCCGGACCTCGGTGAGAATCTGCTCCCGGCCGCGCGTGACGCGCTCGGCCAGTTCGGTTGCTGTGGATTCCGATATCGTGTCCATGCGCCGCTCGTCCGTTCGTGTCACTAATGGGTCAGCGCGTAGATGATCTCGTTGATCATCATCCGGTACGACTGCCCGGTGTACTGGATGTAGCCGGGATACTCCTCCGCGTTCGACCATTCCCAGCCGTCGCCCATGTCGGTGTTCCAGTTGATGAGCATCATCGGCCGCCCGTCGTCGTCGAGCACGGCGCGGAGGCGCGGCACGAAGCCACCCTTCTCCCAGGTACGGCCGCTGAAGAACGCGCCCAGCCCGGGAATCTGCGGATACTTGTCGACGCTGTAGAAGCAGTGAAAGATCGGGTGGTCGGTATCCAGTTCGACGATCTCACGGCCGGGCACGATCTGACCGACCTGCGCGACGAAGTGGTCCCACTCGAGCGGACCATGAAAATCGTCGAATGTGATCGTGCCGCCGCGCGCCAGGAACTCGCGCAAGGTCTCAACGTCGCCTGGCTGCAACTCGAGGTTGCCCGGCTCGACGAAGTAGAGCCACGGGTACTCCCAGATCCGCGGATCGTCGAGGGTCAGCACGATCGGGTCGTGCACCTGAATCGACGTGATCCGCGACAACCGTCGCGAGAGATTCTGCTCGGCCGCCGGGGCGTCGATCGCCCACGGTTCGTTCCAGTACTGCCGGAACCGGGCTTCGTCCATCGCCCACGAGTTGTACCTGACGCGGACGAACGTCCACTCGAGGCCAGCGAATCGGCCGCCCGACACGATCGGGATCTGGTCGGCGACACGCGCCGCGATCGGCTCCGCCACCATCGCGACAGCCGCCACCAACGCCAGGCCCGACACCACCCGAAGGGACCGTCGCCGCCACGCCACGTTCCAGGTATAGCTCCAGCCACGGCTCCAACCGGCGCTCGACCGCACCGCCGTCACGGCACTTCTCCGACGGTCCGCAGCAACAACTCCTGACCGCGTTCGTAGGACGGCGCCAGCTCCAGCGCGGCCAGCGCGTGGCGCTTGGCCTCGTCGATCTCTCCGGCTTCCAGCAGGCTCTCAGCGAGATCGCAGCGCGCTACGACGGCGTCCACGGGCCCGGCCGCCAGCGCGGCGCGAAACTCCCGGATCGCGGTCGGGATCTCACCGCGGCCCATCGCGAGCCGGCCGAGCGCGGCGTGTGGCACCGAGTCGAACGGATCGATGCCGATGATCCGTTCATAGGCCGTTCGTTGATACCCGGTGTGACCGGTTTCCTCGGCCAGCGCCGCCAGTCGCCGCGCCACTTCGATATCGCGGTGGTCGTACTCCAGCAATCCGGCCAGCTCGCGCATCGCGCGCTCGCGGTCCTCCTGCCTGATCGCGATGTCGGCCAGCAGCGCGCGCGGACTGTTCGCCCCGGTCGCAATCGGCACGAGCACCGACGCGCGCTCCAGCACCTCGACCGCATCGTCGAGGTCGCCCGCCTGATAGAGCGCGTGGCCGTAGGTCACCTGAATGGCGTAGCTGCCAGGATAGGTCGTCGCCAGCGCGCTCAGCATCTCCAGTTCGTTCCCGGCCTCGGGCAGCGTTCCGGACACCGGTTGGCGGAGCGCCTGGCGCAGATCGCCGAATCGCGTTTCGAGCGCCACGTCGAACGTCGCCTGGAGGTCGTCGAAGTCGACACCGGCCGCCCGGTCGAGCGCCGCGTCGGTGTCGAGCCCATCGCCGTAGCCACGCAGGAGGTCGTGCAGCACCGTTTCGCCGTAAAGATCGGCGAGATGCTCCACGAGCAGCGACGCCTCGTAATAGGCGAGCGAGATCGTCTCGGGCTCCGTGAAGCCCGCGTTCAGCTCGCTGAGCGGCAGTGTCTCGCCCGCCTCGAGCGCCTGCGCGAACGTCAACTCCATGTCGCGGCCCCAGGCCGGCTCGGCCAGCCCCTCTTCGTAGACCGAAATGCCCTCGGTCAGCCAGCGCGGCACACGGTTCCGCGACATCTGCAGCGTGATGACGTGCGCCATCTCGTGCCAGAGCGTCGCCTGCCAGTTGAACGTCCCCGGCGGCCGGGCTCTTGGCGAATCCATCGTCACCACTCGACCGAAGCAGGCGCCGAGCGCGCCGATCATCCCGGGCAGTCCGACGTTGCGCACGGCGAAGTCGTCGTGCCGCGGGAACACTTCGACCAGCACCGAGCCGTCCACCTCGACGCCGTAGCGCGCCGACAGCGTGTCGAGCGCCTCGGACGCGAGCGAGACGACGTACTCACCCAGCACCGGCGCCTCGTCGGGATGCAGGCGCACCACCAGGTTCCCCGCCTCGATCGTCTCGAACTCGTCGACGGCGTCGAGCATCCGCAACAGATTGAAGGTGACGACGCTGAACGGATCCACTTTGAACGAGCGCTCGAGGGTCTCGCGCGCGCCGGCCTCATCACCGGTCCGTAGCAGGTGCATCCCCAGTTCGGCCTGCGCCAGCGAGCTGTCTGGCGACAACTCCAGCGACCGCCGGACGAGCTGGACCGCTTCGTCGAACCGGTAGTGACTCGCGGCCTGGGCGCCGGCCACGCGGTAGACCTTGCCATAGGTGGGATTCAGCGCGAGGACGCCCTGCACCTCGTTGCCGAAGTCCGGCAGCCGATCCTCGACGTAGGCGATGGCGCCACGCAGCGCGCGCGCCTCCAAGCTGTTGGGATTGATCTCGAGCGCCTGCTCGATCATCTCGCCGGCGTCGTCGTAGCGCCGTTCATCGAGCGCCAGTTCGGCCAGCAGGAGGTAGGCGGCTTCTGAGGACTCGTCGATCTCGAGCGCACGGCCGGCGGTCTCTGCCGCAGCCGGCGGATTCTCGCTGGCGAGCGCGCGGGCGAGACCGATATGCGCGGGCGCCCACTCGGAATCGGCGGCCAGTGCGGTCTGGAACGATCGGACCGCATCCTGCGTGTTGTACTTCTCGAGAAACAACTCGCCCCAGGCGGTATTGATCGCCGGATCTTGCGCAGCCACCGAGGCCGCGCGCCGGAAGTAGGTATTAGCATCGCGGAAGCGTCCGAGCGCGCGTGCGGCCTCCGCAACGCGCAGCAACTCGACGTCGACCCGGCGTCGTGCCGCGGTGGCAATGATCGGCGCCAGGCTCGTCAGCGCTTCCTCACCCCGGCCGAGTCGAACCATCAGCAGGCCCAGTTCGAGCGCGGCCTCGCCCGTGGGGTCGGCGCCCGCCGCCGGCACGAGCAGCCGCTCAGCCTCGGAGAAGTCGCCACGACCGGTGGCAATCCGGCCGCGCACCGCCGCCGCCGCAGCGTCATTGACCTCGCGCGCGTTAGCCAGGTCCTCCGCCTCGGCGATATCGCCGTGCGCGAGCGCGCGCCGCGCGGCACGCAGAAACTCGTGGCGTTCGGAGGCTTCGCTGACGGCCGCAGGCTGGCCGTCGGGCGCCTGCGCGCCGGCCGGACCCGGCCCTATCGCGGAAACGACCGTCGCGACGATGAAGGCGGAGGAGAGAGCCCGGGTGACTAGCAGTCCGCGGTGAAACTCACGCTGCATTCGACCGTCGATGCATCCCGCCCCGCGGCGTTCCTCGTCGGTCAAATGCTCCCGGCACGTTCCCTCCTCGCGCCTAGCGGGGCGGGCGCCTCGACGGTCTCGGTACGACGCGAGAGTTCCACCACTGACTGCAACAGACATGCTAGAAATCGATCCGATTATAGCGCAGCGCCCGTTCCGCAACCCGGAGCCGAGGCAGACGAGAGGCGCCGTCGGCGCCGCGGACCCTCAAACGGCGTGAGCCGCGACGGCATGGAGGTCTACGGAAGCGCCGCGCGGTGCGCGGCCTCGGAAACGACGGGCTGCGGGGTCAGTGCTTGACGAAGGTCACGAGCGACCAGATGCGCGGAATGTTGACCTTCTCGATCGAGATGGGATCCAGCTCGGCCTGGACCAGGAACGCCGGCAGATCGAGATCAGCCTTGAAGCCGACGTGCACGGTGAGTGGCGACAGCAACCGTTCGATCCGCGCCAGCAGCCTGTGCTCGCTGAGGAAGTGGCTCAGCACGATGATGCGCCCCCCGGGCCGACAGACCCGGTGCATCTCTTGCACCACGGCGACGGGATCCGAAACGACGCTGATCACGTAGGGCGCGTAGACGAGGTCGAACGAACAATCGGCAAACCGCAGCTTCGTGGCGTCCATTTGCTTCAGCCGGACGTTGCTAACGCCGTGGCGATCGAGCCGACGCTGCGCGCCCTCCAGCATCGAATGCGACAGGTCAATGCCGGTGACGTGACAGTCGCGCGGGTACAGCAGGGCGTTGATCCCGTTGCCGACCCCAACTTCGAGGACCTCGTCGTCGGTGTTGATCGACAGGCGCTTGATCGTCTGCAGGCGGCCGGGGTGCAGCGTCCAGCCGTAGATCAGGTCGTAGACCGACGAGATGCGTTCGTAGACACGCCTCACGAACCCGGTTTCCACGGAGACGACCGAGAGCGTGCGCGTGGCGGCGTCCGACGACACGACGACGTCGTCGCTCGACACCGAGTCTTGCCCGAACAGCGATACCAAAAGAAGACGCCTCCGTTACTGGTTCGCGACCCTGTCGGGTCGCGCCGTGCGCGCGCTGGACCTCACTCCACCTCTTCGCCACGCACGGGAGAAGCAAGGCCCACGACTATACCCATCTGGTCCCAGAGGGGCAAGGCAGCACGCCCTGCCCGACCTCTGCTTCCTTTCTTCGGTCGAACGACGGCCTGAGGTCAACGCCTTGCGGTCCACCGCCCCACCTGGTTCGACGACGATCCGGTCTAACTTGTTCACTCAAAAGACGTTTCGTGATCGGTCCCGTTTGACACTCCCGCGGCGCGCTCGCTATAGTTTTTCAACCAACCCGTGCCAGAAGAAGCCAGATTTCTCTCGGCCACGCAGTTCCTGCTCACCACGTTGATGGTGAAGCTGGCAGTCGTCGCGGTCGTCGCGACGATGCTCGTCCGGTTCCGCTGGTTCCGCCGACTGCTGCTCACTGAGCGCCGCGCCTGGCGTGAGCGGTTGATCTTCGCCTTCGCGTTCGGCGTGCCTGTGAGCACCGGGGTGGTCTCTCGGCTACTGCTCGGCTATCAGGCCGCCGACCTGACCCTGGCCGGCGCCTTCATCGCCGGGCTCATCGCCGGCCCCTACACCGGAGTCATCGTTGGATCGCTGGCCGGCATCCCGGCGCTGCTCGCCGGCGAGTTCGTCGCGCTGCCCTTCGCCATTGGCTGCGGCTTCGCCGGCGGCGGCCTGCGCGAGGCGTGCCCGAAAGAGGCAATCTGGCAGTTCTCGCCGTTCGTCTTCACCGACCTGCACCGCCGCGCCTGGCGCTTCGTCCGGTCGTTTCAGATCGACTGGCAGGTGCCGCTGCTGACCGCGCCGATCTCGCTCGAACTGCTCCGCCACGCCCTCGGCTACCGCTTCACGGGCCGGCTGTTCTATCTCGAAGCGGCGACCCCGGTCATGTGGGTGCTGACGTTGCTTGGCGTCGTACTCTCGGTGGCACTGCCGATCAAGATCTGGAACAGCGCCCGGATCGAGCACCGGCTGCAGGAACAGGAGAAGCTGTTGATGGCGGCCAAGGTCGAGGCGCTGGCGAGCCAGATCAATCCGCACTTTCTCTTCAACACGCTGACGTCGGCGTCCTCGCTCATCCGCTCGCAGCCCGACCAGGCCCGGATGGTCATCACCAAGCTCTCCGGACTGCTCCGCCGACTGCTGCGCAGTCACAACCACTTCGTCACGCTCCGCGAGGAGCTCGCCTCGATCGACGAGTATCTCGACATCGAGACGGTGCGATTCGGCCCCACGCTCGTCGTCGACAAGCAGATCGGCCCCGACACGCTGGACGTCGTGGTGCCCAGCATGATCTTGCAGCCGCTGGTCGAGAACTCGATCAAGCACGGCCTGTCGCCCAAGGTGGGGCAGGGGCGGCTGACGATTCGCAGCGTGCGCGAGGCGGGGCACGCGATCATCGAAGTCATCGACAACGGCACCGGCCTGCCCCAGAACCCGAAGCTGGACCTGGCGTCCTCGGGCGGCATCGGCCTCAAGAACGTCAACGAGCGTCTGCGGGTGATCTATGGCGCCAACTACCAGCTCAAGCTCGACAGCACGCCCGGCCACGGCACCTGCGTCCGGATCGAGATTCCCGAGCTGGTGGCCGCGGAACAGGTGACCGCCTAGACACCCATGGATCTCCGCACCGTCGTCGTCGACGACGAGCAGCTCGCGCGCGAGGAACTCTGCTTCCTGCTGGAGCAGTTCGACGACCTCAGCGTCATCGGCCAGGCCGGCGACGGTCCCGAGGCGCTGCGCATCATCGGCGACCTCGATCCCGACGTGGTCTTTCTGGACGTTCAGATGCCCGGCCTGACTGGGTTCCAGGTCGCCCGCGAACTGCTGACCGAGCGGGCACGCGCGCAGATCGTCTTCGTCACCGCCTACGACCAGCACGCCCTCGAGGCCTTTGAGGTCAATGCCGTCGACTATCTCCTCAAGCCGGTCGAGGCCTCACGGCTCGCGAAGGCGGTCGACCGGGTCAGGAGCCGACCCCAGACACCCGCGCCCGGGCTGGCGGCGGAGGATCTGGAGAGGCTGGTCGACCTGGTCGCCCAGAAGCAGAACCGCCGGGACCGCGTCGCCGTCAAAGTGGACGACCGGTTCGTCCTGGTCAAGGCCGACGACATCATTTACGTGTCGCTCATCGACGATGCGATTACAATTGTCACGGCGAACCTGGTGGGCACGTCCAACCACCGGACGCTCGACGAGTTGCAGGCCAATCTGGACCCGGCGATCTTCTGGCGGGTGCACCGGTCGCACGTCGTGAACATCAACAAGGTGAAGGAGATCGTGCCCTGGTTCAGCCGCAACTACATCTTGAAGATGAAGGATGCGAAGGCCACCGAGATCCCGGTCAGCCGGGCGCAGACCAAGCGGTTGCGGGACTACCTGAGCCTCTGAGCAACCCGCAGGCCGCACCGCCGATGACCTGTCAGAGATGACCGACCCGAAATCACCACCGGATGACGGCGCCTGGCGCGCGCCTGACTGGCCTTCCTCGACGCCCGACACGGGGCGGGAGGAGCGGCTGCGCCTGAGTCTCGAGCAGCACGAGGCCGAGCCGCAGTCGGAGCCCCCCAGCCAGACGCAAGCGGATCCGGCACAGCCTGGAGAGGCCGCGCCGCCCGTCCCGGTTCACGCGCAGCCGCCGGCCACCGAACTGCCGTCGAAGCCGACGATCATCAGTTGGGTGGTGATGGAATTCGTGGCCTGGCTCAAGACGCTGGCCTCCGCCGCGGTCTACGCGACGCTCATCGTCACCTTCGGCTTCCAGGTGGCGCGCGTCGAAGGCCAGAGCATGGCCCCGACCCTGGCCGACCAGGATCGGCTCATCGTCAATAAGCTGCTCTACCGGCTGACCGCGCCGCGCCGCAGCGAGATTGTCATGCTCTACTACCCGCTCGACCCCGACAAGTCGTTCGTCAAGCGGGTGATCGCGGAAGCGGGTGACACTGTGCGGATCGACAACGGCAGCGTCTTCGTGAACGACGTGCCGGTCCGCGACGAGTACGTGCCGCCGGATTTCCGCAGTTACGAGGACTACGGGCCGCAGATCGTGCCCGAGGGCTACTACTTCGTGATGGGCGACCACCGGAACAACAGTTCCGACAGCCGGCACTGGGGGATGGTGCCGAAGAAGTACATCATCGGCAAGGTGCAGATCCGCTGGTGGCCGATTCCCACCGCCCGGTTGTTCTGAAGACCGTCTCTACGAGTACAACCCGTCGATCACCGCTTGCCACCGCTCGGTGACGACGCGGCGGCGGACCTTCATCGTCGGCGTCAACTCCCCGCCCGCAATCGAGAATTCGGCTGCCAACACCGCGAAGCGCTTGATCTGCTCGAAGCCGGCCAGGCTCTTGTTCACCTCGTCGACCACGGCCTGGTACCACGCCCGCACATCGTCGCGCTCGACGAGCACCTCGAGGGCAGGGGCCTCCCCGCCGGCCCGACGGACCTGCTCCTCGAGCAGCGCGCGGTCGGGCAGCAGCAGCGCGGTCACGTACTGGCGCCGGTCACCAATCAGTACCGCCTCGGCGACGAGCGGGCTGGCCCTGAGCCGCCCCTCGACCGGCTGCGGCGCGATGTTCTTGCCGCCTGAGGTCACCAGCAGGTCCTTCTTCCGATCGGTGATCGTGACGTAGCCGTCGGCGTCGATCTCGGCAATGTCGCCCGTGTGGAACCACCCGTCCTTGATCACCTCGGCGGTCGCCTCGGGCTTCCCGAAGTATCCGGGCATGATGTTCGGACCACGGGCCAGCAGTTCGCCGTCCGCCGCCACCTTGAGCTCGACGCCGGGGATCGCCGGGCCCACCGTCCCGATCCGCACCGCCTCGCGCGGATTGACTGTGAGCACGGGCGCCGTTTCCGTCAGGCCGTATCCCTCGGCGATCGGCATCCCAATCGCGCAGAAGAACTCAGCCGGCGCGCGCCCGAGCGGCGCCCCGCCCGAGACGATGAGCCGGAGGTTTCCGCCGGTACGCGCCCGGATCTTGCCGAAGACGAGCCGGTCGGCCAGCCGATTCTGCAGCCGGAGGGGCCAGGGCACCGACTGGCCGGCGAGTTCCCGCGACGCCCGCCCCCAGCCGACACCTAGTGCCCACCCGAAGATCTTCCGGCGCAGGGCCGGAGCCTGGGCGACCGACTCGAGGACCCGCGCCTGCACCTTCTCGAAGACCCGCGGGACGCCGGTCATGATGGTCGGCGCAACCGCCTGCAGGTCGCGCCCGATCGTCTCGAGCGACTCGGCGAATGCCACCGTCACGCCGTCGTAGAGGTAGAGATACATCACGGTGCGCTCGAGGGAATGGCTGAGCGGCAGGAACGACAGCGCCCAATCCTCCGATGTCATCGGAATGACCTGCCGCGACGCCTTGACGTTCGACAGGATGTTCGCATGCGTCAGCATCACGCCCTTCGGCTCGCCCGTCGTGCCCGACGTGTAGATGATCGTCGCCACCGCATCGGGGTCGAGCCCCGCCGTTACCTCGCGGTACCGACGCCCGAGCCCGCCCTCGGTCATGAGACGCTTGTGACCGCGCGCGGCCACGACCGACAGCCGCATCTCGGTCGCGCCGGCGCCCGGCGTGTCGCCCTCGCCGCGATCGATCACGGCCACGGCCTCCAGCGACGGCAGGCTCTGCCGCACGCTGCGGAGCTTGGCGGCCTGCTCCTCGTCCGAGACGACGGCGAACCGCGCGCCCGAGTCCGCCAGGATGCCGCGCATCTGCTCGGCGCCCAGCGTCGGATAGAGCGGCACCGTTATCGCACCCGCGGTGAGGATGGCCAGGTCGGTCATCGTCCACTCGGGACGACTCTCCGAAACCAACGCGATCTTGTCGCCCGCCCCGACTCCGAGGGCGCCGAGGCCCAGACTGAGGTCGCGCACCCCTTCGAAGACTTCCTTGCTCGACAGGTCATCCGTGCCGTCGACGCGGCAGCGCTGCAGAAGAATCGGCTTCGGGAAACGGCCCGAGACGTGGAACGGCAGATCGGCGAGCGTCCGGACGTCGGGCTCGGTCATGGAGACCGCCGATAGGTGCCCGATCGCCCGCCCGTCTTCTCGAGCAACCTGATGTCGCCGATGACCATCTCGCGATCGATCGCCTTGACCATGTCGTAGATCGTCAGCGCGGCCACCGACACGGCCGTCAAGGCTTCCATCTCGACGCCGGTACGCGCGTCGGTCCGCACGGTCGCGGTGATGTCGTAGCCGTCCGGTCTTGGCGTGAGTGTCACGTCGATGTGCGACAGCGGCAGCGGATGACAGAGCGGAATCAGATCGGCCGTCCGCTTGGCCGCCATGACGCCGGCCAGCCGGGCCGCCTGGAGCGGGTCGCCTTTGGCGATGCGCCCGGCGCGAATGGCCGCCAGCGCCACCTTGCCGATGGTGACCGCGCCGCGCGCCACAGCCTCACGGCGGGTCACCGCCTTGCCGCCCACATCGACCATCTGGACCCGGCCCGCGTCGTCTACGTGCGACAGGCGCCGCCTGCGGACCGCCGTCTTCGCCTTGCGCTTACGTGTCGTCGCCACTTGCCTCCCGTGCCAGATAGAACGACAGACTCTCGAGCGACACCGTCAAATCGACGTTCTTCAGCTTCACGTCGTCGGGCGCCCGCAAGGCGCCTGGCGAGAAGTTCAGAATCGCTTTGATGCCCGCCGCCACGACCTTGTCGACCACGGCCTGTGCCGAACTGAACGGCACGGCGATCACGGCGATGACGATCTGGTCGCGTCGCGCGATCTTGCGCAGCTCCTTGATGTCGTAGATCGGCACGCCCGCGCGCGACTGCTGCCCCACCTTGTCCAAGAGGTTGTCGAACAGCGCCGCGATGCCGAAGCCTTCCTGCCGAAACCCCGGGTAGTCCGCCAGCGCGAGGCCGAGATTGCCGGCACCCATGATCGCCACCTTCAACCGGCGATCCAGACCCAGAATGCGTCGCAGCTGCCGCTTCAGGTCCTTGACGTAGTAGCCGACGCCGCGCACCCCCAGTTCGCCGAAGTGCGCCAGGTCCTTCCGGATTTGCGGCGCGTTCAGGTCGAACTGCTCGGCCAGCGCCTTCGACGACACGGCGCGCACGCCCGCGGCGTCCAGCTCGTTCAGACAGCGCAGGTAGACCGACAACCGATTCGTCGTCGCTTCGGATATCCGGCTCGACATGGGAGATGCGGCAATCATAGCAAAGCTGCGGGCCTGCCAAGCCCACGACCAAACCGGCCGGCGCCCCGGGCACCCACCAGGCACATGCTACGATCCGACGATGCGCCGCCGGCCCACGGTCGTGCCAGCCCTGCTCGCGCTCGCCTGGCTTGCCGCGAGCGCGCCGGTCGCGCTGGCACAGGCCACCCTCCAGAAGGCGGCCACGGTGGAGGCGCTTGTGGCCTTCCCCGACTTCTTCCACGACGAGCCGGTCATCGTCCGCGCGGCGATCGCGTTCGACCACGACACGACCTGGCTCGAGGACAGCGAGGCACGCGTGGTCTGGGCCGGCGCCGCCGGGGCTGTCGGGGCTGTCGGGGAGGCCATCGTCGAGGCGTCGGGGACGTTCTGGGATGTGGGGCGCCTCGACGCCGACGACCCGCGCCTCGCGCGGTACGACCTGGCGCGGGTCGCCCAGACGCTGCTCGGCAAACCCTGGCCCGGGCGGGGAGAACTGCTGGTACTCGCCGCCGGGCGCAGCGTGCCGGCGCCGCCGCAGATAGCCCCGACGCTCCGGACGGTCGCCCTCGATCCCGACCGCTACGTCGGCCACAGCGTCTCGGTCACGGGCCGCTTCCGGGGTCGCAACCTGTATGGCGACCTGCCGCAGTCGCCGGCCCAGAGCCTCTTCGACTTCGTCGTCCACGCAGGCGACGCCGCGCTGTGGGTGACCGGCCGGGAACCCCGCGGCGACGACTTTGCGCTCAACGTCGACTTCCGACCGGAAACAAGCCGTTGGCTCGACGTCACCGGACGGGTGCGCTATGCCAGCGGTCTGGTCTGGCTCGAAGCGAGCCGCGTCGGGTTGGCGAAGGCTGAAGCCCGGCCCGAGCCGGTCATCATCGAACGACCGCGGGGGCCGGCGCCCGAAGTCGTCTTCAGCGCGCCGGTGCAGGACGACATCGATGTCGATCGAGCGACGCGGATCCGGCTGCAGTTCTCGCGCGACATGGACAATGCCTCGTTCGGGGATCGGATCCACCTCGCGTATCTCGGCGCCGACACGCCGGTGCCGGCCTTCACGGTCGAGTACCGTGCGGGAAACCGGGTCCTGGAAATCCGGTTCGCCGAGCCGCTGCCGCCGTTCGCGACCGTCAGGCTGGATCTGGCCGCGGGGTTCGCCGCCGCCGACGGCGCCCTCGGCGAACCCTGGCAGCTCACCTTCTCGCTCGGCGCGAGCTAGCCGACCGGACCGAGCGCCCGCAACCGTTCGATCTCGGCCCGGACCTCGGCAATCAGCACGTTGCGGTGTGAGTAGTCGCGCCCGGCCGTCGGAATCGGAGGCCCAAACCTGACGCTGACCGTGGCGGCGCGCACCTGCGCACTGCCGCGAGACATCGCCGCGCGCGCCCCGAGAATCGCAACCGGCACGATCGGCGTCTGCGCTTCCAGCGCCATCACGAAGCCACCCTTCTTGAACGGCAGCAGCTCGTCCGTCCGGCTGCGCGTCCCCTCCGGAAAGATCACGAACGACCCACCGCGCCGGAGCGTCCGCGCGGCCTCGGAGATTGTCGCGGCGCTCTTCTCCGGTTCGCCCCGGTGAACCCCGACGAAGCCCGCGAGCTCGAAGGCCTTGCCCAGCACCGGCGTCTTGCGTAGTCCGGCCTTGTACAGGATGTGCAGCCGCGGAAACAGCGGCAGGAACAGCGCGAACAGAATGGGCGGCTCGACGTTGCTGGTGTGATTCGCGCAGTAGACGGCCGGGCGATCGAGCCGGACGTGCTCGATGCCGTCAGCCCGCACTCGGATCCCGGGGATGGCCAACGCCAGGCGCACCCCGGCGTAGCCCGTCCAGTACAGCACCTCCGGGCGTCGCGTCGCCAGCGCAATCGCCAGCGCCAGGGGGCCGAGCACGAGGATGTACAGCCCCACGACGACGTAGGCAACGACCGAGCGCCCCCAGGCGATGAGCCAGCGCAGTGCAACCATCCGCAGAATCGGACTCGGAACGAAAAAGGCCCGACCCGGTTTCCCGGATCAGGCCTCACAGAATTCGACGCTCGGCTCGCCTTACGACGCGCGCGCGGCCCGCGACGTCCGCCGGCTCCCGGACCGCGTCGACGCCTTGGCCGTCTTGGCCCGTTCCTCCGCCCGCGCCTTGGCCGCGAAGCATCGCTCGAGCGCCCGACCGACGCGCTCCTCGACGGCTTCCGAGGTTTCCTGGGCCACCTCGGCGATTTCCGAAACGACGAGGAACTTCGCGCGGTCCAGCATCCGCTTCTCGCGGAACGACAGGCTCTTGGTGCGGCTGAGGAACGTCAGGTTCTTCAGCACATCGATCGCGTCTTGAATGGACCCACTCCGCATCTTGTCGGAATTGTCCTTGAAGCGACCCTTCCAGTTCTGATGGGTATCGATCTTGGCGTTGCCCAGCAGCGTGTAGAGCCGGGCGATCTCGTTGTCGCCAATGGCGCGCCGCAGGCCAACGCCTTCGATGTTGTCGACCGGCACCAGCACAGTGGTATCGCTCGAGGCCATCCGCAGCATGTAGAAGCCGCAGGTGGTGCCCATGATCGTCTTTTCTTCTATCGTTTCGACGACTCCGAGCCCATGATTCGGGTAGATGACCTTGTCGCCAACGTCAAATGCCACGTATGTCCAGCCTCTCTATGACATTGCCGGCGCGTAGGAGTGCGCCGCTTTTCAACAGTCCAACCCGACAAGGATAGCGTACCGAAGCGCAACAATCAATCGAAAACACGCGACAAACTCATCAGTTTCGTCTCTTATTCGCCATGAATGCGTGCAGTTCTGCCGACCTGATCGCTCCCGATGCTCACGCGGCGGGTAGAACCTTCCCGACGGAGGCAAGCCGGCGCCACCGAGGGAGGCCCGGGCGGCCAAGGGAACTGAGGTACAGTACCGGCCCGTGAAGACTCGAGCGACCGTCTGCCTCCTCGCGCTCCTCGGTATCCTGCTTGGCCCTGGCGCGACCGATCTCCGGGCCCAAACCGACGCCGACGACGACGTCGCCGCGACTCGAGGGACCGCAGCCGTCTCGGATGCGCTCCGCCATGTCGAGACCAGCCGCGACTCCACGACGGCGTTTCTGGCCGAGATCGCCGCGATCGTCTCCCCGTCGGGGCAGGAACAGGCCCGGGCGGAAGCGGTCGCAGCGCGGATGCGCGAGATCGGCCTCAGCTCGGTCGTCGTCGACGAGACGCCGAACGCCATCGGCATCATCCCGGGACGCTCCGGCCGAGCGCTGGTCTTCGTGTCGACACTCGACGACCTGGCAACCGTGGCCGAGCATCAACGCGCGACGACCGGCCCACCACGGGTCGAGGGCGATCGCCTCGTCGGTCCCGGCACGAATACCTCATCGACGTCGGCCTCCATCCTGGCCGCGGCCGAGGCGCTCGTCGCCTCCGGTGTCTCACCCGAACACGATCTCGTCTTCGCCGCCGTCGCCCAGGAAGAAACAGGGCTGGTCGGCATGAAGGTCATCTACGAGGCGTTCAAGGATCGCGCCATCGGCTTCGTCGATGTCCTCGGCGACGGCCGGCGGATCAGCTTCGGCGCCATCGGCATCCACTGGTGGCGGGGCGTCGCCACCGGACCACCCGGGCACTCGCTGGGCGGCGGACTGCCGAACGTCAACCAGGCGATCGGCCGCGCCGTCGACCAGATCCTTCAACTGCCCCATCCCGCCGAGCATCAGGACTCGCGGACGATCGTCAACGTGGCGATGCTGCAGAGCGGCGCCGTCTTCAACCACAAGCCGGCCACCGGCTGGTTCTCGCTAGACATCCGGTCGCTCGACATGGACGTCATCGAAACGATCGAGGCGGCGGTCGCCTCGGTGCTTGCCGACGTCGCGGCCGACACCGGCATCCAGCTCGAAATGGAACCATTTCAGCTGACCCCCGGCGGCCAGATTCCCGGCGCGCGGGAGTCGGCCCTGGTAACGACCGCCGAAGCGGTCTCGCGACAGCTCGGCCTCGAACCGACCCTCAGCAACAGTGGGTCGTCCAACATGAATGTCGCCATCGGCAACGGCAGCTTGGCGATCGGGATGGGCGGATCGCGGGGCGGTGAACGCGCCGAGCCTGGCGAATGGGCCGACATTCCCGCGATGATGCGAACCGCGTCGCACGTCGTGCTGCTGGCGGCGACGCTGGGCGGCTCTTGAGAGATGCGCAAGGCAACGTCCGAGATCACCCGGAGGCCAGAGAATGACTTTCAGACGACAGACGCTGAGAATCGCCGTCGCGGCCGTGGCCGCCGTGGCCGGGATGCTCGTCGCCGCCCAGCTGCTGCCCACGGCCCATGCCGGTGGGCAGATTCCGGCTGAATTCGCGGGCGTCACGGCACCGGTACCTGTGCCGGTCGACACGTCGGCCCAGGACAGCCAGAGCCTGGCGCCCTACGTGCCGACGCCGCAGGTGGTCGTCGACCGGATGCTGCAGCTCGCCGAGGTCGGTCCCGACGACGTGGTGTACGACCTCGGCAGCGGCGACGGCCGGATCCCGATCTCGGCGGCGCGCGACTACGGCGCGCGCGGGGTCGGCGTCGACATCGACCCCGAGCGGGTCGCCGAAGCCAACGCGAACGCCCGTCGCGAGGGCGTCAGCGACCGGGTGTCGTTCATTCTCGGGGATGCCCTGGCGACCGACGTCTCGGACGCAACCGTGGTAACGCTCTACCTGTTGTCGTCGTCGAACCTGAAGCTCCGCCCGATCCTCACCAACCAGCTCGCTGCCGGCGCGCGAATCGTCTCGCACGCTTTCAGCATGGGCGACTGGGCGGCCGACTCGGTCGAGACATTCAACGACTCGCGCGGCAACCCGCGGACGCTGTATCTCTGGCGCTTCGACGGCCAGCCGCGGCCGTAGGTTAGGACGCCGAGCGCTGCGCCATGTCGACCCAGATTCGGGCGCTCCTGGCCCAGATCGACGAAGCCTACGACCACCAGTCCTGGCACGGGACCAATCTCAAGGGGTCGCTGCGCGGCGTGACGCCCCGCCAGGCCGTCTGGCGCTCGGGTCCCAGGCGCCACAACATCTGGAAAATCGCCACGCACGCCGCCTACTGGAAGTACGTCGCGTGGCGCCGGCTGACGGCAGCCAAGCGCGGCAGCTTCGCGCTCAGCGGCAGCGACTGGTTCCCTTCGCCCACGTCCACGCGGGGCCCGACTGGCGCGGGAGCAAGGCGCTGCTCGACGCCGAGCACGCGCGGCTCCGTGCGGCGCTCGCGCGGTTGAGTGGGTCGCAGGTCAGCCGGCGGCCGGTCGGCAGTCAGCTGACGTGGGCTGCGCTCATCCGAGGCATCGCCGCACACGACCTCTACCACGCCTTCCAGATCCAGCTGCTGAAGCGGCTGCAGCGCGGACGGAAACGCGCCGGGTAGCGCCAGGGGGGAGCCCGAGACCGCGTGCTATACTCGGTCGCCTTCCGGCGAGCCGAGGCTCGCCATTGTACGCACGGGCCGGAGTGGTGAAACTGGCAGACGCGCGGGACTCAAAATCCCGTGGGGTTTACGCCCCGTGTGGGTTCGAGTCCCACCTCCGGCACCATAGAATCAATAACTTCCAGCGAATAAAGGCCTCGCCAAGTTTATCCAGTTTGGCCAATTGTCCCTGAAACTGTCCCTGCCGCGAGCCCGAGTTTGCGGACTGCCTCCCGCAGATCGGTCTCGTTGATGATGTCGTAGCGGTCGAATACTGACCGCGTCTTGTGGCCGGTCAACTGCATCGCCGTCTGCTCGGGCACACCTGCCCGGACGAGGTTACGGACCGCCGTCCGCCTGAAGTCGTGCGGGATTCGGTACGGGTGCCCCGCCGCCCTGCAGGCGCTCTGCCAAGCCGCACGAAAATCACGAATCGGCCTGCCGTGACGGTGAAAGACACAGGGAATGATTCGCCCTTCGGCCTGCTCGAGCGCCTTCGTGACCGCCCACTGCGTTTCGATGACGGCCTGCAGTTCTGGCAGGTACTCGCCATAGGGAAAGATTCGCCCCTCGTCGTTCTTGGTCGTCCCAGGATCGAGCCGACCGCTGCCCGTCTGGCGGTCGACCCGGGCCCAGGTGAGTGGCAGGACTTCGCTCTGGATGCGCCAGCCAGTCAGATAGCCGAAGGTCACCACCGATGCTAAAGCTGGCGGTGACCTTGCCCCCTTAAACCGGTCCAAATCTAGAGAGAGGATTTTGGGCCGAGAGGGGGCAGGAGATGCCGAAGAAACGCTGCACGCCGGAGCAAATC
>PCAK01000020.1 GCA_002730525.1 Acidobacteriota bacterium | reverse complement strand
TGATTGGCTCCGGCGTGTAGCGTTGTCTCGGCACTTCCAGCTCCCTCTCGACCCAAAATCCTCTCCCTAGTTTTGGACCGGTTTGAGGGGGCACGGGCATTGAAACGCCTGCCAGCCAGCGCTAGGATCGGCTTTTACACGTGCCGGCGGCGAGACCGAGGACGACGGGTGGACAATCGTGACGATCAATTCGAACTCAGTGACCTTTTCGAATGACACTATGGGGAACCAACCGCCTACGAATGGCGTGCCCTCAGGTTTGAGGCGGAACTAACCCGATGAGGACAATATCGTTCCCTGTACTTCTTGGTGTCGGCGCTCTGGTCTGCGACTTTGTAGGGTTCGCCCAGGAGGATCTGGTCAACGCGGCAGGTTTTGAAAACGGCGCGGTATTACTCGAGTACACGAGTGAATATGGCGATCGCTCAGCATCTGAATGGATCGCCCTTGGGCTAATCGATGGCACAACGGAACTTGGCTGGTCTAGCTCGAACGGCGCGGTGTTCCCGCAAGAATTTGTAATTGAACTAGCCCAAACGCATGACATCCAGCAGTTCGAGTTTGAGAACGGCGGAAATGAAGAAAGAACGAACCCAGGCATATCTGCGAGAACGGTCACGGTGCTGGCCGCAACTGAGAGCCGGGACGGTCCGTTCGAAGAAATCTATAGCGGCGATATTTCTACCGAATCGACCAGTGTCAGTCTGGATGCCCCTGTCTCTGCGCGCTGGCTAAAGCTCTCGATAACAGCAAATGGAGGTCATGCGCGTTATACCGAACTCATGGAGTTCAGGGGGTTGGGGGTTCCCACTGGTGAAGAAGCACGGGAACAGACCCGAGTATCCGGCACATACGAGACCAACTGGAACCCGTTCTTCCTGATCGTGGAAGGCAATACGATTCGCGGTTGCTACGACTACGACGATGGGGTTTTTGACGGTTACGCCGCCGGTAGTTTTCTGAATATCGAGTGGCGTGAATTCGGGCCACAGATAGGTAAAGCGGCTCTGGCAATTGTCGAGGATGGTTCGCAGTTCAACGGCTTCTGGTACGAAGATGGCGAACTCAGGGGCACTTGGACGGGTGCGAGAACCGATGACAGTCGGGAACCAGCCTGTGCCGCGAACTTAAAGACCGGGTCCAACCAGGTGAAACTTGCTTTGGACCAAACTGGGCGCGCCGTGCTGTATGGCATCTATTTCGATTACGACTCCGACGTATTAAAGCCGGAGTCTGAACCGACGTTGAACAACCTTCTGGACTGGCTTCGGGATAACCCCGAAGCCTCCGTGGTATTCGATGGGCATACCGACGCTGATGGTTCCGATGAATACAACGTGAGGCTGTCTGAACGGCGAGCGCAATCAGTCGTCGCATGGATGTCCCAGGACGGCATAGCGGCAGAGCGCCTCGCCGCGGTTGGTTATGGTGAATCTAGGCCGGTTGCTGACAACAGATCCGCCCAGGGCAAGGCCCTCAATCGGCGGGTAGAAGTGAGAAGAGAGCAATAAAAATGTCATCATACTCGTGTCAGAAGAAACTGTGCACGATAGCACCGGCTAGGACAACCATGAGCATCCACCCCCGGGTGACGTCTCCTCCTCAGTCGGTTTCCTCAGTTGCGGTGATCGCCATGGCGGCCGTGCTCCTGATGCCCGGAATGGCACCGGCGCAGGAGGCGTTCCCGGTGCATCCGTCGACGCAGGAAGCGTCGGTGCGGGTCACGCTCGAGGCGCTTGGCCAGTGGGAGACTGAGCTGTCCAACTGGGGACGATGGGGACCGGACGACCAGCGCGGCACGCTCAACCTGATCACTCGGGAGAAGACGCGGCAGGCGGCGGCCCTCGTGCACGAGGGCGAGACGGTGAACCTCCAGCACTTCGTCACGCTGGAGAAGACGATCGACAGCCAGACCTTCGGGCCGACCGACCACTGGATGAGCCGCGTCGATCCCGACACCGGCGAGCCGCTCTTCGCGCTCGACGAGATCCAGTTCTCGCTCCACGACGGGATGCTGTCGCACGTCGACGCGCTCTGCCACTATCGGACCGAAGTTGATGGCCAGTACGTCATCTTCAACGGCTATCCGCAGAACCTCACCAAGGATGGCTGCGAGGATCTCGCGGTCGACCGGATGGGCACGTCCTACGTGACGCGCGGGGTGCTCGTCGACCTGCCGCTCATGCGCGGCGTCGACTGGCTGGACGCGAGCACGCCGATCTATGTCTCGGACCTGGAAGCCTGGGAGGAGTTCGCGGGTGTCACGATCGGCAGCGGCGACGCGCTGCTGGTGCGGACCGGCCGCTGGGCCAAGCGGGACGCCGAGGGACCCTGGAGCTACGGGACCGGTGGCGCCGGCCTGCACGCTTCGGTGCTGCCGTGGCTCCGCGAGCGCGACGTGGCGATTCTCGTCGGCGACGCCGTGAACGACGTCCAGCCCTCCGGCGTGGAGGGGATCCGCCGACCGGTCCACCAGCTCACGCAGGTGGTGCTCGGTCTTCCGCTCGTCGACAACGGCTATCTCAAGGATCTGGCCGCTACGGCGGCCCGACTCCAGCGGTGGGAGTTCCTGATCGCGATCCAGATCAACCCGATCGAAGGCGGAACGGCCAGTCCGTTCAACGCGTTGGCAACGTTTTAGTGCACGGTAGGACGCCCATGTCAACCCATCTCAAATCAGCAATTTACGCGAAACCGTGAAGTTTCATGCAGGCGCGGCGGCGCCGCCGGAGGGCCATGTAGGCGGCCCTGAGGATTCTGGGATACAATGTCAGTGTTTGCGCGTTGCAGCTTAGATTTCCCGCTGGACACCTGACGCGGCCGCCGAGTCACTCGGTTCGTCGCCTCAGCCCCCACCGCTAGGTTCCGCCGCTCAAATTCACACGTCGTTCGGACGTGAACTTTATTCGTCTTTCGTCGGCCTGCTGCGCGGTTCAGGGAAACGCTCCAGGCAATACAGGAGCATTCTCGATGCCGTTCTCTACGCTCGGGCTCTCGCCCGTCCTCTGTACACCGCTCGCGCGATTGGGCTACACGCGGCCCACGCCGGTGCAATCCGAATCCATTCCGATCGTTCTCGAGGGCAGCGACCTGCTGGCCCGGGCGCAGACAGGCACCGGCAAGACCGCCGCGTTCGGTCTGCCGATGATCGATCGCCTCAGCGTCCGTGGCGGGCGACCGTCCGGGAGCCGTCGGCCCCGTGGTCTCGTCCTCGTGCCGACGCGCGAACTGGCGCAGCAGGTGCACCAGTCGCTCCAGACGTACGGTGCGCCTGCGAACCTCAGGGTCACCGTGATCTTCGGCGGGGTGTCTATCCGGCCGCAGTTCCAAGCCCTGCGGCGCGGAACCGACATCGTCGTCGCGACACCCGGCCGGCTCATCGACCATATGCAGCAACGCACGATCGATCTCTCCGGCGTGGAGATCCTCGTCCTCGACGAGGCCGATCGGATGCTCGACATGGGCTTCCTGCCGCCGCTGCGTCGAATCGTCGGGAAGGTGCCGCGCAAGCGACAGACGCTGCTGCTGTCGGCGACCTTCTCGAAGGAGATCGTCAACCTGTCCGGTGAATTCACACGCGAGCCGGTTCGCGTCGACGTCTCCGAGCAGCAGGTCGTGCCGTCGACCGTGACGCACCGGGTGCATCCGGTGTCGGAGAAGCGGAAGGGCCAGCTGCTGGCGCACGTCCTGAAGCAGCCGCCGGTGGGGCAGGCGCTCGTCTTCTGCAAGACCAAGCGGGGATCGAACCGCGTCGGCGAAGCGCTCCAGAAGGCCGGCGTCCGGGCGGCGGTCATCCACGGCAACAAGAGTCAGGGCGCACGCAACAAGGCGCTCGGCGACTTCAAGGCGGGCCGCGCGATGGTGCTGGTGGCGACCGACCTGGCCGCGCGCGGCCTCGATATCGCGCAGCTGCCGCTCGTCGTCAACTACAACCTGCCGCTGGTCGCCGAGGACTACGTGCACCGTGTCGGCCGCACCGGTCGCGCCGGGCTGGCCGGACGTGCCGTCTCGCTGGTCTCGCCGGCCGAGGACAGCCTGCTGCGCGATATCCAGAAGCTGCTGCCGGCGCCGCTCGAGCAGGTCGTCGTCGAGGGCTTCGAGATCACCGCGGCGGATCGGGCTGCCGCCGCCGCGCCGGCGCGCGGCCGTCAGATGCGTCGGCAACCGGGTCGGCCGGGCGGCGCCCCTGCGAGACAGGCCGGGCGCGGCTCGCGTCCGGCTGCCGGGGGGGCGAACCATCGGCGGGCGAAGCCGAGGGGACGACGGTCGACTTCGCGTCCGTAGCGCACGCCTGAACGGGTCTACTTGTTTCAGCCGATCGGGGCGGGCCGAAGGCGAAGCCAAGTTAGCAGCAGCCGGTGTCGGCCTCGCTGTCGCAGCACGACAGCTGTGCCGGGGCCGGCTTGGCCGCGGGCTGGCAACACCCGGTGATCTTCTCGAGCCGGGATCGGTCGGTCGCCGACGACGCCACGTGCGTCAGAAAATGAGCGACCGAGGCGAGCAGGGCGCCGGCGACGCCGTCCTTCGGCTGTGCCATCCGGTAGTGGACCCAGAGCCCGTCCTTCCGCCCGACGACCAGGCCGGCCCGCTTCAGATAGGCGAGATGGCGCGAGGCCTTGGGCTGCGAGATCCGAAGCGCCTCGTGAAGGTGGCAGACGCAGACCTCGCCCCCGGACAGCAGGCTGAGAATCCTCAGCCGGGTCCGGTCGGCTAGTGCTTTCAGGACCTCTTCCAGCGTCTTGAGTTGGTTGTCTGGCATTGCGACCTTCTTATTAGCAGCGTCTTATACGGCATTTATATATATGGCTTGACACATATCTAAGCCTACGCCAGGATCAGTATATTCGTTATAGCGAATGTTATGAACCAATCATCATGGAGGCCACAATGAGTGACGGGGGCGTGAAGGAAATCGTCAAGGAGAAGTACGGGCAGGTCGCCGCAAAGATCCGGAGCGAAGGGGAAGGGTCGTGCTGCGGGCCGACGTGCTGCGGGGAAGGTGGCCCCGACGCGATCACACGCGATCTCTACGACGCCGGCGAGAAGCAGCAACTGCCCGACGACGCGGTGGCGGCGTCGCTCGGATGCGGGAACCCGACGGCGCTGGCGACGCTGGAGCCGGGGGAGACGGTGCTCGACCTCGGGTCGGGCGGTGGGATCGACGTGCTGCTCTCGGCCCGCCGCGTGGGTCCGACCGGGAAGACGTACGGACTCGACATGACCGACGAGATGCTCACGCTCGCGCGGGAGAACCAGCGGAAGGCCGGAGCCGACAACGTCGAGTTCCTGCGCGGTGAGATCGAGGACATTCCGCTGCCCGACAACTCGGTGGACGTCATCATTTCGAACTGCGTCATCAACCTTTCCGGCGACAAGCCCAGAGTGCTGGCCGAGGCGTTCCGGGTGCTGAAGCCGGGCGGCCGGTTCGCCGTCTCCGACGTCGTCCGCCGGCGCGACGTGCCCGAGCGGATCCGGCGAAGTATGGAGCTGTGGGCAGGCTGCGTCGCCGGCGCGTTGTCGGAGACGGAGTACCGCGGCGGCCTCCAGGGCGCCGGCTTCGAGCAGGTCGACATCGAGCCGACGCGCATCTATCATGCCGATGATGCGGGTTCGCTGCTCGCCGGTGTCGAGGAAGGCGATCTCGAGGGGTTGGCCTCGGAGATCGACGGCGCGTTCATGAGCGCATTCGTCCGGGCCCGCAAGCCGCAGTCCTGAGACGTTGCCCGGGTAGACCGTTCCACTCGATGTCCGTGACGCCGCGCCTCCGTTTCGCGCCCTCGCCGACTGGATTTCTCCACGTCGGCGGGGCGCGAACGGCGCTGTTCAACTGGCTCTACGCGCGTCGCCACGGCGGCGTCTTCGTCCTGCGCATCGAGGACACCGACGTTCGCCGCTCCTCGGACGACCTGGTCGCGGGCATTCTCGACGGCCTGCGCTGGCTGGGGATCGAGTGGGACGAAGGACCGGGCGTCGGTGGACCGCACGGTCCGTACCTGCAGTCAGCCCGGCTGGAGAGCTACCGCACCGCGGTCGACCGGCTGCTCGCCGACGGCCGCGCCTACCGCTGTTTCTGCCTGCCCGAGGAACTCCAGCAGCGCCGTGAGGCCGCGCAGGCCAAGGGCGGCGGGTGGATGTACGACCGTACCTGCCTCCAGCGCCGCGAGGAGACGACGGCGCGCCTGACGAACGACGGGGTGCCCCATGCGGTCCGCTTTCGGGTGCCCGAGGGCCGCACGCGATTCGACGACCTGGTCCGCGGCACGATCGACGTCGACAACGCGACGATCGAGGACTTCGTCATCCTTCGCTCCGACCGTCATCCGACGTACCACCTGTCGGTGGTCGTCGACGACATCGACATGGCGATCACGCACGTCGTGCGCGGCGACGATCACACCTCGAACACGCCGAAGCACCTTCTGCTCTACGACGCCTTCGGGGCCTCGCCGCCGCGATTCGCGCACGTGCCGCTCATCTTCGGGCCCGACAAGAAGCGGATGAGCAAGCGCCACGGCGCAACGTCCGTGACCGACTACCGGGACCGGGGCTATCTTCCTGACGCGATGGTGAACTTCCTGGCGCTGCTCGGGTGGTCGCCCGGGAGTGACCAGGAACTGTTCACGCGTGAGGCGCTCGTCGAAGCGTTCACGCTCGAAGGGATCTCCGGAGGCAACGCGGTCTTCGACGCCGAGAAACTCGACTGGTTCAATGGCCAGCAGATCGGTCTGATGCCGGCCGACGTGGTGGTCGATGCGCTGCGGCCGGCCCTCGAAGCGGCTGGGCTCTGGCGCGACGACTACGCGGCGGGCGGCGGGCGGCGCGCATGGCTGGCGCAGGTGATTGACCTCCTGAGGTCCCGCGTCAGATTCCTGGCCGACTTCGTCGAGTACGGCCGCCCGTTCCTGGCCGACGACGTGGCCTACGAACCCGAGGCGGTCGAAAAGCGGCTCTCGGCTGACGGCCTGGCCGGTCACGTCACCGCACTCCGCGAGGCCTATGCCGCCGGCGAGTTCACCGCCGCCGCGCTCGAGACGGCGCTCCGCGCCGTGGCCGAGACGCGCGGCATCAAGGCCGGCGTCCTCATCCACGCCACCCGCGTCGGCATGACCGGCCGGACCGTCAGCCCAGGCCTCTTCGAGATGGTCGAGTTGATCGGGCGCGACCGCACCCTTGTCCGATTGCGAGCCCTGGAGCAGTTTCTGGTCGAGCGCGGAGCAGTGAGCAGTTAACCCTCCGAGCCTCGCGGCGCGAGCTCCGTTTCGAACAACAGCCCCCGTTCCGAATCGCGACGTCAGCACACGCGGCCCAGGGGCCGGCACGTCGGTTGTCGGGACGTTCCGCAAGCCGCTTTGAAGTGACCGTAGCCCGAAACGTCGGACGATCCGCCCCGCGCCTACCAGCGCAGGACGCGCGTGCCGCGCCATTCGGGCCCTTCAGCCACGTAGCGCCATTCGGGATTCTGCGACTGATCGCGTAGCGCGGCGTGCACCTGGTCGAACACCGGCAGGTTCTCGTCGGTGCATTCGAAGTAGGTGACGAAGTCGTACTCGTCTTCGCGCTCGTAGCCGTCCGGGTTGTGGTAGAGCCGGCGGAAGATCGTTGGGACACCGGCCTCCGCCGCGCGTGCGTGGCCCGGAATGGACGTGCCGGTCGTCTTGCTCGTGTGCGGATAGAAGAAGCTGTGGCGCTCGAGCGGGTCGAGCTTCCACCACTCCGGCGTCTTCCGGATCGGAATGATGATTGCGTTCCGCATCGCTCGGCCCGACGTCCGCGACACGGCGTGCTTGTACGCGAAGGCGTGCATTTCCGCACTCGTATAGCGCGGCACCTGCACCGCGCCGTCGAGCGCCGTTACCGTGGCGTGCTGGCCGACCCGGCGCTTCAGCTCTTCCTCGATTTCCTGTAGCCTCGGGCGGTACTTCGCCGAGACGTGAGCGACGTAGCGGGCCGAGAGCAGCCCCTCCGTGCTCTCGCGCTCAGGATCGCCAATCAGGAACTGGATCGTCTCCAGCGGCTGGGGCTCGCGGGTGCCGTCGCTGTCGAAATCGTTGAAGAAGCCGCGCGCCAGCATGCCGCCGGCGTCCTTCACGCGCGTGTGTGTCGCGCCGTCGTCACTGAGGACGGTCACGAACAGGAACTTCGTGAAGCTCAGATTGACGCCGAGATGATTGTTGCCGTTGCCGCTGGTTGCCACTGTCGTCACTTCCGGCGCCGAAGACGCCAGGCACCATGTGGTATCGGCCAGATCCGTACATCGCTCCAGCCGTGTCGCCAAACCGTGCAGTCGGGCGCAGAAGCGACGATGCCCCTGGCTGAGCTCGAGGTGACCGGGTGACCGAGCCGGTCCTGCTTCTGCGGCCGGCCGACTACCGTCGCGCCTGCCGCCACCTCACCGCGAGCGACCCGGTGATGGCGTCGATCATCGACCGCCACGGCGCGTGCGGCATGGGGCGCTTCAAGCGGGCCGATCCCTATCGCGCGCTCGTCGAGGCGATCGTCTGGCAGCAGCTATCGACCAAGGCCGCGGCGACCATTTACGGCCGGCTCCTGGCGCTGTTCCCGGCGGACGGTGGGATGACGCCGGCCGCTGTGGGGAAGATCCGGCGCGACCGGCTTCGTCGCGCCGGTCTGAGCTGGGCCAAGGTCGATTACGTGAAGGATCTGTCCGCGAAGGTCAATCGCGGTACGCTCGACCTCGCCGCGCTCGAAAGAGCATCGGACGACGACGTGGTCGCGGCGCTGACCGCGGTGAAGGGGATCGGCCGCTGGTCGGCCGACATGTTTCTGATGTTCCGCCTCGGCCGGCCCGACGTCCTGCCGGTCGGCGACCTCGGCATCGTCAAGGCGATGCAGAAGGCCTACCGGATGCGGAAACGGCCGACCGCGAAGCGGATGTTCCAGATCGCCGAACCGTGGCGGCCGTATCGGTCGGTCGCCTCCTGGTATCTCTGGGAAAGTACCGAGAATGCGCCGGTGGTGAGAAAATGACGTGCGCTGGACTTCAGTCCCGCGATGGCTAGAGGCTGAGCTGAAGGCTACTACGGGGAGGACATCTGTAATGAATGGGACTGTTGGGCGTACGCTCGTGGTGGGACTGGTCTTGATCGGCGTACTTTCGGTAGCGGATCGGGTCGCCGCGCAGGATCCGACCAATCCACAGATGGAGAGGGCGCTGAGTCTCGGCGCCGACCTGGGTCCAGTCATCGACACGTCGGGCTTTGTCTTCGCAGTTGAGGATCCCGACTTCACCCTTCCGCCCGATCAGCAGTTCAAGGTCGTCTTCGGCGTCGACGCGATTCCCGACGGCCCCGAAGCGACGAACCGCTTCCTCGACCGGGTCACCCGGTTCATCAACATGCACGTCGAGGCTGGCGTGCCGAGGGAGAACCTGGATCTCGTCGTGATGCTGTACGGCGGCGGGACCGGTACCGGGTTGAGTAATGCCGCCTATCGAGAGCAGTTCGGCGTCGACAATCCGAACACGGCGCTGCTGCGGAACCTGGCCGACGCCGGCGTGGAAATCTTCGCCTGTGCCCAGTCGGCACAGCTGCTGGGCATGACGCGTGAGCAGTTCGCGGGGCCGGTCGGCTGGGCGCACTCGGCGATGACGGTCTTCGCCGCCCTCGACCACCAGGGCTACTACGTCGATACGCGGTAGGGGCGCGGAGGGCGATCCTTCGGATCGCCCCATCGCCGGCCTGAAGCCCCGCGCTACCTCACTCGGGCCAGTTCGTCGCTGATGAGCTCGGCGAACGTCTCGTAGGGCAGTGCGCCCGCGACCATCCGGCCGTTGATGAACAGCGTCGGCGTCGAGGAGATGCCGTAGCGTTCCGCTTCGGCCAAGTCCTGCTGGACCAGGCTCGCCGTCTCGCCCGAGTCCAGGCAGTTGTCGAAGGCGGCCTGGTCGAGACTCAACTCACCCGCGTAGCGCTTCAGGTCGGCAATGGCCAGCGCGCCCTGATTGGCGAACAGCGTGTCGTGATACTCCCAGAATCTTCCCTGCACGCGAGCGCACTGGGCTCCCTCGGCAGCCTTGAACGCCTGTGGGTGGGTGTTCAGCGGAAAGTCCTTGAAGATGATGCGGATCTGATCACCGAACGTTTCTGCGATTCGCTCGAGGGTCGGACCGACCCTCCCGCAGAACGGTCATTGAAAGTCCGAGAACTCGATGATTTCCACCGAGGCCTCGGACGTCCCCTTGATCGGGTCGGTCGGCGCCACTGACACGTTCTGTCGCGGCGGGTCCAGAAGGTTTTCGACCGGCAGGTTCAAGCTGGCCGACAGTTCGGCGACGAGCGCGGCGCGCGCCTGCGCGGGGCGCTGCTGCTGCAGGAAGTTCTGAATCGGCACGCGCAGCTGCTCGAGCGGCCGGCCCTGCGTCTGCCCGCTGCCGAGGCTGTTGTAGAACTGCTCGACGTCGGCATCGCTCACCGGCGTGATCCGGCTCGGCAGTTCGGCCTGCAGGAGCGCGTCGACCGAGAGGCCGCGGTTGGCCGCCTCGACTTCGAGGATCCGGTCGCCGACGAGCAGGTCGAGATACTGGTCGAGTGCGTCGAACCGCGACTGCGCCACCTGCATGAACGATCCCGGATCGATCTCGCGCCACCGCTGTTCGAGCTCGCCGAGCGTGACCTCGCGATCGCCGACGCGGGCGACGACTTCATCTTGAGCAGCGCCGGCCTGCTGGGCTGACACCTGCGCGAACGCCCCCAACAGGAGTGCCAGCGTCAACGACCCTACCGCGTAGCGGCTCACGGCCACCTCCAGGAAGCTTGAATCGATTCGACTGTTCGGCGACGGCCGGTCACAGCCACCCGTCTCCTCTATATAGACGCGCGCCTACTCGTCGGGGATGCCTCCCGCCAGCATATCGGCCGTCACGGCGATCCGCAAACACGCTGCCGACGTGCTCCGCTGCATGCCGTTGGCAACGCGCTTGTCGCGCCGGAGAGCGCTATCTATAATAAGAGGTTCTGGGCCCCACCGCGGCCGATGCTGGGAGGTCGTTCAATGGTAGGACACGCGGCTCTGGACCGCGGAATCAGGGTTCGAATCCCTGCCTCCCAGCCAATCTTCTAAGTCTTCATCGCTGTTGGCGTTAGCCTCGGAATCGACCTCTCGCTGAGAGGGGCAGAGGGGGAGTCTTGACCCTCGTTCTTGAAAGATTCTTGAAAGATTGTCCGGCCACCCGGCGCAGTCGGGTCGAATGTGTCGCCGCTCTCAAGGCGCTTTGCAGCAGCTTGGAGGACCTCCTGCCTTCTGGTTGTCGTATCGCTCAGTTGTCGTGATGGAAGCGTGACCGAGTGGGTCACGCACCTGAGCCAGTGGGACACCGCACTCGACGAGGCGAGAAGCGTATTCGTGTCTCAGGTCATGCCAGCGAAGGTCGATGGTGACCTGACCCCATGGGTGGTCCACTTTCTACGAGAGAGCAAAGCTCCTGGTCAGTCCTTCGACGAACGCCGGCTGGACGGCCTCAGGGGGGAAGGTAAGTCCATCGCCCGAGGTCACTTCAGCCGTTGGCGGCCACCACTTTTGGTGTACGCTGAGTCCTTACTACCTGCCATATCACATGCTCACCGGACGTTTTGCGTGGGTCAGCGTCAGCCTCTTCCAGGCCCTGCGACGCGCCTCATGGCCTGGACTCACGCGGGGCCTGCTGCTCATCGCGCTCGCCGGGTGTTGCGCAACCGTGCTCGCTGCGCGGGCCTATCTGCAGTTCGACCGGGTGCGCGTCAAGGTCGTGACCACGGAGCGCCAAGCCTCCGGCGGTTCTGTGGTCGTCCCTCTTCCAGAGTTGTCTAGCCTCGCCGGATTTCGCCCCGCAGTCATTCTCCAGTTGGAAAACCGCAACCGTGTCGCCACGACCGTGGCCGTGTCCATCAACGATGCGGAGCTGACGCGCGCCGTCCTGCCTCCCGAGCGTACCGTGCGCGTCGACCTCAACCTGTCGGCCATTGCTGGGTCCGCCCTCGCACGCGCGCGTGAGGGCTCCTACAGGCTCCACGTCAGAGGTGAGGGAGGCGGATGGTCGCTCCACTACCTGGAGTTCGCCAACATACATAGTTTCTCGCGCGGCATCGTCAATCTCGTGATCGTACCCGCGGGCAGCGATCACTACGATGCGCCGTCGGGAGCTGTCTCCCTCGCGGTGTTCGGCCTCCTCGGGGTGCTCACGCTTGCACGCCTCGGGTTTGCCAAGAACCAGGCCGTTCGACTCACCCAGACAGCCCTGGGCATGCTCGTGCTGACCTTCCTTGTCACGACCCTCGTGCTCCCGATGGTGTCGAACTACAAGGTCTTGTTGTCGGTTGGAACCTTCTGGCTCTGTGTCGCAATCCTCTACTCTCCAGTCTTGGTCCGCGTGGCGAAGCCGCCGTACAGCGTGGCGCGGGCCGGGGTGGCGTGGCTCTGGGTGGTGGTCGGCCAGGGGGGGGGCCGATGGCTTCGGGATGGTGTGATCCGTTGGGCTCGCGCGGCCCGCGGCATGACCCCACGGGATGTCGCGTCTCGACTGTATACTCTCGGCTTCCCAGCGCTGTTTCTGGTCAGCGTGCCCTTCCTGATAGGGACCCACACCATCTACGCGTCGAATGTCGGCGAGTTCGCGTTGCCGTTTTCCGCCATGGCGGCACCGTGGCTGCTCGCGGTCGTCGGCGTGACGTGGGGATTCCTGACGGCGCTGGGATTGCTGCTGTCCGATCGGCTCGTGCGCATGTATGGCGCGCTGCTGTTCGGTGTCGGTCTGCTGCTCTGGGCGCAAGGCAACCTGTGGGTCGGCGACTACGGCGTGTTGGACGGAAGTGAGATCGACCTCGAGCGACTCGCGTGGCGCGTGCCGTACGAGCTGACCTTGTGGAGTGCCGTGCTGGTGGCGGTTGTCGCCTTGGGCCTGCGCGTGAGCCGGATTGCGCCATTGGCCAGTCAGATGTTTGTCGGTGTGCAGGTCGTGGCCATCCTGGTGGGGCAGAGCGCCAACGGTCAGGCGCGGTGGGAGGAGCCGCCGCCGGAGATCTACCAGTTCTCGGCGCAGCAGAACGTGATCGTCGTCGTCCTCGACGCGTTTCAATCGGACGTCTTCGAGGAGTTCGTCGAACTCGATCGCCCGTGGTTCGACGAGCGATTCAGCGGCTTTGTCTTCTTCGCCGATCATGCGAGCCCATTTCCCACGACATCGCTCAGCATGCCGGCCATGCTGACGGGTCGGACCTACCGGAACGCTCGACCGGTTCCAGAGTTCGTGCGCGACGCCTTCGGCGAGGCGTCGATCTTTCGCGGTTTACGCCGGCATGGATACGAGATCGACATTGCGTCCATTCTGGAGCCATCCTGGGTCGATGACTGGTTTCCGGCTGGAGCGGGCGAGCGTGGCGTCGACCCGCTCCGCATGGCGATCCGGAGACCCTACGTCGGCATCGAGGACTACCGACGATTCACTGCCAGGCAACTGATCGAACTTTCGGTGTTCCGACATGTCCCGCACATTGCGAAGGAAGCGCTCGCGCAGCACCAGGACTGGTTCAGTCGGGTGTTCTGGACGTTCAGTCAAGGATCAATGGCCGAGGAGCGACGATACTTGGCACGAAACTCACAGGAGTTCTTCAGCGAGTTCATCGATAACGTCACGATGGGCCGCAGCCGGCCAGTCTTCAAGCTGATCCATCTCGGAATCCCGCATGCGGCCTTGGTCGTCGATGAGGACTGCGACTTTGTGGGCAGGCTCCGCCTCTCACGGGAGGCATATCTCGGCCAAGCGCGCTGCGCAGTCGATCTGGCGGCCACGTTTCTTGATCGGTTGCGGGTCCTCGATGTCTACGACGACAGCGTGATCGTCGTGCTCTCTGATCACGGCATCGGACTCGAGCCCCGAGGCTTCACGGGCGAGAGCGGCAGTCTCCCGCGGGACAACGGCAAGCCCACGGAGAGGTTGGCGTCCCTGGTGGGCAGGGCAAAGGCGCTCATGCTCGTGAAGCCACCAGGCAGCGACGGGCCGCTCGTCATCTCGAGGACGCCGACGACCCACACTGACCTGCCGGCGACGATCTTCGATATCCTGGGTTTCTCCCATGCCTTCGAAGGCATCTCGATGCTGAAGCGCGATCCCACCCAGGCTCGACGCCGCATCTACCGGCACTACGGCCTGCGTGGTCAGCGGTTTCCCAAGGGATACCTGAGGCGCCTCGACGTGATCACGATCGAGCGAGATCTCCTGGATGGCGGAGGGTGGTCGTACCAGCGATCGATCCTGCCTCCAGGTCTGGAACTACGGGTGCAGACGATCGATTTCGGCACTGACGGAGCAGGTTCGCACCTGGGTCCGGGGTGGTCGCGGAGCGCGACAGAGGAGATCGACGGGCGCGAGATCACGTTTACCTGGGGTCTCGGCCGCCGGGCCACGGTGTTCGCCTCGCTGCCGTCGGGCGCCGCGCGGCTGACCGCGCGCCTGTCCGCAGCAGACAAGCGCGACGAGATCGTAGAGTTGGAGGTCGATGGAAGACGCCTGGGCCGAATCACCGTCCGTGGCGAACGATATCAGGATGCGACGTTTCGGATTCCACCGGATCCGGACCGCCCGCGAATCAGCTCGCTCGTCCTTCACTTCAAGCCCACGACGGACGCGCCCGCGGTAAAAGTCGATCGGATCTCGTTCCGGTCAGACTGAACGGGGCACAGTGCGGGGGCCTGACCCTGTGAGCACTACTCGGTGAGCCCTAGATCAACTTGGCTGGTGCCCGGACTGTCACCAACCTGTCCCCATCAGGACTGCATTCCTCTTCAGGCGTGGTGCCGGGCGTGACGCCGGGGAGGCGCACGGCTGCTCGGGGTGGCCCGTGCGATCGGATCTCCGTCGAACGGCTGGCTCATGGCCATCGACGCGCGCATCTCGTCGCTCCGGACCAGGGACCTCGTTTCCGTCGAGGGGTTTCTCGGCCCGCAACGTACTGGTTGCCCGGATCGAACGTGAAATCGAAGAAGTACGCCTCGAAGATGAGGCGGGGCTCCGTCGGCGACTCATCCGTAGGGTCGCCCGGCTCGGCCACCTCTTCCCGGTGCCGGGTGGAGCGGGAGATGTCGTGGTGAAATCCGGTCGACGCTACGGCCTGCCCGCGTCAGGATCTCACTTCCGAAACGGCACGGTCAAACGGTGCCAAAGCAACTTCCCGACCACCGCGAGTCCGGCAACGCCGCCCAGAACGAGCTGGACCAGCATGCTCCCGGCGCCGGGATCGAGATAGGCCTCAGCAGGCGCCTCGGCAAGGAGGATGACCGCCAGCACCAAGAAGACATGGAAGACCGTTCTCGTCCGCCGTCTGAATTCGACTTCCATTCGTCGCGCACGAGAGCGATGGTGTGTCGACGTTGCGGGCCGAGGCTTACCCGCGGTTGGGGAGGGAAGTAGACGTGGACGCGAGCGACGAAGTTGACGGGCCGTGCGCTGAGGCTGGCTATAATACCGGCCCGTGCCCTCTGACGCTCCATCGGTGGCTTCGGCGTACGCCGCGTGCGAGCGGCTGGCGAGGACGCACTACGAGAACTTCCCGGTTGCGTCGTGGCTGCTGCCGCGTGGGACCCGCCAGCACGTGGCGGCGGTGTACGCGTTCGCGCGCATCGCCGATGACTTCGCCGACGCCGGTGATCGTCCCGATGCCGAACGCCAGCGGCTGCTCGATGACTGGGATGTTCGACTCCAAGCCTGCGTGGCGGGGGACCCGCGCGGGCGGCTGGCGATGGACCAGGCGCCCGATGCCGAACCGCTGCACGACCAGGTCTTCCTGGCGCTCGGCCAGACGATCCGGCAGTGCCGCCTGCCACTGCCCCTCTTCGAGGACCTGTTGAGTGCGTTCCGCCAGGATGTGACGACGTCGCGGTACCAGACCTGGGCCGACCTCCTCGATTACTGCCGCCGATCGGCCAACCCGGTCGGCCGGCTGGTCCTCAGGATCGCCGGCTACGACGATCCGGACCTCGATCGTGTCTCGGATTGCGTCTGCTCGGCGCTCCAGCTCACGAACTTCTGGCAGGACCTCGAACACGATTGGCGGCGCGGTCGCCTGTACGTGCCGGCGGACGACCGGGCGCTGTGCGAAGCGAACGAGACCGATCTCGACGCGCGGGTGATGACGCCGGCATGGCAGAACGTGCTCGAGCGCGTGGCGAGCCGCACGCGGACGATGTTCGCGGACGGCCGGCCGGTCTGCGATGGTGTGCGCGGGGCGCTGCGATTCGAGCTGCGATTGACTTGGCTGGGCGGCATGAGGATCCTGGAGCGCCTGGCCGAGGCGCGCTACGACCTGTTCGCCGCGCGCCCGACATTGGGCGCCGTGGATGCGGCACCGATCGTGTGGCGGGCGCTCAACTGGAAGAGGGCGGCGGAGCGATGAGCCGCGACACGAACTTCTACTACTCGTTTCTCGCCCTGCCGGCCGAGAAGCGCCGCGCCATCATCGCCGTCTGGGATTTCTGTCGCGCCGTCGACGACGCGGTCGACGAGCCGGCCGTGAGTGGATCGTCCGGGACGCCCGATGCCGTGGCCGCCGCGGTCGAACGCTGGCGCTCAGAGGTCGCCGCGTGCTTCGATGGCCGTGCGCCTCACACCGCCGAAGGCGAGCGGCTGCAGCCATTCATCGATCGGTTCGGCTTGCCGCGAGAGGCGTTCGAGCAACTGGTCGATGGTGTGGAGATGGACGTCGGCAACCGCCGATACGAGACGTTCGCCGACCTGCGCGAGTACTGTCTCCGCGTGGCCTCCGGCGTCGGCCTGATGACGATCGAGATCTTCGGCTACCGCGATGCCAAGGTGAAGGATTACGCAATCGACCTGGGCGTCGCCCTGCAACTGACCAACATCATCCGTGACGTGGCGGTCGACCTCACGCAGGGCCGTGTCTACCTGCCGCTCAAGGATCTCGAGCGGTTCGGTTGCACCGAGGACGATCTGCGGCGGGGCGAGCTGTCGCCGCGGGTCGTCGCCTTGCTGAAGCATCAGTGCGATCGTGCCCGCGAGTACTACGCGCGCGCGCGGGCCGCGCTGCCGCGCGCCGAGGCCCGCCGGCTGGTGGCCGCCGAGATCATGGGCGCCATCTACTTCGCCATTCTCGAAGCGATCGAGGGAGCCGGCTACGACGTCTTCTCACGGGTCATCCGGGTGCCCCGACCGCGGCGCGCCATGATCGCCGCCTCGACCTGGGTCAAGACGATGGTCCATGTTGGTGATGCCGGACATGTCGGACCTTAGATCGACCCCACGGCAGACCGTCCGAAGCGCCAGATGCGCGACGTGATCGTGATCGGCGCGGGCTTCGCCGGCCTGAGCGCCGCGGTCGAGCTCAGCCGCCGTGGCGCGTCGGTGCTGGTGGTCGAGGCCCGGCCGCGACTGGGTGGCCGGGCGACGGCGTTCACCGACGGCGCGACCGGTGAGCGCGTCGACAACGGGCAGCACGTCCTGTTCGGGTGCTACCGCGAGACGTTGCGGTTCCTGTCCACGATCGGGGCTGACGGCCACGTCGCCCTGCAGCGCGACCTCGAAACCCTCGTGATCGAGCCCGGCGGGCGGGCGGCCAGGCTCCGCTGCCCCGCGCTGCCCGCGCCCTGGCACCTGATTGGCGGCGTGCTGACCTGGCGCGCCCTGAGCCTGCGCGATCGACTGGCGGTGTTCCGGCTTCTCCGTCCGCTCGCGCGGGCTCGGCGCGACGTGTCCGATGCGGCGTTGGCTGACGAGACCGTCGACGACTGGCTGATCCGCCATGGGCAGACGCCCCGGCTCCGCGAGCTGCTCTGGACACCGCTGGCGCTGGCCGCCCTGAACCAGCAGCCGAGCCAGGCCGCCGCGCGATCCTTCGTGCGCGTGCTCGTGGAGCTGGCAGCGAGCGACCGCGCGGCAGCCGCGATCGGGATCCCCACGCGACCGCTCGACGAACTCTATGCGCTGCCGGCGCGCGACTACATCGACGCGCGCGGCGGCGAGGTGCGCGCAGGGTCGCCCGCCCGCGTGACGCACGACGGCTCGCGGGTGACCGGGGTCGAGGTAGGCGGTGAGGCAATCGCCAGCCGGGCCGTGATCTCGGCCGTGCCGTGGTTCGCGCTGAACGCGCTATTCGAGAGCGGATCGCCGCCGGGGCTCGACGCGATCCTGAAGAACGCCGCCCGGCTGGAGTCGTCGCCGATCGTGTCGGTCAACCTCTGGTTCGACCGGCCGGTGCTGCCGGAGCTGTTCGTCGGCCTGCCGGGCCGGGTCATGCAGTGGGCGTTCGACAAGCAGCGCGCGTTCGGCGCCGACGAGTCGCACCTGACGCTGGTCTCCAGCGGCGCCGACGATGTGCAGGCACAGCCCAACGACGCGGTGATCGCGCTGGCCGAACGCGAGCTGCGCGACGCGCTGCCCGAAGCAGGCGCGGCGCGAGTCGTCCGCGCCACTGTCGTGCGTGAACGCCAGGCCACGTTCTCGCTGACGCCCGGCCAGCCCGCGCGTCCCGCGACGGCGACGCCGCTGGACGGCTTCTTCCTCTCGGGCGACTGGATCGACACCGGCCTGCCGGGGACGATCGAGAGCGCGGTGGTGTCGGGACACCGCGCGGCCGAAGCCGCGTGGCGAGCGCTGCCGAGTCGCGCCGATCAGAAAGCGACGAAGACGCCGATCGGATAGTTGAGCGCGCGGACCGTGTCGACGTGGCGGGTCACGTAGCCGTGACAGATCGTCCGGCCAGGTCGGCGCCGCCCGAATCTGTTGGGCAGCGTCAGTTCCAGATCGATCTGCTGGCCCGTTTCGAGCGGTTCGGGCGCGTCGAGGAGTAGGCCGCACTCGCTGATGTCGATCGTCGTGCCGAGCTGCCACTGCGTGGCGCCCTCGACCCGGTAGCGCACCGGCAGGCGGATCTCCTGGCGTGGCTGACGCCGGCGGTCGTCTTCCGCTGCGGCGGCTTCGAAGATCGCCCGCACCTTCTTGCCGAGGGACTCGGCCGTGAAAGGTTTCAGGAGAAACGGGTAGGGCGTATGGGCGAGGCCTTCGAGGACCTCGCGTCGATCCTCGAGGTGCCCCGACAGGAACAGGACCCGGGTTTCCGGGTGGACCTCTTGCAGTCCGGCCGCCAGCTCGAACCCCTGCATCGCCGGCATCACGATGTCGGTCACGAGGAGATGGATCGGGTCCGCCTGGCTCTCGGCGACCTCCAGAGCCATCGACCCGCTCAGGGCTTCGAAGGTCTTGTAGCCGTTCTCCGACAGCATCTGCGCCATCAGATCGAGGATGGCGGGCTCGTCGTCCACGAGCAGCAAGACTTCCGATCGATCCGTCGTCGACATCCGTTCTCCGGAACAGGCCTGAATCGCCTATCCCATCTCGTGCCAATTGACGCGCCGCGAAGCAACCCCTGTTCCGGCCTGCGCGGGCGTTCCTGTGCGCTGGTGTCCGTTGGCTGCACGAGAACTTGTCCGCCAGCCTGCGCGGATGCCGCCCAGCCCGGCGCACCCATCTGTTACCGCGCGCACGAATGCGTCGCCGCCCCGGCGCTGCCGATCAGGCTAGACTGGTGGACGATGTCAGAGGTTCGGCGCCGCGACCGGTGCTGGAAGGCGGAGAGGATGACCGCCAGCGTGGTCATGGCCACCGTCGCGGTCTGTGCGCCGAGCTGGCTCACGGCTGCCCGCGCGGCGCAGGAGCCGACGCTCGAGGAGGTGCTCGGCCGCGCCGCCGAGTATGTGGCGGCCTACCAGCGCGATTTCGGCAGCCTGATCGCCGACGAGCACTACATGCAGTCGGTCGACGGCGGCCGCTCCCGTCGGATGGAATCAGAACTGCTGGTATTCAGCCCGCCCGAGGATGGGCGGTGGCTGGTGTTCCGCGACGTGATCACCGTCGACGGCAAGCCGGTGCCCGATCGCGACCAGGGGCTGGCCGATCTGTTTCGCGAGACCCCGGTCGTTCCGGCCGCGCTCGAGTTGAAACTCCGCGCGGCGAGTGCCCGCTACAACATCGGGTTCATCACGCGCGATCTCAACCTGCCGACGATGGTGCTGCATCTGCTCACCGCGGAGGATCAACCGCGGCTGGCATTCGAGTGGGCGGGTGAGGTGCAGCTGGACGGGATCGACACGTGGGAGGTTGCCTACCGCGCGGTCGAGCCGCCCGCCCTCATCCGCGACGCCCAGGGGCAGGATCTGCTCGCGCACGGCTCGGTCTGGATCGAGCCATCCACCGGTCGTATCGTGCAGACGGCGCTGCGGGTCGAGGACGACGCGATCGGCCTGACGATCGAGATGGACGTCCGCTACGCGCCCATCCCCGATCTTGGCATCCTGGTCCCGGTGACGATGACCGAACGGTACGCCGTGGATTTGAAGGTGTTGCCGAGCCAGTCGACCGACCGCGGTCCCACCGTGTCGGAGCGCCGACCGTCGCAGCGCCAGTTCCTCACCCAGACGCGGATGACTATTGAGTGCGAGGCGGTCTACTCGAACTTCCGAAGTTTCGTCGTCGAGGTGAACTTCGCAACGTCGCCTTCACGCCGTTGAGGATCCGCTACCGGCCGCCGACGGTCTCGGTAACCTGACGCACGCGCGCCCCGACCCAGGACGAGCCGTCGAACACCTTCCCGACTTCGATCCCCATCGGCAGTCTGTGCCGTCCCACGGCCTTGAGGCCGGCCGACGCGATGCAGCCGCACCGGGAGCAGTCGGTATTTCCGCCGAGCTGGCAGGGCGTCACCTGCTTCTCGAGGTCGGCGCTGAAGCAGGTCGTGATCTTGGCGAAGACGCAGTCATCGGGGGATTCCGGCGGCTCGGCGTAGACGCTGATGAGCTCTTCGGGCATCGCCCGTGCCAGCTTCGGGAACTGGGCCCGGTAGTACAAGAGCTGCTCGACGACCCGATCGCAGTCGGCGACGGTCAGGCATTCCTCCGACATCTCGCCGATCTGCGGTGTGTAGAGACTGAGGTAGAGCTGCTTGATGGCGGGGTTCGCCGACCAGATCTGGAGGAACTCCTCGAGGTAGCCGTCGCGCTGCACCTGCTGCCGGGTGATCGTGCAGTGCACCGTGATTTCGTGGCCGACGATGTGCTTGAGGATCCGATCGTAGGTCGCCGGCGTCCGCCAGGCGTCGTGCTCCGGTTGCAGGCCGTCGATCGATACCACTACCTGCAGCCGGCGCAGGCCGCTCCACTCCTCGGGGATCGGCCGCGCGGCGCTGATTACGAGCTGCGTATGGATCCCCTGGCCGGCGAGCCACGGCAGTACCTCGTTGAGCTCTCGATACCGCACGAGCGGTTCGCCGCCCACGATCGACACGTGGATCGGCTTGTGCTCGTCGACCAGCTCAGCCCCCTTGAAATCGCTCAGTTGCCGGTGCGATTCGCCGGGGCCGATGTGATCGTCGGTGAACGCGTAGCAGCCGGGGCAGGTGAGCGGGCACTTCCGCGTGATCTCGACCGAGAGATTGGGTGCGCGGCCGGCAAGAATGCGGCCCCAGGCCGTGAAGATGCCTTCCATGACGAGTTCTTCGCAGATACAGAAACGCCGCGTCGTACCGGACGCGGCGGATGACGTCGCAGCCCCGAGCCCACCAAGTTACTACGAACCATCCACCGCCAGTCTGACGGTCGACCCATGATCCTCGCACCTGCGGGAGGCATCGATGAGCGATCGCGATCGTCTTCATGAGCTTCGCGCTGGTCGGGCTGGCGGCGAGCCTCGGTGCGCGCTACCCGCGGTTCAGCGCCGAGAACGCTGCCCAGGTGTCCGGCTCGTACGGCGGCGTCACCTTCATGATCAGCGCGGTGTTCTTCGTCATCCTGATGATCGTGCTGATCGGCTGGCCGTCGTCGGTCTATCTGTACTACTCGGTGCGGCCGCGGCCGATCCCCATGGCCCGGCAGTTGCTGATGGGCGCCTTGCGCCCCAAGCCCCACCTGTTCGCGACTCTCCGGGTCGCGCATCTCGGGACTGAAGTCCCGCGCCACCTCGAATCTTCGAGTCAGGGCGCCAGCGGAAAGATGAACACGAGCGAGAACGACCACGGGCTGTCGTCCGTCAGGAACCGGATGTCCTGGAACACGTCGCCGGCTCGGGGTAGACGAGTGGCGACGTAGTCGAGCGAGCCTTCGACCTCGACATGTCTGAGGTAGTGCTCCTCAGGCAGCCAATTGAAGACGAGAAACGCCGTATCCCACTCGAAGTTCAGCTTGTGCGTGTAGACGCTGCCGTCATCCGGTCGGCTGGCCGGACTGAACTTGTCGACGATGTCGACGTGGGACTCCACCCAGCCGCCGGTCTGTTCCGGTTCGATCAGGCCAAGGTTCAGCTCGAACTCCACTTCGATCTCGTTGTCGCGGATCGACGTCTGGCCGAGTTGGTCGGTAGTCGATCCGGTGAACGGATTGACGTCGGTCTCGCCGAACGGGATGAAGATCGTCTCGATCGTGAACCCGACCCTTGGGATGGTGGTGGGGATGCCGACCGCGAGGACGATCTCGAAGATCGATTCGCGGGGCACCGGCCCCTCGGCGACGACTTCGCCGTCCTCTAGTTCCTGAATGACCGGTCGGCGGAAGATCGGCTCGAAGGTGATGGTCGGCTCGATCTTCAGTTCGGGCGCGCAGAGGAACCAGCAGCGGTCTGCGTCCGGGTCCTGAGCGTTGGCCCTCGTGCTCGTGGCCGGTACGAGCAACGCCGCGCAGAGCGCCGTGACCAACGCGCCCCGGAGGCGTTTCAGCAGTAGAGGCATCTTCCTATACGATAGCCGCAACATGCTGGAAGTCGAGTCGGGTCGCCGTTCGCGCCGTCTGCGAAAGGCCTTTCTGGCCGGCATGGCCACCATGGTCGCGGTGTGGGGCCTCGCGGCGGCGCCCGTGACGGCGCAGACACCCCCCGAGTTTGTCGGCTCCGGGACGTGCGCGGCCTGTCACCCGGACATTCACGAGCGCTGGCAGGAGACGCTCATGGCGAACGTCCTGCAGGACGCTCAGGCGGACCCGTCGGTCGTCCTCGGCGACTTTACGACGCCCAACGATCTGGTGACCTTCACGCCCGAGGACGTCGACTTCACCTACGGGAGCAAGTGGAAGCAGCGCTACTTCACACGGGTCGGCGACGACTACTACGTCTTTCCGGCGCAGTGGGACGTCGCGAACCGCGTCTGGCGCCGCTACTACGTTCAGGAAGGCACCGACTGGTGGGCATCCGTCTACCCGGCCGACCAGATGGCGCGCCCGACCGGCCCGCTCTGTGACGGCTGCCACTCGACGAACTACGAGGTCGAGACGAAGACGCCCGCCGAATGGAACGTCGGCTGCGAGAAATGCCACGGGCCAGGCAGTACGCACACGGCATCACTCGCGCCGTCCGACATCGTGAACCCCGCGCGGCTGGACGACGTGCGCGCCAACGACATCTGCATCCAGTGTCATTCACAGGGTCAGCCACGTGAGAACCCGATCGCCGGCCAGTACTACGACTGGCCGGTGGGGTACCTCCCCGGCGACCAGCTCGCGGATCGCTGGATGCTCGAGGAGCACCATCTCGGTGAAGAGACGTTCATGCACTGGCCCGAAGGCTCCGCCCACAAGAACCGGATGCAGGGCAACGACTTCGTGACGAGCCTGATGTATCGGAAAGGCGTCCGCTGCAGTTCGTGCCACGACGTACACGGGACCGACCACGCCGCGGACCTGGTCCGGCCGGGCAACGCGGTCTGCACGCAGTGCCACCAGCCGAGCAGTCCGCTCGGCCCGCGTGGCGCGCTGGCCGAGCATACGCAGCACGCGCCCGAGAGTGCCGGCAGCCAGTGCGTGGCGTGTCACATGCCGCAGCTTGCGCGCACGGTCGGGGATGTCAGCGTCCGCAGCCACACGTTCCGCTTCATCACCCCGATGATGACCGACCAGTACGGCGTGCCGAACGCCTGCACGACCTGTCACACGGATCAAACGAACGAGTGGGCGACCGAGGCGCTGCGGCAGTGGCCGAACGTCTCACCCTGGCGCGTCGCGCCCTAGCGGACCGTCCGTTCGAAGCTGCCAGCCAGCCTCGCCCAGTGCGCGGAGCGCCTCGTCCCGTTCGGGGAAGTAGACGGCGACGGCGGCCAGATCATCAGGTTCGGGCGAGAACCCACGGGTCATCGGGGTGACCGCGTCCCCGCGCTTGACGGCGAGCATCACGAAGCGCTCGTGATGTGACCGCCCGCGGGTCGCCGTCCAATCCGGGTCAGGCTCGGCGTCCGTCTCCGCCGACGCTTCCGAGCCAGAAGCGGGCGGCGTGAACGTCAGGTGCTCGACCACGACCTCGTCATGACGCCACCGGACGTCCCACCGTTCGACGTCGTGGGCGGCCTCGAACAGCAGGTCGACGTCGAGGGCCTGCAGCGGTTCCGGAACCTCCCGCCCCTTGGCCGAGGCCATCGCCAGCACCCCGCGCGGCACGCCATGCGTCAGCAGGGCCTCGCGCACGAACAGCCGGTTCAAGTGTTCGTTCGCGGTCAGGCCGACGGCGGTGCCGATCAGATCGACCTGCGCGCGCAGCAGCGTCCGCTCCTCGAGCGCATCTCCGAACACGACCGGGAACTTGGCCTCCTCGGCCTGCCGGCAGTGACGCGGGTCGGCGTCGAGAAAGACGACGGCGCGCCCCGCCCGGCGCAGCTCCTCGGCCAGCGCGAGCCCCAGGCCCTGCGCTCCGAGAATGGCGACCCGGTCGCGCGTCGGCTGGCGCAGGCCGAGCAGTGAGGCGACCGGCCGTGCCATGACACCGGCTTGCACGACCGTGCCAGCGATCGTCAGAAAGACCATCGCGCGCAGCGCGCTGCCGCCGTCCATCCCCTGGGCGTCGAGCGCGATGGCGGTGATCGACGCGATCGCCGCGGCGACGATGCCGCGGGGACCTACCAGTCCGATGAACAGCCGTTCGCGTGGCGCCAGGCCGGCGCCCCCAGTGGCGACCCAGACCGACGCGGGCCGGATGACAAACGCGAGAATCGCCACGACCGTCAGGCCGGCCCATCCCAGCGCCCAGACGTCGTCCAGTGCGATGTCGGCTGCGAGCAGGACGAACAGCAGCCCGATGAGCAAGACCGTCAGCCGATCCTTGAATTCCTTCAGATCGCGATCGACGGGCGTGTCGATGTTGCCGACGACGATGCCGGCCACGATCACGGCGAGGATGCCGCTCTGTTCGATGAACGCGTTGCAGACCTCGAACAACAGGATGACGAAGGCGAGAGTGAAGACGGTTTCGTAGCGGTTGGCCACGAACCACCCGGTCCTGAGCGACCATCCGGTCAGCCCGCCCACGGCTAGGCCGGCCGCCAGTCCGAGACCGATGCTCGACGCGACATGCCCCAGCTCGCCGGCAACGGCCGACGCCTCGGGCAGCAGGACGACCTGCAGGACCAGCGTGGCGAGCAGCGCGCCTATGGCGTCGATGAACACGCCCTCGGCCTCGAGTACCGTCTGCAGCCGCGGCTTGAGCCTCATGTCGCGCAGCAACGGGGTCACGACCGTCGGTCCGGTCACGACGACGAGGCTGCCGAAGAGCGCCGAGAGATCCCAGTCCCAGCCCAGCCCCGCGCGGGCCGCGCCGGTGGCGCCGGCGAAGGTGACGAGCGCGGCGACCGTGATCAGCCGGCGAATCGCAGCCTCCTCCCGCCGGAGTCGCGACCACTCGAGGTTGAGGCCGCCCTCGAAGAGGATGACCGCCACGCCCAGTTCGACCAGGATGAACAGCCCGTCACCCAGGCCCCTGGGCTGCACCCAGCCGAGGCCCTCCGGCCCGAGCGCCGCGCCGACGGCCAGCAGCGCGATGATCCCGGGCAGCTTGACCTGCTTGGAGACCGACTGCGCCACCACGCCCGCGGCGAGCGCGATGGCGATGGTCAGGCTGGGATGTTCGAATTCCACGGGAATGTCAGCGGACCGCTGGGCGCCCGCTCATCGGACGTAGCCGAGCGCGAGGAGGCGATCTTTGAGTTCGGCGTCGATGACGGCTTCGCTGGTCTCGAGGAGCGCCGAGCGCGTCAGCGCCGCCTCCATCAGTTCGACCATCAGGTGGCGCCGGGCCACCAGCGGCAACTCGATGATCGATTGATCGCCCACGCCCAAGACGAACGGCGTCCGGCGGGCCCAGCGTTCGTCATGGTCGTGCCAGCCCTCGACGAGCAGCGCGCGGGCGTCGGGGGTGCCGAGGTTGATGACCTCACGCTCGACGAGCGGTTGTGAGAACGGCCGCCGCTCGACGAAGTCGTAGACGATCGGATCGGGCGCGCCGAATGTGCAGCCCGAGACGACGAGCGCGCAGGCCACGGCCGAAAGCCAGGACGCGGTCACTGGGTGATGTGAGGAACCGGCGAGGAGCAACTTCATCGCAATGGAGAAGGTCGCTCGACGGAGACCACGGTGCGGCCTACCGGAAGCGGGTCAGGGTGACGTCGATCGAGCGTTCTCGGCGCTCGCACGGCTGCCACTGCACGAGGATCGGGCTTTGGAAGGTGCCCTCGGCCAGCGCGCCGTGGCCAGCCTCGTCGTGGTCCGAGACGAGCAGGCTGACCGACCGCTTCATTCGGAGGAAGCGGCGCGCGGGCGCGCCGATGAAGCGGGCGAGAATCTTTTCCACGACCGATTCGTTCAGGCCCAGCGCGTCCACCAGCTCGTTGAAGACGCGAACCATGTCGTACTTGGCGTAGCCGATCGTCTTGTTCGGAATGGCACGCGGGTCCGCGAGCAGATGGCGGCTCTTCTCGGCCATGAACCGCAGGGGGTTGCGGATGACCTCGGCGAGGTCGTGCTGCATCAGCAGCGTTTCGTACTCGTTGACGGTCAGGCCGGCCTGGTGCTCGCCGGGTGCCAGGGCGATGCGGATACGGCCCTTGTCGACGCCGTGCCGGGTGATCAACTCCTGGCATCGCTCGTAGAGGCCGACGCGTCGATCCTTCAGGTTCACGGAGTCGACCGGATGCTCGGAGATCGGTACCGTCATCCGCTCGCGCGCGACCTCTTCCTCCGAATTGTACCCGAGGATGCTCGTCGTGCGTTGCCGCGGGCGGCCATCGTTGACGCCGTCGAGATCGATGAAATAGACCGGCTCGCCACTGCGGCGCCGATAGGTCACGCAGCTGCGGAGCCCGGCGCTGATGAAGGCGAGGTGCGAGTCGGCGTTGCGAGGCTCGACGCGGCGCTGGGCTTCCGAGAGTTCCTCGCGCAGGTGGAGTTCATCGTGCCGATAGCCGCCGCCTTCGGGGAACACCGCGCGGAAGAAGCTGAGATACGGCGCCACACCGTCCCGCGTCCGGTTCAACCGCATCGCCAGGCTCTGGTCGAGATAGCCCGCGGTCGTATGGTACGAGCAGTAGAGCGCGCGCGGAAATCGCTCGACGAGATCGCCGTGAGTGTCCGCGGCGCGCTCGCGGACGTCTACGACGTCAACACGACTGCGCGGGCTGATCTCGAGGGTGACTTCGGCCGGTGAGGGCATGGTCTAGCGTCGAAATGGCCTGATCTAGCTCTAGTCTACTACACTCGGGGCTCCGCCATGCCGAGGGTGCCGCGATACTCCCGTGAGCCGTTTCCGGCCTACCGCTTCGTTCCGGGCGAGCATCCGCACCCGACCCGCGACCCGGCCGGCCACTCTTTCGGCCGCCCGGAGGCGGTCGTGCCGCCGTCGCCCGAGACGTGGCGGCCGGCCTGCTACGCCGGTCCATGGGAAGTGCCGGAACAGCGGGCTGCCGGCAACCACGGGCCTGCTTCGACGACGCGGCGATCGGGCCGCCGATGAGCACGTTGGTCATGCCCGAGGCCTCCGGGGAGGGCTGATGCTGGGCTTCTTCCAACGTCGGCGCCGTCGCCGCATCGGTGCTGCGCCGTTTCCCGATCGGTGCCTGGACGTGCTCGGTCGCAACGCGCCGTTCTATGCCCGGCTGCCCGAAGGCGACAAGCGCGAACTGCAGCGCCACATCATCGTCTTCCTCGATGAGAAGACATTCGAGGGGTGCGGCGATCTCGAGTTGACCGAGGAGATGGCGGTCACCGTCGCGGCGCATGCGTGCCGGTTGCTGCTCCACCGCGAGACCAACTACTACCCGACCGTGTCGTCGATCCTCATCTATCCGGAGGCCTATGTGGCTCCGGTCGTCGAGGAGTCGGACGACTGGTTCGTCACCGAAGGGGAGGAGGATCGCGAGGGCGAGGCGTCACGCTACGGGACGGTCGTGCTATCGTGGGCCGAAGTCCTGTCAGGCATCAGGGCCGAGGGGGAGGGCCGGAATCTGGTGATTCACGAGTTCTCACACCAACTCGACATGGAAGACGGCGAGGCCGATGGCGCGCCGCCGCTGCCCAGCCGGCGGCACTACGCCGAGTGGTCCGCGGTCCTCGGCCGGGAGTACGACCGGCTGCGTGCGGACGCCGATCGAGGCCAGCCCACCCTGCTCGACCCGTACGGTGCCGAGGACCCGGCAGAGTTCTTTGCGGTGGCGAGTGAGTGCTTCTTCGAGCAGCCGGCTTCGCTGCGGGCCTCACACCCCGACCTGTACGGGCAACTGCAGCTGTTCTATCAGCAGGATCCGGTCCGGTTCTCGAGGTGAGGCCTCGGGGGGTGCTTGTGGTACGTAAAGGAGAAGTCCTGTACCGATATCTCGCCGCGTTGTTCTGTGCCCTGGTCGTCGGGTGCGGCGGCGCGCCGGAGCCCGCGGTCGACTCCATGCCGGCGGCCAAGGTACCCGCGCCGTCGTGCATGGTCATATGACCTAATCAATACCGCGTATCTACCATTTCCGCTTCACTCGGCTTCACTACAGTTCACAGGATCGCCCGCCGATACTCGCGTACGAGGGCCGTTCGAGACGGCCCGAGCATCGCCGGCGACGCCAGCCTCCCCGGCGGTCCGGGAGGGGGCGGGCGTTGCCATCTTCGGAGGTCGAGTCATGACGAGCGAGAACAGTTTCCCTCAGACAGAGAATCAACCGGCTCAGACGATGCAGCCCAGTTTCGGCTCCCGGCTGCGCGCGGTCGCGTTGTGGTCGCTCGTCTTCTTGGTCGTGGTTGCCGCGGCGTTCGGGACCGGGTACTTCCTGCAGGAGCGCGAGATCCTCGACCTCCGTCACCAACTGGTCGCCGTCAAGGCCGACGCCGCTTCGGACATCGCCACGCTCGAACGTCGCGTGCTGGAGGCCGAGAAGACTCAACTCGAGCATGCCCTCGAGCGCGCGTCGCTGAACCTGACGTTGAACCGCGTGCTCGCGCCCCTGCCGCTGGCACTGGCCGACGTGGAGCAGCGGAACTTCGGTCATGCGATGGAGCGGATCGCAACGGCACGACGCGCACTCGATGCTCCTGGCATTTCCCAGGCGGTGCGAGAGGTCGCCGGCGGGAGGCTCGACGCCATCACTCGGGAAATCACGACCGAGCTGAGGCAGGTGCAGCAGGCGGGCATCGGGAATCGGCTCGCGGTCAGTGCGCACGCGCTCGAACGGGTGCTGGTCACACGGGATGACACTGGGGTGTTCGTCGAACCGTTGATGCCGATGGCGGGTATGCCGGTGGAGACGCCGCCGGCGTTGACCGCCGGGCCGGCCACCCCGCCGGCATGGGAGCCGATCGAGCCGGCCGCGCCGCAGCCCGAGCCAGCCTGCGTCGAGGAGCGGCTCGTGTCGAGCGTGACGCTCGAGACCGAGGACGCCGCGGCCAGGACGGCGGTCGGGCCGGGCTCCCGCTCGATCGCGGCCGACATGATCAGCCCGCCGGCTTGGCACGGGTCGACCCCGTCGATCGAGGTGGACGCGCCCGCGGCGAGGCGGGACGAGCCGGCCGCGGAGATTCCGGTCGAGTTCGATGCCGGGTACTACTGGTGGGAACCGGCGCTCGGCGAGAAGGATGACGAGGATGCTGACGCCGCGCTGGTCATGAGCGATGCCTGGGTAGGGACCGACGTCGACGACGAGTCCGATCTCATCGATCTGGACATCCGCGGGCTCGAAGTGCCGGCGCCCCGGGCCGAACCGGACGATGACGCGCGGGCCGGCCCGGACTCTCGACGGGCACCGAGTCGGGCCGGGGCCGGCAGCGTTCCGGACGACGCCACCGGCATCTGGCCGGCCTACGCGCCGGTCGAGCCTCCGAGCTAGCCTGGGTGGACGGTCAGGATCGGCGTGGGAGGCCGTGGTACAGCGTGCGTGTCCCCGAGCCTAGCGGTTCCTTCGCCACGACGTCGAACGCCTCAAAAAGCACCGCTTCGAAGCGTTCGATCGTGTAGCCGTCGGCGAGAACGTCCCGGTTCCTCAGTAGCCGCTCTACCATCGGATCGTCGCGGGTGACGAACTCGACGACAACCTCGGCCCCGGATTCCGCGAGCCACTCGACGAAGTCCGGGAGCGGCACGTTCCGGCCGATAACGATGTGATGCATCAGCGCCAGGCAGAGCATCAGGTCCGGGCGGGCCCGGTCGAGTAAGGCCGGCCGTTCGAGGCCCCGCCAACCGAGCGGTGGGGTCGGGTCGGCGACGTTGCCGACAAGCGGCAGGATGTTGCGGGTGGGCTCGAGTTTGACCGCGCCGTAGAGTCGTTCGATGGCGAGGTGATCGCCGTCGATCGCCACGACCTGACCAGTGTTCTCCGCCGCGATACGTGAGTACAGGCCGGTGTTGCAGCCGACATCCCAGACCAGGTCCCGCCGCCGCTCCCCGACCACACGCTGCACGAACGCCGCCTTCTGTTGCTGGTCGCCGTCGGTGTAGGTGTTGCACGTCGTGTACTCCGACCACGTCGAGTCCGGCGGATCCCAGCGCAGTCCGTCGACGAGCCGCCGCATCCGGGACACGTTGTTCTTGACGAGGGCCGCGCTGAACCCGGCTCTTCGCAGATCGGTCTTCACATCGCGCTCGGTGTCCTGGTAGCGCGCCTGGACCTTCGACAGGAGGTACACGTGAGTCAGCACACCGGCGCGCAGATAGTCCCGGAGCGCCAGCACGCGCCGCAGGTGCATCGGCTCGATCCCTTCCAGGCTCCCGCGGAGCCACGGCTGGAAGGGCACGTCCTTGTAGGCCTGGAGCAGGAGCGGATAGAGAAAGAGCTGGCAGAACTGCCGGTAGCCCACCCACGGTTCACCCGGTTCGGCGATCGTGAACGAGGCCATGTCGATGAAGGTGGGCTGCACGCCGAACCATTGCACGTTGAACGGCGTGGCATCCTTCAGGGTCATCCCCTCATCGAGTGCGGCGAGCAATAGATCGAGCTGCAGCAGCGCGGCGTCGCGCAGCATCCCGAAACACCACTCGTAGGGGTACGACACGACCGGCACCGGCTGGTGTTCGAGCACGGCGATCCAGCTCGGATCGAGCTCGGGTAGCCCGGCGCGATCGTCGACGGGAATGGTGTCTATGAGGCGCCCGTCCGCGACGAATGCGCTGAAGAAAGTCGTGTCCGACAGGTGTTGCCAGTCACGGAGCGCATCCGCGCTCAGACACCTGAAGATGCGGTTCTCGTGTCGAAAGATCCGCGCGGCTGGGTCGCGAAACGACCCCGGTTCGTAGCGGGTCGCCGGCATCTGGCTGGGTTGACCCCTGGATCGTCGGGCCGCGGCCCGACGGTGTCAGGGGTTCTCGGCGTCGGAGTCTCGGCGTTTGAACTGCAGCGTCAGACGGTGCCAGAGCAGCTTGGCGAACACGGCCCCGGCAGCAACGCCCCCGAGTGCCAGTTGCACGAGCAAACTGCCGGCACCGGGATCGAGATAGGCCTCGACCGGTGCCTCCGAGACGACGAGCAGCAGCAGCACGGGCAGTCCCGCGTGCACGAGTTGGTTCGGCTGTCTTGGACGCCCCATCGAGCCCTCGCCACGTGATGATGACGTGATAATAGATGATAGCACAGCGCTGCACACGGACCGGGTGTCAAACGATGGTACAATCCGCTGCCTGCCGTGACCGATTCCCCCATTCCGATCAAGCGTGAGCCGACGCTGGGGCAGGCGCTGCTCCCGGTCGGCGTGCTGATTCTCCTTCTGGCTTCCTCGGTGTACCTCTTCGGGGGCGGATCCTCGTCGGGCCCGAATCAGATCGCGCTCATCCTCAGCGGTGGCGTGGCGATCCTCGTGGGACTCCGGAACGGCTACGTCTGGCGCGAGTTGGAACGCGGCATCGTCACCGGCATCTCGCTGGCGATGGGCGCCATCCTGATCCTGATGGTCGTCGGATCGCTGATCGGCAGCTGGATTCTGGCCGGCGTCGTACCGACGATGATCTATTACGGGCTACAGATCCTGTCGCCCACGATCTTCTATCCGGCCGCGACCATCATCTGCGCGCTCGTCGCCCTGGCCAGCGGCAGTTCCTGGACGACGGCCAGTACGATCGGCATCGCGCTGATTGGCATCGCGGCGACGCAGAACCTCAATGTCGGTCTGGCCGGCGGCGCCATCATCTCGGGCGCGTACTTCGGCGACAAGATGTCGCCGCTCTCGGACACGACGAACCTCGCGCCGGCGATGGCCGGCACCGATCTCTTCGTGCACATCCGGCACATGGTCTGGACGACGGTGCCCAGCCTGGCCATTGCGCTCCTGCTGTTCACGGTCATCGGGTTCTGGTCGACTCCGCCCGCCGGCTCGAGCGACCTGGAGGCGATCCTGTCGGAGTTGCGCGCGCAGTTCGCGATTGGCCCGCATCTCCTGTTGCCGGCGGTGCTCGTCTTCGTGCTGGTCATCCGCCGCATGCCCGCGTTTCCGGCGTTGCTGCTCGGAGCCCTGACCGGCTCGGTGTTCGCTGCCGTGTTTCAACAGCAGACGGTCTTGACCTACGTTGGCGAGACCGATCTGCCGCGCAGCGTGGCTGTCTTGAAGGGTGTCTGGATCGCGCTGTTCGACGGGTTCGTACTCACATCCGGGAACGCTACGCTCGATGAGTTACTGAGCCGAGGCGGCATGTCCAGCATGCTCAACACGATCTGGCTCGTCATGACGGCATTGATGTTCGGCGCGGTCATGGAGACAACGAAGATGCTCCAGAAGATCGCGTTCTCGATCTTGAGCTTCGTGCGAGGGACCGGCGATCTGATCGCGGCGACGATTCTGACCGCCATCGGCATGAACATCGTCGCATCAGACCAGTACATCGCGATCGTGCTGCCGGGACGGATGTTTCGCGCCGAGTATCGCAGGCGAGGGTTGGATCCACGCAATCTGTCGCGGACGCTTGAAGACTCCGGGACGCTCACCTCGCCGCTCGTACCCTGGAATACCTGTGGGGCGTTCATGTCACAGGCCCTCGGGGTGGCGACGTGGACCTATTTGCCGTTCTGTTTCTTCAACTTGATCAACCCGCTGATCGCGGCGATCTATGGGTACAGCGGCTTCACGATCAAGAAGCTACCCGCGGACGAGATCCGCGACGACGACTCGGCGGTTGCCTGAGGCGATGCGCCGGAGGAGGGCACCATGAGCATCATCGATGATCCGAGTGACGCGAACGAGCCGGGCCGCGGTGGGTTCGGCCGCACGTTTCGCACGTTCGTCATCTGGCTCATCGTCCTCGGCATCGCGGTCGGTGCCGGGTTCGCCGGGGGCTACGTCCTGCACTACCAGGAGCTGCGCGACCTCGAACGCGCGTCGTCCGAGGAGCAAGCCGACCTGGCTGCGCAGCTGGCCGCACTGGAGCGCCAGATTCTCGAGGCCGAGAAAGAGCAGCTCGAGGCCGCGCTGGCGCGGGCCAACGTCGTCGCGAACCTCGACGAGGTGCTGACGATGCTGCCGCGGGCACTCCAGGAGATCGAGCAGTTCGGGCGAGCGATGCAGGATATCGACACGGCCCAGCGCGCGCTGACCGATGCCGGCGTGACGGCCGACACGCGCGACACGCTCGGCGCGTCGCTCGCCGAGCTCCGGCAGCGGCTGACCTCGCTCGATCTCCAGGCGCGCGAGCGAATTGCGGCCAGCGCCGATGACCTCGAACAGGTGATGAGTTCCTCGGAGGGGGTCCAGCCACCGATGGCGCGCGAGCCGGCCCACGCGACGGAGGTGCCAGCCATCGAGACTCCACCGGCCGACACGGCGCTGCCCGACGCCGAGCTGGAGACCGAGGAAGCTGATGAAGTCGACGTGCCGCCCGGCGCCGATCCGCCCGCCGACCCTGCGGTGCCCGAAACCGGCCAGCCGCCGGTGGTTCCCCCAGCGCAGCCGCCGGCGGACTGAGCCCGACCGGTCGACGGATCCGCGCATGCCCGACGCCATTCTCGCGCTCGATCAGGGGACGACCGGGAGCACGGCGCTCGTCTTCTCCCACGGCGGCCTGATCATCGGCCGCGCCTACTCGGAATTCACGCAGCACTATCCCGAACCTGGATGGGTCGAGCACGACCCCGACGAGATCTGGCAGGTCAGCCAGCGGGTGATGGGCGAGGCGCTGACGTCGGCTGGCGTGCAGCCTCGAGAGTTGAAGGCGATCGGCATCACCAACCAGCGCGAGACGACGGTCGTCTGGGATCGGAAGACGGGGCGCCCTGTGCATCGCGCCATCGTCTGGCAAAGCCGGCAGACCGCTAGCATCTGCGAACGATTGATCGCGGATGGGCATCTCGAGGCGGTCCGTGAACGGACCGGTCTGGTCATCGACGCCTACTTCTCGGGCACGAAGGTGAAGTGGATTCTCGACCGGTATCCCGACGCGCGGGCCAGGGCGCGCGATGGCGAACTGTTGTTCGGCACCATCGACACGTGGCTGCTCTGGAAGCTGACCGGTGGCGGATGGGCGACCGAACCGACCAACGCCTCGCGAACCTTGCTCTACAACATTCACGATCGCTGCTGGGACCCCGCGCTGCTCGAGATGCTGGACGTGCCCGAGGCGATGCTGCCACCGGTCAAGCCGAGTTGCGGCGTGTTTGGTGAAACCTGTCAGCACGATGGCGTGCCTGGCGGCGTGCCGATCGCCGGCATCGCGGGCGACCAGCAAGCGGCGCTCTACGGCCAGGGGTGCTGGGAGCCGGGCATGGCGAAGAATACCTACGGCACCGGCTGCTTCGTCGTGATGAACATGGGATCGCAGCGTCCGGCGGTGCGCGACGGCCTGCTGACCACGCTGTGCTGCGACGCCGCGGGGCAGGCGATGTACGCCCTGGAGGGGTCGATCTTCGTCGCGGGCGCGGCGATCCAGTGGCTGCGTGACGAGCTGGGTCTCATCGACTCAGCCGACCAGACCGAGGCCTTGGCCGCCAGCGTGCCTGACACGCTCGGCGTGACGGTGGTACCCGCGTTCACCGGTTTGGGCGCGCCCCACTGGGATATGAACGCGCGCGGCGCGATCCTCGGTCTGACTCGCGGTGCCGGCCGCAGCCATATCGTCCGGGCCACCCTCGAAAGCCTTGCCTATCAGACGCGCGATGTCGTCGACGCCATGGCCGACTCGGGCGCCGCGATTCAGGAGCTTCGGGTCGACGGGGGCGCGGCGGCCAACGGGTTCCTCATGCAGTTTCAGGCCGACATCCTGGGTGTGCCGGTCGACCGGCCGACGACGCTCGAGACCACGGCCTCCGGCGCGGCGTTCCTGGCCGGCCTCGGTGTCGGCTTCTGGGAGAGTCCCGAGGCGGTGCGTGGTGTCCGGCGGCGCGACCGGCTGTTCCAGCCGGCGATGCCCGAATCGGAGCGGGACCGGCTGCACGCGATCTGGAAGCGAGCCGTCACACACGTCCGGGCGGCCGGCGACTTGGCGTCGACATGAACCGCTTCACCGACCTGTTCGGCGCGCCGAGGCCGATCATCGGCGTGATCCATCTGCCGGCGTTGCCCGGCTCCAGCGCGTCGCCGGGTCTCGGCGAGGTCCTCAAGCGCGCGCTCACCGACCTCGCCGCCCTTGAAGGTGGCGGTGTCCACGGCGTGCTCGTGTCGAACGACGGCGATGAGCCGAGGCGCATGAAGGCCGGGGCCGAGACCATTTCGGCGCTCACGCGGGTCGCCCACGAGATCGTCCATGCCTCGAACGGCGTCAAGGTCGGCGTGCAGGTCCTGCTGAACGACCCCGACGCGTCCGTGGCGGTCGCACACATGGCCGGCGCCGCGTTCATCCGCACCGACTTCTTCGTCGATCCGATGCAGCGGCCGGAGTACGGTGCGATCGAGATCGCGCCGAAGTGGCTCGTCGAGTACCGCGCTAGCCTCGGTGCGCGCGACGTCCTGATCCTGGCCGATGTCCAGGTGAAGTACGCGCAGATGATCGACCCCCGCCCGCTGGCCGAGTCGGCGGCCGAGGCTGCCGAGTGCGCCGCCGACGCGATTGTCGTGACCGGATCAGTGACCGGGGAGGCGCCGGTGTGGACGTCGGTGCGCGAGGCGAAGCAGGGCGCCGGACGCTGCCCGGTGCTGGTCGGCAGCGGCCTCGACCTGTCGAATGCCGCCGACTTGCTCCGGACCGCCGACGGCGCGATCGTCGGTACGAGTTTGAAGACCGGCGCCTACGTCGACGCCGGCAAGGTGCGCGCGCTGATGACGGCGGTGGGCGCGCTCGATTCCCTCCCGTGAAGGTCGTCTGCGCAGGCGATTGCGGCGTCGACCGCTACGTCGATCTGGGCATCGACCGGCCGGGCGGCAAGACCCTCAATGTCGCCGCGACTGCGCGGCAATTGTTTCCGCGATCGACCGACGTCAGCGTGGTGACCGCGTTGGGTACCGACGAGGAGGCGCGGTTCGTCGCGGCGGCAATTCGGGATCATGGTTTGACCGGGTCGGTCGTCCACCGGCGGGGGCGAACTTCCGTTCAGTAGATCGATCGGTCGCCGGCGGGTGAAAAGATCTTCCTCGAGTACGACCAGGGTGTGCTCGGCGGCTACCGTCCCGACCCCGCGGCCGAGAGCTCATCGCCGCTGCCGATCTGCTCGTCACCCCGCTCTACGTCGAGATCCACGGCTTCTTCGATTCGGTCATCGCCACGCCCTCGGCCGGCCTCCGGGTCGTCGACTTTTCCGATCTCTCCGACTTCGACTCCGACCCGGCCATCGTCGACCGCTACGCCGATCGATTCGACATCGGGTTCTTCGGGCTGAGCCTGGCCGCGCCGAACCTCATCGCCTCGCTCGAAGTGCTGGCGCGTTTGCGCCGGAAGCTCTTCATCGTGACGCTCGGCGCCGACGGCAGCCTCGCGGTGGGAGGGGCGGACCGGATCCGATGTCAGGCGGTGCCGGTGCCGGCAGTCGTCGATACGACCGGCGCGGGCGACGTCTTCTCGGCCGGATTTCTCCGGGAGCACTGCAGGTCGCGTGACGTCGCGGCCGGCCTCCAGGCCGGCAGCCGCGTCGCTGCCGAGTCGATTCAGCGGATCGGCGTTGTGTAGTCAGCCCCGCTTCGGATGCCCCGAGGCGCGCTGTGCGCGCGCTGGTTCTGCTTCGGCGAGCACCGGGGATGTGACCGCCGGCGAGTTCCGCAGCGCGTCGACGGCCGGCAGCCGTGTCATCGTGATCCTCGCCTCGATGCCGTCGGCGTGCGAGGACTGTCTGAGCCCGGCGCGCCGCGCACTGGGACTCGCCCAATCCTATGTGCTGTGCGCCCCGTAGTCTTCTAGCGCACCAGCAGTGGGCAGGTCATGCAATGCGCGCCGCCGTTACCAACGAAGAGTTCCTGCGACGGGAACGTCGACAGCGTCCAGCCGCGGGCGCGCATCCGCTCGGCGATGCCGGTCGCTTGCGCGAAACCGATGGCCTTGGTTCCACGCTCGGTCACGACGACGTTGAGATGCCCACCGAGTCGCTCGGCGTCCGAGATCGGCAGCCGCTCCACGCCGCGCGCTTCGAGGAACTCCTCGAACATGACGTGCCGCGGCTCGGCGCGGCCAGCCTCGTGGAGCCAGCACGGGAAGGTCCGGAACGCCTCTTCGAAGATGAGGCCAAGCCGTTCGTCGAGCACCATGAAGATGCCGTCGATGTGGATGTAGCCGAACGGCAGCGGTACTTCGAGGAAGTACTTCACGTCGCGTCCGAGCACGAGCGCGCGGAGCGCGGCGGCGCCCTCCTGGTTGGCCCGGTCGCAGATCGATGCGACGACGGTGTCCTCACCGATCATCGTCACGCCGCCGCCTTCGAGGTAGCCGGGTGGCTCGATCGCGCCGAGCACGGGCACGCCCAATCGCTCGAAGGCCCGGCCCATCAGACGCTGATCGCCCCACCGCCCGCGCAGGTGCGGGCTCATGAGGACGGCGCCCGAGGCGAAGACGGCCGCCAGGTCGCGTGTGTAGGTGACGTTGGGGCGTCGATTCAGGGTGGCGATGGCATCGTCGTCGGCGGCGAGGACATCGCTCAGGAAGACCGTGTCGACACCGTCAGCGTGGAAGCAGTCGACCATCGCGTCGTAGTCGCGGACGAACCCAGTGCGATCGACCGGTCGGTCGAAGTTGAACTCACGCAGCGTCTGCTCCGTGACGAGGTCGAGTTCTGGGCCCGGCCGGTGCATTAGGACCCGCTCGAGCGTGCCGTATGCGGAGCGGACGCCGAAGGTCATTAGGACGCGCGCCCGCCCTGGCGGGTCAGCCAGAAGTAGACCGGAACGCCGGTGGCCGTGAGCGCCAGACCGATCAGCGTATCTTGCGGGTTGTAGATGACCGCGCTGACCAGGAACATCGCCATCACGCCCATGAAGACGAGCGGCACGACGGGGTACCCCGGTGTGCGATAGGTCCCGGCGCTGGGCGTGCGCCGGTGCCGGAGCGGGAAGATCGCCGAGACCAGCAGGATGTTCGCTAGCTGAAGCGGGACCAGCAGGAACGTCACGAGCCGATCGAACGAGCCGAAGAACAGCAGTGCGACCGACGAGAGAATTGCCGTGAAGAGAATCGCACCGGACGGCGCCGCCGTCGTCGGTGAGACGATCGCGAGTCCACGGAAGAACGTCCCAAGAAGGGTCGGGCGCGCCGCCGCCTCGTACTGCGCCGCGACGGTATAGATGATCCGCGGCAGCGTCATGACGAGGCCGCCCAGGGCGCCGAAGATCGACACCGTCATCAGGCCCGTCACCAGCCGTCCGCCCGTCGTGCCGAACGACAGTGTGGCGATTGTGGCGCCGATGGTCGTCGGTTCGGCCCGCATCGCATCGAGCGGGAGGACTCGCAGGAACGCGTAGTTCACGAGCAGGTAGAGCAGGGTGATACCGCCGACACCGAGCGCGAGTCCGCGCGGCAAGTTGCGGCGCGGTTCGTTGACTTCGCCCGCGACGTGCGTGACATCGAGCCAGCCGTCGTAGGTGAACAGCACGGCGGCCACGCCGAGGCCGACGAGGCGAAACAGGCCGACCCAGTCCCCCGACCCGGCGCCGACACTCGACGCGCGCGGTGCGGCGTCGGCGAGAAAGAGCGCACCCCCGACCAGGCAGAGCAGTCCGAGGATCTTGGCCGCGGTCAGCGTTACCTGTGTTCGCCCGCCCCACGCGACACCGCGCAGGTTGATGAGCGTGAACCCGCTGATTGCGGCCACGCCCCAGACCGCGGCCGACGGGCCGGTGCCGCCGAGCAACTGGACGAGGAATTCGCCGAAGACGATCGCCACGCCGGCGACCGAGCCCGGCCCGCTGACCCACATCTCCATCCAGACCTTGAGGAAGCCCCAGAACGGTCCGTAGCCTTCACGGATGATGTGGTACGTCGCCCCCGGCTGCGGCAGGAGCGTCGCGGTTTCGGCCAGCGTCAACGCGCCGCACAACGTGATGACGCCGCAGAGCGCCCAGAAGAAGTAGACCTGCGCCGGCGCCTGGGCCACGGCCGCCAGTTCGCCCGGCGTGAAGAAGATGCCCGAACCGAGCATGTCGCCGACGATGATGGCGACGACGGCCGAGAGGCCGAGCTGACGGCGCAGCGCGGGTGCGGAATTCATCGGCCCAATACTAGTCGTTCGACTGCCAAAGGCTAGAGCCGATTCCGTCGGCGCCCGTTAGTCCGAGAAGAACTTCTCGACCGCGCTCGGTGGTGCGGGCTGGGTGAACGGTGTTACACCGACGATGAGGGCGAGGCTGAGTGCCATGCCGGGCACGACCGGATGAATGGCGACGGCCCACCCGACCTCGGCCAGGGTGAGCCCAGTCCAGATGGCGGTGATCGCGAAGCCGCCCACCGCCGCGGCCGTTGCCGCCGCCGGTGTCGTGCGCGTCGAGGTCAGGCCGAAGAGGAGTGGGAAGAAGAAGGTCGCGCCGACCATGGCGACCGCGTAGGAGACGATCGCCAGGATCAGCGCGGGGGTATTGAACGCGGCGAGGAGCGCGATCGCGCCGATCGCGACGATCGTGAGGCGCGAGATCCGTAAGTAGTAGCGCTCGTCGCGCACCGCGCCACGAGGTTCGTGGACGGACTTCCGCAGGAAGTCGTGGGCGACGGCCGCGCCCGAGAGCAGCAGCAGCGAGTCGGTCGTCGACATGGCCGCGCTGGCGATGCCGGTGAGCGCGATCGCCGAGGCGACCGGGCCGAGGACGGCGGCCGACAGCGCCGGGAACGCCTGATCCGGCAGGTCGATCTGGTCCCAGACGAGAATTCGCGCCGCGCCGCCGAGGTAGAGGTTGCCGTAGAGCATGAAGATGCTGATGAGCAGGCAGGTGGTCGGCAACGCGTAACGGGCCACCTTCGAATCGCGCGCGACGAACACCTTCGTGAGCAGTTCAAGCCGCGTTGCGTAGGCGACGAACCAGACGAGCCACCACGACAGCAGGTAGCTCCAGGACCACGATGTCCCGGTGACTGACGTCCAGCCCGGCGCCAACGCCTCCGCGCGCTGCATCACCGTCGCCAGGCCGCCGGCCGCCGCGTAGACCGCCGGCATCATGATGATGAGGCCGATCCACATGAAGACGAACTGCAACACGTTCGTCCAGATGACGGCCAGCATGCCGCCCAGCGCGACATAGAAGATGAAGAGTGCCGTGCCCAGCACCATCGACGGCACCAGCGGGAATCCGAGCAGGCCCTCGAGAATCAGCCCCATCCCCCGGATCTGCGCGATGAGATAGACGATGCTCGATGCCGCGACAACGAAGGCGCTGAACGCCCGCAACGTGTGGCTGCCGAACCGGTCGCCCATGTAGTCGGGCAGCGTGAACGCGCCGATCTCACGCAGCTTCCGGGCGAAGAAGATGAGGATGACGAGGAAGCCGAGCGCGAAGCTCATCAACGGCAGGATCGCGACGCCGCCGAACGCACCGGCGAACGCGACGCCGCTCAGGACCGACCCACCGTGCATCACGGCCGCCATCATGCCCAGCGTCATGACGACGGTCCCGAACCGGCGCCCGGCGACCCAGAGGTCGGCTTCGCTCTTCTGCTGCCGTCCGGAAATGATCGCAATGGCGATGACGATAATGAGGTAGGCGGCGAAGACGACGAGGCCGATGCTCGACGGGGTCATGCGCTACCGCCGACGGCCGGTCTTGATCTGCCAGCAGACGTAGTACTGGTAGGCGATGACGGCCAGCGGGATGACGATGAGGACGAGGACGCTCGACCAGGGCAGTCCGAACATGGCGTAAGGATACAGAATTCAGGCGCACGGCTATACTGCTGCCGGAGGGACCAGCCATGATCACCGGCGCCTACTCGATCATGAACAGAACCGACCCGGAAGCCGACCGCACATTCCTGCGCGACGTCGTGGGGCTGTCCCACGCTCAGGCGCTCGTGGCCCTGGTCGTCGTCCTGTGCGTCGGCCTCTGGCCCCTCGAGAGCGGGGCGCAGCCCGCGGACCCGGCCGAGGAAGTCGAGGCGGTCTTGACCGATTTTCTGCGGGTCTTCGAGAACGGCGAGATCGACGCCATGGAAGCGGCGTTCGCCGATGCCACCGTCTTCCCGAGAGCGATCATGGGGGGTGAGTCGGCCGGGCGTATCCAGGTGGCGGCCTTCCGTCGCGCGCGCGGGATCGATCCGCAGATGCGCGAGGTGGTCGCTCTGTGGCGCGCGAGCCGGTCCGATCCGCCCTACGTGAGGCTCGAACCCCGTGATTTGGCGATCGAACTCTTCGGCGACGCGGCGCTTGCGACGTTTCACCTCGAGAACGGTCCATCGCTCTCGCGGCGGACGTTCGTTCTGGCGCGGCGCGACGGGGTCTGGCGGATCGTGCACCTGCACGCCTCCAACGTCATAGGGTCCAATTGACACGCGCTGGTTTCTTCGGCGTGCACCGCAGGAAGTTCATGGGCTATCCTCCGAGCGGCCGCCGGGTCGGCTGGGCCGGCTGTGGGCTGTTCACGTTCGACGAAGACCTGATCGCCGACCTCTGGGTCCTGGGTGACCTCGAGGAATTGGAAGGGCAGCTGCAAGGAGACGAACGATGAAGCTGATCATCTGTTGTGCATTCCTGGTCGGCGTCGCGGGAGCGCCGCTCCAGCTCCAGGCTCAGGAGGTCGAGACAGGCTTTCTGAACCGGACCGTCACTGTCGAAGGGTCGACGCACAGGTACCAGGTCTACGTGCCTCGCGACTATGACCCGGACTCGGCCTGGCCGGTCATCTTGTTCCTGCACGGCGCCGGCGAACGGGGCGAGGACGGGATCATCCAGACCGAGGTCGGCCTCGGGCGGGCACTCCGGCGGTGGCCGGATCGCTATCCGGCGATCGTCGTACTTCCGCAGGCGCCAACCGAGACGCGCTGGCAGGGAGCGATCGCCGATGTGGCGATGGCGGCGCTCGATCGGACGGTCGGGGAATTCCGAACCGATCCCGCACGCGTCTACCTGACCGGCCTGTCGATGGGCGGGAACGGCAGCTGGTATGTCGGCTACCACCACGCCGAGCGGTTCGCGGCGGTCGCGCCGATCTGCGGCTTCGTCCGGACGCTGGGTCCCTTCGACGGAGGGTTCTCGGATGCCGCCGACCCCCACGCCGAGGCCGCATCGCACCTCGCCGACACGCCGGTCTGGATCTTCCACGGCGAATCGGACACCGTCGTGAACGTCGAGGAATCGCGGAAGATGCACGCCGCGCTCCAGGCGGTGGACGCGCCCGTGAAGTACACCGAACTGCCGGGCACTGGCCACAACTCGTGGGACGCGGCCTACGCATCGCCCAGCTTCGCCGAGTGGCTGTTCGCGCAGCGGAAGCGATGAAGACGATCGGCTGGTCGCGGCTGCTGGCCGTCGCGGCCGCGGTGCTGCTGGCCGCGTCGACATCGGCGCAGAACGCCGACCCGCTCGTCTTCGTTCTCGCCGGTCAGTCGAACATGGCCGGACAGGGCGTGACCGCCGAGTTGACGCCCAATCAGCGCGTGAGTCAGGCTGGTTCGCTGTGGCTCGATGCCGGCGAAGCCGGATTCTTCGACGGTGAGCGCTTCGGGCCAGAGGTCACCCTGGCGCGTCGGCTGGCCGATGCGATTCCGGGTCGAGAGCTGATCTTCGTCAAGCATGCGCTCGGCGGGACGTCACTGCTCGCCTGGGCCCCGGAATGGGATGAGGCGCGCGCCGAGATCACCGGGAACGCTGCGGCCGGCCCGGTCTATGCGCAGTTCGTCGATCTCGTCGATGACCTGGATTTCCCAGAAGACGTCGAGTTCGGTGCGATCTTCTGGATGCAGGGCGAGCGCGACGCGCTCTTCCCCGGCCCGGCGGCCGAGTACTTCGAGAATCTCGACAGGCTCGTGACCGCGTTCCGGTGGGATCTGTCTGACCCGGCGCTGCCGTTCATCCTCGGCCTCGCGAATCCGCTGCCGGAGCGATACACCGAACTCGCAGTCGTCCAGGCCGCCCAGCGCCGCGCGGCTGCGGAGATCGCCGGCGTTCACCTCGTTGATACCGCGGGCCTGACGAAGCACGACGACGGTGTCCACTACGACACCGGTGGCATTCTGGAACTTGGGCGGCGGCTCGCCAAGGCCTACTTGGCGGTACGGTAGTTCAAGAAAAGACGGGCGACGAGCGGCTAGCCTGGCTGCATCGGATACAATCCGCCTGTTTTCTGGGGAAGGAAGCGATCAGATGCCTACGGCCTTCCGATTCGTCCTGGCGATCGGCTTCGTACCTACCCTCGCAGCTTTCGCGGCGACCGCCGCGGCCCAGCCGTCGGCGCTCCTCGTCCGGGGCGTGACGCTCATCGACGGCAATGGTGGCGTGCCGGTCGATGACACGACCGTCGTCATCGAGGGTGACCGGATTGCGGCGGTCGGCGGCGCGGATCTGCCGATCCCCGACGGCGCGGAGGTCATCGACGGCCGCCGCCGCTACCTCGTGCCCGGCCTGATGGACATGCACGTCCACCTGCGTGGTGGCGGCAGCCGGCGCGACGGCGGCGCCGTGACGGTCGAGCAGGAGCGCGCCGGTCTCCGCGGCCTGCACAGCTATCTCTACGCCGGCGTCACGACGATCTACGACGCCGGCAATCGGTCAGCGTTCATCTTCCAGCTGCGCCGGAAGGAGCGCGCGGACGAGATCGTCGCGCCGCGCATCTTCGCTACCGGCGGCACCGTCGCCAGTCCGAACGGCCACGGCGGACCGTATCTGGTGGAAGCCTGGCCCGAGGATCGTGCCGTTCTTGATGAGCACATCGCGACCGGCCCCGACATCCTGAAGATCGGTCAGGACGAGCACGGCTGGATGATGCGCCCGCTCATCAACCAGCTGCCGGTCGATCTGCTCGAGCGCATCATCCGGCACTATCACGAGCAGGGGATCCGCTCGACGATTCACGTATCGACCGAGCGGACGGCGTGGGAGGCGATCTACGCCGGCGTCGACACGCTCGCGCACCCGATCATCCAGGCGCCCGTCAGCGACGCCTATCTCGAGATGATGGCCGTCCGACGGGTTCCCACCGTGTCGACGCTCACGATCGGCGAGGCGGCGAGCCGGCTGGTCGAGCATCCGGAGCATCTCGACGAGACGCTCTACCGGGACACCGTGGAATCGGAGGAGATCGCGCGGCTGAAGACCGAACAGCGGGCGCGCGAGCAGGAGAACGGACGCACCGGGTGGCTGCGGACGATGACGCCGATCGCGCAGGAGAACCTGCGCCGGCTGCACGCGGCGGGCAAGGACATCGTCGTCTGCGGCACCGATCAGTTCTCGGGGCCGGCGGTGCACCGCGAGCTGGAGCTGCTGGTCGAGGGTGGGATTCCACCGGCGGACGCGATCGTCATCGCAACACGGAACGCCGCGCGCTTCCTCGGTCGACTCGACGAGATGGGTACGGTTGAATCCGGCAAGCTGGCCGATCTGGTCATCCTCGACGCCGATCCGACTGTCGACATCGACAACCTGAAACGGATCGTGTCGGTCATCAAGGGCGGCCAGATCGTCGACCGGTCGGCGCTCGATCTCCCGGTGAACCGTGGACCACTGTAGCCAGGCCAACCGTAGCGCGCCAACCGGGAGGGCCATCCGCCGGATGGCCGCATCGCGGGGCTGAAGCCCCGCGCTACATCAATGCGCGACGCGGTGCTCCGGAGGAGCACCTTCATGTGGCATCCGCCTGAACGGATCAAACACGACCTGCTGCCGCCGCGCTGGCCGACGGCGGACGAAGCGGCCGCGGCGCGCTGGTTCAGCCCGCTCGACTCGGGTCGCCTCAGGCTTCGCGAGCGGACGTGGGTGCCGGCGATGGTGCCCTGGCGCGCCACCGAGGACGGCCTGGTCACGCCCGAGGTGCTCGACTGGTACGCCCGGTTCGCGGAAGGGCGGCCCGGGGCGATCGTCGTCGAGGCCACCGGCGTCCGCGACATTCCGAGTGGGCCGCTGCTCAGGGTCGGGCACGACCGCTTCATCCCCGGCTTGACGCAGCTGGTCGACGTCGTCCGGCGGGCCAGCGAGGGGCAGACCCGGCTGTTTCTGCAGATCATCGACTTCCTGGCGATCCGCCGTCGCCCGGACAAGACGAAGTACTTCGAGCGGTACCTGACGCTTACCGACGATCATCGGGCGTGGGTGGGACCAGCTCGCTCAGACGCCGAGGTTCGGCAGGCGCTCCTGGCGATGAGCGACGCCGAACACGAGGCCGTGTTGACGTCGTGTGAACTCGAGGCGTTGCGCGTCGGCTATCGCGAGCGGGTGACCGACGTCGATCTGCCCCACGTCGAAGAGCTGCCCCGAGTGCTTCCGGAAATCTTCGCGGCGGCGTCGGCTCGCGCGGAGCAGGCCGGCTTCGACGGCGTCGAGCTGCACTATGCCCACGCCTACACGATGGCGTCGTTCCTCTCGGCCCGCAACGATCGCGGCGATGGATACGGCGGCGACCGGGCCAGCCGCGCGCGGTTACCGCTCGAGGTCTATCGGGCGGTGCGCGCGCGGGTCACCGATCCGTTCGTCGTCGGCTGCCGTTACCTGGCCGACGAGTGCATCGACGGTGGAAACGGCGTGGACGACGCGATACATTTCGGCGTCGCGTTCGCCGAAGCAGGCTTCGACTTCCTGTCGCTCTCGCGCGGCGGCAAGTTCGAGGACGCGAAGCCGCCGGAGGTGGGCTGGGCGGTCTATCCCTACACCGGTCCGAGCGGGTGGGAATGCATGCCGACCGTTCTGGCCGACCGGCAGGGCCCGTTCGGCCGCAACGTGCCGCCGTCCGGCAGGATCCGGCGGGCGGTGCGCGCCGCCGGACTCGCCACGCCGATCGTCGTCGCCGGCGGGATTCACGCCTTCGATCAGGCGGAGGCGATTCTCCAGAGAGGCGACGCGGATCTGGTCGCGGCGGCTCGCCAGTCGCTGGCCGACCCTGACTGGTTCCGGAAGATCCGCGCCGGTAGCGGGGATGAGGTGCGACGCTGCGTGTTCACCAACTACTGTGAAGGACTCGATCAGAAGCATCGTCCCGTGAGCTGCAAGCTCTGGGATCGCGTCGGCCTCGACGTGCCGGGCCTCTCGCTGGTCGACGACGGCAAGCGGCGATTGACCGCGCCGCGATGGGAGCCCCGATGAAGATCTGCATCGTCGGAGGCGGTCCGGCCGGGCTGTACTTCGCGATCCTGATGAAGCAGCTCGACCCATCGCAGGAGATTACCATCCTCGAGCGCGACGGCCCGAACGATACGTTCGGGTGGGGCATCGTCTTCTCGGACCAGACGTTCGGCTACCTGGAATCGAGCGACGCGCCCTCATTCACCCGGATCGTCGAGTCGTGCCAGACCTGGGACAACGTCGACATCGTCCACCACGGCGAGAAGGTGTCGATCCACGGCAACCGCTTCTCGGGGATCGCGCGGCTGGCTTTTCTGAACATCTTGCACGCGCGCTGCCGCGAGCTGGGCGTGGACGTCCGGTTCGGCACGAACATCACCGATCGCACGCAGCTTCCGCCGCACGATCTGCTCGTTGGCGCGGATGGGGCCAACAGCTTGCTTCGGCAGTGGTTCAGCGACGGTCTGCGGCCGACGATCGACCGGCGCAAGAACAGGTACATCTGGCTCGGCACGCCGCGGCTGTTCCACGGCCTCACCCTGACCTTCCATGCGACCGAGGCCGGGCCGTTCGCTTCGCACGCCTACAAGTTCAGCGAGACCGCAAGCACGTTCATCGTCGAGTGCGCCGAGGAAACCTGGGCGCGCGCCGAGTTGGAGGGGAAGTCGGGCGAGGAGACCTGCGCCTATCTCGAGGAAGTGTTCGCCGACGATCTGCACGGCGAGCCGTTGCTGACGAACAACTTCGTGCGCTGGATCAACTTTCCACTCGTCAAGAACCAGCACTGGCAGGACGGCAACGTCGTCTTGCTGGGCGACGCGCTGCACACGGCGCACTTCTCGATCGGGTCAGGCACGAAGCTGGCGCTCGAGGACGCGATCGCGCTGGCCCAGGCGTTCGAGGCCAACCCCCGGATCGACGCCGCCCTGCCGGCGTTCGAGCGGGCCCGCAAAGCGATCGTCGACCGACTGCAGGACGCCGCCGAGTCGAGCCTGGTCTGGTTCGAGCAGATGGGCGACTACCTGCACTTGCCGCCGCTGCCCTTCGCCTACGAGGCGATGACGCGCAGCGGTCGGGTCGACCGCGAGAAGCTGCGGAAGCGCGACCCGAAGTTCGTCGCGGCCTACGAGCGGGGAGCGGCCAACGATGACTGACGACTTCTACCGGGTCAACGTGCGGGTGCACTGGGCCGACACCGATGCGGCCGGCGTGGTCTGGTTCGGCAACTTCCTTCGGTTCTTCGAAGAAGCCGAGGACGAATTGTTCCGGGCGCTGGGCCGGACGCGGATGGAGCTGATCGAAGACTTCGGGATCCTCATGCCGCGCGTCGACGCGTCATGTCGCTTCCGGTCCCCGGCGCGCGCGGAGGAGGTGCTGGAGATCGGGATCGCGGTCGAGTCGACCACCGAGCGGCGGATCGCCTACCGGTTCGAGGCGCGTGAGCGGGACACTCGCCGCCTGGTGTGCGAGGGCGCCTACCGCGTCGCGTGCGTCAGCCAGAAGACGTTCAAGGCAACCGAGTTCCCAGCAAATCTGCGCGGGCTGTTCAAGCGGATGGACGAGATCGTGGCGGCCCAGCGGCAGGACAAGAGCGAGCGCGGCGCCGGCTGGGCGTAAGAGATGCTGTGGCGCGTGACTTTAGTCCCGCGATCCTTCCTCGTCTGCGATCCGCGTCAACTCGTCGCGCGACGTCATCTCCGACGGTGGCTTCTGCAACGCGAGCAACTCGTCGGTTCTGAGGTAGCGCGCGTCGTCGCTCGTGCCGCGACCAGGAAGGATCGGCTGTCGGTCGCCCATGTAGATGAGGTGCCTCCGGTACGTCCGGGTCACGGCGCGTTCGAGCGTGACCGCTCGAACGGGCGAGAAAATCTCCGCGGAGTATAGCGTAATCGATGACACAATTGGCACGACCGACGGGCCCTGCTCGTCTTGGCCGGACGTCGCTTGAGAATCGGATCACCCGATCGGAAGGGGAGCGCGCGTGATTCAGGCGTGGGGCGTGATGGTGCTGCGACTGACGGTCGGAGCGGTCTTCGTCGCGCACGGGTTGCCGAAGCTGCTGCCGATCTGGGGCGCCAGCCCCGCGCGTATGGCCGCGGTGTTCGAAGCGGCCGGGTTGCAGCCCGCACTGCTGCTGGTGCTCGCCGTCGGTGTCGTCGAGTTGATCGGCGGAGCCGCGGTGTTCCTGGGCATCTTCACCCGACTCATGGCGTTGCCGCTGGCGATCGACATGGGCGTGGCAATCTGGAAGGTGCACTGGCCAAACGGATTCTTTCTCAACCTCTCACTCGGGCCAGGCGTCGAGCACGGCTACGAGTACGCGCTCGTCCTCCTGGGCGCGCTGTGCTGCCTGATCCTGGCCGGTTCGGGGGCGCTGTCGTTCGACGCCTATCGAGCCCACATGGCCGAGTCGGCGGCCGAAGGTCGGGCGCGCGTGCGTCAAAGCAAGGTGTAGCCGTCAGGTTGCAAGCCGCGCGTCATTCGAGCGCCTCCAATCCAACATGCAGCTAGTGGGTCGGGCCGCCCTGGTCACGGGGGGTAAACGGATCGGCGCCGCTGTCGCCGAGGCCCTCGCCGAAGGCGGGGCCGACGTCGCCTTGTCGTTCAACCGTTCTCGCGACGAAGCCGAGCGGGCCGCCGAGGCGGTGCGGGCGCGCGGACGTAAGGCGTTCATCGCGCCTGCCGACCTGAGCGACCCGTCGGCCTGTGACCAGCTCGTCCGCGACGCCGTCGCGGCGCTCGGGCGGCTCGACGTCCTCGTCCACATGGCGTCGGTGTACGTGAAGACGCCGTTCGATGAGCTCACTGTCGAGGACTGGGATCGCGCGCTGGCGGTCGACCTGCGCGGGGCTTTTTTGTGTGCGCGCGCGGCCGTGCCCGAGATGCGGGCGCAGGGCGGCGGGCGGATCGTCGTCTTCTCGGACTGGACCGCCCGGGGCGGTCGGCCGACCTACAAGGGCTACCTGCCGTACTACGTGGCGAAGGCCGGCGCGAGTGCGCTGGCCGAGGCGCTGGCGCTGGAGCTGGCGCCTGATGGCATCCTGGTCAACGCCATCGCGCCGGGACCGATTCACGCGCCGGCGGACCTCGACGACGCGTCAGCCGACGCCGTGGTCCTGGCGACGCCGCTCGGCCGCTGGGGTGGTGACGAGGAGATCGTGAAGGCGGTGTGCGCGGTCGTCGAGAGCGATTTCATGACGGGCGAGACGATCCGCGTCGACGGCGGTCGCCACTTGCGCTAGCGGCCCGTGGGTGAGAGTGACGCGTGGCACCGAGCCGGGTGAGACGCCCGGCTGGTAAGGCGCGACGACCGAGCGTATCGGGAATACTTGAGGGAGGAGCAACGCGACCGGCCGGGATGGATCGCCCGGCGAATGCCGTGTGACTCTCACGCACGGGCTGCTAGCCGCGGCGGCCTCAGGCGCGGACGGCCAGCAAGGTCTTCAGCGAGGCGAGTGCCCCGGTCAGTTCCTCGCGGGTCTTGGCGAAACACAACCGGATGTAGCCTTCGCCCTGACGGCCGAAATCGGCACCAGGCACACAGCCGATCCGGCCCTTCTCGATCAAGTATTCGACCAGCGCCCACGACAGTGATTCCGGAGCGGCCGACTGATCCGGCGGGCGCCATTCCGGGTCGATCCGCAGGAACGCGTAGAACGCGCCCTTCGGCGGCTCGCCGGTGAGCACGCCGGAACCGAACTCGGCGATTTCCGCGTAGAAGAGATCGCGGCGGGCCTGCAACTCGACCCGGAACGCCTCGACCTGCGCCTGGCCGTTCTCCAGCCCGCCGACGCCGCCCCACTGCACGACGGTCCCGATGTTGCTGCAGGTGTAGTAGAGGACCTTCTTGATCCGCTCGTGAACGGTCCGGTCCTTGACGGCCAGGTAGCCGAGGCGCAGTCCGGTCATCGCGTAGGACTTGCTGAACGTATAGACTGGGATCGTCCGGTCGTACATTCCCGGTAGCGACGCGATGCTCATATGGCGCTCGCCGTCGAAGACGACATCCTCGTAGGCTTCGTCGGAGATCACCCACAGGTCGCGTTCGGTCGCGACCGCCGCGATCCGTTCCATGTCGACCCGCGTGAGCACGCCGCCGGTTGGGTTCTGGGGTGAGTTGAGCAGGATTGCGCGGGTCTTCGGCGTGATTTTCGACTCCAGTTCGTCCAGGTCGGGTCGCCACTGGCGCGATTCATAAAGCGGGCAGTCGACGGTCACGCCGTGGGCGGACTGGATGGTGCCGCGAGTTGTCGGCCACATCGGATCCGCGCACAATACCTCGTCACCCGGCTCGAGCAGGCCATGGAAGATGACGTAGAGAGCGTGAATGCCCCCGTTGGTCACCATGACGTCGTCGACCGTGTCGATCGGAATGTGGTTTCGGTCGCGGAGTTTTTCGAAGATGAGTTCGCGCAGCCGCGGGATGCCGAGGGTCTGCACGTAGTGGGTCTTGTTCTCCGCGATGGCGCGATTCATCGCGGCCTTGACCGCGTCGGGTGCGTCGAAGCCGACGTCGCCTTGATCGAGTCGGTACGGATTCTCGAGCCCGAACATCATGTCGCGGATGCGCATGATGCCGGAGGAGGGGATGGAGTCGAGGTAGCGGCCCATGGCGCAGCGTGGCACAGTGCGCCGTATCTTGGCAATGCCGTTCAGGGCAGGGGCAGGAGCGGACGATGACGGATGACGGCGCGGACGTGAAACTGGCACAGACCGATTACGAGATCCTCGAGTTACTTCGCCGGCGCTGGAGCCCGCGGGCGTTCGCCGACCGCGCGATGGCGCGCGCGCCTCGGACCCGCCGGCCGATCGCAGAACTTGCATTCGCGGGTGCGTGGGGCCAGCCGCTGGCGAAGCGTTGACGCGATGTCCACCGATCCGATTCCTACCCTAGCCGCCGTGCCCGCGCTCTCGCTCGGGCACTATCCGACACCGGTCGAGGAGCTCTGCGGCCTGCGCGCGGCGCTGGGCGGCGGCCCGAGGATCTTCGTGAAACGCGACGACGCGATCGCGTTCGGCTTCGGGGGCAACAAGGTTCGCAAGCTGGAGTTGGTGGCCGCCCGCGCGCTCAGCGAGAGTGCAGACACACTGATCACGGCAGGCGGGGTGCAGTCGAACCACGCCCGCGTCACCGCGGCGGTGGCGGCGCGCCATGGGATGAACTGCCTGATCGTCGCGAACGGCGAGCCCCCGGAAACACCATCGGCGAACGCGCTGCTCGATCGGCTGTTCGGTGCCGAGGTGCAGTATGTGGCGTCGCGCGACGAACGATCGACCGCCATGGCCGCGGCCGCAGTCCGGCTGACGGCGACGGGTCGTCGTCCACACGTGATCCCCGTCGGCGCGTCCACCCCACTTGGCGCGCTGGGCTACGTCCGCGCGGTGGCGGAGTTGGTGGATCAGATGCCGGCACCCGATGTCATCGTCCACGCCAGCTCGTCGGGCGGCACCCAGGCGGGCCTCGTCGCGGGGTGCCGGCTGTACGCACTGCGTACTCGCGTCATCGGGGTGAGCCCGGACGATTCGGCCGAGGCGCTGCACCGAACGGTCGGTGCCCTGATTGATGGAATCGAGTTGACCCTCCGCCTGGCACCGGGGTCGCTGTCGGCCGGGCCCGCGTCCGAGGTCGACGATGCGTTCGTCGGGGACGGCTACGGAATTCCCACCGAGGCCTCTCGCGAGGCGATCGACCTGCTGGCGCGTCGAGACGCCATCCTGCTTGACCCCACCTACACCGCCAAGGCGATGGCGGCGCTGGTCTCCTACGTCAGGGCGGGACGGTTTCGAGACGACCAGACGGTCCTGTTCTGGCATACGGGCGGCCAGGTGAACCTGTTCGCCTGAAGTCTGAGGATCGTCGTCGATCTCTGATACATTTCCACATTGAATCTTCCTGCCTGACTTCGCCCGAGCATCGGGCGGCCACAGCAGGTTGCGGACGGATGAAGACCTTCCTGACGGGCATCGCCATCGCATCGGTCGCGTCGGCAGCGTCGGCCCAGCCGCTGACGCTCGACGAACTGCTGTTCCGCGCGAACCAGTCCGTCATCGCCTACGAGCAAGTCTTCTCGAATGCCGTGACCGAGGAGAGCTACGAGCAGCGGATCGTTCGATTCGACGGCAGCCCGCGTGGGGAGCGTCAGTTGCGGTCCGACATGCTGTTCATCCAGTTGCCCGGCGCAGTCTCGTGGCTCGGCTTTCGCGATGTCTTCGAGGTTGACGGCGAGCCGGTGCGCGACCGCGACGCACGGCTGCAGGAGCTGTTTCTCGGGGACGCGCGCCCCGCGGTCGAGCAGGCGACGACCATCGCGCTGGAAAGCGCACGCTACAACATTGGGGACCTGGTGCGAACGGTCAACCTCCCGACCATCGCTTTGGCCTTTCTGCACCCGCTCAACCAGCACCGGTTCGACTTCGAGCATCTCGGCGAGGTGACGGTCGACGGGCGGTCGGCCTGGATCGTCGGATACAGCGAGCAGACGCGGCCGACGTTCGTCCAGAGCCGGGGCGGCGACACCTTCGCGCGGGGGCGATTCTGGCTCGACGTGCAAACCGGGCAGACGTTGCGGAGCGAGTTGATCCTGGGCACGTCGCGCAGCGAGATCTTGACGACGATTACGGTCGACTACCGCAAGGACGCAGCCCTGACCTTGTGGGTCCCTGAGTCGATGCACGAAGTCTACGAGCGGCCACGTCGCTCGCGCGCCGATCGCATCGAGGCCACGGCCACATATTCGAATTTCAGGCAGTTCGGCGTGCAGACCGAGGAATCCGTGCGGGTCCCCCGATGATAGTGGCGCGGCGCCGGGGCCGTCGAACGGGCTTCATGATGCGGCGAGGAGTGACGATGGTGGTGCTCGGGTTGAGTGTGGGAAGCGTGGCGGCGTGTGGTGGTGGAGTCAGCCGCTCGCCGGACCAAGCGCCTGCGGTGGATCGGGCGGTGGACCGGCCGTATCTGTTGGAACGTGTCGGCGAGGCCGCGGTCGTCCAGCTGTACGCCGACGGGTTCGACGCACTGCCGCTCGATCAGAAGATTCTCGTCTATCACCTCTACCGGGCGGCGCTCGCCGGACGCGACATCTTCTACGACCAGCGCTACATGCACAACCTCGACATGCGCGAGGTGCTCGAGCAGATCCTGACCCATGCGGACGGCGTGGACCCGGAGACGCGGGCCGAGGTCGAGCACTATACGAAGCTCTTCTGGATCAATACCGGTCCCTACAACAACCTCACCGCGCGCAAGTTCGTCCTCACGAGTAGCCCCGAGGCCTTCGCGGCGGCCGCGCATGCAGCGGCCGCCTCGGGCGCCGCGTTTCCGATCCGCGACGGCGAAACGCTCGATGCGATGCTGGCGCGTATGGCGCCGCTGTTCTTCGACGCCTCGGTCGATCCGAGCGTGACGAGCAAGACCCCGGGCGCGGGCCAGGACATTCTGGCGGCGAGCGCGAACAACCTGTATGTCGACGTCACCATGGACGATTTCGAGGGGTTCACCGAGCAGTACGCGCTGAATTCACGGCTCGTCAAGCGCGACGGTCGGCTCGTCGAGGAGGTCTACAAGATTGACGGCAAGTACGGCCAGCCGATCGCCGAGATCGTCGGTCATCTGGAGGCCGCGGTGCCCTATGCGACCGCGCCGATGGCCGAGGCGCTCCGCGCGCTGATCCGCTTCTACCAGACCGGCGAGGCGGCCGATCGTGAGGCGTACGACATCGCCTGGGTGCGGGACGATGCATCGCCCGTCGACACGATCAACGGCTTCATCGAGGTCTACATGGACGCGCGCGGCGCGAAGGGAGCGTGGGAGGCGCTGGTCTACTACGTCAACCGGGAAAAGACCGAAGCCATCCGGACCCTCGCCGAGAACGCCCAGTGGTTCGAGGACCGGATGCCGTGGGAGCCGCAGTACCGCAAGGAGGGGGTCCGCGGAATCACCGCCAACGCCATCGACGTCGTCATCGAGACGGGCGAGTCAGGGCCGGTCACGCCAATCGGCATCAACCTGCCGAACGACCAGGCGGTGCGGGAGGAGCACGGCAGCAAGTCCGTCTCACTATCGAATGTCGTCGTGACCTATGACCGCTCGATGCCGGCCGAGTTTCGCACAGAGTTCGCCTGGACACCCGAGGAGGTCGCGCGCGCCGAGCGCTGGAGCAGCTTCGCGGGCGAGTTGACGACGAACATGCACGAAGTGATCGGGCACGCCTCGGGCAGGCTGGCGGACCATCTGGACGGGAACCCGCAAGCCGCGCTGAACGAGCAGTACTCGGCGCTCGAGGAGAGCCGAGCCGATCTGGTGGCGCTGTACTTTCTTCCCGATCCGAAGCTGGCCGAGCTGGGCCTCGTGCCGGCCGAGAGTCACGACGAGATCGTGCTGGCCGAGTACGAGGGCTACACGCGTAATGCCATCGTGCAGTTGCGCCGCGTGCGCGAGGGGACGCAGCTCGAAGAAGATCATATGCGGAACCGGCAGATGATCGTCCGCTGGCTGATGGACAACACGAACGCCATCGAGGAACGCGAGCGCGACGGCAAGACGTTTTATGTGATGAGAGACGCGTCGGCGTTTCGTGAGGGCGTGGGGCGGCTGCTGGCGGAGGTTCAGCGGATCAAGTCGGAAGGCGACTACGACGCCGCGAAGCAGTTGTTCGAATCGCACGGCATCCATTTCGAGTCGGCGCTGCGCGACCAGGTTGTCGAGCGGGTCGATGCGCTCGACCTGCCGTCGTATTCAGGGTTCGTGCAGCCGAAGCTCGACGCGGTGATCGGCGCGGACGGCGCGATCACCGATGTCACGATCTCCTACCCGAACGACCTCATGACGCAGATGCTCGAGTACTCGGGCAACCTGCCGTGACCGCCAACCACTCTTCGCGAGCCGGGCGCATGCCGGCGATGGCCATCGTCGGCCTCGCGCTGGCGAGCGCCTGGGCGGTCGACGCCACCGCACAATCCGCGGCTGACGACCCGCTCGCGTTCCGTCAGGCGATGCTGGCCGCCGAGGATTCGCGTGCGGCCGATCCGGCCGACCTGGCGACGCTGCTCGCGGGCGTCGGGAGCCCGGATGACGAGATCCGGCGGATCGCCTTGCGGGCGCTCGGGCGGCTGGAACGCGCCGATCTGAGCGAGCGGATCGCGGCGTCGCTCGATGCCGATGCTCCCGCCGTGCGCGCCGAGGCCGCCAACGCGCTTGGCCAGAGCCTGCAGCGAGACGGTGATCCGTCGGCCTTCGTGGCCGCGCTGCTGGTCCGGCTCGAGCGCGAGCGCGAACCGACCGTACGCGGCACCGCGGCCCGGACACTCGGCCGTCTGCCGTATCGGGATGCCGCGACGGTGCGACGTGTCGAAACGGCGCTCGCCATCCTGGCGGCGTCGACCGAGCCGGTTGTGCGCCTCGGCGCCGTGGGTGGACTGGAGGCCCTGGGCCGTCTGCAGGGTGAACACGGGCCGCTGGCGGACGGCACGCTCGCCCGGCTGACGGCCGCGGCATTGGCCCGAGGGGCCGGAGGGACCGGCGGGGCCAACGAAGCAAACGAGACGGCGGCACGGACCCGGCGGCTCGCCCTGTCCACGCTGATCGGCGCGGATGCCGTCACGTCGACGATCATCGAGGCGGTACTCGGCGACCCCGACCTGCAGCTGCGCCGGCTGGCCGCCCTGGCCTTGCGCACGACCGCGGACCTGCCCGGGCGCGAACCGTTGATCGCGCGCGCCCTGGCCGACGGCTCGTTCATGGTGCGCCTCGAAGCGCTGGGCGCCCAGGCTCAGTTGGGCGCCGGTGCCGACTGCGGACCCCTGGCGACCATGCTCGACGATGCCAACCCGCACCTCGTGCTCCGCGCGCTGGATCTGCTCGCCGGGGAGTGCGCGGGGCGCCGGTCACTGGCGACGTGGATGGCGGGTGTGGCCGGGAGGCTCGATGACACCGGCGACTGGCACCAGCCGGCCCACGCCCTGGTGACGCTTGCCGCGCTCGATCCGGCCCGCGCGAACGCCCTGCTGCCTCGGTTCGTCGAGCATGCGATCTGGCAGGTGCGGATGTATGCCGCCCGCGCCGCGGCGGAAATGAGTGAGCGGGGTGCGGCGGCGCTCGATACGCTGGCCGGAGATGCGAACGCGAACGTCAGGAGCGCAGCCCTGCGCGGCGCGGTGGCGCTCCGAGGCCACGCCGCCGACGGGCTATTGCTGGAGGCGCTGGCGGGCGACGACTACGGACTGTTGCGCACGGCCGCCGGTCTGCTCGCGGGCAGCCCGGATCGGCGGGCGCCGACCGCCTTGCTCGCGACGCTGGCCCGGCTCACCGAGACGGATCGCGACACGTCGCGCGATCCCCGGGTCGCGATTGTGACACGGCTGCGGGAGCTGGGATCGCGCCGCAATGCGGGCGTCATGCGGTTGTACCTCGAGGACTTCGATCCGCGCGTGGCCGCGGCGGCGGCCGAGGCGCTGTCGGCGTGGACCGGTCGGCCGGCCGCTGCGCGCACGACGCGCTTGCGGACCGGCCCGACGCCGTCGCTCGCCGACGCACTCGGCCTGTCAGCGGCCCGCGTTCGGATGTCGAACGGCGTCGAGTTCGAGCTCGAACTCTTTCCTGAGGACGCGCCCGCGACGGTCGAGCGCTTTGCCCGCCTCGCGCGGAGTGGCTACTACGACGGGTTGACCTTCCATCGCGTCGTGCCGAACTTCGTCATCCAGGGTGGCAGCCCCGGGGCGAACGAATTCATGGGCGACGGGGCCTACATGCGCGACGAACTGGCGTTGCGCCCGCACGTGCGGGGCGCGGTCGGCATTTCCACTCGGGGCCGTGACACGGGCGACGCGCAACTCTTCGTGAATCTAGTGGACAACCCGCGCCTCGATCACAACTACACCGTCTTCGCACACGTCACCCGCGGCCTGGACGTCGTGGATGCGATCCTCGAGGGAGACGTGATCGAGCGGATCGAGATCGTCGAGCGCTGAACCACATCGAGAATCGTCTACTGAGCATCTGTGTGCGCCAAGAGACGGAATGCGATGTACGAGGCGGTCTCTTCAGCGGCCAAGTCTTGGCCTCGGTCGTTCCAATGATCGTTCCAGCCACGAAAGAAGAGGGTTTCCGGATCGTTGCGATCAAAGGGGTCGAAGAGATTGACGAACGGTATCCCGTGTTTCTTGCAGGCCGCCTCGACTGCATCCGTCAGATTCGTGGTCCTGTAACGTGGCCACCCTTGAAGAACGGATAGCCGAGAATCGCATTGCTTTGCGTCAAGTCAATAACGGACGGTTGGATGACCACGAGGAATAGCATTCCTTTCGTAGCGGCGAAGCGATGCGCTCTCTGGAGAACTGCCTCCATGAGTCGAGCCTTCGTCTTCGAGGATTCGAGAGTGGGATCCAAGGCCAAGTCGACGTCGTAGTGATCGCCGAAGACTGTGTGACGGCGCGTAGACCCGGCGGCGCACGCCGCAAACTCCTCCTCCGTTGCGGTCTGCAGAGAGCGCAAGTAAAGCTGCGGGTCTTCTGTTCGCGCGCCTGGATCACTGGTCCGAACGCTGCGGGCCAATCGCAGGATTGCTCTCACCGTCAACAAGGACGAGAAATAGCCGGCAAATCTGGGCTCCTCGGGCATCCGTTGAAACGTGGTCTCGCGTAGGTCGCCTCGCTCGTCCAGCTCGAACAATCGGTTTCGGATGATGTCTCCGAAATCGTTGTCGGCGAAGATGCTGAAGATCACGATGTCAGGCTGGTACGAGCTCGCTTTGAGTTGCATTCGAAGCAGGCTTTGGTCCGGGCCGAAACCAATAATCCCTGCGTTGATCGTCTCGACGTCGTCGATACCAAGCGCGGTGAGGTGTTCGGCTAGTCGAACCACGTATGTCTTCTCAAGGTGCGAGAACCTCGCCTGGGTGTTGGAGTCTCCATAGACGATGATTCGCGTGCCAGGGTTCCTTCGCAGTTCCGCACCGCGGAAGCCGTCGGCGTTCGTCCTCCACTGGATCTCGTCACATCCGTTTTCCTGGAGCCTGACGTAGGTCTTACTGACATCGGGTCGTAGGGAAACGAGGTACTCCTTGTTGAACGCGTAGGCAAGTTCGTCCGCCGATGCCTGGATCGCAGCGGGCGTACTCTTTGGGAAGACGAGCCGCAACGCGATTTCGACGGCGACCCAAGCCGAGACGAAGATGCATTGCACGACGAGGGCGAAGACGAGGTTCCTTGCCGTGGTCATCTCGGACCCGTCCCGGCATCGCTCAGTTTGATCGGCTCGTAGGGCAGCAGGTCAGCCGTGAGCGGCTCGTAGTCGGCGATCTCGGTCGTCAACTCGACTGCGAACGTTCGGAACAGGAGCGTGCGGCCGGAGCCGGTGAAGTCGAAGCGGGCCGGCAGCCACCGGTCGCTGACCCGGGTCCGACGGACGTCGATGCGGCTCCCCTTGTGTAGCCGTGCGACCAGTCCCCAGCCGATCGTGATGTCGCTCATCGCCTCGGCCTCTATCCGGATCACCTGACGGTCGTCCTCGCTCACCCAGGCCCGCCCGATCGACTTCGCGAGGATCTTGCCGGGTCGCGTTTTCGGATCGACCTCAGCACGCGGCACGAAGCTGACGACGATCGTCGACCGGCCGTCGATCCGATCGCGGCCTTCCAGGCGGTACTCGAACAGGCCGAGGACCTCCTCCATCATCTCGCGTTCTTCCTCGGCGTCTTCGGCGTCCTCGCGCTGGCGCTTCTCCCGGTCACGCTCGCTCTCCCTCGCCCGGTCGCGCGCCGCCTTCAGCCGCTCCGCGCGGTGCCGGCGGTCTTGCTCCGTGAGCTCTTCGTCGGAGAGCGGCTCGCCCTCCTCCTCGAGAAGTCGGCGGTAGGCGATGCCCAGCTCGGCGGATCGATAGACGCGATACAGTTTGGGCCCTTCCTCCTTCACGCCACCGAAGAAGCTGATGTCTGCCTCGACCCGCCGTTCGAGAAAGGTGTAGCCGTCGGGGACATCGGTGTCGAGCTGCAGGTTGGCGCGGACGTCGGCGAGGAACGGCTCGGCGTCGGGCAGGGGCGCGGCATCCTGTGCGCGCGCGCCGACTCCGAGCATGCTCCCCGCGGCGCAGAGCAGCGCAGCGGCGATCCTCGCCGGGTCGGGTTTCAGCCACCGTGTGCGCATGAAGGAGGTTCCCAGGGCCAGTATAGTCCTGCGGGCCGGGGTCCAAGCGACCCATGTACAATGATCGGCTGACGCAGATGGGGAAGATCCGCTACGGCGTGTCGTACTGGGCCGACCGGCAGCCGCGCCGCCGCCCGACGTATCCGCGGCATCGCGGACAGCTGGACGTCGACGTGGCGATCGTTGGCGGGGGTATCGCGGGGTGCGCCACGGCGTACGCGCTCTCGATGGCTGGTCTGAGGGTCGGCCTGTTCGAGACGGGGCGGATCGGCGACGGAGCCATCGGGTCGAGCACTGCCCTCGTCATGCAGGAACCCGACGTCGATTTTCAGGAGACGCTCGACGCTCACGGACTGGGCGCGGCTAGGGCGATCTGGAAGATGACACGTCGTGGCGCGCAGGAGTTCGTGTCGACCCTCCGGCGGCTGAAGATCTCGTGCCAACTCGAAACGCAGGATTCGATCTACTTCGCCGAGGAGCCCGAGGCGGCGAAGCGGCTGCGCGGCGAGTGGCAGGTGCGACAGAAGGCTGGGCTCGAGGCCCGCTGGTTGAAAGGCGATGCGCTATGGCGCGAGGCCCGGGTGCGGGCCGAGGGCGCTATCCGTGTCGCGGGCAACGCGCAGGTCGACCCGGTGCGTGCCTGCGTCGGGCTGGCCGCGGCGGCAGTCAAGCGTGGGGCCCGCGTGCACGAGCGGTCGCCGGTCGAGCGGATCCGGCCCGGCCGGCGGTCGGTCGAGTTGCGGACGGCGGGCGGCAGCGTCACGGCCGGTCAGGTTGTCGTCGCCACGGGTCAGCCCGGCGCGCTGTTCCGACCGCTGGCACGACACTTCCGAATGGTCGAGACCTACGCGGTGGCCACACCGACCCTCGGGGCCCGCATTCGCGCCGAGCTCGGTCGTCGGAAGGCGATGTTGTGGGACGCCGTCCAGCCGTACCGCTATCTGCGCTGGACGCGCGACGACCGGGTCCTCTTCGGTGGCGGTGACCAGGCCCCGACGCATCCGCGATCGCGCGAGAAGGCGCTGGTGCAGCGGACAGGGCAGCTCATGTACGAGCTGTCCGTGCTGTATCCGTCGATCTCCGGTATCCAGCCGGAGTACGCCTGGGCCGGTCAGGTGGCGGCCGCGGCCGACGGTCTGCCCTACATCGGGCCGCACCGGAACTATCCGCGTCACGCCTTCGCCCTCGGGTTCGGCGGCAGCGGTCTGGCGCAGGGGTTCCTGGCCTCGAGAATCCTCGCGCGCCATTGCCTCGGCGAGCCAGCCAAGGGCGACGAACTGTTCGGCTTCACCCGTTGACACATCATGCAAGTCGACGTCCTGGCCTTCGGGCCGCATCCTGACGACATCGAGATCGGCCTCGGCGGCACGTTGGCGAAGCATGCCCGTGCCGGCGACCGGGTCGGGCTGTGCGATCTGACCCGGGGGGAACTAGGCAGCAACGGGACGGTCGAGGTGAGACTCGAGGAAGCGCAGGCAGCCGCCCGCGTGCTGGGTGCGAGCTGGCGCGAGAACCTCGGGCTGCCCGACGGTGGACTGCGGGACGATTCCGACCAGGTGCGCGCCGCGGCCGAGTTCATTCGGCGCTGTCGACCGCGCACCGTGGCGGCGCCGTACGGGCAAGACCGACATCCTGACCATGCGGGCGGCAGCCGGCTGGTGACGGCGGCCGTGTTCGCGGCCGGGTTGCGCCGCGCCAAGATCGCGGGCGAGCCCTGGCGACCCAACTGGGTCTGTCACTACTTCATCAACGACACGACGCAGCCGTCGTTCGTCGTCGACGTGTCCGCGCATTACGAGACGAAGCGCCAGGCCTTGCGGTGCCACGCATCGCAGTTCGAGGCCGCTTCCGACACCGCCGTGGCGACCCGTCTGAACGCTCCGTCGTTCCTCCGCCTGGTGGAGTCGCGCGACGAGCACTTCGGTGCCCGTCTGGGCGTCGCGTTTGCCGAGGGTTTCGTCGTGACCGAGCCGATCGTGCGACAGGGCCTGCTGCGCGACGAGGGGCCGGAGACGCCGTGAACATCGGCATCGTCTGCTACGCGTCGGTCGGCGGCAGCGGCATCGTCGCCACGGAACTGGGTCGCGCGCTCGCGGGACGCGGGCACCAGGTGCGCCTGGTCTCCAGCGAATTGCCGTTCCGCTTTGGCGACTATCACCCCGGCCTCGGCTTTCACCCGGTCCAGGCGCCGCTCTATCCGCCGCTGCGGGAACCGCAGTACCTGCTGTCGCTGGCGAACAAGCTCGTGCAGGTGTCACGCGAGTTCTCGCTCGACGTCATTCACGCGCACTACGCGATCCCGCATGCCGCGGGCGCGTACCTGGCCCGGCAGATTCTTGCCACGAGTGGCGACGACCGCGTCCCGAAGGTGATCACGACGCTGCACGGCACCGACGTGACCCTGGTCGGCGCGGATCCGTCGTACTCCCGCACGGTCACGTTCTGCATCGATCAGTCGGACGGGGTGACCACCGTCTCGGAGAGCCTCAAGGCCGAAACGATTCGCGAGTTGTCGGTCGGCGCCGACATCCGGGTGATCCCGAACTTCCTCGACTGCGATCGCTATCGCCGAATGCCCGATCCTGCGCTCCGCGCGCGGCTGGCCGGCGACGACCCGGCGACGAAGCTCGTCATCCACGTGTCGAATTTCAGGCCGGTGAAGCGGGTCGACGCCGTGGTCGAAATCTTCCGCCGGATTCACGCGCGCGTGCCCGCGCGGCTGGTCTTCGTGGGGGAGGGCCCAGAGCTCGCTCCGGCGTGCGAGCAGGCGCGAGAACTTGGGCTGGCCGATGCGGTCGAGTCGCTCGGCGAGCAGGAGCAGATCGTGCCGCTCCTCTCGGCGGCCGATCTGGCCCTGCTGCCGTCGGCCACCGAAGGGTTCGGCCTGGCTGCGCTCGAAGCGATGGCCTGCGAGACGCCGGTCGTCGCCTCGCGCGTGGGTGGACTGCCCGAGGTGATCGAGCACGGCGTGAGCGGCTACCTGCATCCCCCCGATGACCTGGCCGCGATGGCCGACAGCGCCGTGGCGCTGTTGACCGACGAATCCCGGCATCGTGAGGTCGCCGAGGCGGGCCGCGACGTGGCGCGGAAGAAGTATTGCGCCGATGCGATCGTGCCACGCTACGAGGACTACTACAGGGAGGTCGCCGGCGGCGGCTGAGCCGAGTGCGATATAGTCGAAGGCGTTTCATGCTCAGACAGCTAAGCGCGTTCGTGCTGGTGCTCGTGGCCGGCGGCGTTGCGGCGTCGCTCCTCCAGGCTCAGATGCAGGTCCGGCCCGTGGCCGACGAGGAAGGTCACGCCGGCCTCGGCCTGGTGCTTCGCAAACTGACCACCGTCGGCTCGTTCATGATGGCGACGGCCCACCCCGACGACGAGAACAATGCACTACTGGCGCTGCTGAGCCACGGCCAGGGCATCCGCACGGCCCTGGTCTCGGCCACGCGCGGTGACGGCGGACAGAACGAGATCGGGGCCGAGTTGTTCGACGCGCTGGCGGTGCTGCGGACAGAGGAATTGCTCGCGGCCCATCGGTTCGACGGAGCCGAGCAGTACTTCACCCGCGCGGTCGACTTCGGCTACTCGTTCAGCGTGGAGGAAACGTTCGAGCGGTGGGGCCGGCAGGAGATCCTGGGCGACTTCGTGCGGATGATCCGCACGCTGCGTCCGGACGTCATCACCGGCCTACGTCCGACTGGCGGCGGCGGCGGCCAGCACCACCAGGCGTCGGCCATCCTCGCGCGGGAAGCCTTCCGGGCCGCGGCTGACCCGACGCAGTTTCCCGAGCAGATTGCCGGTGGCCTCCGACCGTGGCAAGCCAAGAAGTTCTACTTCAGCGCCGGGTTCCGGGGCGCGCCGGCTGGAGCGGACGCCGAGGGGCTCGAGACGATCGACCTCGGCGGTTTCGACCCGCTTCTCGGCCGCACCTACGCCGATATCGGGAGCGAAGCCCGGAGCATGCACAAGTGCCAGGGGATGCCGCAGGTCCTGCGGCTGCCGGGAGACTCCCGGGCTCGGTATACGCTGGCCGACTCGACGATTGCGAACCGCAACGGCGGCGACGACGCACCGCTGTTCGACGGTATCGATACGAGCCTGGCGGGCCTGGTTCAGTATGCCGGTGCCCGGGCGCCGCGCGGGCTCACCGTCGCCCTGACCAGCCTCGCGCAGCAGGCGCGCGAGGCGCAGCGGCAATTCACCGAGTCGGGGATCGACGCCACCCGGCGACCGCTGTTGACCGGCTTGGCCGCAGTCAGGAACCTGCGTGGCCAGCTACGGACGTTCGGGTTGAGCGACGAGGCCGTATTCGAGATCGACTTCCGTTTGGCGCAGAAGGAAGACCAGTTCCAGCGTGCGGTGATTCTGGCCCACGGTGTCCGCCTCGAGGCCCTGGCCGATGACGGCGTGGTGACGGCGGGGCAGCCGGTCCGGGTCTCGGCGCTGGTGGCCAACCGCGGGGCGGCCGACCTGGCCGTGCGGCGCGTCTCGTTCGAAGGGTTCGACGGTGCGGCGCTGGGGTGCGGCGCCGACGTCGTGGCGGCCGGCGGCGTCTACACCTGCGACTCGTATCTCAGCGTGCCCGCTGCGGCGGACCTGACGACACTGTACTTTTCCCGGCTGCCCGACGCTGCGCGATACCGCTTCGACGACGACGCCGGGTTCGGACTGCCGTTCGAGCCGACACCCTTCCAGGCGACCTTCGCCATCGGCTTCTCTCGTGAGCAGGTCTCGGTGCGGGTCCCTATTCAGTTCCGCTACGAGAAGGAGATCTTCAGCGGCGAGAAGCGGACCGAGCTGAACGTCGTGCCGCGCCTGGCGGTCCAGGTATCGCCGGAGATCGCCGTCGCGCCGGCCGGGAGCGGGTCGCCCCGCGAGCTTCGGGTAATCGTCTCCAATCGCGGCGCGGAGCCGACCGGCGCCGAGGTGGCGCTCGACGTGCCGACCGGATGGCAGGTAGAGCCCGCCGAGGCGTCGATCGCGTTTACTCGCGAGGACGAGGAGCGCACGGTGCGCTTCTTCGTCACACCGGCGGCGGGGGCGGCTGCGGGAGATCACGCGGTGACCGCGCGGGTGACCAGCGACGGAGCGACGTTCGATCGGGGGTACCAGGTCGTCGAGTACCCGCACACGCAGCCGCGCCACCTGAGCACGACCGCCGAAGCGCGCATCAAGGTGATCGACGTGCTGGTCGCGTCAGATGTGCTGGTGGGGTACGTCATGGGCGCGGGCGACCAGATGCCGACGGCGATCGAGCAGTTGGGCGGTCGGGTCGAGCGGCTGAGCGGTGACGACCTGGCCTGGGGCGACCTGTCGAAGTACGACCTCATCATCACGGGCGTGCGCGCCTACGAGCTGGATGCCGATTTGCGCGCGCACAACGATCGTTTGATGAGCTTCGTCGAGGATGGTGGCACGGTCATCGTGCAGTACAACAAGTTCGGCTTCAACGACGCGCAGTACGGACCGTTTCCGGCGCAGGTGAGTCGAAACCGAATTACCGACGAAGGCGCTCCGGTGGAATTGCTCGTGCCGAACCATCCTTTGTTCAACGAGCCGAATCCAATCGACGCAGCCGTCTGGGACGGCTGGGTCCAGGAGCGCGGCCTGTACTTTCTGGGCGAGCGCGCTCCGCAGTACGTCGACCTGGTCTCGATGGAAGATCCGTTCGAGAACAACCCCGGCGTCAAGGACGGCGCACTGGTCGAGGCGCGGTTGGGACAGGGGCGCTGGCTCTATGTCGCGCTCGGCCTGTGGCGCCAGCTCCCGGCCGGCACCGAGGGCGCCTACCGCTTGCTGGCCAACCTGATCAGCGTCGCCGCCGCCCCCTGATAGCAGGACGCCCACGGCATGTAGGACGAGCCGAAGGCGAAGCCCTCCTCCGCTCGCGGGCCTGAAGGCCCGCGCCACCCGACGGTAGGCCGCCTACTGAAGGATAGAAACCAGCGCGTGGGTGATCGTCGAGAAGCGGAAGCTGAAGCCTAGTTCGAGCGCCTTGGACGGCAACACCCGCTGGCCGCCCAGGAGGAGCGCGTCTGCGAGTTCGCCCAGGGCGAGGCGCAGGGCGAACGGCGGTGTGGGCAGGAAGCTCGGCCGGTCCAGCGCATGGCCGAGGGCCTTCGAGAACTCCAGATTCGTCACCGGCGCCGGTGCCGTCGCGTTGAGCACTCCCGCGGCGGTCGGGGTGGCCAGCACCCAACGCACGAGATCCACCCAGTCGGCGCGATGAATCCAGGAGATGTACTGCCGGCCCGATCCTAGCGGCCCGCCGACGAACAGCTTGAACGGCAACACCATGCGTTCCAGCGGTCCACCGTTGCGGTCGAGCGCCACGCCCCCGCGCAGAATGACCAGCCGATGGATGCTGGCTTCAGCCTCGCGCGCGGCCGCTTCCCAGTCGACGCAGCTGCCGGCGAGAAAATCGTCGCCGGCCGACGAGGCCTCGTCCAGTTCCTCGTCGTCCCGATTCCCGTAGTAGCCGATAGCCGAGGCGTTGACGAGCGTCGCCGGTGGGTTGGCCGCCACCCGGATGGCGCCCACGACCGACTGTGTGGCGAGCACGCGGGAGTCGCGGATGCGCGTCTTCTGTGCAGTGGACCACCGGCGCGCGGCAATCGACTCGCCAGTCAAGTTGACGACCGCGTCGGCGCCGTCGACGACCGCCGCCCACTGCCCGGCGCCGTCCGTGCCGTCCGGGCGCCAGCCGGCGTTGGACAGGCCCGGCAGACCGGTACCCGCCTCGTGGACGACCACACCAGGCTGGAGCGCTCGTGTCAGGACGACGACTTCATGGCCGTCCTGCAGCAGCGCATCGGCCAGCGCGCGTCCGAGGAATCCCGAGCCGCCGGGCATGACGACCTTCATTAGCGTGCCTGTCTCGAATGGTCGACCGTGCCCCGTCAGGGCGGGTCACTCTCTTGGACGAGGCCGGACTGACCGATGTTCAGCGATCGGAGCCCAGATTCTCGGGGAACCAGTACTCGCCCGGGACGGAGCCCATGATCCCTTCGTAGAAAATCGTGACCGGCTCGGCGAAGTCGACCGGGCCTTCGAACGCGATGAGGGCTTCGGCCGTCAGCGGCGGCTTGCCATTCAGTACGGTCGCCGGCGAGTCCAACGCCAGGCTGCCCACCATGTCGTATCGCCGCGTCTCCTGAATCATGTAGATCCGCTCGAGGCGGAAGAGGTGCAGCGCCGGGCCCTCGGTGCCGATCCAGAAGACGTGCCGATCCTGCGCTCCGCTCAGTTCGGCGGACGCCGTGTCGAACAGCGTGTCACCAAGGGTGCACCGTCCGAGTGTCGCTGGCGTGACGTAGACGAACCACATCCGCAGCCCCGCCATCTGCGGGGCGCTGATCGTGATGTCGAGGAGGCTCTCGTCGGCGAGCAGGCCGTCCCAGGTCGGACACTGCGCGGCCGCCGGCCTTGGTATCAGCAGGATGATACCCGCCAGGAGACCGATCGCCAGGCGCCGGGCGGTGGGCACGGGCAGGGTCACGGCTGATCGTTTTCGGCGCTCGCAAGATGTTCCCGAGCCACGCGGCGCGCCGCCTTGCGGATGACGCGGGTCGCACTCGACACGGTGATCGTGGCGGTCGTCACGCCATCGACGTCCTCTCCGACTCGGAACCGATCGAGGATGCTCTTGCCGACGAACTGGGCCGAGAACTCGGGTGGTTCGATCGAGAAGTACCCGTAGGGCTCCCGATGCGCGATCAGATCGACCCCGCGCAGCCTGCCGGCCGTATCCATGCCGACCAGCATTTCGATCGGTCCTTCGTAGCCGCGTTCGAGCGGTTCGACATCGATCGTCGAGAAGACGAACCCGATCAGCTGCTCCTCATCCGCGAACACCTTGATGTGGGCGGGCGTGCCGGTCTTACCGGAGAAGCGGGCGGCCTTGGGGAACAGCGCATTCAGATGCGGCTCGAGCCCGCGGATCGACGACTGCAGCCAGGCGTCGACACGGATGATCGCCGCGAGCAGGAGGGCGACCGTGATCCATCGGCGAACGAGCCGAGTTTCCGCGGGTGTCCAGATCATGTGGGGCGATGGGAATCGTACCAGATCGGGGTGGACGCGTCACCGTGCCGCGGCGATCATCGAGTCGAGCGGCACGATGTAGCTGGCAACCGCCCGCCAGGCGACCCGGTCTCGTGCGAGCCATGGCGGGAGGTCGCCGGCCGGGCTGCCGGGCAGCGTCGGCGTTTCGACGACCGCCACGCCGCGTCCGATCGCCTCGACGGCGCTGACCGGTATCACGGCGTCGAAGGTCGCGCCCGCGGCCGAGACGGCCAGCAGGGTGGCGCTCCACGTGCCGTCGCGATCGACCGTGCCGGGCCAGTTGGCGTCGAGCGGCGTGACCCCCGGTGGCAGGACGATCCGGATGGAGGTGGCCTCGAGTGACGGGACCATCGTGACGCGCAGACGCGAACCGGTCGCGACAGGGTCGAGCGATGCGGAGATCGATGCCGGCAGCGGATGGCCGCCGGGGCCGAACGCCTGGTAGACGAACGGTTGCCCGAGCCGGCCTGTGGGGTCGGTGAGTTCTGGGGACGCGCCGCTCGCCACCGTCCAGTCCAGCGGTGAGTCATGGACTGCGTCGACGATCGTCGGCTCGTTCGCGCCGATCTCCCAGCGCCCCGAGCCGTCGGTCTCGAGCTGAACGTATCGCGCTGCCGCCCGCAGCGGCCGATCGGTGGAGTACGCGGGCGTGAAGTACGCCGCCGTGAAGGCCGTCGCGGCAGCAACCGCCACGGCCCCGACCACCGCCGAGCGTCTCGGCCATCGGCGCTCGTAGGGCACGAGCCCGGCCAGCGGCGGGATTGCGGTCGCCCCGACCAGCACGATGTAGGCCGGCAGGATCCAGACGGGCGCGACGAGCGGCTGTCGGCCCAGCACCGTCACGAGGAACCCGAGCAGCAGCGAGGCATCTTGTGCCCAGAGCGCGGCAACCATCAGGGCCACGGCCGCCGACGCCATCCGAGCCGACCCGGCGGTCCAGCGTGGGACGACCAACAGTACCGCGCCGGCGCCAAGGAGCGGCACCGTCCAGAGGAACGCGGCTGCCGGTGCGGCCCACTCGGTGAGTCCCGCGAGCGCGAGCCAGCAGGGGAGTGCGACCGACCATACGACCAGCGGATGCAACGAGGCTTCCATGCGGAGTTTGACCGCCAGGGCGGCCAGGCCAACCGCCACGAGCGCGGCGGCGGCGAGCATCGCCGCCACCAGAGCTTCCGGATGCGCGTACCACGGATGCAGGACGTCCCGGACGCCACGGAGCGTCCACGCCACGACGACCATCGCCCCGACGGTTCCCACGGCGCCGAGCGCGGCCCACCCGGCGGCAAGCCCCAGACGTGTGAGGCCGACGAGCCGCGTCGCTTGCACGACGACCCGCCACCAGGCCGCGGCGCCGAGGAGGAGGGCGAGGAGGGCGACGAGGCGCCCGCTCGAGTCGCCATAGGCCACCGCGAAGACCCCGGCCAGGTCGAAGTATCGCGTCGCGTTCGGCGGTGAGCTGGTCCAGTCCGTTCGGTCGAGCGCGCGCAGTGTCGCGACGACGTTCGCGCCGGTGCGGCGCAGGGTGCGATCAGCGATGCGGTCCGCCGTGTCTCGATCCGTGTGGTAGGCGTAGCTGTTGCCGACCAGCGCGAAGTTGAGACCGGGGATACCCGCGCGGCGGAAGACCGAGAAGTCGGTGTCGCGCGGGAGCCGTCGATAGATCTCGAGGGCGAACGAGGCGCCGCGCGGTGCCGGCGCCGCCCGCGCCCAGGCCTCCAGCGGGGCGGCGTGGTCCGGACCGGTTTCGAAGAGGAACGCCGGTCCGCCGGTGCCGATCGACTCCAGGTTGACGTAGGCCTTGAGGCGTTCCGCCACGTCCGGGTCGTCAAGCAGCGCGCGCGCACCGAGCAAACCGGCTTCCTCGCCGTCGGTCAGCAGCACCATGACGGTGTGCCGCCTGCCGGCCTCGGCCGCGAGCGTCCGTCCGGCCTCGACCGCCAGCGCCGCGCCGAATGCATCGTCGCCCGCGCCGGGCCCCGCCGCCACCGAGTCGTAGTGCGCCAGGAGGCCAAGCGCATCCGGGATCGCACCTGGTGCGACGGCGATGATGTTCGCCACGACCGCCGTCAGGCCGACGGCCGGCAGACGTACCTGGGCGTGCTGCACGCGGACGTTGAAGCCTGCGCCCTCCAGTTCGTCGACCAGGTAGGTCCGGGCCGCGGCATTCGCGTTCGACCCGAGCGGCCGGCTGCCGATCGTCTCGGCCAGCATCGCCAGGTGCGCCCGCGCACGTGAGATGGAAATGTCGCCGTCGTTGGGCGCGCAGCCGGTGCCGCCGATCACGAGAAGCACGACGAGCGGGCGCGCCCAGCACGGCATGCCGAAAGCGTATCGGAACTGTTCGGTCGGTGGAAGGTTGTCAGCGACGGAGTGTGACGTCGCCGCTGAAGGTCTTGAAGCGCAGCTGTGTCCGATGCTGGGTCCGGTCGGTGTCATTCAGCACCGCCGCGAGGCGCCGGCGGTTGCGATGGCGAAACACCAGCGGCTCGTCGCTCGAGAGCCGGCCGGACTCCGACCGGAATTCGACGTCCGCGGTGGCCGAGGCGGACAACCGGACCTCGACGTCGCCGCTGAACGTGCCGACATCATGATCGCCGCGCACCCGTTCGATGGCGACCGGGCTGCTGAAGGCCCGCACTGTCAGGTCGGTGTCGCGCGGCACGTCGATCTCGAAGTCCGTCTCGATGACGTCGCTCCGGTCCGAACGGAACCAGTCTCGCCATGTGCGGTGCAGCTGGTTGGCGACGATCTCGATGAGCGAGGGCGACTCCCTGATCTCGAGCTTGACCCTCGCCAGCCGATCCTGGATTGCCCGCCGGACGGCCCGGATCACCACGGCGTCGCGGTCGGTGCCCGTGATCCGTACATGGCCCGAGAAATTCTTCAGTTCGACCCGTCCGCCGTCGCGAAACGGAATGATTCGATCGACCCGTTCGGTCGTCTGGGCGGCGAGGCCGCTACCGGTCGCGAACAGGCCGAACAGCGCGACGATCAAAAGACGAATACTGCGTCCCATCTCCACGAGGGGTGGACGGAGAACCGGCCGGCAAAGTTGCGGAGATGCCAGCCCGCCTCCGGGCGAGCATGGTGAGTATGACGAGTGATGATGGCAAGAGCCCCGGACTCCGAGTAGGCTAGCTGGCGGTCCGGGACCCCCGCGAGAGGACGAAAGGACGAGCAGATGCGATTTATTGACAACGGTGACTCGGCGCGAGCGACGTCGCGGCGCGCAGGGGCGGCCGCCCTCGTGGCCACGACGTTGCTGGCCTGGCCGCTGACGGCCGCGGCCGAGCAGCGATTTGAGGTGTCGTTTCCCGTCGCGGCCCACGCTGAGCCGGTGACCGGGCGGATCTACGTCATGGTTTCGCGGACGAACGAGCGCGAGCCCAGGCTGCAGATCGGACGCACCGGCGTGCCGTTCTTCGGCCGCGACGTCGAGGCGCTGGTGCCGGGCGAGACGGGGATCATCGACGCGACCGATCTCGGCGCGCCCGTGGCCAGCCTGCGCGACATCCCTGCGGGGGACTACTTCGTCCAGGCGTTCGTCAACATCTATTCCGAGTTCCGACGCGCCGACGGTCACGTTGTCTGGATGCACGACGACCAGTGGGAAGGGCAGCACTGGAACCGCTCTCCCGGAAATCTGTACAGCCCCGTCGAGCGGGTCCGTCTGGATCCCGAGGCGGACGGCGTCATCGCGCTCAGCGCCAGCGAGGTCATCGCGCCGGTCGTCGTGCCCCCGGACACCGAGTGGGTGCGGCGCTTCAAATTCCAGAGCCCGATGCTCACGGAGTTCTGGGGGCGGCCGGTCTATCTCGGCGCGACTGTGCTCCTGCCTCGAGGCTACGACAGCTCGACGATCAACTATCCGGTGAACTACATCCAGGGGCATTTCTCGCTGGGCGCGCCGAACCGATTCGAGGTCGGCGACGATCTCTACCGAGAGTGGATCCGCGACGAGTTCCCACGAATGATTCTGGTGACGTTTCAACACCCCAACCCCTACTTCGACGACTCTTACGCCGTGAACTCGGTGAATCTCGGCCCCTACGGCGATGCGGTCATGCACGAGCTCATCCCCGAGGTCGAGCGACGGTATCGCGTCATCGCCCAGCCCTACGCGCGCGTGCTCTCCGGCGGGTCGACCGGCGGCTGGGAGTCGCTGGCCCTGCAAGTCTTCCACCCCGACTTCTTCGGCGGCACCTGGTCGTATTGCCCCGACCCGGTGACGTTCACCGACGTCGAGGGGATCAACATCTACGAGGATGTGAACGCCTTCTACAAGCAGCACGAGTGGCGGCGCGTCCCGATCGCCAATACCCGGGAGGTGACCGGCGAGGTCCGTCTGACGTCGCGCCAGCGCAACTACTTCGAGCTGGTCAGCGGGACGAAGGGTCGCTCGGGCCAGCAGCTCGATATCTGGTCAGCCGTGTACGGTCCGCTCGGGGAGGAAGGCTACTTCGAGCCGTTGTTCGACAAGCGCACGGGCGAGATCAATCCCGACGTGGCCGAGTACTGGCGAGACAACTACGACTTGCTGCATTACCTTCGCCGGAACTGGACCGAGGTGGGGCCGAAACTCGTCGACAAGTTGCGCGTCTACACCGGCACGATGGACAATTTCTATCTGAACAACTCGACGCGTGAGTTGGAGCAGTGGATGAAGACGACCGAGAACCCGCACTATGAAGGGTTCTTCATGTACGGCGATGGCAAGGGGCATTGCTTCAGTGGTCCCGTGACGTCTGCGGAGCGGCTGCGTGAGATGGCACAAGTCATCATGCGGAGGAAGCCCGACGGTGCCACGACGCCGTGGTGGAGTTACTGAGCGTCGGGCGGGGAGCAGGGCGACGCGGAAGATGGGTTCGGCTTGATGCGAGCAACGCCGAGCTCTTGCTTCTCCACGGACAACTCCCGCCAGAGCCCCCTCCGGCCGTCCCTATCCCAGATATTTGTCAACAGCGTGTCAGTAAAGTATATTGTTCGCCGAATCTCTGCTTCCGGTCGTCGGGCTCGTGAGCTGCCACTAGCGTAGCGGCGCTTCGGTGTTGCTGTGCCAATAGCACGTCCGGAGAATCAAAAGGGAAGCCTGAGCCGGCCTCCAGTGGCCGCACGGGGATAGACCAGTAATGAGCGAAACTCGTGATACCCGCCTGCCTTTTTCACTCGAACCAGTTCTGGTCGGGCTCCTGTTCGGATCCATCGGCCTGTTCGGCGTTATCTACGGCATCGGCGAGTGGGCGCCCGAGCTGGCCTCGCGCCACGGTGCTGGCATCGACACGATGATGACCTATCTCATGGTCACGACCGGCGCGATGTTTCTGACCGGTCACCTGGCGATGGCCCTGTTCATCTGGCAGGGCAGCCGGCGGACGCGGATCTCGCACCGGCTGGCGTCGCCACGGTTCGAGAAGCGACTGTCGATCGCGCTGGGCGTGCTGATGGCCGTCGTTGCGGAGGGTGGCGTCGTCGCGATCGGCTTGCCGGTCTGGAACGAGTACTTCATGGCCGAGGCGCCGCCCGACGCGGTGACGGTCGAGGTCGTCGGTCAGCAGTTCTTCTGGAGCGTGAGATATCCCGGCGCCGACGGTGAGTTCGGCGCGACTGACATCCAGTTGATGGACGATGTGGTGAATCCGATCGGCCTCGACCGAAGCGATCCGGTCGCCGTTGACGACATCGTCTGGTTGAACGAGATCTACGTTCCGGTCAACCGCCCGGTCAGAGTGGTGCTGCGGTCGAAGGATATGATCCATAGTTTCTTTCTGCCGCATCTCCGCGTGAAGCAGGATGTCATTCCGGGGATGGTGCCGGAGGTGGTGTTCGTGCCGACGCGGGAAGGCACGTTCGAGCTCGCCTGTGCCGAGTTATGCGGGCTCGGACATTATCGGATGCAGGGGTTCTTCCACGTGGTCTCCGACGCGGAGTTCACCAGCCAGCTAGAGAGGCTGGCGAGCGAACAGTAGACGGCCGACTGAGCCAGGCGGAGTCATAGATGTCCGAAGCGCACGATCCCGGGTTCGTTCGACGCTACATCTTCAGTACCGATCACAAGATCATCGGAATCCAGTACATCCTGACCGGCCTCGTGATGGGCCTTGTCGGCGGGCTGCTGGCGGTCCTCATCCGGATACAGCTCGGGTGGCCGACCGCCCAGTGGGAACTGCTGGAGACGCTGATGCCACGTGGCTACCCGAGCGGCTTCATGGCGCCGGAGTTCTACATCTCGGTCGTGACGATGCACGGCACGATCATGGTGTTCTTCTTCATCTCGTACGTGCTGGTGAGCGGTTTCGGGAACTACCTCGTGCCGTTGCAGGTGGGTGCGAAGGACATGGCCTACCCGCTCCTGAACATGCTGTCGTACTGGTTCGCCCTGCTGTCGGCGGTCGTGATGATGGCGTCGTTCCTCGTGGAGGGCGGTGCGGCGGCGGCTGGATGGACGGCGTATCCGCCTTTGAGCGCGATTGCGTCCGCCGTGCCCGGCTCGGGCCTGGGGCAGAGCATCTGGCTGGTGTCGATGGCGATCTTCATCGCGTCTTTCACGATGAGCGGGCTGAATGTCGTTGCCACGATCTTCACCATGCGCGCGCCCGGCATGACGATGATGCGGCTGCCGCTGACGATCTGGTCCTATTTCATCGCGGCGATCCTCGGCCTGCTGGCGTTCCCGCCGCTGACCGCGGCCGCGGTCCTGCTACTCTTCGACCGCCATCTCGGCACGAGCTTCTTCCTGCCCAGCGGCCTCGTCGTGGCGGGTCAGCCGCTGTCGTTCCAGGGGGGCTCTCCGCTGCTCTGGCAGCACCTGTTCTGGTTCCTCGGTCACCCGGAGGTGTACGTCCTGATTCTGCCCGCGCTCGGGATCGTCGGTGACGTCGTGCCGGCGTTTACGCGCAAGCCGGTCTTTGGTTATCGGCTCAACGTCTACTCCCTCATCGCCGTCGGCGTCCTAAGCATGGTGGTCTGGGGCCACCATATGTTCGTCAGCGGCATGAGTCCGTTTACCGGCGAGTACTTCACGCTGGCGACGATGCTCATCACGATTCCGATGACCGTGTACGGCGTGAATCTCGTGGCCAGTTTGTTCGGCGGCAGAATGCGCCTGGCCACGCCGATGCTCTTCAGCCTGGCGGCGGTCGCATTGTTCGGATCGGGCGGGTTCGGTGGGCTGTTCCTCGGCAACGCGACGGCCGACATGCAGCTGCACGACACGTACTTCGTCGTCGGTCACTTCCACTTCATGATCGGCGGCGTGACGCTGATGGGCACCTTCGCGGCGCTCTACTTCTGGTTCCCGAAGATGTTCGGCCGTTCGATGCACGAGGGTTTTGGCAAGCTCCACTTCTGGGGGACGTTCGCGCCGTTCTTCATGGTCTTCTTCGGACAGCATTTTCTCGGCCTGCAGGGGATGCCCCGGCGCTACTACGCGTTCAACACCTACGAGTATCTGGAAGGGACTGCCGGCCAGAACACGATGCTGAGCGTGATCGTGATGGTGCTCGTGGCGGCGCAGTTCGTCTTCATGGTGAATTTCCTATGGAGTCTGTTCAAGGGGCAGCCGGCCGAAGCAAACCCGTGGGCGGCGACCACGCTCGAGTGGACCGTCGCGTCGCCGCCGCCGCACGGGAACTTCGGTGACACCTTGCCGGCCGTGCACCGCTGGGCGTACGAGTACTCGCCCGAGAGCACCGGGGAGGACTTTGCGCCGCAGACGGCGGGCCCGAACGACGCGCCGATCACGGCCTGACCCGGCGGCGACGGAGCATGATGACGATGACGACGACGGCCACCGGCACGATCGCCCCGTGGGCCTCGACGGCGCCGGACCCCACGGCGGCGCAGCGAGCCATGCGCCTCCACTTCGGTCTCTGGATGTTTCTGGCGACTGTGACGATGCTGTTCGCCGCCCTTTCGAGCGCTTACCTCGTCAGGCGCAGCGGGACCGACTGGCGGCCGGTCGCGCTGCCGTCGCTCGTATGGTGGAACACGCTGGTCCTCGCCGCGAGCAGTGCGGTACTGGAGTTGGGGCGGCGGCGGCGAGCGGAGCTCGGCTTGGCCACGGGCCTTGCGGGCGCGTCGCTCCTGGCTGGTGTCTTCATCGTGGGGCAGGTCGGGCTCTGGCGCGCGCTCGCAGCCCAGGGCATCTACCTGCTGACGAACCCGCACAGCTCGTTCATCTACTTGCTGACCGGTGTGCACGCGGTGCACCTGCTGGCGGCGCTGGTGGTGATGTTGGTGACGCTGGCGACCCTCGGCCGGCGGGATGCCGATACCCGGGCCGCCCTCTGCGCCACGTTCTGGCATTTCCTCACCGGAGCGTGGGTCTACCTGTTGGCACTGGTGACGTGGGTCTAATGCGGATGCGCTCGTGAGAGAGGAGAGAGCCGGTGACGACAGTGGCTGACGGAGCGGTGGATCGATGGGCCGGCGGCGTCTGCCCGTTCGAGATGGGCTGGCGCAAGCTGATGATGTGGATCTTCATCATCACCGACGGCCTGCTCTTCGCCGGCCTGCTTGCCGCGTCCGGCTACGGCCGGACCATGGCCTCGGTCTGGCCCGAGCAGTCGGGCGTGTTCAGTATCCCCTTCATCGCCGCGATGACCTTCGTCCTCATCTCGAGTAGTGCCACGATGGCGAGTGCCGTGGCGGCGGCCCACGCGGGCAAGACCGCTGATGTCACCCGGTTCGTCGGGCTCACTATTGTTGGCGGGCTCGTCTTTCTCGGCATGCAGGCCTACGAGTGGGCCCACCTCATCGGCGAGGGCGCGACGCTCACGTCCAACCCGTGGGGCGACCCCTTGTTCGGCGCCTACTTCTTCATGATTACCGGCTTCCACGGCTCCCACGTGCTCACGGGGCTGATCGTGCTCGTGTCGCTCCTGGTCCGCTGGACGAAGGGATTGTCGACGAGCGAGGGCGTCGAGTTGGCTGGCCTGTACTGGCACTTCGTCGACCTGGTGTGGGTGTTCGTCTTCACCTGCTTCTATCTGATCTAGCCCTGGAGGATGGGATGACGGCGTCGAGCGCACAGCCTGGCTACAAGCTCTACTGGACCGTCTGGGCGGTCCTGCTCACCCTGACGCTGGTGATGCTGCTGATCGATCAGGCGCCGTTGCCGCGGCTGCTGTTCGTCGTGGTAATGGTGATCGCCATGCTCGTCAAGGCGTCGCTCATCGGGGTCTACTACATGCACCTGAGATTCGAGCGGATGGCGATCGCTCTGATGGTCGTCGTCGGGCTGCTGGTGAACGCCGCGGTTCTCTACGCTCTCATCGTGCCGGACGCCCTGCAGATTCGGCAGATGTCGATGCCGTGAGCGATGCGTTCCAGAGGAGAACGAGACCAATGGTGATGAAGTCGTTCGGGTGGCGGACGGCGCTCGGTGTGGTCCTGGTCGTAGCGTGGCTCGTCGTGGCCGTGGCGCCCGCCGACGCCCAGTGCGTCATGTGCCGGACCGCGCTGGATTCGCCCGAGGGCCGGATGATGATCGCGGCGCTCCGCGCCGGGATCCTGGTGCTGCTGGCCGCACCGTTCGCCGCGTTCGGCTGCGTCGCCTACTTTGCCGTCCGAAGCCAGCGTCAGCTGGCGTCCCAGCAGGAAGAGTCCGAGGCGTAGTAGCCCTACTTTCGTCTGCGGCGCGGCGCCTCAGCCGGTTCGGCTTCTGTGGCGATCATCACCTCAGTCGACTTGATGATCGCCATCGCGGGATTCCCGCGACGCAGCTTGAGAGCCGAGACCGCATCGCGGGTGATGACTGCGGTCAGCGTCTGATCGCCGATGCGCAGTCGCACCTGGGCCAGCAGCCCTTCCATCCGGACCTCATCGATAATTCCGCGCAGCTGATTGCGCCCGCTGATCGCGACGATCGCGCCACCGTCGGGAACTGAACGCACCCGCGCTGACGGCAGCCGGCCCTGCCGGGCCAGCAGGCGCTCGACTTCGGTTTCCGTGATCCGATGGTGGCCCCCCTCGGTGCGCGTCGTCCTGACGCTGCCCTTGAAGATCCACTGTTTCAGGGTCGAGTAGCTGACCCCGAGCATCGCGGCCGCCTGTCGAACGGTCAAGATCATATGAGTTGGCCTGAACTGTTTGTTGAATCGTACTAAGTCATACTAAAATGCCTATTTCTAAATGGCAATCAGATTCGATTCCTGGCGGGTTGTTCTGGCCAGTGTCGTGGTCGCCGCGGCCGCGGTGGGCGGTGGAGCGCTTCAGGCCCGCCAGGCCGAGATCGTCAGGGTCTCGGCGGCCACCAGCCTGACGAATGTCCTCGAGGAGATCGCCCGCGAGTACGAACGCGCTGCGCCTGGCGTCCGCATCGAACTGAACATCGCCGGCTCGAACACCCTCGCGCGCCAGATCGTGACGGGAGCGCCGGTCGACCTCTTCGTCAGCGCGAACACGGTCGAGATGGATCGCGTCGAGCGATCGGGGCGGGTCCGCCGTGGGGCGCGGGTCTCGCTGTTGTCGAATCAGCTGGTCGTCGTCGTGCCCGACGATCGCATCCCGCCGTCGACACTCGCGGATCTCGAATCGGCCGGCGTGCGGCGGATCGCGTTGGGCGACCCCGAGGGTGTGCCGGCCGGCGTCTATGCGCGGCGGTATCTCGAGTCGCGCGGCGTCTGGGCGACGCTGTCGTCAAAGGTGGTGCCGACCCGATCGGTCCGCGCGGCGCTGGAGGCGGTCGAGGCCGGCAATGCCGACGCGGCTTTCGTCTACCGCACCGACGCCGCGACGGCGCCGAGTGCCGTCATCGCGTTCGCCGTGCCGGTCGACGACGGCCCGCGGATTGTCTATCCCGTCGCCGTGGTCGAGGATGGGCCGAATCCGATCGGTGCCGAGGCCTTTCTCAGGTTCCTGCGCGGACCAGTCGCGACGCCTTTGTTCGAGCGCACGGGATTCATCGCGCTGGACGAGGCCGGGACTGACCGCGACCTTCCATGACGACCAACGTCTGGGAGATCGCCTCGTTCACGGTCATCGTCGCCGCGACCGCGACGGTCATCATGCTGCCGCCCGGCATCGCGCTGGCGTGGCTCTTCGCACGGTATCGGTTTCCAGGTCGCACGGCGCTCGACACGCTGGTCTCGCTGCCACTGGTGATCCCTCCGGTGGCGACCGGTGTCATCCTGCTCCGGTTGTTCGGCCGCCGCGGAGTGTTCGGCGGGATGCTGGAGACCGCGGGCGTGGAGGTCATCTTCACGTGGAAGGCGGTTGTCCTGGCGATGGCCATCATGGGGTTGCCGCTGCTCGTCCGGGCCGCGCGCGCCGCGTTCGAACAGGTCGACCAGCGCTACGAGCAGATCGCGGCGACGCTGGGCGCCGGGCCGCTGCGGATCTTCCTGACCATTAGCTTGCCGCTTGCCAGTCGTGGCGTGCTGGCCGGCACGTTGCTGGCGTTCTCCCGCGCGCTCGGCGAGTTCGGCGCGACGGTCATGGTCGCAGGCAGTATCCCCGGCTCGACCCGGACGATCGCCGCGGGTATCTACAGCTACACCGAGATCGGCAATGACGCCGCCGCGACTGGTCTGCTGCTGGTCTCGGTCGCCATCGCGTTCGCGGCACTCTGGTGCTCGAACCGGCTGGCTCACTCCTGATGCCGCTGTCGTTGACGCTCGACTTCACGCTTCAGCAAGGCGCGTTCGACGTGGAGCTGCACGAGCACGTGGAGGCGAACGCGATCGCGCTGTTCGGACGGTCCGGGGCCGGCAAGACGACGGTACTCGATGTCGTCGCCGGTCTGCGCCGACCGCGGGAGGGGCGAATCGTCGCGGGTGACAGCACGCTCTTCGAGTCCGACAGGGGCATCGACGTGCCCGCCCGGCACCGGCGGATGGGCTACGTCCCGCAGGACGTGGCGCTGTTTCCGCATCTGAACGTTCGCCACAACGTCACCTACGGGGCGCGCCATACGCGCGGCGACACGCTGGCAAAGGTCCTGGCCGTGCTCGATCTCGAGGCATTCCTGGAGCGGCGCGTGGACCAGCTGTCGGGTGGGGAGCAGAAACGGGCGGCGATCGCCCGAGCGCTCATGGCAGACCCGCGGATGCTGCTGCTCGACGAGCCGCTGAGCGCGCTCGACGTGGCGCTTCAGCGGCGGGTGCTGCCGCATCTCATCCGCGTGCGCAACGAGCTGGGGATTCCGATGCTCTACGTGTCGCACCAGGCCGAGGAGGTCCGGGCGATTGCCGACTGGGTGATCAAACTCGACGGCGGCCGGGTCGTCGCGGCGGGGCCGCCGGACGAGGTCGAGCTTCCTTGAGGCGCGCTCATCGCGGGGCTAGAGCCACGCGCCACCGAGCTACGGCTGCGTCGTTTCGGTTTCGCCCCAGATGTAGCGACCGAACCACTCGAGGTTCTGCTCCATGGCCGCGCGGGTGGCCTTCGGCTTGTTCAATCCGTGACCGAAGCCCTTGAAGACGACGAGTCGCACCGGGACATCCTGATCCCGCAGGCCCTGATACAGCTCGTAGGCATTGGGCAGCGGCACGCGACGGTCCAGTTCGCCGTGTTGAATCAGGGTCGGCGTGTTGGCTTGCGTGATGTACGTCATGGGCGATGTGGTGGCGTAGATCTCGGGATCGTCCCAGGGGGTGCCCTGCAGATACTGCCGCGTGAACGGATGGATGTCGGTGTTGACGTAGTAGGTCATCCAGTTAGAGATACCGGCGCCCACCGACACGGCGCGGAAGCGGTCGCTGTCGTGCGTCGTCAGGAACGCCGAGATGTAGCCGCCCTGGCTCCAGCCCATCGCCCCGACGCGGTCGCCGTCGACGAGTCCCTCGGCGATCAGGTGGTCGACGCCTGACACCACGTCCCAGGCGTCGCCCACGCCCAGGTTGCGCACGTTCAACGCGCGGAACCCGGCACCGTAGCCGGCGCTGCCCCGGTAGTTGGGCTCGAGGACGAGCGCGCCCTTGGCGACGAAGTGGTCGAGCGGGTAGGTGCGGTACGCAAGCGGTTGCGGCCGCGAGATGCCCGTGGGACCGCCATGAATGACGACGAGCAACGGATAGCGACGGCCCGCCTCGAAATCGACCGGTTTGTGGAGGACCCCTTCGATGTTCGTGCCGTCCCGGCTCGCCCAGGAGACCACCTCGCGCGTGGCGAGCGTCCAACCGTCCGCCTGGTCCCACATCCTGGTGAGCCGGGTGGCCTGGAGATGTTCGCCGTCAGAACCTTCGGTCGGCTGGCCGGGCAGAGAGGCCACGAAGAGCTCCTGGCCCGTCGTGGCGTTGGCGCCGGCGAACGCCACCGCATCGAATGTCCGCGTGAACGTGAAGCCGGCGGAAGTCGATTCCGGCGCGCGCGATAGCCTGACCACGCTGCGGGAGTTCGGATCCAGGCGATAGAGATGCGACCAGGTGCGGTCTGACGCCGAGAAGTAGATGCCGCGCGGGCCCCAGGCAACGGGCGACGCGTGTTCATCGAAGGCCACGGTCAGGACATCGAGGCTCCCACCTTCGGCGGGCACCGTCGCGATCTCCCGGTTGGTGTAGTAGAACCACTCGCTGCCCATCGATGTCGTGAACGCGATACGGAGGCCGTCGGGCGACCACACCGGACGCGAGTCGGGGCCGGCTTGCTCGACCAGCGCGCGCACGGCGCCGTCGCTCACCCGGGCGATCGAGATGTCGGCGGACCCGCTGGACGAGGGGTCGCTGTTGATCCGGTGGTCGAACGCGATGGTCATGTCGTCTGGCGACCAGGCGATGCTGCCGACGACGAAGGGTCCCTCCGTCAGGCGGCGCGGCTCGCCGTCCTCGGCATCGACGACGTACAGATGCGCCATCCTGAGATCCTCGTCGACGATCTCGAACTCCCCGGCGCGTTCGTCGCGGGCCTTCCGTGCGTCACTAACCGGGTCGGTCGCGACAAAGGCGAACCGGGCGCCGTCGTGCGCCCAGGCGAAGCGGCTCAGCCCCCCGTCGACTGACGTCACCTGGCGCGCTTCACCGCCGTCAGGCCGGATCGCATAGATCTGGCGCGTGCCACCCCGGTCGGAAAGAAAGGCGACCTGGCTTCCGTCGGGCGCCCAGGCCGCCGAGTTGCTCGAGCCTTCGGCGTTCGTCAGGTGCCGCGCCGCTCCGGAAGCGACGTCGGCGATCCACAGCTCTGTCTCCCAGGCGTTCTTGTCCCAGTTGGCTTCACGCACCTGATACACGACCGCGCGGCCGTCGGGCGAGATCGCGGGACTCTGCGCCGCTTTCATCGACAGGATGTCGTCGAAGGTCGGGAGGCCAGGTTGCGCGCGTACGAGCGCGGACACCCCAACGGTCAGGGACAACACCATCGGGACCATGACGCCGAGGCGGCAGAGTGGCATCTTGAACTCCTTGGTAGAGGACAGGTCAAGGAGCGTAGCACAGCGCCGAGGGGCTTCTAAAATCGGAAGACGACGCCGACCGACGTGCGCCAGAAGCTGAAGTTCCCGAGGTCGAAATCGAGAATGCCTTCGCCGCCGTCGTTCAGGCTGCGGAGGTAGCGGACGTCGCCGCGGATTCCGAAGGTCTCCCCGAAGAATCCGTAGAGCCCGCCGCCCAGATTGATACCCAGATCGTTGCGGGAGAACTCGACCAGATCGGATGCTCCGGCGATCCGGCTGCGCATGAGACCCATGCCACCCACCACGTAGGGCCGCACGGGCCCGGCGGGCGCGCCGACGATGACGCTCCCCATCAGCGTCAAAAGGTTGTTGTCGCTCCCGGGCTCTTCGTCGACGAAGAAGTCCGGGGTGTAGCCGAGGTCGAACTCGAAGCCGACCAGTTCACGGCCCATGCCGGCGAGTGAGAAGCCCCACGTCGTCTGGCTCATCGCGCTGCCGATGTACGGCGAGAAGAGCCCGTCGGCCGACGCGCTCACCGGGACCAGCAGGCTGAGGACGAACGCGACCGGTGCGAGGCGATGGATGGACATGGGGTCTCCCGCGTCTGAGCTCTGAATGATGACGACTATCCGAGATTATCGGGTGGATTTGCTCCTATCGATAGAGCGCCGCGCATCAGCCAGATGCTCCGCTCGCATCCGGAAGTCGGCGTCGACTTCGATCTTTCGCAGTGCGCCATGCCCGAGGCCCAGCAACATGACCGCCTTGTCGACCGACGAATGGGCCTGTTCGGAGCAGTAGACGCGGAGGCCGGAGAGATCGGCGCGCCCGACGAGGCCGCGCTCACGGACGTCCGGCACTGCGGCTTCGCGTGCCGCCGCCAGCGCGTGGACGGTGGCCACCGACGCCGTGTCGTAGATGACTCCCTCGAACCCCTCCGGCAGCCCCACGAGTTGCCGGAGCTAGTCGAGGGTCAAGGCTTCCAGTTCGGTGGCGGCGGGAGACGTCCGCCAGAGCATCGCCTGAACGTTCAACGCGGCGGTGAGTAGCTCGCCGATGACGCCCGGCGCACTGCCACTGATGGCGAAATAGGAGAAGAAGCCGGGGTGGTTCCAGTGGGTCAGGCCGGGTGTGATGATCTGCTCGAAGTCGTCGAGGATCGCGTCGAAGCTCTCGCCGTGTTCGGGTGGTTCGGCGGGCAGGGCGGCGCGCACATCACCCGGCTGCACGCGCGTCATGACCGGGTAGCGCTCGGAGTGGCCGAGATAGTCGGCCACCCAGTCGAGCGCGCGCCGGGCGTGCCGGTTGAACGCCTCGGCGTCAGACGAGCGGCGGCGCGTCGACTCGTCGGACATGGGCCGAGGAGCGGCTACCGGCGGACGTACTCGAGGGCGAACTCCTTCAGGCCAGGCGAGCGCAAGCCGATCGTCTCAGCTTCGGCGGTGGCACGGTCCACGTCCCAGCCGTCCAGCTTGACCCGCTTGATGAGCCACATCGCGCCGACGCGGTTCGCCGAGCCGCAATGCACGAACGTCGGCTGGTTGGCCGGATCGGCGATGACCTCGAGAAACTCCTCGGCCACCGCGGCCGACGGGTCCGATCCCCGGAACGGGAGGTGGAAGTACTTCAGGCCGATCGTCTCGGCCTTCGCGGCCGCGCCGACCGGATCGGCGCCGTTCTCACCCTCGGTGCGGAAGTTGACGACGGCCGCGAAGCTGCGTCGTTGCACCTCGTCGAGGGCCTCGAGCGTCGTGGCCCCGGCGCACGCCACCGTGGCGTCCACCTGGGTGTAGTTCCGAATGCCCGGCACTTCTTCCTTCGTCAACTCTTGCGCGCTGACGGCTGTCGAGGCCAGGATGAGCGCCGCCATCAAGGAGCAGGTAACGTATAGGGGTCGCATAACACACGATTATAGCGCGTTCACAAGGAGGGTGGAGTGGCTGAACTGGTGCACACCAGCCGGATGCGGCTGGTGAAGATCAAGGGTCCGATTCGTCACGCGTACATCGAGAATTTCGACGAACCGATCCGGTTCGGGGTGCACGGCGGAATCAAGCACTTCTACGGTATCGAGCCGGAGGAGGAACTGCCGGCCACGCTGGACCACATGGTCGCGGCCGTCGGTGGTTGACTGCTCGGCACCCTGGCCGGCGCACTGGAAGTGCGTCAGATTCCGTCGGGCGATGGTCGGGTCACGGCAACTGTCGAAGGTGACATCGAGTCGGTGGACAAGATCCTGCGCATCACGCGGATCCGGGTTCGGTACGCGTTGCGGATTCCTGCCGGTACCCGCCCTGCCGCCGACCGCGCGCTGGCAACCCACGAGAGCAAGTGTCCGGCCGCGATGAGCGTCCGGGGCTGCATCGAGCTGGCGATCACGGCCGACGTGACGGAGGAAGAAGAAGCGTAGCGCGGGACTTCCAAACGGAGCGGGTGAGCAGTCCCGCGAAGATCTGCCGCGGGCAGCCCCACTCCTACCGATCCGCCAACACGGCGACGGGCTGCACCAGACGCGCCGTCAGCGTCATGCCCGGCAGGAGCGTCGTTCGACTTCGGTCACCGGTCATAACCGACGCCGTGCCGGTGGCCGCGCCAGCCGCTCCGCCCACGGCCGCACCGCGCCGGCCTCCGAAGATGGCGCCGAGGATCGCGCCGGTTACCGCCGCGCCCCCGATCGTCTTGGCGCTGCGTCCTCCCTGCCCGTCGCCCTCGCGGTAGATCGGTTCGGTGACGATCGACATGTGCGTGCGGTCGGGCATGACGAGTGTGTGGAACCTGACGCCGATCCGCGCGGCCTTGCTCATCCGCCCGCCCTGCTCCACGAGCACGACGGAACCTTGCAGCTGGGCGCCGGCTGGGATCGCCACGCGTTCGCCGACCAGCACGTCGCGCGCGACCGTTGCGTCGACGCGGTCCTCCACCTGCGCAGTCTCGCTGCTGACGCGCGTGTCCAGCTCCAGGCCGATGACCGAGTCGGCCGCCACGACGAGTTCCGCGAACTCCTCGAGGCCAGGGGCCAGCGCATCGTCGTCTGTCGATCGGGCGGTGGTCGGCATGCCTCGCCCGACGGTGGCCGGCTCCAGGTCCTCCGGCCAGGGCTGCTCGAGGCCGATCCATTCGTCGTCCGCGCTGCGGGGCGCCTCCGCGTCGCTCACCGGCGCCGGTTCGACGGGGCTCACCTCGTGTGTCGCGGGCGGATTCTCGGCGTCGAGGTCCTCCGGTGTTGCGTCGGCCTCCGCGTCGCCGACGATGGCGGGCGCGACCGGTCTGGTGTCCTCCGTCGCTTCCGCTGTCGCGCGCGGGCTCTCCACGACAGCCGGTTCGATCGTCGCAATCGGCTCGATCGGCGGCGCTGCGGGGGGTACCGGCGGCTCTGGTGGCAAGGCCGGTGGAGCGAGGCTTGCCGGCTGGGCCTCTCGGACGGCGTCGTCACTCACTGACGGAGACTGTCGAACCGGTTCCGGTGGAGCAGGAGCGACCGGCGGGTCGTCTGTTTCGTTGACGGTCGCCTCGGTCGCCTCGACGGCCTCGGTCGGAGGCCCGGCCGGCGCGGTCCGGCCCGCCACTGCCCCAGCGTTGGCATCGTTCTGCCTGACGGCGAGGTAGGCGCCGGCACCGACCGCCACGAAGCCGGCCAGGAACACCGCGCCGAGGGTCAGAGGTCTGGACAACATCGCCAACTCCTTCATCCATAGGTCTTAGCAATTGCCGTACCCATGTCGGAGTTCACATTATCTTCGGAACACCCTATTTCACAGCAGTTTACCAGAACGCCTCGAGTCGCGGCGGCGTCGCGCTTCGATGACAGCTGTCCTGTCGAGTGGACCGTCGGCCTCCCGCTCGGGTCGACCCGACTCGCGCCCGTTCTCCGTCCGCGAGAACTTGACAAGCGCCATCAACTCGCTCAGGGTTAGGAGCGAAGAGGTTGCCGTTGGCGTCTTCCAGTTCAAAGAGTTCAATCGTACCGGCCAGCCGCGTCACCCGCATTTACGAGCACCGCGATATCGACGAGATGATCGGGCAGGGTGATGCTGCGCCCGGCATCGATGCGCGGAAGCTTCAGCCGGGCGACACGCTGGTCATGCGCACGCGCAATACGGCCTACACGCTGCAGCTGGAGAACCCCGCGCGCTGCATGGGTCGGGGCACGAGCGACGGGAAGCACGTCACCGACGAATCCGCGATGTACGTGCTGGGTTCGACCCTGTCCGGCCGAGGCACGATGGTCAAGCTCGGCTGGGTGCTGCTCGGATTCCGAATGGTGCTGCTCGTTCCCGGCCGCGAACTCTTGACGACACCCGTACAGTCGCTGTCGGTGAACGGCCAGCCGCTGATTGCGGCGCAGGGAACCCACTGACGGTTCATGCCGGCTCGTCCGATGAACGACGCCGCAGCCGCTCGTCCGAGTCGCTCAAGCCCTTCGCCCCACCGGCTGAAAACCCGACCAGACGCGCGGTAGTGCGGTACTGTCGCGCGCGCGGCCCGATAAGAGGAAGGCTTCCGTATGACGAATGCGCTTGGAAAACTGTTCGGATGGTCGCCATTCCGCCTCCTCCAGCAGCACATGGCACAGGTGACGATCTGCATCGCCAAGATGTGCGAAGCGCTCAAAGCGTTCGAACGAGGGGACTGGGCGGCCGTCGAATCGTCGGCTGAGGAGATCTCGCGGCTGGAACACGAGGCGGACAAGATCAAGGACGAGATTCGCGGCAACCTGACCAGACGATTGTTCCTGCCGGTCGAGCGGGGACGTGTGCTGGAGATCCTCGCGCTTCAGGACAGCCTGGCCGACCGCGCCGAAGACGTCGTCGTCCTGCTGACCTTCAAGCGGCTCAAGATCCTGCCAGGTATCGCCGATCAGTTCCGGGAGTTTCGCGACCTGAACATCAAGGCAGTCAACCTAGTTTCCGAGATCATCAACCAGCTCGACGAACTGGTCGAAGCAGGCTTCGGCGGCACGGCGGCCGACAAGATCCGCGAGATGGTTCACAACGTGGCTTATGCGGAGCATGAGGTCGATCTGATCCAGCGGAAATTACTTCGAGACCTCTTCGGCCATGAAACGGAACTGTCCCCGGGCGACCTGTATCTCTGGTTGCAGCTGATTCACGAGCTCGCGAGCCTGTCCAACGGTTCCGAGAACCTGGCGAATCGTACGATGGTAGTCCTCGAGGCCAAGTAAGCCCCTTCCCGTGTTCTCTGATCAATAGAACGGCACCCAAGGACGTTGATGACCGGCATCGAAGGAGCCTTGATCGCCCTTGTCCTGATCGTAGGGTTCTACACCGCGTGGAACATCGGGGCGAACGACGTTGCGAACGCGATGGGCACCTCCGTCGGGTCCGGCGCCTTGACGTTGAAGCAGGCCGTGATTCTGGCCGGCATCTTCGAGTTCCTGGGCGCCTTTCTCGTCGGTGCGAATGTGTCCGAGACGGTGCGGAAGAAGATGTTCGACCCGGGGCTGCTGCCGGGTATCCACGGCGATCAGGCGGCGATAGTCCTGGCCCTGGGAATGATCGCGGCGCTTCTGGCTACCGGCACCTGGCTGATGTTCGCGTCCTACTTCCACTGGCCCGTGTCGACGACCCACTCGATCGTCGGTGCGGTGGTCGGTTTCGGGTGCGTCGGCGTGGGGTTCGGGAACGTGGACTGGCCGCAGGTCGGCCTGATCACGGTCGGCTGGGTCGTGTCGCCGCTTCTGTCAGGCACCATCGCCTACGTGCTCTTTCGGACGATCTTGCGCCGAGTGTTCTTCAAGAGCAACCCGGTCGCGGCCGCCAAACAACTAGCGCCTTACCTCGTGTTCCTGGTACTGATCGTCCTGATCGGCGTGGCGACGTTCAAGGGCCTGAAGCCGCTGTGGGCACGCTTGAGCATCGATCCGTTCGACCCGCGGATCACGCTGCTGATCATCGTGGTGGCCAGCGTCGCTGGATTCGGGGGGATGGTCACAACACGTCGCATGGTCCGGGATGTGCCCGAGGGCGAGGTCGGAAGTGTCAACCCGGTCCGTTCCGCAGAGCTCTCACGCTCGCTCGACAAGGCGGCCGCGCACCTGCAGCGGGTACAGGATGTGGCTGACGGCCCGATGAACGAACAGGTGGCCACCTTGCTCGACAACATCGAGGAACTGCGGCATGGAGCCGAGGCACGGTCGACCTTTGGCACCGATTCGACGCAGTTGCAGCATGTGGAGAAGATCTTCGTGTTTCTCCAGATCCTCACGGCAAGCTTCGTCGCCTTCGCGCATGGATCGAACGACGTGGCGAACGCCATCGGCCCGATGTCGGCGGCGTATCAAGCGGTCGTCACGGGAGAGGTCGCGCTTCAGGCCGCAGTGCCCGCCTGGGCACTCGCTCTCGGCGGCGTGGGCATCGTGGTCGGCCTCGCGACGTGGGGATGGCGTGTCATCGAGACCGTCGGCCGCCGGATCACAGAATTGACGCCGAGCCGTGGATTCTGCGCCGAGTTTGCTGCGGCCATCACGATCTTGCTCGCGTCGATTCTGCCGCTGGGCCTCCCGGTCTCGACGACCCATACGCTGGTGGGCGCGGTCCTGGGCGTCGGCCTGGCAAGAGGCATCGGCTCGTTGGACCTGCGAGTGATGCGCGACATCGTTGCGAGCTGGGCGATCACCATCCCGGTGGGGGCTGGCTTGTCGATCGCTTTCTACTACGGACTCAAGTACGCGCTCCTGGATTCGGGGTTGGGGGGATAGTTGCGGAACCTGGCGGTCGCCGGAGCGAAGTGAGGGCCTGATTGGTGGTGCGGCTCAAGAAGACCTACAGCTCGCGCGAAGTGGCGGCCCTGACCGGCCTGTCCGCGCGGCAGCTCCAGTGGTGGGATGCGAAGAACGTGCTGGCGCCGACCGTGGCGTCGCATCGCACAGCCGCGGGCGGATTCACCGAGCGCCGCTATTCGCCGGTCGAACTCTACGAACTGCTGGTGCTGGCCGACCTGCGCCGCCGCGGTTTCTCGGTCCACCGGATCCGCGAACTGCTCCGGACGTTGGAACGTCAGTTCGGCGTCCGGCTCTACGACACCATCCGAGACGGTGGGGATGTCACGCTGCTCACCGACGGGCGCGAGATCTACGCGCGGACGTCGAAAGGCGAGTTCTTCAACCTGCTGCGTGAGCCTGGCCAGCCATTGCTGGTGCTCGGTGAAGGCGAAGGCCTCAAGGAACTCAGTTCCCGCGCGCGTTCGAAGCGGCCGAAGAAACGCACCGCCCAGACGAAGCTCAAGACCAAGAAGAAGGCTGCGAAGAAGGCAACGAAGTCCGGCGCCTGAGGCGCCGGCGTCGTTTCACGCGCCTTTCGGGTGCATCGTCCGTCCGCCGACCACCGTCCTGACGACCTCGATCTCCTTGATCGCGTCAGGATCGACGCTGTGCGGGTCCTGCCGCAACTCGACGAAGTCGGCGTACTTGCCGACGGCGATCGAGCCTTTCACATCTTCCTCGTACGAGGCGTAGGCACCGTTGACGGTCCCGATCCGCAGCGCCTCGTCCACCGTCACCCGCTGGCTCGGCCCCCAGACCCGTCCCTCGAAATCCTTCCGTGTCACCATGCTCTGGATCGCCATGAGCGGCTCGAACGGGCCGGGCACGTAGTCGGACGCTCCGGCAACCGGGATGTCGTAGTCGAGGAACGACTTGTGCGCGAACATCCACTCCATCTTCTCGGGCCCGTACTCCACCCACTTGTTGCCGTGGTAGTGCGCGTAGGTCCAGAACGGGGTCGGGATCGAACCGGAAGCCTTGATTCGGCGCAAGAGGTCGGGGTTGACGAGGGAGCAGTGCTCGAGCCGGTGGCGGCGGTCGGGATGCGGCCACATCCTGAGAACGCGCTCGTAGGCGTCGAGGACGTACTCGATCGTCTTGTCGCCGTTGGCGTGAATGCCGACCTGGAAGTCGTGTCGATGCGCGTCCTCGACCGCCTCGTGAATCTCCTCCGCCGTCATCGTCAGGATGCCGTGGTCGTCGGTGCCGACGTAGGGCGTGCTCATGTACATCGTCCGGCCCGACGCCGAGCCGTCGGCGCCGAACTTCACCGGGCCGATCCGGACCCATTCATTGCCGAAGCCGGTGTAGAGACCGCCCGCCTTCGCCGCCTCGAACAGCGCGCCCCGCACCAGCATCGTGATCCGGCAACGCAATTGCCCGTTCTGGAGCGCGTCCTGGTAGGCCCGTGCGGAATCGGACGACGTCGACGCGTCGTGCACCGAGGTCAAGCCGGCCGCCGTCATCAGCTCGGTGATCAACTCGACGCCGCGCCGCTGGTCGTCCCGCGTCGTCTCCTCCCGGACACCGACGCCGTTGAACGCGCCGTTTGCTCGCTCCTCGACCAGGCCGGTCAACTCGCCGTTCGAGTCGTGTTCGAACCGGCCGCCCTGCGGGTCGGGCGTCTCCCGGGTCACGCCGGCCATCTGGAGCGCCTTCGAGTTGTACCAGGCGATGTGGCCGCCCCGGTGGCTTACACGCACCGGGTTGTCGGGCGCCGCCTCGTCCAGGTCGAACCGGTTGATCCGGCGGCCGTCAATCACCTTCGTGTCGTCGTACTTGAAGCCGTCGATCCAGTGCTCCGGGGACGGCATCGTCGCCGCCTTGTCGCGGACCGCGACGACGATCTCCCCGATGCTGCGGAGATCGAGGTTCACCTGGACCAGCTCGCGCGATCCGCCGGTCGCCGGGTGGCAGTGTGCGTCGATGAAGCCGGGTGTGACGGTCGTGCCGCCGGCGTTGATGACCTCGGTGCGGCTCGAGATCAGGTTCTGAATGTCGGCCGTGCTGCCGACGGCGATGATCGTGCCGTTGCGAACAGCGAACGCCTCCGCGCTCGGCTGGGCCGGATCCATCGTGTAGACGCGGCCGTTGATGAGCGCCAGGTCGGCGGTGGCGCCGGGTCCGGCGGCCTGCGCCGCGTTCACCGTGCTGCCCGGCCGCACCCCAAGGCCGGCCGCGCCGACCAGCGCCGCGCTCATGCCGAGGAATTCACCGCGGGTGATTGTCGCCATGGTCTGCCTCCTGCTCCAGGCTGTCGGCCCGGCCGTTGGTTACGTCCGTGCACCGTACGGCCGAAGAGCCGACTGCCGTATGACGGTGGTCATATCTCCGGGAGGAAGCAGAATGGGCTGGACGCCGTTGGCTAGGTAATCTTCCCGCGCGCCTCGATCGGAATCTGCTCGACCACCTCGTCGCCCTCCACCAGGCAGACCTGATCCACGAGGTTGGACACGACGCAGGAGTGGTTCGGCAGGACGCGAACCCGGTCGCCGGGCTCCACTGGCGTGACGCCGGCCTGGACCTCGACGACCCCGTGCTCCTCGGAGAGCCGATTGATGATCAGCGAATCGTCCGGCTTCACTGCGTCGAGCGAGGGAAACACCGCACCGTAGCCCTTCGGCCGGACCATGCCCCGGCCGGTGTCGGAGGTGAGGGTCTTGCTGCCGCAGTCGAGCACGATTCGGTCGCTCGCCGGCTTGCTGACCACCGTGGCCATGACCGACAGTGCGCAGTCATCGAGCGACGCCGATCCGATCGCGACCTGGCTGCGGTCGTAGTAGACGTAGTTGCCGGGCCTCAGCTCGGTGATGTCCGGTTCGGCCGCGCTCAGCGTCGCGGTCGCCGTCGAACCGACGCTAATCTCGTCGACCGCGACGCCCGCCCGACGGGCCTCAGTCGCTAAGGTCCTCAACAGTTCCGCCTCGCCCTTCGCCACGGCGGTGAGCTGATCGGCGGACGTGACGTCGTAGCTCTGGCCGGCGTGGCTGAGCAAGCCCCGGAAGCGAAGACCTGGCAGCGCGGCGACCTGCGTCAGGAACGGCACGGCGAACGCCACGCCGGGGTCGATGCCGCATCGGTGGTAGCCGACGTCCACCTTGACGAGGGCGTCGAGCCGCTTGCCGGCGGCCGTCATGACCTCTGACCACTCGGCGGCGACGGCCGCGTGATCGACCACGATCGAGAGGTGGACGCGCTCCAGGAGTGCCAGCAGTCGCTGCGCATTGGACGGATTGATCGGGTAAGGCAGCCGGATATCCGTGAACCCGGCGTCGGCGAAGACCTCCGCCTCGCCGATCTTGGCGCAGGCGATGCCCGACGCGCCCGCGTCGAGCTGCCACCGGGCGATCCGCGGACTCTTGTGAGTCTTGGTGTGCGGCCTGAGCGCCATCCCGCCTTGCGTGGCCGCGGCCTGCATCCGCGCGATGTTCGCCGTGAGTCGCCCCCGGTCGATGAGGACCTGGGGCGTCGGCAGTTCGGTGATATGCATCTAGCAAGGATACCGAACCGTGCGATACCATGCCAGTGTGAAACGCGTCTGCGTCTTCTGCGGTTCGAGTGCCGGGAGTGAACCCGCGTATCGTGCGGCGGCGCGCGAGATGGGCGAGGCCCTGGTTCGCCGCGGCACCGGCCTCGTCTATGGCGGCGCGCGCATCGGCTTGATGGGCGCCATCGCCGACCGCGTCCTGGAACTCGAGGGCGAGGTCATCGGCGTCATCCCCCGGGCGCTGGCCGAGAAGGAAGTCGCGCACGCCGGCCTTAGCCAACTGCACGTGGTCGACTCGATGCACCAGCGGAAGGCGTTGCTGACCGAGCGGTCAGACGGCTTCGTCGCAATGCCTGGCGGTTACGGCACGCTCGACGAACTCTGCGAGGCGCTGACCTGGGGGCAGTTCGGGATCCACGGCAAGCCGATCGGGCTGCTGAACACGGCCGGCTACTTCGACAGGCTGCTCGCGTTTCTCGACCACGCGCGCGGCGAGGGCTTTCTGCAGTCGGAGCACCGAACGATGGTGCAGGTGAGCGCCGACCCTGACGACCTGCTCGATCGTCTGGCCGCCTCCACGCCGCCCGGCGTGGAAAAGTTGATTGGCCTCGAGGGCTAGTAGATCCGCACCCGGCTCTGTTCGCGCAGGAACTGCTGGACGTAGTAAGGGCCGCCGGCACCGCGGCCGGAGGAGCCGGACGCCTTCCAGCCGCCGAACGGGTTGATGCCGGGCCAGGCGCCGGTCGTCGCGCCGGCCTGCCGGTTGGCGTAGACCACGCCGGCCTGGATGCCGTCGAAGAACCGGGCGATCTCGTCGTCGTCCTCGGTGAAGATGCCCGCGGTCAGACCGTACTCGGTGTCGTTCGCCAGTTGCATCGCCTGATCGAACGAGCTGACCTCGCCCACGACGGTGATCGGCACGAACAGTTCGTCGACGAACAGCCGGTGATCGTTCGGCAGGCCGTCGATCACGGTTGGTTCGAGAAAGTAACCGTGGCGGAACGGTTCCTCGGTCATTCGCCGCCCGCCCGTGAGGATCCGTCCGCCGTCGCGCTGGGCCTCCTCGATCGCCTGCTCGTAGATCTTGACGGCGGCCTCGTTGATGACCGGCCCCATCCAGACGTCGCGCTCGAGCGGATTCCCCACCTTGATCTGCTTGGTCTTCTCGACGAGCTGCTCGACGAAGCGATCGCGGACCTCGGAGGCAGCGTAGACACGCGAGCACGCCGAGCACTTCTGGCCCTGCGCGCCGAATGCGGAGCGCCAGACCCCCTCCGTTGCCTTGTCCAGGTTGGCTGACGGCATGACGAGCGCCGGATTCTTGCCGCCCATCTCGGTGATCATCGGGCGCGGCGCGGGCCGGGCGCCGTTCACCCGGAACAGCATCATGCCGACTTCCTTCGAGCCGGTGAAGACGATGCCGTCGATATCGGGGTTCTCGGCGATCTCCTGACCGACCGTGGAGCCCGGGCCGGTCACGACGTTGAAGACGCCGGGCGGCACGCCGGCCTCGGCGACGATGTCGTAGAGCCGCACACCCAGCCGTGGCGTGTCGGTGGCCGGCTTGAGCACGACGGTGTTGCCCGCGACGAGCGCGCCGCCCGCCGGCCCGGCCGCCAGCGCCATCGGGAAGTTGAACGGCGAGATGACGGCCCAGACGCCGTGCGGGCGCATGACCGAACTGTTCTCCTCGTTGGCGCCGAGCTTGTCCATCGTCTGGCTGAAGCCGCCGTGTGCCTCCAGCTGATCGCAGTAGTAGGTCATGAAGTCGGCGGCTTCCTCGATGTCGCCGACGCACTCCAGCCGGTTCTTGCCGGTCTCGTAGCCCATCCACGCGGCCAGCTCCCAGCGGTGGCTGCGGATGCCGTCGCCGATCTTGCGGACGATTGTCGCGCGCTCGGTCCACGGGCGCGCGCTCCAGGCCGGGGCGGCTGCGCGGGCGGCGCGCACGGCGTCGCGCACATGGTCGGCCGTGCCCGTCTGGAATCGGGCCAGCACGGTGCGCGTGTCGATCGGGCTCAGATCGTCGAACTGTTCGGACGATTCGATCGCTTCGCCGTCGATGTGCATCGGATACGTCTTGCCGAGTTGCGGCTTGATCTGCTCGATCGCGTCGTCGATCCCGCGATGAAGCGTCTCCATCTGATCCGCACTCATCGTGGCGTAGGTGATCTTCATGTCGTCGGTCATTGCTCGTTGCCCTCACCCTATCCCTCTCCGAGTAGGAGAGGAGACACGGCGCTCTCGCGCGCTACTTGCCCAGGTCCTTCAGTATCTCGCGGCTGGCGTTCAAGCCGCAGGCGCCGGTGACTCCGCCGCCCGGGTGCGTGCCCGCGCTGCAGAGGTACAACCCGGAAATCGGCGTGCGGTACCGGGCCCAGCCGAGTAGCGGCCGCATAGCAAACAGCTGATCCAGGGTGTGCTCCCCGTGGAAGATCTGCCCTCCGGTCAGCCCGTAGGTCGCCTCGAGGTCGACCGGCGTCAGCACCTGGCGATGCAACACTAGGTCCTCCAGGCCGGGTGCGTAGCTGGCGAGTTCCCGGATGACAGCGTCGCCCAGACCGGCACCCGCGGTGCGCCACTTCGCGTCGCGCAACTCGTAGGGGGCGAACTGCGCGCAGACCGACATCACGTGCTGGCCGTCGGGAGCCAGGGTGGGATCGGTCACCGTCGGAATCGTCACGTCGAGGTAGGGGCGTTCGGAGTAGCGGCCGTACTTGGAGGCATCGAACGCGCGCTCGAGGTAGTCGAGATCCGGGCCGATGTGGATCCGTCCGCCCAGGGCGGCCGTGCGCTCCGCAGTCGTGGATGACGCCAGCGCGGTGAACTCCGGAAGGCCGTCGAGCGCCAGGTTGACCTTCGCCATCGTGCCGTTCGAGCGGTAGCGCTGCATCGCCGTCACGAACGACGGATCGAGATCGGTCGGCCCGAGCAGGTCGAGAAACGTCCGCTTCGGATCGGCGCCAGAGATGACGGCGCTCGCGGCGATCACTGTGCCGTCCTCGAGCAGGACGCCGCGGGCGGTGCCATCGTGCACGTCGATCCGCTCGACAGCGGCGGCGGTCCGGATCTCGGCGCCCGCGCCTCGGGCGGCGGCGGCCAGGCCCTCGGTGAGCGCGCCGAGGCCGCCGCGGGCACTCGCGGCCGAGGCCAGCACGTGCCCGCTCAGGGCATGCTGCAGCAGCAGTGCCAGCCCGGAGCCGGCCGACCTCGTCCCGAGCCGTAGGCCGTAGATGCCACGGGCCGCCACGATGGCCCGAAGAATGTCCGTGTCGAACGACTCCTCGACCAGATCGGCCACGGGCATCGCGAGCCAGCGCAGCATCCGAAACGCGTTCTGCTTGCCGAGCCCATGAAAACGGCGGCCCGACTTCAGGAGCTGCCAGACCTCGTTGGCCGAGGGTGTGTCGGTCGACGGCGGCGTGCGCCAGAGGAGTTCCCGGAGGACCTTGCCAATCTCGTCGAGGGCGCTGTTGAACGCGACGTAGCGCTCGCCCTCGCGCGAGGAGAAGGCCCCGAGAGCGGCCGCGCTTCGCGCCGCCTGGGTGTGGAGCACGAGGGCCCGGCCGTCGGGCAGCGGTGCGAAGAGCCGCGGATCGGGGTCGGTCAGCCGGATGCCATGTCGATGGACGGCGAGATCCTGCGCGACGTCGGGGTGCAGCGGCCCGGCGGCGTGAGCCAGCGTGGGACACCGGAATCCGGGACAGAGTTCGTCGGTCACGGCCGCGCCGCCGACGACGTCGCGGCGCTCGAGGACCAGGGTCCGCACGCCCGCGCGGGCGAGGTAGAATGCCGCCACGAGTCCGTTGTGGCCGGCGCCGATGATGACGGCGTCGTGAGGCTTCACCGTGGTGCTCACGTGCGGGGCAGCTTCCATTCCTTCAAGATCCGTTGCGCCGCGTTGCGTCCGCATGCCCCCATGATTCCGCCACCGGGATGCGTGGCCGCGCCGCACAGGTACAGGCCACGTATCGGCGTGCGGTAGCGAGCCCAGCCCGGGACCGGTCGCAGGAAGAACAGTTGCTCGAGCGTCAGCTCACCTTGAAAGATGTTGCCCTCGGTGAGGCCGAACTCTCGCTCGAGGTCGAGCGGCGTCACCACCTGCCGGTGGAGGATGATCTCCTTCAGGTTCGGCGCGTGCTCGGCGATCGTGTCGATTACGCAGTCGCCGAAGCGCTCGCGCTCCGTATCCCACGAGCTGGACCGCAGATGGTACGGCGCATACTGCACGAAGCACGACATCACATGCTTGCCGGGCGGGGCCAGCGACGGGTCGCTCAACGTCGGGATGACGATGTCGATGTAGGGGCGCCGCGAGAACTCGCCGTACTTGGCGTCGTCGTAGGCGCGCTCCATGTAGTCGACGCTCGGCGAGATCGAGATCGCCCCGCGCAGGTGCGGGCCGGCGCCGGGCAGGCTGGTGAAGTCCGGCAAGGCGTCGATCGCCAGGTTGACTTTGCCCGACGAGCCGCGCAGCTTGTAGCGACCGACGTCCTCTACGAACTCGTCCGGGAGGTGCTCCGCGCCGACCATCTTGAGGAACGTCAGCCGCGGGTCGAGGCTCGACGCCACGATATCTGCGAAGACGTAGTCGCCGTTCTCCAGCACCACGCCGGACGCGCGCCCCCGATTGAGCAACACCTTTGCCACGCCGGCGCCCGTCTCGATCTGGACACCGGCTTCGCGCGCGGCACCCGCGATGGCGTTCGAGATCGCACCGGTGCCGCCGCGGGGCAGGCCCCAGGAGCGGAAGGCGCCGTCGATCTCGCCCATGTAGTGGTGCAGCAGCACGTAGGCCGTGCCGGGCGACCGGACACCGAGAAACGTGCCGATGATCCCAGAGGCCGCCATCGTGGCTTTGAGGATGTCGGTTTCGAACCACTGGTCGAGGAAGTCGACGGCGCTCATCGTCGCGAGTTGCGCCTGCGTCTGCTGCTCGGTTCGCGACAGTGTGCGGAACCTGTTGGCAATCGACAGCAGCTGCATCAGCGCGCGGGGATCGCGCGAGGTCGGATCGGGCGGCGTCATCTCGAGCAGCGGCTTGGCGAACCGGCCCATGTCGACCATCGCCCGCCCGTACTCCTCGTAGGCCTCGGCATCGCGGCGGGAGTGCCGGGCGATCTCACGGCGGGTCTGGGCGTGATCGTTGACGCGCCAGAGATAGTCCCCGTTCGTCATCGGCGTGAACGTGCCGTCGAGCGGAAGGATCTCGAGACCGTGGCGGGGCAGGTCGAGTTCCCGAATGATCTCCGGCCGCAGGAGTGAGACGACGTAGGAGCAGACCGAGTACTTGAAGCCGGGGTAGACTTCCTCGGTGACCGCCGCGCCGCCGAGCAGGTGACGGCGCTCCAGGACCAGCGTTTTCTTCCCGGCGCGCGCCAGATAGGCGGCGGTCACCAAGCCGTTGTGTCCACCGCCGATGACGATCGCGTCGTAGGTCCCGGTCATTGCTTACGCCAGCGGCTCGCGGCGAGGCGCTGCGCCCCGCATTGTAACGCGACTTCCCGCTTGTCGGGATCGGCCGCAGGTTCCTATAATCCGAGCTGACGGTGACGATCCCCGTCGTGGTCTGGAGTCTTCGTGCCGATAGGATCAGCCGTTCATCGCCGCACCCTGCCGCTCTGCAAGAGCCTGAACTACCGCGATTGGTCGGGGTTCTTCGCTGTCAGCGCCTACGAGAGTCATCACGAGCACGAGTACGCGGCCATCCGAACTTCCACCGCGCTCATCGACGTCTCACCGCTCTACAAGTACTTGATCACCGGCAAGCAGGCCACGGCGCTCGTCGACCGGCTGATCACACGTGATGCGACCAAGCTCGCTGTGGGCCAGGTGGCCTACACGACCTGGTGCGACGAGCACGGTAAGGTCATCGATGACGGCACCGTGTCGCGATTGGGGGAAGAGCGGTACCGCTGGACCGCTGTCGATCCGAACCTGCGCTGGTTTCAGGAGAACGCCCGCGGTCTCGACGTCACGATCCGCGACGTGTCGGAGCAGGTCGGTGCGTTGGCGCTGCAGGGCCCGACCTCCGCGGACGTGCTGCGGCAGGTCGCCGACATCGACGTCGACGCGTTGAATTACTTTCGCGTGACGAGCGGCGCCATTCGAGGCGTGCAGGTCGACGTCTCCCGCACCGGCTTCACGGGTGATCTGGGCTACGAGATCTGGATGCGCTGGCGGGACGCGGTGAAGGTCTGGGATGCGCTGGTCGACGGCGGACAGGACTATGGGTTGCGACCCGCCGGCATGCTGGCCCTCGACGTGGTGCGCATTGAGGCCGGACTGCTGCTGGCCGACGTTGACTTCTTCGGAAGCCGCAAGGCGTTGATCCCCTCGCAGAGCTACTCGCCGTTCGAGATGGGTCTCGACCGGCTCGTGACCGTCGACAAGGCGCCGTTCGTCGGACAGGCCGCCCTTCGATCCGAGCGCCGATCCGGGCCGGCGCGCCGGGTCGTTGGGCTCGAGGTCGACTGGCCGGCGGTCGAGACGCTCTTCGACGCAGCTGGCCTGCCGGCCGAGCCGCCGGTCACGGCGTCGCGCGAGGCGGTGCCGGTCTACCGTGGAGGACACCAGGTCGGCAAGGCGACGTCGACGACCTGGTCGCCGACACTGAAGAAGCTCATCGCGCTGGCGACAGTCGACCGTGCGGTCTCCGGGGTGGGCAGCCGGGTCCGGGTCGAGTTCACGATCGACGCGGTCCGGCACGGCGTCGAGGCCGCCGTTGTGCGGACCCCGTTCTTCAACCCGCCGCGCAAGATAGCGACGCCACCTTAGACTCCGAGTGACGGTGGCGCGGGGCTTCAGCCCCGCGAAGGGCGCCGCGCCGCGGTTCGGGGCGAAGCCCCCGATATATAATGTTCCGTTCGTTCGCGTCCTTCGGCGCCTACCGAGGAGGAATCCATGTCTCAAGCACAGCCTCAGAACTTCGGCAACCACGCGCGCCTCGTACCAGCGTTTCATTTCGTGGCGTTCCCGATTCTCGCGGTCAACCTGCTCTACTCGCTCTACCGCGCCGCGACCGGGTTCTCCTGGGAGACGCTGCTGGCGGCGCTCGTTGCGCTCGCCCTGGTCATCATCATGCTCAGCGCCAGGCTGTTCGCGTTGTGGGCGCAGGACCGGGTCATCCGGCTCGAGATGCGATTGAAGCTGGCCCAGATGCTGCCCGACGACCTGAGGTCACGCGTCGGTGAACTCTCGACCGAGAGCCTCGTGGCACTGCGCTTCGCCGGCGACGCCGAGCTGCCGGGCCTCGTGCGCCAGGTGCTCGACGGCAGCCTGAAGGCGCGGAAGGAGATCAAGCAGGCGATCACCGACTGGCAGGCGGACTACCAGCGGGTCTGATCACGACTCGCTTCGGGAGCAGGACATGGCTCAGGTAACGATCGCGGCGCCGGTGCGCCGATTCGGAGAGACCACACGAAGCGACAAGTGGTGGATACAGCCGCTGGTCGTGGCGGCTGGGCTCGGCCTGTTCGTCGCCTACTCCACCTGGGCGGCATTCCAGGGTGAGTACTACCACTCGGGGCCGTACCTCTCACCGTTCTACTCGCCCGAGCTCTTCGGCGACTCGCCGCACGCCTGGTTCGGGCCGAAGCCGGCCGTCTGGCCCGCCTGGCTGCCATGGTCGCCGGCGTTCCTCATCCTCGGCATTCCGGTCGGGTTCCGCCTCACCTGCTACTACTACCGCGGCGCCTACTACAAGGCATTCTGGGCCGATCCGCCCAACTGCGCGGTCGGCGAGCCGAGAGCGTCGTACCTCGGCGAACGGTCGTTCCCGCTGATCATCCAGAACGTGCACCGGTACTTCATGTACCTGGCGGTCGTGTTCATCGGCTTGCTCGCGCACGATGCGTGGAAGGGGCTCTGGTTCACCGATTCGGCGACCGGCGTCACGAGTTTCGGTGTCGGCGTCGGCAGTCTGGTGCTCATGACCAATGTCACCCTGCTCGGCGGCTACACCTTCGGCTGCCACTCCCTGCGCCATCTCGTCGGCGGCTTGGCGGACCAACTGTCGGCCGCGGCACCGCTGCGGCAGTCGACCTACGACTGCGTGAGCTGTCTCAACCGGCGACACATGCTGTGGGCGTGGATGAGCCTGGTGTGGGTCGGCTTCACTGATGTGTACGTTCGGATGTGCGCGATGGGCATCTGGACCGACTTCCGGCTGCTGTGAGCGGTCGGACTACGTGTTGACGGCGGCGAAACACACGATGGACTACCAAACCCACGAGCATGACGTCCTGGTGATCGGCGCCGGTGGTGCCGGACTGCGGGCGGCCATCGAGGCGTCGACCGCCGGAGTGTCGGTCGGCTTGGTCTGCAAGTCGCTGCTGGGCAAGGCCCACACGGTCATGGCCGAGGGTGGCATGGCCGCGTCGCTCGGCAACGTCGACGACCGCGACGCCTGGAGCGTGCACTTCGCCGACACGATGCGCGGCGGGCAGTACATGAGCAACGCGCGGATGGCCGAGCTGCACGCCAAGGAGGCACCCGATCGGGTGCGCGAGCTGGAGGCCTGGGGCGCAGTGTTCGATCGGACGCCGGACGGTCGCATCCTGCAGCGCAACTTCGGCGGCCACAAGTACCCACGCCTGGCTCACGTCGGTGACCGGACCGGCCTCGAGATGATCCGCACGCTGCAAGACCACGGGATCCACCAGGGGATTGACGTGCACATGGAGTGCACCGTGCTCACGCTGCTGAAGGACGGTGAACGCGTCATCGGGGCGTTCGCCTACGACCGTGAGCGCGGCCGCTTCCAGGTCTTTCATGCGCGTGCCGTGGTGCTCGCGACCGGCGGCATCGGCAAGGCCTTTCGGATTACCAGCAATTCGTGGGAATACACCGGCGATGGGCACGCCCTGGCCTACGATGCCGGGGCGGATCTCATCGACATGGAGTTCGTCCAGTTCCATCCGACCGGGATGGTCTGGCCGCCCAGCGTGCGCGGCATCCTCGTTACCGAGGGCGTCCGCGGGGAAGGTGGCGTCCTGAAGAACAAGGACGGCCATCGCTTCATGTTCGACGATATTCCCGACCTGTACAAGAACCAGACCGCCGACAACGAAGAAGAGGGCTGGCGCTACACGCAGGGCGACAAGGAGGCCCGCCGGCCGCCGGAACTGCTGACCCGTGACCACGTCGCACGGTGCATCGTTCGGGAGGTTCGCGAGGGGCGCGGCAGCGAGCACGGTGGCGTCTACCTCGACATCGCGTGGATCAAAGAGCGTTTGTCGAACGGCGCCGAGTACATCAAGAAGAAGCTGCCGAGCATGTACCACCAGTTCAAGCAGCTCGCCTCGATTGACATCACCGCGGAAGCGATGGAGGTCGGGCCGACGACTCACTACGTCATGGGCGGCGTGCGCGTCGACGCCGATACCCAGATGTCGAGTGTGCCGGGCCTGTTTGCGGCCGGCGAGTGCGCCGGCGGGCTGCACGGCGCGAATCGCCTCGGGGGCAACTCGCTGTCTGATCTGCTGGTCTTCGGCAAGCGCGCGGGAGAGTATGCCGCGATCTTCGCGAAGGAGCACGACGCCGGGGCGGTGAACACCGATCAGGTCGACACTGTCGCCCAGCGCGCGCTCGAGCCGTTCGCGCGCGAGGGCGAGGGGCCGTACAAGGTGCAGCAGGAACTGCAGGGCAGGATGCAGGATTTGGTCGGCATCGTCCGCCAGGACGGCGAGATGCGCCAAGCGCTCGACGAAATCGCGAAGCTGCGTGAACGTGCCGACCGGGTCGCGGTCATCGGGAACCGGGAGTACAACGCCGGGTGGCATACCGCGCTTGACCTGCCGCACCTGATGACCGTGTCCGAAGCGGTCACGCGGGCGGCGTTCGAGCGGCAGGAGAGCCGCGGCGCGCATTTCCGGGAGGATCACCTCGGCAAGGATGAGGCGTGGGCCAAGGTCAACCTGATCATCCGCAAGGTGGGTGATGGGTCGATGCAGGTGGTCCACGAGCCCGTGCCCGAGCTGCCGACCGAACTGGCCAAGATCGTCGAGGACAACAGGTAGGTCTCATGGAAACTGCGACGTTCAGGATCTGGCGAGGGAACGCCGACGGCGGCGAGTTCAAGGAGTACTCGACCGAGATCACCGACGGCATGGTCGTGCTGGACGCCGTGCTGCAGATTCAGGCCGCGGCGGCGAACGACCTCGCCGTGCGCTGGAACTGCAAGGCGGGGAAGTGCGGCTCGTGCTCGGCTGAAGTGAACGGCAACCCTCGCCTGATGTGCATGACCCGCATGGATACGGTGCCGACCGATCAGCCGGTCGCGATCGAGCCGATGCAGACCTTCCCGTCGATCAGGGATCTCGTGACCGACGTGTCGTGGAACTTCACGGTCAAGCAGGGCATCCCGCCGTTCACGCCGCGGCCGGCCGACGCGCCCGATGGCACCTGGCGGATGCAGCAGCGCGACGTGAACCGGGTGCAGGAGTTCCGGAAGTGCATCGAGTGCTTCCTGTGCCAGGACGTCTGCCACGTGCTGCGGGATCACCGGAAGCACGACGAGTTCATCGGGCCGCGCTTCCTGGTGTACGCGGCGGCGCTGGAGATGCACCCGCTGGACGTGGCGGACCGCGTCGAGGAACTAGCCGAGGCCGACGGGATCGGCTACTGCAACATCACGAAGTGCTGCACGAAGGTCTGCCCCGAGGAGATCACGATCACCGACAACGCGATCATCCCGCTCAAGGAACGCGTCGTTGATCGCCTCTACGACCCGATCTCCAAGCTGCTGCGCATGTTCCGATAGTCGCCTGCACGGGCGCGAGGGTGGGCACCCCGCCGCCGATAACGCCACGGTCTTCATCAGTGCACCCAGCGGTCCTGATCCTCTTTCTTCCAGAGGGCCGCTTCCTCCGCCTCCCATTGCCGGCGTCGCGCCTGACGCCGACGCCGATGGCTCCAGATCGCCACGAGCGCCAGGAGCGTGACGCCCGACCAGAGCGTGTAGCCGCTCGTCAGCCACGGCAGCCACCGCTCGACGACCGACTGGCCCATCATGAAGTCCAGTTCGACCGAGCGCAGCGATCGGCCCGTGGCGATCCGCAGCGCCGCGTCGAACGACCGGCCGACCGTGACCATCGACAGGATCTCGGCCGGTGCCGTGGCGCCGTGCTCTTGGATCAACCGGCGCACCAGGCCGCCGGAGATGGCATACGCGCGTGCGGTCGAGGCCCCGCCCTCGAGGAATCGACGGTCGAGCGTCGACAGCGTCATCCGGCCGTCGACCAGCCTGGTCCAGGCGAGACGAGTGCGATCGTTGAGGCCCCAGGGGCGCTCGACCGTGATTGCCAGGCCTTCGCCGAACCAGCGCGGCAACGGTCGGCCGCGCGCCGCTCTGCCGATCAGGATGTGCGCGATCTCGTGACGCAGCACCGACTCGAGCGAGTCGTTCGGGTACGAAGGCGTCCGGCTGGGAAAGAGGACGATGAGGTCGCGCGCCGCGACCGCGTAGCCGGCAACCCAGCTCGGCACACCGTCGCGCCGGGCGGCCGACTCGGCTGCCAACTCCACGCGGATCGGCGCCGTCACTCCACGGATGCTCGAGAGCCAGACCGTCTGTAGCAGCGGTGTCGGATCGTAGCTGCGGATGCGCGTCGCGATCCCGTTGAATTCTTCGGGCGCCACGACGTCGAGCCGCAGCGTCTGGGCGCCGGCCGACGTCGCCGCCAACCAGGCCGCGATCGTCCAGCCGACGACCGCCACGCCACGACCGCGCATGCTCACTACAGTATCACCGCGCCGCGCGGGCCTGTCGGAGGTCTAGGTGCCGAGAACGCGCGCGATCTCGTCGCGCTCGGGCGTCTCGAGCGGGCGGGTCTCGCCGTTCACCTCGATCGTCACACCGGCCGACGCGGGCCGCACCTCGGCGATAGCCTGGGCCGGGATGCCGTGTTCGGCGAGCGCGGCCACGATCCGGTCGGCGTCGGCCGGCGGCGCCCCGATCAGCAAGGCGCCGGAGGCGATGAGCCGCATCGGATCGACGTCGAACGGGCCGCAGACCGCGGCGGTTTCCGGAAAGATCGGAACGCGATCTGCCTCGACATGGAGGCCCAGGGACGACGCGGCGGCGAGTTCGCACAGCCCGCCGACTAACCCGCCCTCGGTCGGGTCGTGCATCGCATGCACGCCGCCGGTGTCTACCGCGGTACGAGCAGCCGCGACGATACTGATGCCGGGCTCGAAGAGGAACTGCTCGGCACGCGCGAGCGTGTCGCCGTCCAGCTCTGACGCAAGGGCGTCGCGCTTCTCGCGGGCCAGCAGCGCCGTGCCTTCGATGGCGATGCCCTGGGTGAGGACGATCCGGTCGCCCACTTCGAGGCCGGCCTTCGTCACCAGACCGTCGCGCGCCACCTCGCCGAGTAGTTGTCCGACGACGATCGGGCGTTCAAGCCCGGTCGTGATCTCCGTGTGCCCGCCGCAGACCGTAATCCCGAGTGCTTCGGCGGTGTCGTGCACGTCGCGCATGATGTCGTCGACGAGCGTTGCGGTCGTGGCGTGCTCGGGCAGCAGCAGCACGATCGACAACCAGCGTGGCGTCGCGCCCATGGCCGCGACGTCGTTGGCGTTGACGTGCACCGCGTACCATCCGATCCGATCCGTGGCGAAGGTGACCGGGTCGGTGGTGACCACCAGGCATTGATCGCCGAAAGCGATCGCGGCGGCATCCTCGCCGAGTTGAGGTCCGACGATCACGCGCGGGTCGGTACGCCGGAGCCCGGTGAGCATCGCTTGCAGCTGCGCCGCCGGCAGCTTGCCGGCCGCAACGCGCGAACCGTGGTCGTCTGGGGGCACGAGGGCGCCGAGGGTACCATCTGCCCCCGAAGCGGTCAATTTAGGGCGGCGGTCGGAGTGACGAATCGGCCTTCTCTGTATAATGAACTGTTGAGCGGCGCCCGGAAACGAACACCATGATTCAGCGAGCCGTGACCTCACGGCTGCCCACGCGCTACGGTGAGTTCCTGCTGCACGCCTACGTCGAGGAGCGGGCAGACGAGGTGCCTCGCGTCCATCTGGCGTTGGTGCGCGGCGCCGTCGATGCCGAGCCGGCGCCGCTACTCAGGATCCACTCGGAATGTCTGACCGGCGACCTGCTGGCTTCGGTTCGCTGCGACTGCGGTGAGCAACTCGACCAGGCGCTCGCCGCCATCGGCGAGGCGCCGGCCGGCATCCTGATCTACCTGCGCCAGGAAGGGCGGGGCATCGGCCTCGTGAACAAGCTGCGCGCCTACAACCTTCAGGACGACGGGCTCGATACCGTCGACGCCAACCTCCACCTCGGGTTCGATCCCGACGAGCGCGACTACTCGGCGGCCGTGGATATGCTCGAGGACCTCGGTGTGCCGGCGATCCGGCTGTTCACGAACAATCCAAACAAGATTGCGGCGTTTGAACGGTCGCGAGTCCGGGTCGTCGAACGCCTGCCGCTGGTGGTGAGTGAGACGGCCGAGAACGCGAACTATCTCGAGACCAAGCGGCGGCGGCTCGGGCATTTGCCGGGCGCCTGATCGCCTGGGCAGATTCGCTGTGTGTCCATCTATCTGGGCGGACTATAATCGAGGGAACGACTTCAACCCAGCCCGCGCGGCGCACTGGCTAGGAACCTGGATGTGCACCGATTCCGTCTTATCTGAGGTGAGCGTGTTGCGATCGGTTTTGCGTACATCGTCCGTTTTCGGCCTGGCGCTCCTGGTCCCGTTCGCTTCACCGGACGCGGTCGAGGCGCAGTTCGGGATGGACCCGAGCCCGGTGCGCTACACCGGGGCTCAGGCGCACACGATGCGTCGCTCGGTGCGGCTGCCCGGCACCGTCGAATCGGCCTCGATGAGCATCGTCGCCAGCGAGGTGGCGGGTCTCGTCACGGAGCTGCCGGCTCGGGAGGGTATGGCGGTCAGCGAGGGCGACATCCTCGCCAGCCTGCGCAGCACGAATCTCGAGCTGCGGATGCAGGCCACCCAGTCGGAACTGCGTGAGGCTCAAGCCCGCGCCCAGCTGGCCGAGCGGGAACTGGAGCGGGCGCGCGACCTGTTCGCCGCCGACCTGTTTAGCCAGCAGCAGCTCGACGGTGCCGAGTTCGAGTTCAACGCGCGCATCGGCAGGCAGGCACAGCTCGAGGCCGACCTGGCGGTGCTGCAGGACGACCTGGAACGGTCGGTCATTCGCGCGCCATTCGATGGCGTCGTCGTGGCCGAGCAGACAGAGGTCGGCCAGTGGCTCACCGTGGGCGGGCCGGTGGTCGAGTTGCACGCGCTCAGCCGCCTCGAGGTGGTCGTCGAGGTACCGGAACGATACTTTGGCGCGATCGAGCGGGGCGCGACCGCCGCGGTGCAGGTGCAATCTCTCGATGGCCTCGAGGTCGAGGGACGCGTCAACGCCATCATTCCACGCGTCAGCACGCAGGCCCGGACGTTTCCGGTCAAGGTGCGAATCGACAACCCGAAGAGCCGGATCGGCGTCGGCATGTTGACCCAGGTGGCGTTCGCGATCGGCGAGAGCTACGACGCGGTCGTCGTGCCGAAGGACGCGCTGGTCCTGCGCGGCCCGCAGCGGTTCGTCTACGTCATCGGCGACGACGACGCGGCGGACATTCTGCCGGTCGAGGTCGGCTCTGGCGCCGGGCAATGGGTCGCCGTTGAGGGGCCGGTGCCGGCCGGCACGCGGGTGATTACCCGCGGCAACGAACGCTTGCAGCCCGGTCAGGCCGTGGCCGGCGAGCCGCTCGAGTATCCTCTTCCGTAGCAGCCTGCTACGCTGCGCCGAATGGAAGCCGCCTGGCTCAGTCCACGCGTGCGGCGCGTGCCCGACGATCTGGTCATCTCGGCGGAGGAACTGGCCGGCGTCGAGGCGTTCTATCGGTCGCGCCCCGAGCTTCGCGCGACTCCACTCCATCATCTTGCCAGCCTGGCCGCGGAGCTGGGTGTCGGCGAGCTGCTGCTCAAGGATGAATCCAGCCGCTTCGGCCTGAACGCATTCAAGATCCTGGGTGTGTCGTACGCCTTCCATCGGGCCATGGCCTCGCACGTGGCGGGCGACAGCCCCGTCGTGGCGTGTGCCTCGGCCGGAAACCATGGCCGCGCGGTCGCACGCGCGGCGCGCGAACTCGGGTGGAGCGTACGCATCTACCTGCCGGCGGGCACGGCCCCGGCGCGGGTCGAGGCGATCGCGGGCGAGGGGGCTGACGTCACGGTGACCGATGTCGGCTACGAAGCTTCGATTCGCCAGGTGGTGCTCGACGCCGAACGTGAGGGCTGGCTGGTCATCTCGGACACCTCCTGGCCGGGGTACGACGAGGTGCCGCGCTGGATCATGGCGGGTTACACCTGGATGATGACCGAGGCCGAAACCCGATGGGCGGTGCGGCCGGACGTGGTCATCGTGCAGGGCGGCGTCGGCGGCCTGGTCTGCGCCGGCGCCAGCTGGTTCGCCAGACGCTACGGCGTCGAGCGGCCGTTCTTCATCGCGGCCGAGCCCGCTGCGGCGCCCTGTCTGCTCGAGTCGGCGAAGGCCGGCGAGCCAGTCGTGGCCGAGGAGCACCAGACGATCATGGCCTGTCTCAAGTGTGCCGAGATCTCACCGGTCATCTGGCCGGTGCTCGCCGACGCGGTCGATGCGGTCGTCGCCATCGGCGACGAGCGGGTCGAATGGGCGATGCGCCGGCTGGCCAAGCCGGCACCCGGTGAGCCGGCCGTCGTGTCAGGCGGCTCCGGTGCGTGCAGCCTCGGCGCGCTCCAGGCGATCATGACGCACGACACCTTCGGTGCGGTCCGCGCGGCGGCCGGGCTCGGCCTCACGTCCCGCGTCCTCGTCGTCAACACCGAAGGCGCGACCGACCCGGCGCTGTACCGGTCGGTTGTCGGTGGCTAGAGTGGGAGTGGGCGGGCCGCAGGTCTTCTGTACTTCAGGAAGGGGCAAAGCCTGCCCTACAACCTGCATGTCAGAGAAGTTGTGGGGCGTCCCCACGGGACGCCGTCACTTGCCCATGGTCTGGATCCCGGCGATGATACAGCCTCGCATCGGCCCACGATGAGCGAGGTCCCCTCGGCATGACGAATCCGGTCACCCTGCGCCGCGCGCTCGGCAGATGGGATCTCACCGCCATTGGCATCAACCAGGTGATCGGCAGCGGGATCTTCCTGCTGCCGTCGGCCGTGACCCAGCAGGTGGGCACCTGGGCCGTCCTGGCGTTCGTCTTCGCCGGCCTGGCGTCGCTGCTCGTCGCGCTCTGCTTCGCCGAGGCGGGGAGCCGCTTTGAGGTCACGGGCGGCCCGTACGTCTATGCCCGCGCGGCGTTCGGCCGACTCGTCGGGTTCGAGGTCGGCTGGATGCAATGGGTGACCCGGCTCACGAGCTGGGCGGGTGTCGCGAACGGCATCCCACTCGCGCTGGGCTTCTACTTCCCGGCGATGGCGACCGGGTTGCCGCACACGTTGTTCATCCTCGGGCTCTTCGGCGCCCTGGCCGGCATCAACCTGCTCGGCGTGCGCCAGGGCGCCTGGGCGGTCAACTTCTTCACCGTCAGCAAGTTGCTACCGCTCGGCCTGTTCATTCTCGTCGGCCTGTTCTTCGTCCAGCCCGAGCCGTTCACGACCTACCCGTCCGTGTCCTGGGCGGAGGGCTCGACCGCCGGCCTCCTACTGATCTTCGCGTTCGGCGGCTTCGACGTCGTGCCCGTGCCGGCCGGCGAGGCCTCGAACCCGCGCGGCCAGGTGCCGTTCGCCATGATCACGACGATCGCCGCGGTGACGGGCTTCATGCTGCTGGCGCAGGTGGTGACGATGGGCACGCTGCCCGGGTTGAATGACTCGGCGACGCCGCTGGCCGACGCCGCGTTCGTCTTCATGGGCGCGGGCGGTGCGTTGATGATCGGCATCGGCTCGGTGATCTCCATGACGGGGAACAACGCCGGGCAGGTGCTGACGTCGTCACGCATGCTGTTCGCCCTCGCCGAGCACGGCGAGCTGCCGGCGCGGATCGCCGATGTGCACCCACGGTATCGGACGCCGCATGTCGCGATTCTCGTCTCCACGGGCATCGCCGTAGCGCTGGCGCTGTCCGGCTCGTTCGTGGCGCTGGCCACGGCGAGTGCGGTCGCCCGGCTGGTCACCTACACTGGCGTGGCCGCGGCCACGCTGCGGCTGCGGCGGCCCGACTACGAAGGCCGCGTGCAACCGCCGACGTTTCGCACGCCGCTCGGCGCGTCGGTGCCGGTCCTGGCAATCGTCGTGTCGCTGATCATCCTCGTGGGCGCGTCAAGCGAGCAATTGATCGGGGGGGCGACGGCGCTGGCGCTTGGGGCGATCGTCTTCTTCCTGAACGATCGCGTCACTGGAGGTCCGGCGCGGCGCCAGTCGGTCTCTCACGAGGCATCGGTCGGACTCGAGCGGGTCTGAGGCGGAGGAGCGGAGGAGGTCTGCGATGCGGGGCATAGGTGCAGGGGTAGCGGTCGTCTGGCTGATCGTGGTGATGACCATGCCAACCGCCGCTCAGGAGGCGATCTTCATCGTGCGGCATGCCGAGCGGACCGATCGGTCGTCCGACTCGACGCTGTCCGCGGACGGCGAGGCCCGCGCGGAACGATTGGCGCGGCACCTGCGCGATGCCGGCATCGACGCGATCTACTCGACCAGCTTCCGGCGCACGCTCGGCACGGCGGCGCCGCTGTCTGAAGCGCTGGGCCTCGAGGTGCAGACCGAGCCGACGCTGGGCCCGGATCCGATGGGCTCGGACGACGGCGTAAGCCGCTACATCGAAGGCCTGGTCGCGCGTCTCGGTGAGCGGCACGCTACGGATCGCGTCGTCGTCGTCGGGCACTCGAACACGCTGCCGGCACTGCTCGCCGCGCTCGGCCATCCTGAGGAGATCTCGATCGCCGGCGACGAGTACGACAATCTATTTGTTGTCTTGCCCCAGCCGGTCGGCCCGCCGACCATGCTACGGATCAGATTCTGACGATGAAGTCGGTGCGAGCCATCGGGCGCTCGGCGCAACACCCACCCTCGCGCCAAAGCAGAATCGGCGATCAGACGAAGCTGACGAAGTCGTTCAGCGGCTTCTTCGTGATCGCCGGAACCTTCGCATCGTCGGCGGGATAGCCGACGACCAGCAGCAGGAACGGGCGCTCGTGCGACGGGCGGCCGAGAATCTCGTTCAGGAACCCCATCGGACTCGGTGTGTGGGTCAGCGATGCCAATCCGGCGTGATGCAGCGCCATGATGAGGTAGCCGGTCGCGATGCCCACCGACTCTTGCACGTAGTAGTGCTTCACCTTGCGGCCGTCGGGCAACAGGCCGTAGGCCTCGCCGAAGATCGCGATCAGGTGCGGCGCCGTTTCCAGAAACGGCTTGTTGGAGTCGGTGCCGAGCGGCGCGAGCGCGTCGAGCCACTCCTGGGGCGCGCGGCCGCCATAGAACGCCCGCTCCTCCTCCTCGGCGCCGGCACGGATCTTCGCCTTCACGGCGGGGTCCGACACGACGACGAAGTGCCACGGCTGCAGGTTGGCACCGCTCGGTGCCGTACCGGCGGCGCGCAGGCAATCTTCGATCACTTCGCGCGATACCGGACGATCGGAGTACTCGCGAACGGTGCGGCGCCGTGTCGATTCCTCGTAGAACTCGAGCGCGCGGCGGCGCATGTCGCCTTCGGCGAACTCGCGGTACTCGGTGAGCGGCAGAAACGTCGGGGTGATTTCTTTCATGGGCGTCGTCGGGGTTGGGGGAACTGCGCGCGGTATTCTACCGCGTGCCAACGAGCGGGCCAGGTCGAGAGCGCACAGGAGTGCGTGGAACTGCACGCTGCTGCGCCGGTCTCACCGGGCTCAGGTTCCCCGCGGCGATGCCGAGCCTTCACGCGTAAGTCATTGATAACAATGGATGTTACTGCCTCGGTGCTGTGTGCCAGATGCGAACCGGCAGGCTCTCTCCTCTATATAGGGTCACGGCCGCGATAAGATCTGTCGCCGACGATGGCTGATGGCACGACGCGACAGTTCGCAATTCTTGGTTCAGGCGCGGTCGGTGGGTACTACGGTGCGAAACTGGCGCGCGCCGGCCACCGCGTCACCTTTCTCGCGCGTGGCGCGCATCTCGCGGCGATGCGCGCCACCGGCCTCCAGGTTCGCAGCGTTCTTGGAGACTTCGCGGTACCCGCCGAAGCCACCGACGACCCGGCATCGGTCGGACCGGTCGACGTCGTGCTGTTCGCCGTCAAGACCTACGACAACGATACGGCGTTGCCGATGCTGTCGCCGCTCGTCGGCGACGACACGGTTGTCCTGACGCTGCAGAACGGCGTTGATAGCTCGGACGAGCTCGCCGGCGTGGTCGGGGAAGGCAGGGTCCTGGGCGGCGCGACCTACATCGCGACGGCGCTCTCGGCGCCCGGACTCATCGAGCAGACCGGAACGCATCGTAAGATCGTCTTCGGCGAAGCCTTCGGTGACCGCTCGCGGGTGTCAGACCGGGTGTCGGCACTCGGCCAGCTCATGGAGGCCGCCGACATCGAGGTCGAGACGGTCGCCGACGCTCGTCGGCGCCTCTGGGAGAAGCTCATCTATCTCTGCCCGTTCGCGTCGTTCACCGGTGCCGCGCGATCGCCGATCGGCAAGCTGTGGAGCGATCCCGACACGCGGCAACGCTTCATGGCGGCGGTGGCCGAAGTCGAGGCCGTTGCTCGTGCCGAGGGCGTGGACGTGAGCAACGAGGTCACCCAGGACATCCGCGCGTACATGGACTCGCTGCCCGCGGCGACCCGTTCGTCGATGCTCATCGATCTGTCACAGGGCAAGCGGATAGAGGTCGAGGCGCTTCAGGGCGTCATCGTCCGCCGCGGGGCGGCGCTGGGCGTCGCGACGCCGATCGTCGGTGCGCACTATGCGGTGCTCAAGCCACACGCCGGAGGTGCGTCGGCGTGAGGGTCTGCGTCCGGTGACGACGGTCGCCGTTGGCTTCGTTCTCGGCTATCTCATCGGCCTGACCGGTGTCGGCGGCGGTGCGCTCATCGCGCCCACGCTCTACGCAATCCTGGGCCTCAGCTACCAGGGCGCAATCGCGGTCTCGCTCATCTACGCGGTCATCACGAAGGTCATCAGCGCCGTCCAGCACCTCCGTCAGGGGTCGGTGCTCTGGCGCGTGACGCTGCTGTACGGCGTCCTGGGGATTCCAGGTGCCATCCTGGGCTCCAGGTTGGTCTACTGGGCGGGCGACGCGGCCGAAGGGATCTTCCCCTTCATCATGGCCGGCATGCTGGCGCTAGTCGCCTCGCTCATCGTCTGGGAAGCCGGCGCCGGCGTCGGTGGGCGCACCAAGCCGTTCTCGCCGGTCGACCTCACCGCGCGCAGCGTGATGGTCGTTGCGGCCGTGCAGTTCTTCGTGGGCATCCTGCTCGGGGCGACGTCACTGGGTGCGGGCAGTTTCGTGATCCTCTCGATGCTGTACTTTTTCCGGATGCCTGCACGGCAGGTGGTCGGGTCGAACATCGTCATCGCGATCTTCATGGGCACCCCGGCCTGGCTGACGCACTACGCGGTCGTCGGGATCGACTGGAATCTGCTGGGCCTGCTGATGCTCGGCTCGGTGTTCGGCTCGGTCCTCGGCGCCAAGTCGACGATGCTGGTGCCCGAGCAGCGCCTCAAGCAAGCCGTGGCCGGGCTGATCTACATCGGCGCGATCGCGACGTTCATCAAGGCCTGGACGGGTTAGGACTTCGCGCGACCTGATGCGGTGGATGCGGTCGTCGGCGCGGTTCCACAGCGCGTCGACGACACGAATCAGCGGCCGGCGGTCAGCAGGGCGTTGAAGAACACCCGGAACGTCGCGTGTGACTGCGCCCGGTGCTGGGCCCGGAAGCCGATCAGGACCGCCCGTCCGTCTGCCACCGCGACGTCCACGAGGGCGGCCTGTCCGGCGATCCGCTCGCCACCTTCCAGCCACCCGCTGAGCAGCGGGTCGCCTTCGCCGTAGCGGGCCGCGACTTGCGCATGGCCGGCGCCAGCGTCGGTCTCGAGGCGAAACGCGGCGCTCGAGGCGAAGAAGGCGGCGGTTTCGGTCGGCATGCCGAACGCCAACGGATGGCCGGCGTCCAGGTCCAGCGCCAGGATCGACCCCGGGCAGTAGAACTCGTCGGCCGACAGATCGCCGACCAGGTTCGTGATCGGTAGGTCGAGCGCCGAGATCGCCAGGCTCGTCGAGGAATCGAGTGCCACGAGCGTGCCTCCGTCCTCGACGAATTGCCGCAAGGCGGCGACGCCGGGCGTTCCCAGGCCGCCGGTGAACTCCGCGGGCACCCGGTCGGCCGGGTGCCCATCGCGCAGTTGACGCAACCCGGCGTCGGGCAGGATCAGCACGTCGACACGATCATTCAGGTTGCCGGCTCGGATGTCGGCGTCTCTGAGCGACTCGAACGCGAACTCGTGCTGCTCCAGAAGCCACCGGGTCCATCCCTCGTCGATGTTGCTCACCCACGGCTTGTAGAGTCCGATGCGTGCCGCGCCGACCCCGCGAGTCGAGACGCTCACCGCGCCGCCGCGCACGTCGAGGCCGAGGTCGCGCGCGAGTTGTGCGACTACCGGCTCCGCCTGCTCGGAGGCGGGGACGACGATCGCGCCCGCGGCGAAGCGCCGGTCACCCACGGTAACCGCCTCGACCGCCCACTCGGGCTCGAGTCCGGCCGCCCGCAAGCGGTTCACCGCGATCGCACCGCCGTTGCCGGCGCCATCGATGATGTAGAGCGCGGCGTCGCCGAGTCCTTCGACGCTGCCCGCCTCGACTTCAGCTCGCATCAGTCTGACCAGCGCCGGCGGTTCGAACAGGTCGGTGATCGTGTCGACCCGAACGCCCATCTGGAGCGGCAGGGTCCAGCCGGCGACGTCGTAGGGGCGCTCGGGCGGCCCGCCCGGCGACAGTCGGCGAATCGGATACGCCTGGCGCTCCAGGAGCGTCTTAGCGTAGGCGCGGAAGGGCTGTGCCATCAGGATCAGATCGGTGCCGGCCGGATACTCGACCTCGCCCGCCCGAAACGCCAGTCGCGCGCGTCGCACCTCGACCCCACCATCGACCAGCAGGTTTGTCAGCGCCGCCGCGGCCGCCGGGTCATGCTGCTCCCGAGGAATGACGAACGCAAACGGAGACCCCGCGCGGCCGGCTTCGACCGCACGACGCCCCATCGCGTAGAAGTTGTCGACGAGGTCCTTGCGGTATCTCGCACTGGCCGTCAGGAGGCCCCGTGCGGCGGAGAGGTCGTATTCGACGATGTCGCGGAGCGTCCAGACGCCGCCTGGCCACGGGTTGGGAAAGTTGGTTTGCGGGCGGTAGTCGGGCAGGCCGCGCCACGATCCGGTCAGGTCGGAAGCGGGAACGGTGACCGGGTAGGAAAGGCGTGCGCTCGCGGCTTCCGTCAGTAGACACACCGTGTTGTGGCCGAGCGGCGCCGAGTCTTCGTATCCCGGCCAGTAGTAGTCGTACAACACATTGGAGACGACGCCGGATCGGCCCGCCCGCTCCAACTCGAGGGCCATCGCCTGGCCAAGCAGGCCGGCCTCGCGCCAGATGAGCGGGTCGTAGTTTGGATCGAGCGGCGCATAGTTCGGCGGGACGAAGAACCGCGGACCGTTCGATCCCATCTGGTGCATCGAGAGAAACACCTGTGGATGCCACCGACCGTAGAAAAACGCGGCGAGCGACCGGTTCTCGGCCATGTTCAGCATGAACGCATCGCGGTTGATGTCGTGCCCGACGTATTCGTGGTACAGCCACGGCATCGGCGACGCCTCGTGGTCGGTGCCACGGTTCCGGTCGTGCCAGTCGACGACGAGGCGATGGCCGTCGGGATTGAGCGATGGCAGCAGGACGAGCACGACCCGGTCGAGCACCTCGAGCGTGGCTGCGTCGTCGGCCGTGGCCAGCTCGTAGAGCAGTTCGCTCGCGGCCTGGCTCGCGCCGATCTCGGTCGAATGGATGCTGCAGCCGATGGCCACGATGACCGGCTGTTCGGCCGCGAGCGCCGCAGCCTCGGTCGGGTCGGTGATGCGCGGGTTGGCGAGACGCTTGTTCGCCGCCTGGATCTCGTCGAGCCGCTGCAGGTTCCGCGGCGAGCTGACGAACGCCGCGATGATCCGATTCCCGTCGGTGGTGCCGCCGACGTCGCCGATGACGACGCGATCGGAGGCGTCCGCGACGGCGCTTGCATAGGCGACGATCTCCGGCCAATCCGCCAATCGACCGGGCGTACCCAGCTGAAAGCCGAAGAATCGCTCAGGGGAAGGCTGAGCCGAGGCTGGTGCCGCCGCGGCGATCGTGAGGATGACCGCGAGGAGCAGCGACGCGTATCCGAAGCGCGAGCGCGAGACGCTCAACGGCATGATCACCTCGACGTTCGACCCGGGAAACGCGGCGACGGCCGTCCGGCCGCCGCAAAGGTGCGGCCATCATAGCAAACCTGTCTGGACGGCCGGCCGGCGGGAACTCAGGGGCTGGGCGACTGCTCGCGGACGTCCTGCAGCAGCTGTTTCGAGAGGATCACGACAGGTGCATCGCCGTCCGGCTCGTCGGAGCGATCGCGCTTGGCGATCCGGACGCGCTGGATCCGGCAGCCCGACGGATAGGCCACCAGGGCGACCGACGACGGCACCGACAGCGTGCGCAGCAGACCGTCCGCGTCGTCGAAAAGCTGGACCGGCGCGCTCGTACCGACCGGCAGCGACAGGGCGTTGTCGGTTCGCATCGCCCAGGCGGCTAGCGGTCGCGCCGGATTCGAGGCGGGCCGCTGTCGTCTTGACGCGGGCCGAGGGCGAACGTTGCGATCCTCTGACGCCACCGCCGGTGGCGGCGTGTCGACAGACGCGGGCGACTCCGTTTCGGGCACCGCCGAGGCGGACCGCTCGAAGGGATGGAGGTCCTGCTGCAGCTTGCCGATCGTCTTCACGAGCCACGACTGTGCTGCGGCGGTTCCGCTCTGGTCGACCGGCGCGGGCGTGTCGGCGGGCGCCGGTCGCGAGGCGCCGTCGCCACCACCTCGACCATCGATTCGAGCCGGCCGTCCAGCGCCTGCAGCAGCGGATCGTCGACCGGGTCGCCGTCGGCCTCAGGTTCCTCGGGCTGGGGTTCGGCCTCACCCACGATCTCGCCCGAGATCGCGTCCGGTCCGGAGGTTTCGGTGGCGAGCACTGCCGAGAGTTCAATCTCCTCCCACGCCGTGGGATTCGGTGGAGTGACCGGCGCGGCGGGGATGACTGGCGCGACCGGCACCGGCGTCGTCTCTCCGCGCCGCTGCTCGGCGGCCATGGCTGCCGCTTCCGCGGCTTCGACGTCTCGCCGTGCCTGCTCGCGCGCGCTCCGCCTCCTTGCGCTGTCGTTCGGCGAGAAAGGCGGCCTGCTCGGCGGCCTCGGCGTCGCGCTTCGCCTGTTCGCGTGCGCGCTCGGTCTCCCGCCGCTGGCGCTCGGCGTCCGGGCGTCGCTCGAGGAGCGGACGCTCGTGCGGGATCCCGACTACGCTCGGTACCGGGCCGGCGTGCGCTGGCGCCTCGTGCCGGATCTGCTATAGCGGTTGATTGGGAGGGGCGGCGGTCAAGCCTGGCGCAGCACCGCAATGGTCGCGCCCAGATGGCTGTCGGTCGCATCGGTGAAGCTTTCGACCTGGGCGTGTCGCTCGAGGGCCGCCTGAACGATGCCGCGCTGCGTGCCCGTGCCTCGGCCGTGAATGATGCGGATCTCCGTGAGGCCGGCCGCGTGCGCCGCGAGCACGTATTCGTCGACGACCGATTTCACATCACGCGGCGCGAATGGGTGGAGGTCGAGCAGGCCGTCGATCGGCAGGTGATGCGCCCGCTCGTCATCACTCACGAGGTCGCATCAGCCCCGGCATCGTCATAGGTGGCGGTCACCGAGGTCGTGATGCCCCCGCGCACCGAGAAGTCACCGACGACCTTCATCCGCCTCGGGCGGCATGTGGCGACCAGATCGTCGAGGATCTGATTGGTCGCCGCCTCGTAAAAAATCCCTTTGGTCCGGTATTCGATGAGGTAATATTTTAGCGCCTTCAGCTCGATGCACTGCTGGTCGGGCACGTAGGTGATCCGGATCTCGCCGAAGTCCGGCAGTCCAGTCTTGGGACACACTGACGTGAACTCCGGACAATGGATCTCGATCTCGTAATTGCGGTCGGGGCGAGGGTTAGGGAAGGTCTCGATCGCGGCGACTGGCATACCGAAGGATCTTAGCATCGGCGCGGCACGGGGCTTGCACCGGCGAAATCACGGCATCATTGACACCGGCGCGACCGCGAGCTAGCATACGGCGGTTTTTGGGCTGAAACCGCGACCGTCGCCCGCGCGCGCGACGGTCGGCAGGATCTACTTTGCGCGCTCAAGTCAGGGGGACGCCGATGGCCGACGCCCGCAGAATGGGCAAGTCCGAACTCTTCTCGCACTTCGCGGAGAGGTTCCAGATCAAACGAGCACAGGCTCGCGAGATCTTCGACGAGTTGAATTCGCTCGCCGAATCGGAGCTGAAGCGGGCAGGCGAGTTCGTGCTGCCGGGAATGTGCAAGCTGGTGGTGCAGAAGCGGAAGGCGCGCCTAGGTCGTAATCCCGCCACGGGTGAGACGATTCAGATTCCCGCGAAGACCGTCGTGAAGGCGCGAATCGCGAAGCAGTTGAAGGACACCGTACTTCCGGTGACGAAGTAGTCGGTCGGCCGTTACCGCATCGCGTCCTCGACTTCGTCCGGCTGGGTCTCGATGGCCGTCTTGCGGCATCGAGACCTGGCCCGGCGACCTCCCGATATCGTCAGGCTCCGCGTAGCCGTCGGGCGAGTTCCCTGATCTCCAGCCGCCCCATCTTGTGTTTCAGCGTGCTGAGCGGGATTCCCAGATAGCGCGCGGTCGCCGAGACGTTCCACTCCGAGCGTTCGAGTGCGCGCAGGATGAAATTTCGCTCGAACGTGTCGCAGGCCTTCTGGAGCCGGTCCTCATTGCCGTCCGCGCCCGTGTCCAGGGGCGCCAGGTGGTACTCGATCGGCAAATCCTCGTCGGTGATTCAGGGCTTGTCGCTGAACGCGATGAGCCGCTCGATCAGGTTCTCCAACTCGCGGATATTGTCGGGCCACCAGTGGCTCGAGAGCAGTTTGATGGCCGAGTCCGATACACCCTCGACGGCTTTCTTGAATCTCCCGTTGTAGCGCTCGACGAACTGCCGGCAGAGGTCCGGGATATCCTCGGGCCGCTCGCGCAGCGGCGGCATCCGGATCGGGATGACGTTGATCCGGTAGAAGAGGTCCTCCCGGAAGCGGCCGTCCTTGACCGCCTTCTCCAGGTCGACATTGGTCGAGACGATGAGCCGGAGGTCCGTCTAGATCGGTTTCTGGCTGCCGATCCGCTCGATCTCGCCTTCCTGAATCGCCCGAAGCAGCTTGGCCTGCAAGTCGATCCTCAGTTCGCCGATCTCGTCGAGGAAGGGGTGCCGCCGGTGGCGAGTTCGAACTTGCCGAGCTGCTGTCGGTGCGCGCCGGTGAACGAACCGCGTTCGTGGCCGAAGAGCGTGCTCTCGACCAGGTCGGCCGGGATCGCCGCCAGGTTGATCGGAATGAACGGTCCCGAGGCATGGTCAGACTTGCGGTGGATGAGCCGGGCCAGCAACTCCTTGCCGGTGCCGCTCTCACCCAGGATCAGGACCGTGGCTGAGAGCTGCGACACCTTGTCGACGAGACCGACGATGTCGCGGAGCGGCTTGCTCGATCCAATCACCAGTTCCGGCGCATCCTGATCGGCGACCTGCGCGGTGAAGGAGACGATCTGCCGGCTCAGTTCCTGACGTTCGACCGCGAGGCGCACGAGAGACTGCAGCGCATCGGGCGCCATGTCTTTCGTGACGTAGTGGAAGGCGCCGTGCTTCATCGACTGCACGACCGTCTCGATCTCGTCGACCGCCGAGATCATGATGACCTCGACGTCGGCGTAGTTCTCCTTGACGATCTGCAGCAGTTCGAACCCGCTGATGCCTGGCTGGCGGACGTCGACGAGCACCACGTTCACGGTCTGCTCGCGGAGAGTGGCGATCGCCTCTTCAGCGCTCAGCGCGGAGACGACGTGGTAGTCAGACTTGAGCGGTGTGGTCAGCGCGGCGCGCGCCGAGTCGTCGTCGTCGACAATGAGCACCGTTTTCTGCTTGCGGGCCATGATCGGGATGCGCGCCGTCGAAGGAACCGGTATTGTAGGTCTCGCTCCGAGGCCGGTGCAAGGCTCGGACTACAATTGGGGGCAAATGCCGACATCGACGGCCACGCGACCATCGGATGATCTGACCCGGGACGATCGTCTCGAGCTGTACTACTTCGCTCGGCTGACGCGCGACATCGAGGAGCGCCTTGCGGTGCTCTATCGTCAGAACAAGGTCGTGGGCGGCCTGTACCGCAGCCTCGGTCAGGAAGGCGAGTCGGTGGCATCGGCCTACGCGCTGGCCGAGGACGATGCTGTGGCCGCGCTCATCAGGAACCTGGGCTCGTTGATCGTGCAGGGCATCCGTCCGCGCGCGGTCTTCACCCAGTACATGGCCAAGGGCACCTCGCCGACCCGCGGACGCGATCTGAATCTGCATTTTTCGCACATCCCCGACGCGGGCGGGCCGATCGTCGTCGGGCCGATCAGCATGCTGGGCGACCTGGTGCCGGTGATGGCCGGGGTCGGTCTGGGCGCGCGGATGCGGGGCCGCGCGCTCGTCGCCATGACCTACATCGGTGACGGTGGCACCAGCACCGGCGCGTTTCACGAAGGGATGAACTTTGCGGCGGTCCAGAAGCTGCCCCTGGTGGTCATCGCGGAGGACAACAAGTACGCCTACTCGACCCCGGTGAGCCAGCAGATGGCCCTCGCGCGGATCGACCAGCGCGCCGAGGCCTACGGCATCCCGCATGAGATGGTCGACGGCAACGACATGTTGGCCGTGTACGACGCCTCCAGACGGGCCGTCGAGCGGGCGCGCCACGGTGACGGGCCGTCACTCGTCGGCGTCGACACGATGCGGATGCGGGGGCACGCCGAGCACGATGACATGCGCTACATGTCGAAGCCGCTGCTCGATGCCTGGAAGGCCCGGGACCCGATCGCGCGCTACCACGCCCACCTCGTCGAGACCGAGATCGCGACCGAGACCGACCTGGCCGAGATCGACGCGATGAGCCGGGCGTACGCCGAGGCCGAGGCAGACCTGGCCGAGGCCGAGCCGCCGCCCGAGCCGGATACGGTGGCGGCCGGTGTCTTCGCCGGTGACCACTTCCAGCCGACGGTGGAGATCGTGTATTCACCGTTTCGGGAGAAGCGCGGGACGCCGCGCCATGCACCTGCGTCCGAGGCGGGATCCTGATGGCGGAGATGACCTATCTCGAGGCGATCCGGCAAGGTCTGGCCGAGGAGATGGCCAGGGACGAGCGGGTGTACGCGATCGGCGAGGACATCGGGGCCTACGGTGGTGCGTTCAAAGTGACCGAAGGCCTGCTCGAACGTTTCGGCGCCGAACGCGTGATCGGCACGCCGATATCAGAGACCGCGATCATCGGCGCGGCGATCGGCTCGGCCTATCTCGGCATGCGGCCAGTCGCCGAGTTGCAGTTCATCGACTTCGTGGCCTGCTGCTTCAACATCCTGACGAACTTCGCGGCCAAGAGCCGCTACCGGTGGGGCGCCGGCGTGCCGATGGTCGTGCGCGGGCCGTGCGGCGGCGGCGTCAGTGGCGGGCCGTTTCACTCGGCCAACCCGGAGGCGCACTTTCTCCATACGCCGGGCCTCAAGATCGTCGAGCCCTCGACGGCGTACGACGCGAAAGGGCTGATCAAGGCCGCGATCCGCGACGACGATCCGGTGCTCTTTCTCGAACACAAGTTCCTCTATCGGCGCGTGAAGGACGAGGTGCCCGACGCGGACTACGTGGTGCCGATCGGTCAGGCCGTGGTGCGACGGCCCGGTGACGACGTCACGGTCGTGACGTTCGGCGCGATGACCTACACGGCGCTCGAGGCCGCGGAGCAACTCGCCCAGCGCGACGTGGAGGTAGAGGTCATCGACCTCCGGACGCTGTCGCCGCTCGATCACGAGACCGTGCTCCAGTCGGTGGCGAAGACGAACAAGGTCGTCGTGCTGCACGAGGCCCAGCGGACGGGCGGAATCGGCGCTGAGATCGCCGCGGCCATCACTGAACGCGGCTTCGAGCATCTCGACGCGCCGCCCGTGCGGCTGGCGTCGCTCGACACACCGGTGCCGTACAATCCCGGCCTGGAGGCCGCGTTTAGACCGGGCGTCGAGCAGATCGTCGCCGCGGTCGGGCAATTGGTGGAATACTGAAGACCGAAGAATGACCGTGGCGTCCGGCCCCCGGTCGCGCGGGTCGTGTGAGGATCAGAGGCATGTCAACCGATGTCGTGATGCCCCAGATGGGCGAATCGATCGCCGAGGGCACCGTCGTGCGCTGGCTCCGCAAGGTCGGCGACGAGATTGACCGTGACGAGCCGCTGTTCGAGATCTCGACCGACAAGGTCGATGCCGAGATCCCGTCACCGGCCGCCGGAATCCTCACCGCGATCAAGGTGCACGAAGGCGAGACGGTGCCGATCAACAGTGTCGTTGCCGTGATCGGCGGGGCGGACGATGTCGCGACCGCCGCGCCGCCGGCCGAGGCCGCGCCCGTGATACCCGCGCCGACGCCGCCCGCCGCGCCGCCGGCAGCACCCGCGCCGCCGGCCCCGAACTCGCTCGCCGCGGCCGACCCCTCGGCGACTGCGGCGGTCGAGCGCGTCCGCTCGTCGCCGCTCGTTCGTCGCCTCGCGCGCGAGCACGGGGTAGACCTGTCGCAGGTGACCGGCTCCGGGTCAGGTGGCCGGGTGACGAAGCAGGACATCCTCACCCACATCGACCGTCGCCCAGCGGCGGCGTCGTCGGCCGCCGGGCCACCGCCGCCCAGTGTCGCGCCGGCCGCCCCGATCGGCCCGCCGCCCGTCGTCTCGGCCGAGGGAACAGCGCCCACGTTCGATGCCGGCCAGTCGAGCGTGGCAGTACCGATGACGGTCATGCGTCGGCGCATCGCCGAGCACATGGTGGCCAGCCGGCGGACGTCGGCTCATGTGCACTCGATCTTCGAGGTCGATTTCAGCCGGGTCCAGCAACTCCGCAAGGCGCACGGCGCCCGCTACGAGCAAGCTGGCACGAAACTCACCCTCATGCCGTTCATTGCCAAGGCGGTGATCGACGCGTTGCGGGCGATGCCGATCGTCAATGCGTCGGTGGACGGCGACCGGGTCGTCTACAAACGCGACATCAATCTGGGTGTGGCGGTGGCGCTCGAGAGTGGACTGATCGTTCCGGTCGTCAAGCAGGCCGATGAGAAGAATCTGCTTGGCCTCAGCCGGGCCATCGCCGATCTGGCCGGCCGGGCCCGCGCCAGGCAGCTCGTCCCAGCCGATGTGCAGGACGGCACCTTCACGATCACGAACCCGGGCGGATTCGGCGCGGTGTTCGGTTTACCGATCATCAATCAGCCGCAGGTGGCGATCCTCGGAGTCGGCTCGCTCGAGAAGCGGCCTGTCGTGGTCAACGACGCCATCGCCATCAGGTCGATCGCCTACCTGACGCTCGGATTCGATCACCGCCTGATCGACGGCGTGGTCGCGGACCAGTTCATGGGGCACGTCAAACGTGGCCTGGAACAGTTCGAGGAATCGATCGTCTGACGGCCACCCTCGGGGGCGGCCGACCCGACCTCATGACACCCCTTGACGTCCGCCGACTCGGCACCGTGGCCTACGGCGATGCCATCGAGTTGCAATGTGCCCTGGTCGAGGATCGCCGCCACGGGCGCGTCGACGATCTACTACTGCTGCTCGAGCATCCGCCGGTGATCACGCGCGGCGCCGGAGCGCGCAATCGTCGCGACCACGTCCTGGCCGATCCGGCCACGCTCGAGGCGGAGGCGATCGACGTGGTCGATACCGGGCGGGGTGGCGACGTGACCTACCATGGGCCTGGCCAGCTCGTCGGGTATCCGATTCTCGATCTCAAGCCAGACCGATGCGACGTGCGCCGGTATGTGCGCGACCTCGAGGAGGTCATGATCCGGGCCGCGGCGGCGTTCGGCGTCACGGCCGAGCGGGTCGACGGCCTCACCGGTGTCTGGGTGGGTGGTGCGAAGCTCGGCGCCATCGGCGTCAGGGTCTCCCGGTGGATCACCAGCCATGGGTTCGCCTTCAACGTCGATCCCGATCTGACCGGATTCGGCCTCATCGTTCCGTGCGGCATCGCCGACCGTGGCGTCACGTCGTTGTCCGCGACGCTCGGCCGAACGGTGAGCGTCGCCGATGCCGGTGACGCCATCGCGGCCAGTTTCGGCGATGTCTTCCAACGCACCGTCCGCCTCGCCGTTCCCGCCTGATCCGCCGATTTCCGCCTGCTTTTCAGTCTGGGAATAAAACTCCGTCGGCCCGGTGTTCTGGGCTATGACGGAGGAGATGATGCGTGACGTGGTGGCGGAACGAGCGTTGATCGAACGATTTCAGGCCGGCGAAGCGGCGGCCGTGGCCGACCTCGAGTCGGCCTATGGGGCCAAGATCTACCAGCTCGCGTTTCGGTACATGAAGAACAGCGAGGATGCCGAAGAAGTGACCCAGGACGTCTTGATGAAGGTGTTCAAGAAGGTATCGGCCTTCCGCGGCGATGCCGCCCTGACTTCCTGGATCTACCGGATCACATTCAACACGGCGATGTCCCGGTTGCGGAACGCCAAGTTCAGCCGTTCCCTGGAAGTCCTGGAGGACGGTCGGTCCTTCTTCAGCGAATCGGGTGAGCGGGAGTCCTACAAGCGCGAGCCCGCCGACTGGTAGTTGCTGGCAGACGATGCGCTGATGCGGAGCGAGCTTCGCATCAGCGGTTGGTCGAAGCGCTGGGCGAGTTACCGCCGATCTACCGGACGCCGGTCTTGTTGCGCGATATCCATGGGCTGTCGACCGAGGAAGCCAGCGCGGTGCTTCGGGTGAAGACCCAGACGCTCAAGTCGCGCCTGCACCGCGGTCGGTTGATCCTGCGCGAGAAGTTGGGCGAGTTCGCCGACGGCCTCGCACTCCACTCGCTCCACGCAGCCTAGGCCCGCGACAGAGCGTCATCGAACTCCACCTGTTCACCCGGGCTGAGGCCTGGCGCCACGTGCTCGCGCACGCCGGCCGGGCCGAGCTTGACCAGTGTTGCGAGCACTGCGGCCGTCGGGCGCTGTTCGACTGCGACGTAGCAGCTGAACGTGGGCCGACCCCGGTTGCTTGCGATCGCCTCACAGAGGTCGCTGGCGGCCGACGCCAGTCCGTACGGCCCAGGCGGCCAGAGATGCGGCACGCGCGCCTTGAGCCGCCCGATCGCTTGATCCGACAGCGCGCCGGTCAGCGGGGCGGTGGCGATGGTCGCGCTGTCCCAGGTGACGACGGTCGCGTGCGGCGGAACCCCCAGCACCGAGAGCGTGACGTCGCGCGCGGCGCAGTCGGCTTCGAGCGCTACGATCGCCCGCACGGCTGACTCCAGGGCTCGCGGCGCCGACCCGATCAGCCGGGACCGAGCGGCCGCACCGTCCCGGACCGCCTGCTGCATCAATTCACGCTGGCTGGCGCCCGCGCAGACGACGACCGCGTCGCGGTCCTGCTCGACGACGCGGCGCAGCCGCGCCAGGCCCGCCTCGCCGCTCCATTCCGCCGGCCGCGGACCGGCCGCGTCGGCCATCACCACCACGTTGGCCCCGATCGCCATCGCCAGGTCACCGCTGGTGCTCAGCCGCAAGTCGGAGCGCTCGATGGGACACGACTGCCGGATGTCGAGCGCCTTGCCCGCCGCGACGTCGGCGGCGTCGTCCACCAGCCGAATCTCGTTGATCCGATCGCGCACGGCGAGCGTATGGGCGAGCGTGCCGCCGAGATCGCCGGCTCCGATGATGGCTACACTGGACATGGGGCGACTGTTGGACAGGGTATTCTATCCGGGGATGGTGAGATGATGGACACACAACAATTGAGCGGGAAGGTTGCCGTCGTTACGGGCGGATCGAGTGGCATTGGTCTGGCAATCGCATCCACGTTTCACGCTCACGGCGCCAGCGTGATGATCGGCGCGCGGGATGGCGCGCGCGTCGAGCAAGCGCGGGAAGCGCTGGGGGACGAGCGCGTCGACGGAATGCCGCTCGACGTCCGCGATCCAGGCCAGGTCGAGGCCGTCGTCGGCCGCACGGTCGAGCGGTTCGGCGGGCTGGACATTCTGATCAACAACGCCGGTGTGGGCGGATTCGACAAGATCGCCGATCAGTCGCTGGAGCAGTGGCGCGGCATCATCGATACGAACCTGTCGGGCGTGTTCTACTGCTGCCGGGCGGCGATTCCTCATCTGCGCGAGCGCGGGGGCGGGTTCATCGTCAACATCAGCAGCCTGGCCGGCAAAAACGCGTTTTCCGGTGGGGGGGCCTACTGTGCCTCCAAGGCCGCGCTCAACATGTTCAGCGAAGTGCTGATGCAGGAGGTCCGATACGACGATATTCGGGTCAGCTACGTGATGCCGGGCTCGGTGACCACCGCCTTCGACGGCGGCCGAGCCAGTGCCGGCGCCGACTGGAAGATGACCGCGGAGGACGTCGCCGAGGTCGTGCTCGACGTCGTATCCATCAACCGGCGCACGCTGGCCAGCCGCGTGGAGATGCGACCGTCGAAACCGAACAAGTGACCCGCAGGACCGCGTGACCTCCGATTCATGACCGAGACCCTTGGGCACTACGCGCTCCTCGAGCACGTCGGCACCGGTGGCCTCGGCGAGCTGTACCGCGCTGCGCCAGCCGCGGCGTCGGCCGGCCCGGCGTCGATCTCGATGGCCGTTTGCGCTCGCGGCGATTGTCGCCGCGGCGGCCGCTGGCATGTTCTGGCGCGGCTGTCCGCCCTTCTAACCCCAGAACTCATTTCGGTTGGCGTGGTCTGGCACCAGAACACGCCAGACGCTCACGCCTCCGCCAGGATGCCCTGAAGGCGGTCGAAGTCGATGTTCGCGCCCGACACGAGCGCCACGGCCGGATCGGAGCCCGGCTCGACGCGTCGTTCGAGCAGCGCGGCCACGGCCGCGATTCCCGCGCCCTCGGCGATCAGATGTTCGTGGGCGACCAGCCCACGGATGCCGCGCCTGAGTGCCGCCTCGCTGACCAGAACCGTCGTGTCGACCCGGTCTCGAACGATCGCAAAGGTCATCGTGTCGTGGTCGAGGTTGCCGCTCAATCCGTCGGCGATCGTGTCACCCACCGTGATCTCCGTGATCCGCCCAGCCGCCAGACTCGTCTGGAACGGATGCGATGCCTCGACCTCGACACCAATTACCTGTGTCGCCGGCGCCAGAGACTTGACCGCGATCGCGATGCCGCTTACCAGCCCTCCGCCGCCCACCGGCACCAGAATCTGTCCTGCCTCGGGCGCGTCCTCGACGAGTTCGAGGCCAATCGTCCCAGCTCCTGCGATGACGTCGGCGTGGTTGTAGGGCGAGATGAACGTGGCGTTGGTCTCCCGTGCGAACGTCTTGGCCAGCCGCTCGGCATCGTCGTAGGTCGGCGCAGTGTCCTCGAGGTCGGCGCCGTGGCGGCGGATCGCGTCGCGCTTGGTCCGCGGGGCCTCACGCGACGTGAAGACCGTCAGGGCCACGCCCAGGTGTTCGGCGGCCCAGGCCATGGCGCGGCCGTGATTGCCCGCTGACGCCGTGACGACGCGCGGCGGTGGACCCTGGGTTCGCTCCACCAGGGCGCCGATTGCGTTCAAGGCACCGCGCAGCTTGAAGGAGCTGGTCGTCTGGAGGGACTCGGCCTTCAGGAGAATCTGTCCGCCAGTCGCGTCCGATAGCCACGACGATGGCGCCAGCGGCGTTCGTCGAACGTGGCCGGCGATGCGCGTACGCGCCGCCCTGATGTCTTCGATGGTGATCGACATGATGGTGTCGCGATTCTATACTCTCGGGGGCGCGCACGAGACGACCATGCTGCTGGAGAGCCGAGCCGTCGGACCGTTCTTCAAGAACGGCTTCGTCCTCGGATGCGAGACCACGCGCGAGGGCGTGATCATCGATCCGGGCGACGAGGTGGAGCAGTTACTGGAGGTCGTGGAGCGCGACACGCTGACCATCAACTACATCTTGCTGACCCACGGCCACGTCGACCACGTGACCGGTGTGGCCAAGGCCAAGTCGGTGCTCGGCACGCCGGTCTGCATGCACCGGGACGACCTGTTCCTGTACGAAGAGGCGGTGCAGCAGGGCGCGCTGTTCGGTCTCGAGGTCGACCCGCCGCCGCCGATCGATCGCTATTACGACGGCCCAGGGCCGTGGCGCTTCGGCGAGCACGAGGCCGTCGTGCACCACACGCCCGGTCATTGCCCGGGCGGCGTCTGTTTGCAGGTGGGGAAGTCAGGCGCCGCGGGCCGGATGCTGTTCGTCGGCGACACCCTGTTCGCCGGCTCGATCGGTCGGACCGACTTGCCTGGCGGTGACCACGCGCTGCTGCTGAGGTCGATTAGAGAAGTGCTGCTGCCGTTCGGTGACGAGGCTGAGGTCTACCCCGGCCACGGCCCGAAGACGACGATCGGCCAGGAACGCCGGACGAACCCGTTTCTGATCGGGGCCGACCGCTAGCCCTCGGCCTTCTCTTCCGTCACCTTCAACTCCACCCGGCCGATGCGCAGCGTGTCGCCAGCGGCGAGGACCTTACGCTTCACCTGCTGGTCGTTGACGAAGGTGCCGTTGGTGCTGTCGAGGTCCTCGACCTCGAGGCGGCCGTCGGTGTTGATGATGCGGCAGTGTAACCGTGAGAGGAGTCCGCGATCGAGCGTGAAGTCCGCGGTTTGCCCACGCCCGATCGTCTTCATGCTGCCGGGCAGCAGCCGGATCGTCAACGTCGCGGCGTCATCCGCCTCGACCGTGCGCAGCACCCACATCAGCCGGCGTCCGTCAGGCTTCCTTGACCGCCGCGATCAGGTCGAGGATCGCTTTCTTGCCGTCAGAGAAGAGCATCAGTGTGTTGTCGGCGGCAAACAGCGGGTTGGGAATGCCGGCGAAGCCCGGGCTGAGGCTCCGCTTGATGACGACGGCCGTGCGCGCCTTGTCCACTTCGAGGATCGGCATGCCGGCAATCGGGCTCGACGGATCGGTGTTGGCGACCGGATTGACGACGTCGTTCGCCCCGATGACGATCGCCACGTCGGTCTGCGGGAAGGTCGGGTTGATGTCGTCCATCTCCCGCAGCTTGTCGTAGGCCACATCGGCCTCGGCCAGCAGGACGTTCATGTGGCCGGGCATCCGGCCCGCTACCGGGTGGATCGCGAACTCGACCTCGGTGCCCTTCGACTCCAACAGGTCAGCCAGTTCGCACACGGCGTGCTGCGCCTGGGAGACGGCCAGGCCGTAGCCCGGCACGATCACGACGCGCCGGGCGCCGTCGAGGAGCATGGCGACCTCTTCCGGCGACGACGACTTGACCTTGCCGGCGTAGACCTCGTCGGCCGAGGCGCCGCCCACGGCTTCCGGGCCGATCGCGCCGGTCAGCACATTGGCCAGCGATCGGTTCATCGCCTTGCACATGATCCGCGTGAGAATCAGGCCCGAGGCGCCCACGAGCGATCCGGTGATGATGAGTGCGTTGTTGTTCAGGACGAACCCGGTCGAGGCGGCGGCGAGGCCGGAGTAGGAGTTCAGCAGCGCAATCGCGACCGGCATGTCGGCGCCGCCGATCGGGATAGTGAGGAGTAGCCCGCCCACAGATGCCAGAGCCACTAGGACCCAGTAGAGACCGGTCGCACTCGGATCGTCGACGATCATGTAGCCGACGACGAGCGCGGCGAGCCCGATCAGGCTGTTGACCGCCTGCTGACCGGGGAAGTGGATCGGCTTGCCGGGCAGCACCAGTTCCTGCAGCTTGTCGAAGGCGACCAGACTCCCGAAGAACGTCACGCCGCCGATGAGCCCAGACGCGACCGTGGCGACGGTCATCTGCGTGGTCGGGTCGGCCGCGTCGAATAGCGCGGCGCCGGCGACGAAGACCGAGGCACCGCCGCCGAAGCCGTTCAGCAGCGCGACCATCTGCGGCATCGCCGTCATCTCGATCTTGAGCGCGAGCGCCAGGCCGATGCCGCCGCCCACGACGACGCCCGCGAGGATCACGCCGAGTCCCTGCAAGCCCGAGCCGAACACTTCGCCGCTCGCCAGCGTGGCGACCATCGCCAGGAGCATGCCGGCGGCGCCGTAGAGGTTGCCCCGCACGGCCGTGCGCGGATGGGTCAGTCCCTTGATCCCGAGGATGAACAGGACCGATGCCGCGAGATACGCCAGATTGATGAGAGCCGAGTTCAAAGCGTCAGTCCTTCTTCTGGAACATGGCGAGCATGCGATGAGTCACGAGGAAGCCGCCGACGACGTTGGTGGCAGCCAACACGAGCGCGGCGAATCCCAGCACCGTCGTAAAGGTGCTCGGCGTCGCGGCCGCGATCATGGCGCCGATAATCGTGATGCCCGAGATGGCGTTCGAGCCAGACATCAAGGGCGTGTGCAGGAGCGGCGGCACTTTCGTGATGATCTCGAAGCCCACGAAAACGGCGAGCATGAAGATCGTGAGGAGCGGGATGAAGGCGTCCATCAGGAGCCGGTCCTTTCGCTGTCGGATGCGCCCAGCAGGTCGTGCAGGCGGGCATTGACGATCGCGCCGTCATGCGAGATGAGTGTGTCACTCGTGATCTGATCCTCCATGTCGAGCGCGAGCTTGCCGTCGTCGACGAGGTGGAGCAGGAACGTCGTGATGTTCTTCGCGTACATCTGGCTGGCGTGGTGCGGCACGCTCGAGGCCAGGTTGGTCGGTCCGATCAACGTCACGCCCTTGTGCACGGTCGGCCGTCCGGCCTTGGTCAGTTCGCAGTTGCCGCCCTGCTCGGCCGCGAGATCGACGATCACCGAGCCCGAGGCCATGCCATCCACCATCGCCTCGGTGATCAGCGTCGGCGCCTTCTTGCCTGGCACCAGCGCCGTTGTCACGACCACATCGGCCCCGGCGATCACCTTGCCCATCGCCTCCTGCTGGCGCCGATAGAAGTCCGCATCCTGCGCCTTGGCGTAGCCGCCCTTGTCCTCGGAGTCCTCGGTTTCCAGGTCGAGTTCGACGAACTTTGCGCCGAGGCTCTCGACCTGTTCCTTGACGGCCGGTCGGACGTCGTAGGCCTCGACGTTCGCGCCGAGCCGGCGCGCGGTGGCGATGGCCTGCAAGCCGGCGACACCCGCACCCAGGATGAGGACGCGCGCCGGCTTCAGCGTGCCGGCCGCTGTCATCAGCATCGGGAACATCCGAGGCGCCGTGCCTGCGGCCAGCAAGACCGCCTTGTAGCCGGTCACGGTGGCCATCGACGACAGCACGTCCATGCTCTGGGCGCGTGTGATGCGAGGCATCAGTTCCAGCGAGAACGCGGTCACGCCGCGTTCGGCCAGGCTCTTGGCCTGGTCCAGGGCCGTCAGCGGCTCCGAGAGCCCGATGAGCGCCTGACCCTGCCTGAGCAGTTCGAGGTCGGCGACGCCGGCCTCCGGATTGGCTCCCAGCGTGCGCACCTGGAGGACGATGTCGGCATCGGCGAAGACTTGACGCCGGTCCGCCGCCAGTCGCGCGCCCTTCTCGATGAACGCAGCGTCCGGGTATCCGGCGTCGTCGCCCGCAGTGGGCTCGATGAGGATATCCAGGCCGGCTTTGGTGAGTGCGGGAGCGGCCGAAGGGACGATGGCGACGCGTCGCTCGCTAGGAAATGTTTCTTTAGGTATTCCGACGATCATGAGTTCGTGGTCTCGTCCATGCTGGCAATGCTCATGTAACTCGCTCCGACCTAATATTATATGCCGCTTCCCACGCCCGTTGGCATCGTCGCGAGGCGCCCTACCGCCGAGGCGGCATCATCTCGTGCAGTCGACCCGCCATCGCGCCGATCAACTCCTCGCTCACCGTCTTGTCCTCGAGCGTGTCGTACTCGTCGACTTCGCCTGTCACCGCGGGGATCAGCAGGTGGTTCAGCGTGTCGAATCGGAGCAGCTCGGTTACCACTTGCCGGTCGCGTGCCTGACCCATTTCGGCCAGCCGGTCGGCGTGGCCCGGCACGATCTGGCGATCGAGGCCGCCGTGGACGACGATCATTGGCTGGCGGAGGTCCTGAATGACGTCGGCCGGCCAGAACTCGAGATAGCTCCGAAACCAGGGTGTCTCCGCCTGGGCGCGCACAGTCAGCGGGATCCCCTCCCAGCCCCCGCCGCGCATGACCGCGGCGTGAATCCGCTGCTGCAAATCGATCTTCTCCACGCGTTCCTCCTCGGGAAGATTGAGCTGCGCCAGCGTCTGGGCCTGCTGTTCGATGACGAACTCCGCGCCGCGCGTCGACGGCGTCGCCAGCAGACCGAGCGCCGCGATCCGGCGTTCCTCCTTTGCCGCCAGCATGGCGATCCAGCCGCTTTCGTCGTGTCCGACGACGGCGATGCGTCGATCGTCCACGTCGTCGCGGTCGCGCAGGTAGCGCACGACCGACCTCACGTCTTCGGCATACTCCGACAGCGTGGCGCTCTCGATTCGGCCGCCACTCTGGCCGATGCCTCTCTTGTCGTAGCGAACGACGAAGAAGCCGGCGTCCGACAACCCCCCGGCCAGCTGGCCGTAGACGGGCACGCCCGAATGCGTCTCGTCCCGATCGGTCGAGCCCGAGCCCGGCACGAGAATGACCGCCGGCCACTCCCGGTCGTCGTCGGTTTCTGCCACAGGCGCGGGCACCGTGATCGTGGCGGCGAGATTGAAGCCCGAGGCGGCGATGTGCTCGTCCTCGTCGCGCGGGTTCCTGACGGTTTGCTGTCGGGTCGAGAGCGAGACGATGTCCTGGCGGGCGATGTCGAGCCCGATGGTCGGCATGCTGATCCGCACGAGCCGGCGTCCGGCGTCCGACCAGATCTCGGCGTCGAACGGGTTGCTGCGGTTGAGGAAGGTCACATGATGCCGATGGGCCTCGATCGTGCCGTCAGCCGTGGCGATCCGCTGCTCGGTCGTCGTGTTCAGCCTGACGACAATCTCGGCCTGGGGCGCGATGTAAGCCGGAATGGCCGCGCCCGGCGAGGCCGCCGACAGGCGCGTGGCGAGCGCCTCGTACGACGCGAAGAAGTTCGTCGGCAGGACGACAACGCCAGCCGAGATCGGATCGCTCTTCGTCCGAGCCTCGCCCGCTTCGAGGATCTCGCTTGCCGCGCTCGTGTCGGTAAACGTTGTCTCCACTTCGTACGGCTGGCCGGCCAGCACCGCGTCGATCGACAGTGCCTGCGGCTGCCAGGCGTCGTTGTAGCGCATCTCGAACCGGCGGATCGCCAGGTCGAGCGGTCCGGAGACGCGGCCCGTCGAGCTGATCGTCCAGCCGCCATCGACTTCGTCGACGCTGATCTCCTCGGTACCGACGAGGGAGAGCTGCACGAAGATGCTGAAGGTGGACTGACCCGGGGTCGGGCGCAGATTGTCCTGCGCGGCGGCCGCCAGAGAGTACAGTGTCGTCGCCAGGAGGGCGACGGTACAATGGACCGGCGCGCGCATCGCCCTTCAGTATACCACTGCGTCCCGCTCGCCGGTCGGCTCACATGTCGAACACGACCATGAACCAGTCCTACCAGACGCTGCGGTCGGGTGCCGCCCGCGTCGCGCTCGGCGTGCGCGGCACGGTCGCGTTCGCCGGCGCCGATCGCGCCACGTTTCTGCAGGGGCTGCTGACGAACGACATCGGGGCGCTGGAGGCCGGTAGCGGCTGCTACGCGGCCTACCTCACGCCGCAGGGGCGGATGATCGCCGATATGCGCCTGCTTGAGCTTGGCGACCGGCTCCTGATGGATGTCGATCGCCAGTTGGCCGACTCACTGGTGTCGCGATTCTCGATGCTCGTCTTCTCGGAGGTGGTCGAGGTGGCCGATGAGTCCGCGGCCTGGCATCGGGTCGGGGTGCGCGGGCCGGGGAGCGCGACCCGCGTGGGGGAGGCGCTCGATCCGCCCGGCGACGTCGCCGACTCGACGCCGAACGGCCTCACGGCCTACCGCGACCTCGACAACGGCTGGTGGGCGCTCGACGGCGTGCCGGTCCTGGCCGCGAGCAACGACGAACTGGGTGTTCCCGGAATCGACCTCTGGGTAGCCTCGACCCACGGCGTGCGGCTGGACGGCCGTCTGGCCGAGGTCGGGCTCGAGCCGGCCGACGCGGATGCGGTGGAAGCGCTGCGCGTGGAAGCCGGCACCCCTCGCTTCGGCACGGACATGGACGGCGAGACGATTCCTCTGGAGGCCGGCATCAGCGCGCGCGCCATCAGCGAGACGAAGGGGTGCTACGTCGGTCAGGAGGTCATCATCAGGATCCTCCATCGCGGCCAGGGGCGGGTCGCCCGGCGGTTGGTTGGGCTGGCGTTCGCCCCGGAGCTGGACGCGGCGCCGGTTGCCGGGGTCGAGGTTCACGGCAACGGTGAGCCGGTCGGCCACGTGACGAGCGTAGCGTGGTCGCCGAGGCTCGCCCGACCGATCGCGCTGGCCTACGTACGGCGGGAGCACGCTGCACCCGGAACCTCGGTCGAGGTGGCGTCGGGCACAACGCGCGTCGAGGCGGCAGTCACGGCGCTGCCGTTCCCGCCCTAGATGGGGGCTTCGCCCCCAAACCCCCCGCGGCGTCCTCCGCGGGGACCCCGAGTGCCCCACTCCGGACGCCGCGAGGCGCGCTGTGCGCGCCTTGATCTCTCAGGCAGCCGTCAGCTTCGCGATCAGCGCAGCGTCGGCCGGCGGGAACTGGAGCTGTCCGAGTTCGCGACGCGTGACCCACCGCACAGCTTGACCGAGCTGCGGGCGCGGTTCACCCTTTAGCCGGCAGCGATAGAAGTGCAACCGGACGGTCCGGTCGGCGTAGGCGTGCTCGAGGCAATCGAGTTCATCGTCGACGTCGACGTCGACGTCGAGTTCTTCACGCATTTCCCGCCGAAGCGCGTCGGCGAGCGATTCGCCCGGTTCCTGCTTTCCGCCCGGAAACTCCCAGTAGCCTCCCAGATGCGCGCCGACCGCTCGCTGCGACACCAGAAATCGACCCTGCCGTTCGACGACGGCCGCCACGACGACCAGTAGGGATGGGCTCACTTCTTGCGCTTTCCAGCCGCCCGTGGGTCGAGCGGGCCGGTGCGGCAGATCGTGGCCAGCGGACAGGGTCGGCAGCGCGGCCGCCGCGCCGTGCACACGGTCGCCCCGAAGTCCATGAGCCCCTGGTTGAAGTCGAAGACGTGGCGCCTTGGGAGCAGGGTGTCCGACAACCGCCAGAGGTGGCGCTGCATCGCGTGGCCGCGAGGGTCGCCGTTGGCGACGAAGGCGCGGTAGAGCACGCGGGCGACGTTGATGTCGAGAATCGCCGCCCGCCGGCCGAATGCGAAGCTCAGGACGGCGCCGGCGGTGTAGCGGCCGATGCCCTTGAAACCGCGGAGCGCCGTCTCGTCATCTGGCAGCGTGCCGCCATAGCGTGCCACTGATTCGCGCGCGATGGCGTGCAGTCGCTTCGGCCGGACGTTGTAGCCGAGCGGATACCAGGTGCGAACGACGTCGCGGGGGCGGGCCGCAGCCAGCGTCTCGAACGTCGGATACTTGTCCAGCCACTCGGCGTACTTCGGCGCCACCCGATCGACCTGCGTTTGCTGCAGCATCACCTCCGAAACGAGAATGCGGTAGGGGTCGCGCGTGTGTCGCCACGGCAAATCGCGGCCGTACCTGCGGTACCAGGCGAGGAGCCTGCGCCGGAAGCGTTGCCGGGCGGCGGGTGACGGCACCGTCCACCGTGCGGGGTCACTGGACATCGCGGTCCGCGTGCGGTGGGCACGATGAGCGTCGCACTATAATCGGGGCGTGTCGATCTACACGCGCACCGGTGACGACGGTGAGACAGGGCTCTTCGACGGCACGCGGGTGCCGAAGTCCGATCCGCGGGTCGAAGCCTGCGGCGAGACCGACGAAGTCCATGCCCTGCTCGGTCTGGCGCGTGCATACCTGACCGACCACGATCTCATCGAGATGGTGATCGACCTGCAGCGCGACCTCTTTGCCATTGGCGCGCGCCTGGCGGATCCGGGTCACCGGATCGCTGATCGGGTAACCAAGATCGACCTCGACGCACTCGCCGTGGAGCGACTGGAGTCGTGGATCGATCGGCTCGACACCGAACTGCCCGAGATGCGCAGCTTCGTGCTGGCGGGTGGCACGCCGGCTGGCGCGGCGCTGCACGTTGCGCGCACGGTCTGTCGCCGGGCGGAGCGCCGGATCGTCGGCCTCGGCGCCGGCGCCGTCGAGCCCGACGTGCTCCGCTACGTCAACCGGCTGTCCGACTTGCTCTTCATGCTGGCCCGCACGGTGAATGCGCGTGCGCGGACGCCCGAGGTCGAGTGGTGATTGATCAGCCCGACGCCGTCGCGCCATCCCGCTCCACGAGATACTGTTTCACGCGGTCGAAGATCCGCAGCGCCAGTTCCTGAGAGATCTGCTCTCGGATCGCGCCGCATTCCACCATCGTCGTTCCGTCGGGCGTTTCGATCACCACGCCCCAGCGATCGTGCGCGATGCCCTCGGGCCGGTCCTCGAACGCGGCCGAAACGGCTGTGGCGGACCGCTGGAACTCCCGAGACTCGTACGCCGTGATCGGCGTGCCGTTGATGAGCACGCGCACCGCGGTGATGCACCGCTTGTCGAGCGCCGCCGCCCCGTAGGAGAAGGTATCGGCCGCTTCGCTGAACAGGATCATCTCGGTGCCCGACGGTACCTCGGCGACGATCTGGCGTCCGTGTTCCTGCTCGTGCGCCAGCTGGGCGCGTCGGCGCTTCCGAAATCCGTGCAGGGAGGTGCCCAGGCTCGCCGCCGTTACGAGCAGCAGGATGGCGGCGGCGGCGGCGATGAACTCTTGCATCGGTTGAAGGACGCGTCTGGCACGGTTGCGCCCATGCGCGGAGAGGTTGGCGGCAACGGCCGAGCGGCGGAAGGATGCCGCGGCCGAGTTTCGCACGATTCCCTCGGCTTGACAACGATGGGCGCTTCGCCTCGAGGGCGTTTGCCGGAGGAGGGCCAGCCGGGTACGATCGCGGACTGAAGCCGATCGGGAACTCGACCGTCAGAGATCGATGAAATCCGTCATCGTCCACTATCAGGAGATCGCCCTGAAGGGCGGCAACCGGCCCTGGTTCATCGCGCGGCTGGTCCGCAACCTGCGTGAGGTCACGGCCGACCTTGGCGTCGCGAAGGTGCGGGCGCTCATGGGGCGCATCGAGTTGGTGCTGGAGCCCACGGTCGACTGGGCGGCGCTCGCCGATCGGCTGAGCCGTGTCTTCGGCGCGGCGAACTTCGCGCAGGCCGGCCGGGTGGCTGGCGGCGACGTGGACGAGATCGCGGCGGCCGTGCTGGCCGACCTGGGTGACCGGCAGCCCGCGACGTTCAGGGTGACCGCGCGACGCGCCGACAAGCGGTATCCGCTTACCTCGCCGCAGGTCGAGCGGGAGGTCGGCGGGCGGATCAAGCAGGCCAAGGGCTGGGCGGTGAATCTGTCAGCGCCCGAGTTGACGGTGCGGCTGGAGATTTTGACCGACGAGACGTTCTACTCGTTCGAGAAGGTGCGCGGCGCGGGCGGCCTGCCGAGCGGTGTGAGCGGGCGCGTGGCGTGCCTGCTTTCCGGCGGCATCGACTCGCCGGTCGCGGCATACCGACTGATGAAGCGTGGCTGCCGCGTGCACTTCATCCACTTCCACAGCTATCCGATTCTCTCGAAGGCGTCGCAGGACAAGGTTCGCGAGATCGCCGTGCTGCTCACCCGATCGCAGCTCCGCTCGCGATTGATGATGGTCGCGTTCGGTGAGATCCAGCGGCAAGTCGTGCTGACGGTGCCGCCGCCGCTCCGCGTCGTGATCTACCGTCGGCTGATGCTCCGGATTGCGGACCGGCTCGCGCGCGAGTCGCGCGCCCGCGCGCTGGTGACCGGAGAGGCTGTGGGGCAGGTGGCGTCGCAGACGCTCGAGAACTTGGCCGTGATCAACGACGTGACGCGTCTACCCGTCCTGCGGCCGTTGATCGGCCTCGACAAGGATGAAATCTCGGACGAGGCGATCCGGATCGGCACCTACCCGATCTCGATCATTCCCGACCAGGACTGCTGCCAGCTGTTCACGCCGAAGCACCCCGCGACCCGAGCCAGCGTCGCCCAGGCCGAGGCCGCCGAAGCCGCCCTGCCGGTCGAGGAGATCGTCGAGCGGGCCGTCGCGGAGGTTGTGGTGGAGCAGTTCAGCTTTCCGCCGAAACGGGCCGTCGCACCGTCGACAGGGTGACCGTCACCCGGTCTGCAGCAGTTCGGTGCCGCTCACCGACCCGATGCAGGTGGACCCGGCGTAGTCGACCCGGATCGTCTGGCCTTGGAGGCGGGCCACGCCCGTCAACTGAAAGGCGCACGTCAGCCCCTGGGGCGTCGTCGCCAGGCCGCTCACGGAGAGCCGCAGCATATCGCGCCGCTGAGCTGGCCCTCCCCGGTGCCGGTCAGCAGAATGCCGTCGCAGTTCGCCGAGAACTCTCCACTGAGTCCTTCGCCGTCGGGCGCCAGGCTCCAGTCGAAGTCCTGACACGAGTCGGCCGCCTGCTGGAGGTCGGCAGATCGCCACTTGCCGAGAAACCCCTCGAGTTCGCTCGACGAGGACGTGGGGGAGCTGAACCGCTCCACGTCGCAGCCGACCGTCAGGATCGTGATCGCAGCCACCAGTGTTGTAACGGCCCGTCGCCCCATGGTGCGCTCCAGGGCCCTGAAATAGGCCCGAAAGAAACGTGAGGCGATCTACAGTGCAAGCGCGCTGCCAGAGGGGCTTTCACCACGGGCCGCTACAGGCACCCGTGTCGGTGCAGATGTCCGTCGAGGTAGTCTCGCAGTGCCTCCCGGGTGCTGTGAAACGCGAGTTCATCCCACGGGACTTCGTCTCGCGCGAAGAGCTGGATCTCGAGTGACTCGTCGCAATGACGGAGCGCGCCGCCGGTCGCCGTCGCGGCATACACGACGATGACCGGCGCGCGGCCGGCGTACGAATAGATGCTGACGAGCCCGTCGAGTCGCACGGTGAGCCCGGCTTCCTCGAGCGCCTCGCGGATCGCGGCGGCCCTGATCTCCTCGCCGCGGTCGACGTAGCCCCCCGGAAAGACCCACTTGCCGTAGCCGGGATCGATGGCCCGCCGGACCAGCACGATCCGATCGTCGTCCATCGTGATGATCGTGCCGACCGCCAGCTTCGGGTCGAGATAGATGATGTGGCGGCACGCCACGCAGACGAGCCGCTCGGGTTCGCCGGCCTTGAGCAGCCGTCGCTCGAGCGCGCCGCCACACATCGAACAGAAGCGGTAGACAGGTTCTTCAGCTGGTGTCATCGGGACAGTGCCGCGCGCAGGCCTCACGTATAATCGGCGAGATGTCCATTCTGAAAGTCGCGCGCATGGGCAATCCCGTGCTGCGCGAGATGGCGCGTCCGGTCGATCCGTCCGAACTGCGGAGGCCTGGGGTGCAACAGCTCATCGACGACATGATCCAGACGATGGTCGAGTATCAGGGTATCGGTCTCGCGGGCCCGCAGGTGCACGAGCGTCTCCGGATTTTCGTCGCAGGCGTCGAGCACGGCGACGACCCGATGCGGCTGACGGCCGTTGTCAACCCGGAACTCACGTTGCGGGGTGATCCGCCCGTCGAAGACTGGGAAGGTTGCCTGAGCATTCCCGACCTGCGCGGCAAGGTGCCGCGCGCGCCTGAGGTCGAACTGCGCGCGCTCGACCGGCACGGCGAACCGCTGCAGCTGACGGCCCACGGCTTCGCCGCGCGCGTCATCCAGCACGAGACGGACCATCTCGACGGCGTGCTGTTCGTCGATCGCATGCGCTCGTTCGACACCCTGACCCACCTCGACGAGTTCTCCCGCTTCTGGACAGTAGATGAGTAGGGCAGGCTTTGGCCCTTCCATGAGAGAGCCAGCCGGTGTCAAGGCCGCCGGTCGGTCAGGGGGTACACGCTTCCATCCGCACTCTCGAGGATCTCGCTATTGAGATCGGTGCATGCTGAGGTCCGTGCGTGCCGGGTGCTGCTATCTGCCTGGCGGCCTTCCGAGGAGGCCTCGGGCTGAATCGCAGTCAGCCGGAGACGGTCTGCCTGACCGACGTCCATGTCCTTCCGCGTGCACACGCCGCCCGGCCTGCGAGGTCAGGCCACACGGGCCGCCCGCGCCTGGTAGCCGAGCGGTTCGTAGACCTCACCGGTCACCCAGAGCCGATGCAGCAGCACCGCGAGTTTACGGGCCACGGCGACGACCGTGCGTTTCTTGGCGGCCCGCCCCCCGCGCGCGGCCAGGGCCAAGCCCCAGCGGCGCAGGTCGGTGTCGGGCCCGAAGGGCCCCAAGATGTACTGGGCCGCGGTGACCAGGTGGCGGCGCAAGAAGACATCCCCGGCCTTGGTGGTCGACAGCTCGGGACGTTGCGCCCCGGACTCCCGCCGTTTGGGCCGGAGGCCGAGATAGGCGCCGACCATCCGACTCTTCCGAAAGCGCGTGGGGTCTTCGAGAGTGAGCACGTACGTCAGTGCCGTCA
>PCAK01000019.1 GCA_002730525.1 Acidobacteriota bacterium | reverse complement strand
TTCAAATCCGGCTCTGGCGACTCATAGAGCGACCTCCGTTCGCAGCAGCCGCCGATCATCCTTCCAGGTACGCTTTCGTGGCTCGGCGTACTCCGCGATGTATCTGTCGGCAAGTTCCTGAAATGTGTCGGCGTCGTAGGCGTTCTGCTTCGCTTCTGCTGGGTCCTGTCCGTGCTGAGCGTCGCGGAGCCCTTCTCGAGCCCGTTCGCGCGCATCGGCAAGACTCAGCGTTGGGTATCGCCCGATCGTCCAACGACGAAGCCGCCGATGATGTCGATACAGCAGCACCCAACTCTTCCCACCGGCCATCGACACCCGCAACGCGAGACCCGGTACACGTCGATCGAAATACTCAAGCCGAGACTTCCCCGGCTTCAGCCCTTCCACTAGACGCGCAGTCAGGTTTTCGCTGGGCATACGCCAGATGCCATGAGTCCAGCCACGGTGTCCGTTGGGTAACACACGGGTAACACATCGACGAAAGCTAGTGCAATCATCTGAAACGTATTACACCAGGACTGAGCCCTAAATACAATGGGCAATACGATCAGTGCGTTTCAGTGAATTTCAGCGAGTTCCGATGAGACGTGACTTTTAATCACGGAGTCCTGGGTTCGATCCCCAGGCGGCCCACCATGCACACTTCTCATAAATAGTCACTTATAGGAACGACCAGGCTGGTTGTATCAGCGGAAATGCGGACGGGGTCACAGCCGTACTGACATTTGCCCGTCCGCGCGCCAGGTCCAGCTGGCAGGGCGTACGCCGTCGCCCAGCGCCCGCTTGCCAGCACCGAGGACTGACCGAGACGACGCTGGAACCGGCCTTCCGCATGTCGACGCAAAGTAGCGCCTCGCGCGCATGTTAATGAACACGTTCGGTGCGCAGCAGTTCTTTGACAACTAAATCCGGAGCGCCCCGAGCTGAGCGGCGAATTGCTCCAAGCCGGCCCGGATCGTCGAAGAGGTCGCGCGCGTCAGCTTCGCTATCAGCCTTCACGTGCCGCTGAATGGCCCGGAGCGCGTCCGTGCCCGCTCGTGCGTGAAACTTGAGGACAGAGACCGCGGGATCGGGAGCCCGTTCAATCTCACGTCAGTTCGGGGCTGATTAGCGCCACGTAACAGTTGGTGCTGGACGCATTCATGATCCAGAGGACTGCATGTCCGGTGAACTTCGCTTTCGGAAAACTAAGGCTTCTCGTCTCCCCGCTGCTCGTGGTCTTCGTCTGTTGCTGCAAACGTTTGCCGCTCATCCACTCCTTGAACGAATAGTATGTCTTGAACTTGCAGGTAGAAGGCGAGGCGAATAGCGTGGCCGAAATCGCTGTTCCCTTGGTTAGGATCCCGAGGTATTCAAGAATCAGACCTCCCGGAGGAACGCTTCCCAGGCCGACCAGTTTCTGTAGGTCCGATGGCGCGAGACTACTGATGTCTCGTTGGAGTTGGTCCATTCCGTCTGCCTCAGCGATCAGGCCGGCTGCGGCGCGCAGGCCACACTGGAGGGCATCCGTGTCGCCGCGGCGGTCGCCGCGGCGTCTTGAGCGAAGCTGGATGTTGAGAAAGCTAAGACAACGAGCGATAGGGCGATTCTTGACACGATGGCGCTCCTTTCGGTGACAGGCGGCAGCAAGCGGAAGAACTCCTGTCCCACTTACAAGATCTGGTGGACGGCCTACCGTAGTCAGAATGCAAAGGGGTGTCAACGACTGACGCGCCCCGTCCGTCGACGAGGCGGCGCGCCCGAAGGGAACTATGAACCCGATGTCGGCGCCTATCGCAACTACGGCGTCTCGCCGGACGGCGAGCGGTTCCTAATGGTCAACAGGAGCCGGCCTGGACCGTTATAATCCCCGAGCAGTCGAGACCGAACCGTGCCCACATACACTCATCGCCTGTCCGCGACGCCGTCCGTCTGTCGCACCGCTCTGTTCGTGGCCCTCGGCCTCGGCATCGGCGCGAGCCATATCCACGCGCAGGAGCCACCCGGGCCTGAGGCCTCACAGGTCGCCGTGCAAGAGGACGAGGAAGCCGCCTCCGGGTTCGCCCTCCCCAATTCCGACAAGCTCCGCGTCCGGCTGTCGTTCATGGCGGGCCACATTCACGATGCGGCGGTCGCCACCCTGGGCTTCGAGAAGCAGGGGCGCCTCGGCTACGCGATCATCGGACTGTTCGGCGACCTGAGCGAGCGCGTGAGTTACCTGATCGAGGTCAACCCGGTCAACGAGACCCGCCCGTTGCCAGCCTGTGGCGAGGCGGGCTTCTTCTACCCGAACACGCCGCAGGAGATCGGGCCGGTTGTCCCGTGCGAGCCCGACGGCCGCCTGCGCGTGGACGACTACCGGTTCGTGGCGCTCGACCCGGTGAACCAGCAGGGACCGATTCGCCAGGCGCACCTCCGATACGACGGCGACCGCTTCGGCCTGACGTTCGGGCGCTTCATGCTGCCGACCGGGTTCGACTGGGAGGCGATGGGATCGTTCAGCGCCAAGGACGCCACGCACATCCAGCGGATCAATGCCGAGAGCAACTTCGGCCTTGGCCTCGACTACGCCCTCACTGACTGGGCCACGGTGAGTGGTGCGGCATTTCTCGGCGACGGCAACAAGTTTCGTGACTACGACTACTTCTACTTCCAGGACGGATCGTTCGATTCGAACTCCGCGCTGACGACCCTGGTCTCGGGTCGCATCGAACCGCTCGATGGTCTCGACCTCAGGGCGGCGTGGAAGAACGGGTTCACCGGCTCGAAGGTCGAGCGCCTCCCGAACTTCTACGCGAGCAAGCGCCACGACGACGCCGTCGTCGTCTCGGCGCAGTACCGCGTGAACCAGTACGCCCGCGTCTTCGGCGAGTACGCCAGGTACACCTGGGGATTGACGAACACCTCCGCCGAACTGCTGGAGCTCGACACGGGGCCGCTCGACAAGCCGGGCTACTACGTCGGCGCAGACGTGTCGGCGCCGGTGACCCGGGACATGCGGGTCGGGACGGTCGTCACCCACGAGGAACTCAGTCGCGATGACTCGCTCATCGCACTCCTCGACCTCGAGGGCTCCGATGTCCGATTGGGCGAGAAGGAGCGGTCGACCGCCGTCCGCGTCTATGCCGACTTCAAGAATGCGGTCACCGTGGCCCTCACCTACAACGATCACTCGAACCCGTACCGATGGGTCTCCGGGATCGAACCGATCGCCGGGCCCAACCCCGAGGCCTCCAACTCCGGCAGCAACAAGTGGGGTCTCATCGTGCGGTTCCGTCTTCAGTAGTCCTGGAGGTCTAGATGTTTCGACACGCGCCGCTGCTGCTGTCGCTGCTGCTGCTGTTGCCATCCACCCTGCCGGCCGCCGAGGCGCCGTCGCTCGAATTCGCGGTCCTGGGCGACTTTCGACTCGAAAGCGGCCGGCTCCTCCGCAACACGCAGATCGGATATCGGACGGCCGGCACACTGAACTCCGACCGGTCGAACGCCGTGCTGTTCCCGACCTGGTTCACCGGCAACACCGAAGCCCTGTTCACGTCCGATGCGGTCGGCGCCGTGGACACCTCGCGGTTCTTCCTGATCGCGATCGACGCACTCGCCAACGGCACCTCCACGTCGCCATCGAACAGTCGGCGCCAGCCCGACGGCAACTTCCCAACCGTGACAATCGGGGACATGGTCCGGTCGCAGTACCGGGTGTTGACCGAAGTGCTCGACATCACGCACCTCCACGCCGTCGTCGGCATCTCGATGGGCGGGATGCAAACCTACGAGTGGGTCACGGCGCACCCGGACTTCGTCGACCGCGCCGTGCCGATCGTCGGCTCCCCGCGCCTCGGGTCGTACGACCTGCTGCTCTGGACCGCCCAGCTCGCGGCGATCGAGCAGGCTGCGGCGTGCGAATGCGACCCGACGGCCGCGCTCGAACTGACCGGCATGATCAGCCAGCTGGCGCTTCAGACGCCCGACTACCACCGCCTGGAGGACCCAAACGATCGCGGCGCCAGCCTGCTCGAGGCTGGACGGGCTGGCGGCCTCATCATGGCGATGCACAACCGTGCCGCCCAGCTCCGCGCGATGATCGCCCACGACGTCTCCTCGCCCACGGGCGGCGGACTCGAGGCTGCGGCCGCCACGGTCACCGCCGACATGCTGGTGGTCGTGGGAAGCCGCGATCACATGGTGACACCCGGCCCGGCCCTCGACTTCGCGAGGCTGACGGACTCCCAAGTGCTCGCCCTCGACAGCGACTGCGGCCACATGGTCACCGTCTGCGAGCGGGACGGCGTGAACGACGCCGTCCGCGCATTTCTGGGCAGCTGAAAGTCGATGTCTCCGATCGCCGTCAGATGGGGTGTGCTCAGCACCGCCCAGATCGGCCTCGCGCAGGTCATCCCGGCGATGCAGCAGGCACCGTCCTGCGACGTCGTCGCCATTGCCTCGCGCCGCCTCGACGCGGCCCAGGACGCCGCCGAGCGCTTGGGGCTCGCGACTGCCCACGCCTCATACGAGGCGTTGCTGGCCGACGATCGCATCGACGCCGTCTACAATCCACTTCCGAACCATCTGCACGTACCCTGGACGATCAAGGCGCTGGAGGCGGGAAAGCATCTCCTCTGCGAGAAGCCGATCGGCCTCTCGGCCGCCGAGGCGGGGCAACTCGTCGGCGCCGCAGCCAGGTATCCGGAACTGAAGGTCATGGAGGCGTTCATGTACCGCCACCATCCGCAGTGGCAGCGGGCACGAGAGATCGTCCAGACCGGCGGCATCGGGCGACTGCGGAGCATCGAATCGACGTTCAGCTACTTCAACGACGACGCCGCCAACGTGCGTAATCAAGCCGACATCGGCGGCGGAGGGCTGCTCGATATCGGCTGCTATCCGATCTCGGTGTCACGATGGCTGTTCGAGACCGAGCCGCTGCGGGTCTGCGCCACGATCGACCGCGACCCCCGCTTTGGCACAGACCGCCACGCCTCCGCGCTGCTGGAGTTCGACGGTGGCGCGTCGGCCTTCACCTGCTCGACGCAGGCGGCGCCGTATCAACGCGTCAGCCTCCTCGGCGATGCGGGCCGCGTCGAGGTGGAGATCCCGTTCAACCCGCCGACCGACCGCCCGACCCGGATCTGGTGGCAGCAGGCCGACGGTGCCAGGGAGGAGATCACGTTCGCGCGCAGCAACCACTACACGATTCAGGGCGAGTTGTTCTCGCAGGCGATCCTGAACGACACGGCGGTGCCGACGCCGCTCGACGACGCGGTGGCCAACATGGCCGTCATCGATGCGATCTTCCGCAGCGCCGAGAGCGGACGCTGGGAATCCGTAACACGGACCTGAACCGCCTGTCCCCGCCCTCCGTAGATCGAACCATGACGATCTCTGCGGGCGGCTACGCTCGGATGCCCTCTCCGCGGGGTGACCACCTGGTCGCCTTCGCGCTGCCCGAGGCGACCGCCGCGCCCGCGGCCGGCCACGATCTCGCGGGCTAGTACACCGGCTATCTCAGGCTCGAGGGCGATCAGTTCGATGTCGTGGTCGACTTAACGGTCGACGCGGCACCGACCATCGGCGGCCGCTTCCAGGTGGAGGCGCTGGGTATCGACGCACCGATCGTCGGACGGGCGACGGCTACCCGGGTCGCGCTCGACCTGAGTTTCCGTGTCGACGCGCTCGATTGCGACACGACCTTGACGGGCGACCTGAACGCGCCCGGTTTGCCTGGGCGTCTCGCCGGTAGCTTCCTCCTCGATGGCGCCTGCAGCGGTGACGACCCCGAATACAGCCGCTTGATGCTGGATCGGGTGCCGTAACGCTCCTGGGCCCCTCACCCGGCCTTCGGCTTCGCCTCGCCCCTCGTGCTATTCTCCGCTCCAGACACGAACCGAGAAGACGTCGCATGCCGGAATCCGATCTCGCCGCGACCCGGAGGCAATTCCTCGGGTTCCTGGCCGCCAGCCCGGCCCTCGCACTCGCGGGCACCGGCACCGGCCTCGTTCAACGGCTGCTCGCGGCCACCACCGACGGCGCGTCCCACGCGCAGCAGGCCGACCTCGTCGCCTCCGCGACCGAGGCGTTGAGCGTCTTCGACTTCCAGGCGGTCGCCCGGCAGGTCCTGCCGACGGCCCACTATGCCTATCTCGCCACCAGCGTCGATGACGACCGGATGCTCGAGGTCAACCGCGAGGGCTTCAGGCAGTTTCAGTTGCGGATGCGCCGCCTGGTCGACGTCCGCACGATCGACACGTCGGTCGACATCTTCGGGAGCCGCTGGGAGACACCGATCGTCATTCAGCCGACCGGCAGCAACGGCGCCTTCCATCCCGACGCCGAACTGGCCGTGGCCCGGGCGGCGAAGGCGAAGGGCCACCTGCAGATGCTGTCAACCGTCGCCTCGACCCCGATAGAGGAGGTCATCGCGGCGCGAGGTGGTCCGATCTGGTTCCAGCTCTACGCGGCGACCGACTGGACCCTGACCGAGGCGATGGTCAGGCGGGCCGAGGCGGCCGGTGCCGCCGCGGTCGTCCTGACGGTCGACTTGCAGGCTGGCAGCAACCGCCTGACCGCTCTCAGAGGCATCCGGGCCGACGACCGCGACTGCGCGCTCTGCCACGATCCTGATCAGCCGCGCGCAATGCATACCCACCTCGACCCGAGTAGCTTCGTGACCGGCGGCCGGCCGCCGCGCACCGGACCGTCTCGCCCCGTCGGCATGACGTGGGACTACGTCACGCGGTTGAAGAACGCGACTTCGATGAAGGTCCTGGTCAAGGGCATCGTCACCGGCGAGGACGCGTCGCTCTCGGAGGCCTACGGCGCCGACGGCATCGTGGTGTCGAACCACGGTGCGCGCGCCGGGGCCACTGATCGGTCGACGATCGAGGCGCTGCCCGAGATCGTTGAGGCGGTCGGCGGGCGGATGCCGATCATCATCGACAGCGGGTTCCGCCGCGGCACCGACATTTTCAAGGCGCTTGCCCTGGGCGCCACCGCGGTCGGCATCGGGCGGCCCTACCTCTGGGGCCTCGCCAGCTTCGGCCAGGCCGGCGTCGCGGCGGTGCTCGGGCTGCTGCGCCGCGAACTGGAGATGGTGATGCGTCAGGCCGGCGCGACCTCAGTCGCGCGGATCATGCCGTCGCATATCCTGCGGCGTGGGTAAGGTCGGACTCAGATCGCTCGCTGTCTTCTTCGCCGCGCTCTTCGTCGCCACGATGTGGCCCGTCTACCCGTTGGTTAGCCGCGTCCGCCCGTTCCTGTTCGGCCTTCCGTTCTCCCTCGTCTACGTCCTCGGCCTATCGCTCGTCGCCTTCGTCGCGCTGCTCTGGTACGACTGGCAGACTCCGAACGACGACGCCTCCTGACCGCTCACGATGGCACCCTGGATCATCGTCCTGCTCGTCACCGTCGGCTATCTGGCGGCGTCGCTCGTGGTCGGGCTCCTCTCGGGTCGCTCGGCCTCGCGCGGTACCGAGGGCTACGTCGCCGGCGATCGACAGCTTGGCTTCGTGGTGCTCTACTTCGTGCTCGGGGCGTCGATCTTCAGTGCGTTCTCGTTCCTGGGCGGGCCCGGCTGGGCCTACTCGCGTGGTGCCGCAGCTTTCTACATCATTTCCTACACCAGCCTCGGCCTCGTCCCGATGTACTTCTTCGGCCCTCGGGTCGCCCGATTGGGTCGCCGCTTCGGCTACGTGACGCAGGCCGAACTGTTCGCGCACCGCTATCACAGCCGCTACATCTCGGCCGTCCTCGCCGCGATCAGCCTGATCGCGTTCGTCCCCTACCTGATGCTCCAGATGCGGGGCGCCGGTTATGTCTTCTCGGTGGTCACCGAAGGGCGGATGCCGGTCTGGGCGGGGGCTGGCGTGACCTACGGCGTCGTTCTGCTCTACGTCTTCCGCAGCGGCGTCATGGGCGTCGCCTGGACGAACACGTTCCAGGGCATTCTCATGATGGCGCTCGCCTGGGGCCTCGGCCTCTACCTGCCTCGCGCGCTGCACGGCGGCATCGGCCCGATGTTCGAACAGATCGCCGAAGCTGCACCAGCGATGCTCGCGGCGCCCGGCCTCGACGCCGCGGGCGCGCCCTGGACCTGGGGCGGCTATTCGAGCGCGATCGCCATCTCGGTCTTCGGCTTCAGCGTCTGGCCGCACTATTTCATGAAGATCTACACAGCGGAGAGCATCGCCACACTCCGAAAGACGGTCGTCTTCTACCCGACCTTCGCGTTCTTCCTGTTGCCGATTCTGCTCATCGGCTTCTCGGGCGTCCTGGCCTTCCCCGGAGTGACGCCGGTCGACACGATCCTCCCGACGATTGTGACCTCGCTGGGTCTGCCGGCCGTCGTCGTCGGCCTGTTCTGCGCCGGCGCGCTCGCCGCTTCCATGTCGAGCGGTGACGCCATCGTCCACGCCGCCGGTGCGGTCGCGATCAAGGACGGGTGCCGCACGTTGATCCACCCGTCGATCTCCGACGCCGACGAGACGCGCCTGATCCGCTGGACCGTCGTCGCGATCGGCGCCGTGGCCTACTACTTCGCCATCTACTCGGAGGTCTCGCTCGTCCTGCTGCTGCTGCTCTCTTACGGCTTCATCGCACAGATCTTCCCGGCCCTCATCGCCGCGCTCTACTGGCGGCGCTCGACCCCCACCGGCGTCATCGCCGGCCTGGCCGCCGGGTGCCTCGTCACGATCGCCTGGAACCTGGTGCCGGCGTGGCAGTGGCAACTGGTACACCCGGGTGTCTGGGGCCTCGGTGCCAATGTCATCGTGCTGGTCGCCGGGTCGCTGGCGACCGAGCCTATGGACCCGGCGCACGTCGAGACGTTCGTTCCCTAGCACCCCCTCGCCTCCCGCCTGCTCTGCTATGATTGAGGGTCGCCGCCGCCGGTTTCCGGCAACTGAGGACTGACCAATGCGATATCCATGGACCATCGTCGCGATAGTTGCCCTCGTCAGCGTCGGCCTTGGCGCGACTAACGTCTCGGCGCAGGAGCCGGGCGGCCCGGAGGGCTTCGTGCTCTGGCAGAGCGCCGACGTCGACGCGATAGGTGATCGTCTCGAACGAGAGATCGGCGATCGCGCGATGGTCTACGAGACGATCCGCAACGAGGACGGTCATTCCGTCTACTACGTGCTCCGTGGGGAGACCGGACGCGCCGAGTTCCACGAGACCGAGGCCGACCTCTACGTCGTTCATCGTGGCCGCGCGACCTTCGTCATCGGCGGCGCGTTGGTCGACGCCGAGTCGTTGCCGCGAAAGCAGCAGCGAGGGAGCGCGATCGAAGGCGGCACGCGTCATGAACTGGGCCCGGGCGACATCCTGCACGTGCCGATGGCCACGCCACACCACATCGTCATTCCGGCGGGCAGCCAGTTCCTCTACGCGCTCGTGAAGTTCGACGAGGAGCCGCTCCAGTAGGCCGCCTGCCAGCCATGCGCTCGTGCCCTGCCCCCCTTGGTGGCCATTGATTATGAGAGAGGTCGGGTCAGATTTCCCCTCCCATGAGCCAGCCCGGTCGGCCGTCGCCTTCACCACCACGAGCGCCAGCGCCT